>JBEPZV010000001.1:0-224228 GCA_041640655.1 bacterium
CGAAAGTGATAACCCCCATACCCCCTCGGGCTTCGGCCCCCATCTGAAGGGCCATGAAGGGACCGATGTTTCGACCTAACCCTCTGAATCCCCACATCTTAGCCTTCCGGTGATACCCCCCCTTACCCCCCCTCCCAAAACCAGGACCTCCAGGTTGTCAAACACCAAGCCGATTTGGACACGTTCGCCCTTCTTTTACTCCATCTCGCCCAAAAAGTCAATGGTCAAGTAAACGGTGTCAACGCCCCGTCAATGCCGTGTCAACGCCCTGTCAACGCCTTGTCAACGTCTTGTCAACGCCCGCCCGGAGGGTGTCAACGCCCTGTCAACGTCTTGTCAACGTCTTGTCAACGTCCTGTCAACGCCTGCCCAAAAAGCGTCAACGCCTTGTCAACGCTCTGTCAGAAAGCGAAAAATGTAAAACACGCGAAAATTCGCCCGCCTCCTAACCTATTGAACACCAATAACTTCACAATCCCGCCTCAAGCCCCCGAAAATCATCCCGATTCTTTTTGCCCCTGTCACACAAAACAAAACTTCTCACGACCTTCCCAAAACGCCCGCCGCCGAAGAGGGACCCCTTTGGCCAGGGCTCCCCACGTGCGGATGCCAAGCGCGGTCTCCAAATCGTGTGGGAACCCCGAGGGCAAGAATCAAGTGCTTGTTCTGGTGTTTTCTCCAAGTCAAAGGTGTGGATGGCGGGGTGGTCACTTTCAGACTTTTGCTTTATCGGACGTAGATTGCCCAATGAGCCGAACCCTACGCTCGCCCATCATTTTACCCATCCCCCCACACCCGGACGACCATTTTTTCACAATATCTTGTGAAATTCTTTCCCCCTTCCCACGGCCCCAACAGGCCACGACCTCCCTCATCGCCGAATCGCCCGCTCCTCCGCCCGCCTGCCGCTCCGGGCACCCCACACGCTCTCCAGATCGCATGGGAACCCCGCTCACTCCCGAATCCGAAAAATCTCCCCTACATTCCTTCCCACGCTCGCCAAATTTCGCATCCTTCCTTCTCCGGCTCCGGCCCCCCTTTCCTGTTTAGGGTTATCATGCGTTGGCTCAGAGCGACAGTTGCCTTCAGGATAGCTGTGGCACCCCTTCAGGGCTCGATGGCTCGGGCGCTCATCGGTCGTGATGCGCTGCACGACCCGACTCACCATCTCCCTGCCCGGAACCGTGGGGGTCAAAAAATTTCGCATGGCGTGGCCCCCTTTTGGCCGAAATTGCACATTACTAAACAGAGACGACATGGTGGGGAAGCCGTTGGTCGCGAGACCGATTCCACCGAAGTGAAACCCGGCGGCCGGTGAGCTTCCACCGTCGCCTCAAAAAGACCAAAAGGAGGACCTATGAAAAAGCAAGCGTTCAGGATTTTCACGATGTTGAGTTTGTTCGTTACACTGATGGGTGGGGATACGCCACTCCGCGCCGGCAAAAACACCGTCGAGCTTAGCCGCATCGCTTGGGCTGGGCCCACTGCCGCGAAACCTCAAGAGCTACCCCGCGCCATTGGTACGCTCTGGGTGACGAACACCACCACGAACGACGTGGCCGTGTTCGACGCGGCCACGGGCAACCTCATCACCACCATTGCGGTGGGAACGAGGCCGATTGGAATTCAGGCTCCCCCTGACACGGGGAAGGTCTACGTGGCCAACGAGCGCAGCAACACAGTCTCGGTCATTTCGAAATCGAGCCTGAGCGTTGTGGCCACGATCCCGACAGGCCCGTTGCCTCATCACACGGCTCAGAGTCCGGACGGGAAGTTCGTCTATGTGGCGGAGTTTGGCACTAACAAAATTGGTGTCATTGATACAGCGACAGATACGCTGGTCGCAGAGTTTGTGACCGGTCCGCCAGAGGCCCGAACCCATGCCCCCTGGGTAACACAAGACGGGCAGACGCTTCTAGCAGCAAACCAAGGGGTCAACCAAGTCGCGGCTCTGGACGCTCGCACCGGAGCAATCAAATGGACTCTCAACGTGGGCAATACTCCCAGCGATATCGTCACATTACCCAACGGCAAGATCGGCTTCGTGACTTTACAAGGAGAGGATAAGGTGAAGCTCTTGGACCTCGAAACGCCGGCCATCCTGGGTGAAATCGGAGTGGGCCCACGGCCGACAACGATGCAGCTCTCGCCGACGGGCCGTTGGTTGGTCGTATCACACGGTGGGAGCCCGGCACAGAGCGCGATCATTGACCTTCTCGAAGCTCGTTCCGTGAGTCTCATGATGTTGAGTGGAACAGGAACCCAGCACAACGCGATGTCCCAGAGCGGCCGCTTCTCGTATGTGGCAGTCGTAGGGGGAGCGGCGCCTGGGGTCGCCGTCATCGATATGACTACGCAGGCTGTGGTGGCCTCCTACGCCTATCCCGGCGGGGGGGCTCCACATGGAGTCTTCTACGAGCCGGCTCAGCTCTGTCGGTAGAGACGGCGCCATGTCCTGATGCCCTTCCGGGGAAGCGGGAAGTCGCCTGAGCTGCGTTGTTCTCTCTGAGACTCAGATCATCAACGAAGAGCACGCGGAGACAGCCACCTCCTATCGCCCGGCGGGCGCATAGTGAGCCTTGGCTGCCTCGCACGACTTCCGCAAATCCTCCATGAACTGCTGGAACTCCGGGTCGCCACGCAGCGGCTGGAGCAGTGGATCGCGCGCATACCAGGGATAGCACGGAAAGCCCGTGTCCACGGCTTGGCGAAGCCAACGGAGGGCTTCGCCAGGCTGACCTAGTTGGGCATAGGCCGCACCAAGGCTATGCGCCACGTGGTGATCCATGTACGCTCTGGCGGCGACGGCCCGCAGCCGTTTTTTCGCCTGCGCTCGCTCGCCACGAGCGGCAAGAAAACTGGCCAGGGTCGCTTGAGCCCGCGAGGCCGCCGACGCTGAGGAGGACCGGCTCAGTGTCTCAAGTATTCTCTCGGCCCGCGCCCGCTCACCGGAATAATAGTAGGCTTGGGCCAGCCACGAATCGGAGAGGGGCTGATCGCTCAACCGCTCCACCTCCTCCAGCAGCGGCACCGCTTCGGCATATCGGCCGCTGAGCAGAGCGGTGACGCCCCGCGTCCGCAGCGGCTCGACTTGATTCTCTGGATTGATGGCGATGCCCGCTTGGAGTTCGCGATCCACAAGCTCCAGCAAGCCCAGATGGTAAAACGCCACCGCGCGATAGAAGTGAGGCAGATCAAGGTTGGGATTGAGTTCCAGCGCCCGACGGCTTTCTTCAATCGTTCGTTCCCAGTCAAACTCTGTGTGGCGATAAATCGCCGCCAGCGCCAGGTGTGCCTCGGCCAGATTGGGATCTAACTCCAGGGTGCGGTGTGCTTCCTGTTTGGCCCGTTCACTCCACCGTTTGACTTCTGCTTCGCGGGCAAAGCGTAAGCGCATCTGGGCGCTGGCCAGGGCCAAGCCCGCGTGCGCCAGGGCATCGTTGGGATCAAGTCGCAGCGCCTCTTCGAACGCCGCTACCGCTGCCAGCGTCCCCTCCTGCGTGTAGCGGTAAAGATGCCACCGTCCCCGCATATACAGCTCATAGGCCGCGGCGTTCTCGGTGTAGCGACGATAGACTCGTGCCCGCTCGGCCGCCGTCATTTGAATCTTGAGGGCTGTAATCACTTTTTCGGAGACCGCGTCCTGAAGGGAAAAGATGTCCGTGAACTTCTCATCGAACTGTCCTGCCCACAGCGGTGTCCCGTCCTTTACGTTCCACAGCCGCACCGTCACTCTGATTCGGTCACCCGACTTCTGTATGCTCCCATCCAGCACCGCATCCACTCGCAGTTCTCGACCTGCGGCGAACGGGTCTTGCTCACGCTCGGTGTACTTGCGCACCGCGCTCGTTGGCCGCACCCTGATTTGCCGTATAGCGGTCAGTTTGGTGATCAGCGTATCGGTCATCCCCAGCTCAAGTGCTTCGTTTCGACTTTCAGCCGCGAGCGATGCAAATGGCAGCACGGCGAGCGACGTGATCTCGGAAGGCAAGACGGCGACCGACTCGATGGCCTGATCGGCCACCTTCTCTTGTCGAAGAAGCGCGGAGAGGGTCATCAAGAGCGCGATCAGCAGCGCCACAAAGAAGGCGGCGGCGATCACGCCGACCTTGTTTCTCCTGATGAACTTGGCCATTCGATAGCGGAGCGTGCCTCGACGGGCCAGCACCGGCTGGCCTTCCAAATACCGCCGGATGTCCTCGGAGAACGCCTCCACCGAGGCATACCGCTTCTCCGGTTCCTTGCGCAGCGCCTTGAGCACAATGGCATCCAGATCACCGGCCAAGTGTCGGCGGAGCTTCTCAGGCTCTTCCTCGCGCATCCGACGCACGGATTCAGGCCTCAGCGGGGAAGGAGTTTCAGGGCCGGACACCTCCTCGGCGCGACCGATGACACGGCTCGGCTTTTCCGGCTCTTGCTCGCAGATGGCCCGCTCCAGCTCCGACAGCGAACGACCCGTCAGTCGGTAAGGTCGGCGTCCGGTGAGCAGCTCGTACAAGAGCACGCCCAGCGAGTAGACATCGCTGGCCGGCGTCACCGCTTCGCCGCGCACCTGCTCCGGGCTGGCATACTCCGGCGTCATGGGCCGCACCATCGGCGTGGATTCCACCGTTTGCGCGTACAGCTCCGGATCGAGCACCTTGGCGATGCCAAAATCGAGCAGCTTCGGCACGCCCTCGGCGGTCACCAAAATGTTGCTCGGCTTCAGGTCCCGGTGAACGACCTGGTGCTGATGGGCATAGTGGACGGCCGAGCAGACGGTGCGAAAAAGCTTCAATCGCTCCTGTATGGACAGCTTCTGCCGGTCCGCGTAGACATCAATGGGAAGCCCGTCCACATAATCCATCACAAAGTAAGGCAGCCCATCGTCGGTTGTGCCGCCGTCGAGCAGCTTGGCAATATTCGGGTGATCCAGACTGGCCAGAATCTGCCGCTCGCGGCGAAAGCGACGGACGACGGCGTCTGTATCCACGCCCCGCTTCACGATTTTGATGGCCACCTGTTTTTGGTACTCCCGGTCGGCGCGCCTGGCCCGATAGACGACGCCCATCCCGCCCCGGCTGATCTCATCGAGGATTTGGTACGACCCGATCCGCTGCCCTACCAGGGAGTCGGGTTGATCGTCTGCGGGCAACGGAGTTTCTTCCTCCATCCACAGCGAGTCGCCGTGGGCGACAATCGCCGGCTCCTCCAAGAAGTTCGTGGCCTGTGCGTCGGCGGCCAGTAGCGCCTCCAGTTGCCGGCGCAACTCGGCATCCCCCGCGCAGGCTTGATCCAGGAACGTCGCGCGCTCCTCGGGCTCGCGTTCCAGAGCCGCGTGCAGCAGGTCCGTGATTTGTTTCCAGCGTTCCGGCGTCATACGATTGCGGATTGCGGATTTCGGATTGCGGATTTTTGATTCATCGCTTGCTGCCTCTGGCCGTGTTGATTGACGACACAACGATAGAGAGAATTTGGTTCGCCTCATCCAAGAGATCTGCCACTCGACTCTGTCTCAGCAAGCCAGCCTCCACAAGCAACTCAATCCAGTAGATGGATTCGTCAGCTCTTCCTCGACAATGCCCAGTTTGGCAATGAGATCGGCGGTGGATTTGGCCCGACAAGCGACTCGGTAGTTGGCACCAACCGATGTTCCGCAACGCAACAACTGGCCGCCGAGCACCTTGGCCGTCGGTGTTTGCGGCAGACTTTCAACTAGCTTGATTATCCTCAATGCAAACGCGCGCGTCCTGGCTTTCATTTCTTCTGGGGTCATGTTTCTTTTTCTCCAATCCGCAATCCGCAATCCGCATTCCGCAATTGGTCATAGAGCCAGGCTTTGGCCACGCGCCACTGGCGTTTGACCGTGCGAGGCGACAAGCCCAGGACTTCCGCCGTCTCGTCCACCGTCAGCCCGCCAAAGAATCGGAGTTCCACGATCCGGCTTTTCTGAGGGTCGAGCGCGTCCAGGCGGATGAGGGCCTGGTCGAGCGCGACGAGATCCACCACGGGCTCCTCGGACAAACCCACCGCGTCCTCAAGAGACACCGAGGAGCGAGCGCCTCCCCGCTTGGCCGCATGGCGACGGCGGGCGTGTTGGACGAGGATCTGGCGCATCAGATTCGCAGCGATGCCAAAGAAGTGAGCGCGGTTGTGCCAGCGGACTTTGGTCTGGTCTACCAACTTGAGATATGCCTCGTGAACCAGCGCTGTCGTTTGCAGCGTGTGACCCGGACGCTCGCGCCGCATGTAGTGACGAGCCAGCCGGCGCAACTCGTCATAGATGAGCGGCATCAATCGGTCGAGCGCCGTCCGATCGCCGTTGCTCCACCGGATGAGCAACTCGGTCACTTCTCCCGACGATGGGGTCACCGTTCTCCCCCCTCGCAGGCGATGCGATCAACCTTCGCCACCGCCAATTGTAGCCGTCTTTTCCCCCTCAGGCGAGGGGCGGCCGTCTGACTCCCTCCCCTCGACCCGCTGCCGGACTTCACGTCCCTCAGCCCTCTCGAGCTGAGCCACATTCTCGGCCCAGGAGCGCATCCCATCCGTAGGCGACGCTCCGTTCGTTCGGAGCAGCCGTCCCGGCACCTTATTTCAACGCCTCGTTTGCTCGAAAAACGGCCCCCTCTCATCCCGGATCCTGGCACGGTGGAATGCCACCGCCCTGTGTCACAAACAGCAACTGCCCGAAGTCTCATGAACCCACGTCTCGATGCCCCTCCCGCATCCGCTGCCACCATAGGCTGCCCGGTGGAAGAGCCACACCCCCCCGGCGCCGCACCATCCCCACAGTCCAAGCCACGCTCGCCACTATCGTGAGCACGCGCGGCACCTCGACCCCCAAAGACCCGGAAAACGCCGTCTCACCCATGCGAAACAGTTCCCACCAGAGATTCATGAAGAAATGCAACGCCACCGGAAGCCACACCTCATACTGCCACGCGACAAAAAGCCAAGCGAACCAAACCGCTCCCACGAACGTCACGGCGAAGATCGCCGCGCCCTGAAGCGGGGTAGAAGCTTGGTAAAGGTGGCCGAACGCGAAGATCAGGGCATTCAACCCGGCGGCAGGAACGAACCCCCACCGCCCATGGCGGAAAAGTTGACCGAAAAGAAACGCCCGGTAGAACACCTCCTCCCGAAACGCCGCGCGAAACTGCGCCAAAACCAGAAGGGGCACCACCGAGACTTCCACCGCCCGACCGGCCCACGCGTACCCAAACAACATGGGTGAGCTGAACGCCATCGCATATCCAACGGCCCTCCCCACATTCCCAACGAGCCCCAGTTCCCTCCACACCCTCTCCCGCCCGTGGAGAAGGCATACCACACCAGCGACCGGCAGCACGTACCAGAGAAGGGCTGCCAGTTCGGCCACCACCACGGGGAGAACCCCTGAGCTTTGGGGAAACAACTCGCGGACCCAAGCATAACCAAAATGAACGTCGGCCCACCGGATCAAGCCAGCACTCGCAATTACAACGGCGGCGAGCTGTAGGGGCTTCGATCGCCGATCCCGGATCACACCCGCAAGAGGTGCACCCCAAAAGTTGGACATGGTCGCCCCCGAAATGGGGATGCCTCCGGCCTACCAGTGTGGACATCTTTTCTCTTTGTTCGCGGGCCGCCGAACGGCTCGCCGAGCGGGCGGTAGAGGCGGCCTATCGAGCATCCACACGAGCTACGCTTTCGTCGCCTCCACAACTCCCATGAGTTTCGAAGGCGGATACCATGTGGTGCGGTATCTCCACCCGGCGTGCTCAAAGAGGCCGGCATATTCTTCCTCCGTGCGCTCCCGACCACCCGTCGCGCACATCATGTGAATGTCGAACAGCTTCGCAAAGTGCGGAGCGTCCGGTCCAGGCACCACATACTCGGCGACGAAGACTCGGGCATTCGCCGGTGCCGCTGTGTGGATGTTCGAGAGGATCCGCTCACAATCCGCATCGTTCCAGTCGTGGAGAATGTGCTTCAGGAGATAAGCGTCAGCACCCGGAACCTCTGCGAACATGTCGCCCGCAACGTATTCGCAGCGGCTGGCGACGTTCATCTTCTCGGCCCACAGCAACTCCCCCTGCTCAATGACGCTCGGCAGTTCGAAGACCGTGCCCCGAAGATGAGGATGCTTCGCCAGCAGGCTGCAGAGCAGATGGCCGTGCCCGCCCCCGACATCGCAGACGTGAGAGATCGTGGAGAAATCGTACGTGGCCAGCGCCTCCAGGACCATCGTCGTTTCACCACCCGAGAGACTGCTCATCGCGTCGTTGAAGACCGCACTATAACCGCGATCCTCAACGGCATGGACGAAGATCGGGCGGCCGAACTCCCGGACGAAGCCGTCTGGTCCCCCCTCACGAACGAGAGCACACAGGTGCTTCCAGACGGCGTAATGTTCCGGGCCTTCCTCCAAGAGCGTGATGCCCCGCAGGCTCTGAGGATGATCCGCCCGCAAGAATTCTCCCGAGGCTGTGAGCGAGAACGAGCGGTCTCGATCCTCGCTCAGAAGCCCCAGGCTGGCGAGAGCACGCAACAGCCGGTAGGTGTGCGGCCCATGGAGCTTAAGCTCAGACGCGACCTCATCAGCTCTCTTAGGTCCGGCACCCAGGGCCTCGAAGACCCCCAGTCTGACGCCGGCGTAGAGAATCTGACTCCGCCATCGTCCAAGAAGAAGGTCCATCACCGATTGCCGTGGATCATTCATCGCGCTCCTCCTCCGGTACCTGGAATGCCGCCTAACGCCAGGGATGAACCGTGAGCGTCTGCGGGTCGGCTCCATCCCCGTGTTAGGCCAAAGTTCGAGAAGACATGAGGGGTAATGTCAGCCCCTACTTTGCGGGCACCAAGTCGAACTTGCCGGACGATTCTTCGTAAAAGAGCGCACCCTCTTTCGCGTCCCCGCCGCTCCGGTGCTTGTGCCTGCCTGGAATCCGGATGAAGTCGCCCGGCCCGACCCGCTTCTCTCCAGCATCGTCCTTGTACAGGAAAGCACCCTTGAGAACCACGATCCAGACATCGTTCGTGTGCGTGTGCATCCCCGCGTCGAATCCCGGCACGAACTTGGTAAACGCGCCGTAGGGCCCCTTGTCAGGGTCCCCCCAGAGGACAGCCTTGGAAATGCCTGGAACCACTTCCTTGAAGGTCGCCTTGTCTGCGGGGACAAAGATCAGTGTTTTCTTTTTTGGCTGCCGTTGCTGGCCTTGCGCAAATCCGATCGCGCATGTAACGGCTAAGGCAGCCGCTACTCCCACAACCGTCAATGTTCTTTTCATGTCATCCTCCTTCGCATGTTTGGTTTGTATTTGGCTCAACGGTCGGGTTCAGCCGCGTTGCGGAGCACAGCGGAGCAACGTCGGCTGCAACCCGGTGTTAGGCCGCCTGTGGTTTGCAAGGTGACCACCTTACTTGCCTACGGGTGCGAGTGAGTAGCCAAACCTTCGTGCGTGTGCTCTGCTATACAATGGTGTTCTTCCCCTGAGTGATTCGTCGGGTCAACATGAATAGTGACATTCGAAAGGTAGGGCAAGTGACGCAGGAGTTGATGTCTGACTTCGACTGCAATTGCGTGCCCTTCGACAACCGACAGTTCGGGACTTACGGCAAGATTGACTTCGGCGTACAAACGATGACCTGACCAGCGCGCCCGCACCTCGGTAACATCGCGTACACCTTGCGTATGATTCACGGCGTGTCTAATCGCATCAATCACTTCAGGGTCAACTCAGTCCACCAAGCGGGTAAGAACTGCCTTCCCCGACTTCCAAACAATGCCCAGTATAGCAATTGTGATGAGCAAGCCTACAATTGGGTCTGCTGAGGGATAACCGAGCCAGACACCCACTGAGCCGAGCAACACCCCTAAACTGGTCAAGCCATCTACACGGGCATGGTAACCATCTGCAACCAGAGCGGTGCTGTTGATTTGTTTACCTACCCGAATGCGGAAATCCGCCACGAGCTCATTGCCTGCGAAACCAATAATGGAGGCAACGACAACAGCCCACAGATGCTGAACGGGTTGGGGATGCAAAAGACGGTCAACCGATTGATACCCTGCGACAACCGCGCTGAGTAAGATGGTCAGTACGATGATAACTCCCACTACGTCTTCCACACGCCCATAACCGTAAGTGAAACGGCGGGAGGGTTGTCGCCGCGCCAGGGTAAACGCAAGCCATAGAGGAAGTGCTGTTGTCGCGCCGCCAAAATTGTGTATCGTGTCGGCAAGCAGCGCCACGCTACCCGAAAAGAAGACGATGACCACCTGAAATACAGCCGTAGCAGCCAAGCCGATGAGAGACCATTTGACAGCCCAAATGCCACGCTGAGTGGTGAGCAGTGCTGGGTCGATTGTGCCGTGCGTGTGATTATGCGTATCGTGATGGCCGTGAGACTGGTCATTTGTGTGCCAGTGTCTGCGATTGAACATTGGTATCTCCTGAGCGGCCTAACTATTGTTTATCTGGTTTCCGCCTAACACGCATTTACCACTAACTGTCGGCATAATACCCATCGGCACCTTGATTGTCAAGTTCTCTGTTTTCATCATATTCCGTTCCTTCAAGAAAATCCTCGCCATGTTATACGGAAACCGTATAACACGCAAAGCGTCTTCGCTCACAAGGCATCGACCGGACTTTTCACACCTCTCCCACCCCGGTTCAGCACATAGGTATAGACCATCGTCGTCCGCACGTCTTTGTGTCCAAGAAGCTCTTGCACGGTGCGAATGTCATAGCCGGCCTCTATCAAGTGCGTGGCAAATGAATGCCTCAGCGTGTGGCACGTCGCTCGCTTGGTCAGCCCTGCCTTCTCAACTGCCTGCTTGAACGCCTTTTGTAAGATGGACTCATCAACGTGATGGCGCCCTTCGTCACCTGTCCTCAGGTTCCTCCATCTGTTCTCTTGCGGAAACACCCACTGCCAACGCCACTCGCGAGAAGCGTTCGGGTACTTCCGGGCCAGCGCATCGGGCAGCGGGACTTGACCCCAACCATCGGCAAGGTCTTTCTCATGCACTGCTTTCACCTTGTGCAGATGTTCTTTGAGCGTTTTCTTCAGCGAGTCCGGTAATATCGTTACCCGGTCTTTGGCGCCTTTCCCGTCTCGGACAAGAATCTCGTTGCGAGCGACGTCAATATCCTGCACGCGCAACCGTAGACACTCTATCAAGCGCAAACCTGCACCGTACATCAGCGACGCCATCAGCCGCTTGTCGCCCTGAAGGTGGCCGAGCACTGCCTTGACTTCCTCGCGTGTCAGAACAACTGGCAACCGCTTCGGCCTACGGGCGCGAACTACATCGCCAAGCTCGCCAACCTCGCATCCAAGCACGTAGCGGTACAGGAACAGCAAAGCCGAGAATGCCTGATTTTGTGTCGAGCTGCTGACATGTTCTTTCAAGGCAAGATGAGACAGAAATGCGTTGATCTCCGGCCCGCCCATCTCGGCCGGATGGCGCACCTTGTGGAAGAAGATGAATCGCTTGATCCACATTACATAGACATCTTCCGTTCGGCGGCTGTAATGCCGCGCTCGCAATGCCTGGCGCACCTGTTCGAGCCGCCGGGAGTTCGGCGCACGCACAGAGGAAGCCGGACCTTTGACAGACGTCGGCGTGCCCACCAGGCGTGATCTCGAAGTCCAAGCCCTCAACTCTGCGACCTTCGGCTCCAGCACGGGAACGCTCCCTCCCCGCCCTGCTTTCACTCTACAGGTCGCCGCCAGTATATCACCGACCGACCCGCACATCAACCCCTTCTCACACCCCCGACGACGGCCATCGAATCCGCCCGAACGGCCCCGCCGATAATGGCGAGCATGGGCCAGTGCTCGCGCCGCACTCGGCCATCGCCCCGATGAGGTCGAGGTCTTTTCTCTCCCACGCCGTCCACCACCGGTGGACGGCGGCCAGGGGCGTCTCGGCATGGCGGATCAGCGGCGGGCGGAACCGCGAGCTGGCTCGCGGGAACGACCGTCCGCTGCATGCCGTTGTTAGCTGGCCTTACACCCTCTGCTACTGGCCGCTCTTGGCCACGACGATGTCAGCCTTGGTCGAGCCAACGATCGCAAGGAGCTCCTCGGCCTCCTTCGCAGGCACTTTGTGCTTCGCGAGAATCTCCTTGAAGATCGTGACCATTCGGTCCCATTCACGCTCTGTGATGTTGAGGTGCGCATGTGCTTCCTTCATCGTACGGCCATGGTACTGGCACGGACCACCCGTCGCTTGACAGACAAGTGCGGTCACGTGGTACTTGAGGTACGGTGCCGGCACGCGCTTCCTCGCCGCATCGATTGCAGGATTCGCATTGAGGACGGCATCCGGCACGAGGGCATCGATGAAGTCGCTCACGATGACCGAAATCGGCGCGAGCCCGCCCAGCCGGTCGTATAGAGACACCTGCTTCTTCTCTGCCACGCCCTGGGCGAAAACTGTGTGGAAACCCGACGCCATCAGAGCGACGACCGCAAATGCGGCCCAGACTTTCAAAACGCGTGTTGTCATGACGGAACTCCTTCCGTTAGTGGAGAGGGCGTCGCCTCCCCATTGTTTCGTGGTTGCGCAGCCCCGACGCGGGCCAGCTAACGACCGGCGTTCAGCGGCGGCGCCGCCTTTGCGCCGTCCGCTGCAACGCCTCGTTAGACGGCGGCCTCCCATTCCCTACTGAGCCTTCGCAGCCAGATCCAGTGTCCGGCGAAAAGAGCGATGCATACCGCAATCAGCAGGCCGTCCACTGTGACCGATCGGTGTGCCTGGAGCCGCACGGACTGAATCTTGTCAGACTTGGCGGCCTCGTACATGGCCCGCAAGGTCTGATCGTCCGGTACATAGGTTGCCTTCGATGCCTGCTCACCCCCCGGTTGCGGCGATTTCAGGATGTCCATTTTATAGTTCTCGAAGGACGCCAGACTCGGCTCACGCTGTCCAAAGCTCCCCGTACGCGCGTGCAGGGGGTCGCTCAGATCGAAAAGGGCGCCCACCAGCGATGCCAGCGAGATCAGAAAAACAACAATGGAGACCAGGCAGACGGAGTACCCGTACCATAGGGCAGCTCTCGGTCGCTTCTTTTTTTCCTCAGCCATGGATTCTCCTCCTTCTGTGCCGCTATACCGTCTAACGGGGCGGCAGATGAGCCGTGACCCGCAGGGTCATCGGTTCCATCCGCTGGTTCAGCCGCCGCAGGCGGCTGCAACCAGCACGGCTCATCCGCCGCCCCGTTCACCCGACCGCCAGCGGTCGGGTGAACACTCCGGTTCAGCGGCGGGCCGCACAGCGGATCGTCCGCTACAACCGGTTGTTAGACGGCGCCGTCAACGGGCAGAACTATTCCGCCGTTGTAGGGTCGATCACGGTCTTGATCTCAGAGACGCGATTGACCGGAAAGCCGCCTTTCTGCGCGTGCTCTCTGATCAATGCTTCGTTCGGCGCAATATACACACAGTAGATCTTGTCATCCGTAACGTAGCTATGCAGCCACTGGATCTGTGGCCCCATCCCGCGCAGAACATCACATGACTTCTGCGAGATGCTGTGCAGCTCCTGCGCCGAAAGCTTGCCCGCTCCGGGAAGCTCACGTTCGATCACGTACTTGGGCATCGTTGATCTCCTTTCATTAGGGTTTGGCTTGACTCCGTTCTCATGACCTCGCTTGGCCGTCTAACGGCCTGCCGCTCAGCCGCACCGCCGAAGGCGGTGTCGGCTGGAGCGGCGGGTTAGCCCGCCGATTTGTTTAGCTTTCCACCTTTGGCACGATCATATTCCCAAATTGCGAGATCAACTTCTTGCACAGCCCATCCTAACTCAGACGCAAGACGTTTTATCTCACGAAGGTATCGCTTGTAATCAGAAATTGAGAATGTTGTTCTCTCTTCGTTGAATATCTGTCTCCATCCACGAAAATCAATCACAGCGTATCTTTCAGGGAACACCAGCGCAAGAATCGCAGATGCTACAGGCACACCTACACCACGAAGACAACACAAAATACCAAGTCGCAACTCTATCTCATAGTCTTCGTCAGGATGAGTTATAGAAAATGCTACACCTGTAACCGTTCGGATAATGTTTTCTGTGTTTGCTTTCCGCCTTTCTTCCTGTCTTCCATATTGACCGCCCAGTTTCCAACGCAGAATTTCATCGAATTCTTCAAGAGCCAAGTATAGTGGATAACGTTCACTTCGCAAGCGTGCAAATTTGGCCTTGAGATGCTCAGTAAGGTCATGATCGTCGCTCGATGTCCTGTATGGAACGAGTTGAGCTGCTTCTATCATCTTCGCTGCGTTCCAGATTATGGGGATAGGCGGGCTAACTATTGTTTATATAGTTTCCGCCTAACACGCGTTTACTACTAACTGTCGGTATAATACGCATCGACGGGTGAATTGTCAAGTTCTTTGTTTTCATTCTCTTTCGGCTCTCTTGAAACGTCTTTGTCGTGTTATACGGTTTCCGTCTAACATGCACAGCTCACGAAGAATCAATTGGGCTTTTTACGCCGCGACCACCTCGGTTTAACACGTGCGTATAGATCATCGTAGTTCGTACATCACTGTGTCCTAAAAGCTCTTGAACCGTACGAATGTCGTACCCATCTTCCAGCAAGTGCGTTGCAAATGAATGCCGCAGCGTATGACACGTTGCTCGCTTGGTTAATCCCGCTTTGGTGACCGCTTGTTTGAACGCCTTTTGCACGATGGACTCATCAACGTGGTGCCGCCCTTGCTCAACAGTTTTGGGATTCGCCCACCGATGCTCTTGCGGAAACACCCACTGCCAACGCCACTCGCGAGAAGCGTTCGGGTACTTCCGGGCCAGCGCATCGGGCAGCGGGACTTGACCCCAACCATCGGCAAGGTCTTTCTCATGCACTGCTTTCACCTTGTGCAGATGTTCTTTGAGCGTTTTCTTCAGCGAGTCCGGTAATATCGTTACCCGGTCTTTGGCGCCTTTCCCGTCTCGGACAAGAATCTCGTTGCGAGCGACGTCAATATCCTGCACGCGCAACCGTAGACACTCTATCAAGCGCAAACCTGCACCGTACATCAGCGACGCCATCAGCCGCTTGTCGCCCTGAAGGTGGCCGAGCACTGCCTTGACTTCCTCGCGTGTCAGAACAACTGGCAACCGCTTCGGCCTACGGGCGCGAACTACATCGCCAAGCTCGCCAACCTCGCATCCAAGCACGTAGCGGTACAGGAACAGCAAAGCCGAGAATGCCTGATTTTGTGTCGAGCTGCTGACATGTTCTTTCAAGGCAAGATGAGACAGAAATGCGTTGATCTCCGGCCCGCCCATCTCGGCCGGATGGCGCACCTTGTGGAAGAAGATGAATCGCTTGATCCACATTACATAGACATCTTCCGTTCGGCGGCTGTAATGCCGCGCTCGCAATGCCTGGCGCACCTGTTCGAGCCGCCGGGAGTTCGGCGCACGCACAGAGGAAGCCGGACCTTTGACAGACGTCGGCGTGCCCACCAGGCGTGATCTCGAAGTCCAAGCCCTCAACTCTGCGACCTTCGGCTCCAGCACGGGAACGCTCCCTCCCCGCCCTGCTTTCACTCTACAGGTCGCCGCCAGTATATCACCGACCGACCCGCACATCAACCCCTTCTCACACCCCCGACGACGGCCATCGAATCCGCCCGAACGGCCCCGCCGATAATGGCGAGCAGGGGCCAGTGCTCGCGCCGCACTCGGCCATCGCCCTGCGCCCGCCCGATGAGAGATGAATCCGACGAGAAGCGGGGGTCATCTCCACCGCAGAGCAGATAGCAAGATAGATTGCCCCCCAAATGAAATAGATCGCGGCAAAGGCCGCCACGACTTTCGAGCGCGGCGTTCGTTCTGACCTTCTTCCGAAACGCATGTGTGCGCTTTCTCATTCCTGCCGATGAAACGCGGCAACCTCATCGGCTCATCCCGCTGTAGCTACCTTTTACGCCTCATGTCCCTTGAGACTCGCGGCGTGAGCCGCTTGTGTCCTTCAATCGTCCACTCCGTGCGGCGGAGCGGCGTGCTGTGATGAGAGAGGTAGCGCCACATGCCCTTTCTCCGGACGAGTACGTCAGTCGCTATCCCTTGCAGGGATAGCGCTCGTCCCTCGAGCGTCGCCTGCTCGGTCCACCGATATGCCACGACGGCCACGTTGCCTTCCTGCCGGATGACGGGTTCGCTGACCTCCCAGCGCCGGATCGTCGCCCGCGCGAAAGCCCGCCGGGCGACTTCCAGGAGGGTGGCGCGGCCGAGTCGGGGGCCATCGGAATTCCCGGTGAACTCGATATAGTCCTCCAGGGCCATCGCCCCGATGAGGTCGAGGTCTTTTCTCTCCCAGGCCGTCCACCATCGGTGGACGGCGGCCAGGGGCGTCTCGGCATCCGGCGAGCGTGTCTTGAACATGAGCCGTCCTCCAGGACTCACGGCGATGAGGGACAGGACGGCCCAAACCCCAAGCCGTCTGAAGAGCACATGGGAACTACCGTTCGGCATCGGTCGTTCTCCCGGCACGACTCCCTCTCACGAAGGTGATTTTCCCAACGGGTGAAGGGCTCCGATCAATGAGCCATCAGGTGGCCCCATTCATCGGCCGGAGCGGATGTCAATTCACGGGCAATTTCCCCGGCGCGACGTCTTCACGCGGCGGGAAAATCGCCCGACGGGCCGTAGATCGCCGGCACGCGCCCGCCCATCGGACGGATGTAGACGCTCAGTTGACCGCGATGGTGAATCAGGTCGAACAGATACCCCCAGGCCATCTCGCGAAAAGGCGCTTCCCAAACCGGCTCGCCTTGAGCCAGCAGCCGGCCCGTCCATCCATCCCAGCGACCATCATCCGCCTTCGCAAGCTCCTGCGCAACAGCCTGAGCCGCGCGGTCGTATGCGGAGAGAATCTCATGGAGAGAAGCCGGAGGCGCTCGTAACTCCCAGTGAGCTTCTCCCGCGCCGAGAAACTTCGCCAGCAGCGACGTCACATCGGCGATCGTCCAGGCCAGCTCGCGAGCCGAGCGCGACCTCTGGTGAGGCCGAAAGTCCAAGTGATCTTCGGGCAGCGCCTCCAGCACCCGTCGAAACCGAGGCGCTTCATCTTGCCAGAAACGGACGAAAAGTTCGCGATCGTTCATTGTTCCCCTCCCGGTCGAGCTTCTTCATTGAGCCGAAGATGTACGAACGAGCTTCGGCGCAAGTTCCAAGATCTCAGAAAACCCATCCTTCTTCTCGTCATATCCGTCGCGCCAGTGGATCATCCTCACGACGACCAGATGCTCCTCGGGCAAAATGATGAGATATGGTCCGAGATAGCCCTCCGAGTAACGATCGGCTTTCCCGGCTCCTCCCTCTTAATCAGAGGTCCACCAAGGTTTGCAAATCGGACCATCCATACCCCACAGCCGGGAGGGAGACTCCTCCGATTTCGACCTCTCGTTCCCGCACGCGTTGTCCCCCAAGCACTTCGTAGAACCGCCGGTACGGGTTCGCAGAGAGCACCCAAATCAGGAGTGTCTCTACTCCGGCTTGACGAAGTCTTCGGACGGATGCTCCGATCAGCTTCCGCCCGAGTCCTTGCCGTTGATAGGCGGGCAATATGTAGATGGCGTAGATTTCACCTTTATAAACCTCGTCTCCGGTTCGCTCCGGCCCCCCGAAGGCGAAACCCACGATCTCCCCTCTCCTCTCCGCTACCAGGAAAAAGCGTCCGAAATCGGCATTCGTTTCGAGAATCTCCCGTATGCGCTGAGCCCGCTCGTCGTAGGCGAGGCCGGCCAGATATTCGGCCGGCATAATCCCCGCATAGACGCTTCTCCATGTATCTACCCACACCCGTGCAATAGGAAGGGCGTCCTCAACGGTCGCTTCTCGAATGACCGGCGTGTTGCTCGATCGCTGAGACAGGCCTGGATCGTTCATGGAACCTCCCACCCCCTCCGCAGTTTCTTCTCGTTGCTCCGAGTGAACCGCCAGTTCCCGACTTTTTTGAAGAGACGATCGCGAATCATTGCGTCGCCGAACTTCTTCTGTGAAAGCAGCCATCCAGCGAAAACTTCTCCTCGAAATATCGTTTGCGCCATGTCGGATCGATGCGATCACACACAAGCCCCTCCGCTGCTCCCAGGACATAGAAGGCAACGCGCTTGGCTTGATCGAGTTGTACGGACAAGAGTTCCTTTTCGAAGTCGTTCTTGATGGCGCGTGCCTCCCACTCAAACGGAACGTAATCTCCGAGCCGTCGGAACGCGCGACTCGGCTGATACTGGGCAGCGGCGAGTTCCACCATGCGGTATTCCGTCCAGCGTGCGATACCCTCCTGCCACGCCTGGAACGAAAAGTACGTGTAGTCGTCGGGGTCAAGCAGAGAACAGAATCTCTCTTTAGCCTCAAGGTAAGCTCGTAGCGCTTGGGCAAAATCCCGTTGGGTCTGAGCCGACAGTGCCTGTTCGATCAACCGACACAACACGGAGAATCCTCTCGTCACATCCGCTCTCACGTACGGGAAGGAATAGTTGAGCATCCAGTTCCCCGTCTGGTCTCCCTTGGCGAGACCCAACGCGTTCACCTCGGTGTAATACTCGGGTTGGGAATACTGGAGCTGATGGAAGTGCTCATGTAACAGCGTGATGACCCAGCGTGTGGAGGTTCTCGCTGAGGTGTTCTCCGCTCGACCGACCACGATGGTCGGAATCCCATTTATGGGGAAAGTGGCTAATAGATTCAGGTCGTATTTCCTCTTGCGAACCCAAATTTTGGATCTCAAAACGGAATCTTCCCTAATGAGGGTGAAATCGTTTGGAGGCTTTGGGTGCCGAATGAGGAACTCATGCTCGGCTGTGATCAACAAAATGGCGAAAGGAGTTCTGCTCCAGCCGGGCCAAAGTTCATCCCCGAGGGCGTCAGCCAGTCGAAACGCCTCGGCGATCCGTATGCGGTCAGCCTGGGGCAGCGTCGGCCGAGCCCGCTCCTGGACCGCGGGAAGGGTCAACATGAGCCACGTGAAGAGAGCCACCAACGGCATTTCTCGCCTCCTTCAGTCTGGCGAACGCCTTTTGCCCCCTCAGAGGGGGATGAGACAGGATCATTACGCTCACCGCAACGCCGGCTTGTGTCATGGCAGTCCGCGGTATCCCTCAAGACATCGGGCCATTAACGACACGCCAGAACTCTTCGGATCGAAGTGCTTCCCAAAAGCCGGCACTCCATTGCCAGGACTTCTCCGAGCGGCCGCCGCAAAACTCGGAGGTTTGAAAGAAGTGGTTTGCTCCAGGGACCTTCCGGATCACCCATACGGGGCTTTTGGACCGGCTCAAATAGGTCTCCAGCAAGCGGGCATTCTTGTCCGCATAGACCAGCGGATCGTTCTGGGCGAAGAGGGCCAGCATAGGCTTCGAGATCTTCGCGAGATCGCAACTCGGATCGTAATGGATGATTCGGCTCACGTATCCGATATGGATGATCCGAGAGATCCCCTGGTAGAGAGTGAGAAGAACCTGCATGACTGATCTTTTGAAGGCGACGAGTTCAGGAGAGTTCCCAGAGCACCGCCACCGCGCCTCCAGATCATCCAAGATCTGCTCCTTGACCGAGACAGCAGGACCCGCCAGCGTGATCACAAAAGCAACCCGATTAGGCACACGCGCGGCCACCAGTTGAGCGATGTACCCACCTTGGCTATGGCCGATCAGCCCAATTTGCGACCCATCTATATCCGCTCGTGACCTGAGGTATTCAATGGCCGCCATCGCTTCATCGGCTCGATCCTCGAACGAGCGAGTTCGCCAATTGCCCGTTGACCGACCCACCCCTGCTTTGTCGAAGGCAAGTACGGCATAATTTCTCCCCAAGAAGAACTGGGCGAGATCACGCCAAAACGGAAATGCATCGGTCAACCACTCTCGGATACTCGTGGGACCACTGCCGTGGAGCATGACAATCGCCGGATGAGGTCCTGGGGTATTCGGCAACATGAGGATGCCAGACAGTGTCTCGCCACCACTCATGAAGGAGACCTCTTCCGCCGTCGTCCTGAGTATGAGCCTCTCGGTATCCCGTATTGCCATGTCTCTACGACCGTGGGGGAACTCCTGTGCGAAGAGAAGAGGCAAAAGGATGAAGGGGATCCACAGGCCTCTGAGCAATCTACTTGTATCCTTCATGCGCCCCTCCCATTGCCATACTGAGTCCCGGTCCGCTCCACCGGCTTCCCCACGCGCAGTCTCCAGATCTTGGGCAATTGGCCGCCCAACATCTCCCAATGCTCCCCGGCATCCCAACTGGCAAAAAGTTGTCCGCGCCGGCCACCGACCTCTCCGCCGTAAAAGAGTAGCTCCGGACACTCCGGATGCAGGCTGAAGCTGTCCGCCGAGCCGTTCTCCGGCAATTCCCGAGCCATCGGGTGCCAGTTTCGGCCACCGTCCTCGCTCTTGTAGAGAGGTGCGGGATCCTTAGCTACATAGGTATACATTCTCTCGGGATGATGTGGATCGAAGTAGATCCCATGCACGTACTTGCCTTCGAGGTGCGCGACAGGAATCCATGTCCTTGCCGCGTCTTCGCTGACGAAGAGTCCCTCGCCGGCCCCTGCGAAGATGCGGTCAGGATCTGAGGGATCTATGGCGATTCGATGAAGATCGTGTCCGACAAGCGCCTCATGCCAAGTTCGTCCACCATCGTGAGAGTAGATGAGCGCACCTTGCTCCACTCCCGCGAAGAGGCGTTGGGGCTGTCGAGGGTGTAAGGTAATCCCGTGAATGTGCCCGGCATAGAATGGCTCGTAAAAGAACTTCCAGCTCCGGCGACTGGGGAGCCGATCGATCCCTTCAAACGCTTCGAACGTCTGTCCTCCATCACGGCTTATGTAAAGCATCGGCGGTTCGGTGCCGATGAAAATCGTCTGGGGATCGTTGGGATGGAAGACAACATCCCAAACCCAACGGTCTTTGAATCCCAACAGATCCCAATGACGCCCGGCGTCTAGGGTGCGATAGAGACCCCAGCCGCGCAATCCGCAAGCGACGTAGGCGATCCGGGAATCTTCGGGATGAAGGGCAATCGCGCGTACGGCGTGTCCTTCCAATCCTCGACCGATCAGCTCCATCTCCCCCCCACTTACGTGAAAGACCAACACCCCGTCTTCTGTTCCGATGTACAGCAGACAGGCATGCCTCATGTGCTCCTCCCCATGGAGAGATCATAGAGGGGCCTGGGGCTTTCGCCTCGCCCATCATGGTACTCGTACGCATGAGAGCCTTCGATGTCATTCCACCTCGATGACTGAGCGATCACCGCTCGTCGCGGGCCGACAGCCCAAACGGCAGCCCTTCGCCGCGCGGCCGATTTGAAACCGAGAAGGAGATCGTCTCAGGGCGCCGCTCCCCCTCAATTTCAAGGTCTCCCTCCGTCCCTGACCAACAGGCGAGATACCCAATCGCCGAACATAGCACACCTGTTACGTGAAAAGTGCCGATGAAGTTCCCTTGAGACTTCGGCACGCGGTCGCTCGTGCGGTGCCCAGGCCGGCGCGCGCACTCCGATGCGAAGACCCCGCAACTCCCATGTGTATCAAACCCACATAACCTCACCCGCCCATCGTCAGCCCCATCCCCGCCAATCAATGCGGCATGGAAACCGTCACTCACCTCGTCAAGCCACCTCCAGAAACGGGGCCGTTTTACCTTCGGTTCCGGAAAATTTCCGGCTCAACATTTCGATCGGGGAGAACAGACCGCCGTCCGACGTGAGTCCGTCGGGCGAGCGGCCCTCTCCCCGCCGCAGATCACTCGATGGCGACCGATGCGACCTTGATCGTATCGCCCTGACGGTCTCCGGTCACCGTCACGCGAATGGAGTCTTTCTTCTTCGTCTTCTTGAGGGCATCGAGAGCCTGTCGGTTCCCGGCCTCGTCAAACTTCAAGTAGGTGCCGTCGGACGTGAGAATGCCATAGCCGCTCTTGGAGCACTGGATGAGGCACTCGGTGGGATGCTTGTCGGGATTCGCCTTGACCTTGGTCAGGCACATGGTGTCAATGAGCGGAACACTCTTCCACGTCTCGGCCCGGACGAGAGCCGGAACCGTTAACCCCAACAGGATAAGCAGCAGCGTTCTGGCCAGCTTTTTCATACGCGTTCCTCCTGTGAAAACAGTTTTGACATCGCGCACGTTCGCGGCGTGCGCGCTCGTGTTCAAGGCCTGTCAGACGAGTGATCCCGTCCATGGTCGAGACGGCTCTCACGTTCCTGCCGAAGCCGGTCCGGTGGCTTCTGTGGGTGCGGCGGCCTGTCGGACCTCGGTCAGACGGGCGAGAGCGTAAGCGGCCACCGCCATGACCAGATCGCGCACGGCCACGTCGAAGAACATTCCCGTGGACACAAGGTTCACGGCGATGACCGCGAGCCAGCCCATGGCGGCGTAACTGCCCAGGCGCGTCCAGCGCGTGAGAATGGCCAGACCCACGATCATCTCCACGACGCCGACAAATGACAGGAACACGCCTGGCGAAACAGGCAGCAGACGTTCGACCCAGGGGCTCAGGTACATCTCCCACTGGGTGAGAAGGTTGAAGAACTTATCCAGACCGGCAAGAAAGGCCGCCGCGCCCAGACCGATTTTCAGTCCCCACCACGCGGAGTTGAGTTTCTCGTCCCGTGCGGTCATACTCGTATCCTGCAGCATATAGAGTGAGCGGGTGCCCTTCGGGTTACAGAACGAGGAACGGAAAAACCTTGTAACCTTTCTGAGCCCGGTGACTCAGTAAAAGGAGCAACAATGGCTACCGACGATATGACCGTGTCCTCGACCGCGGCTTCGCTCACCGACGAAGAAATCGTCGAGCGCGTGCGGGCGGGCGAGGCGGCGCTCTTTGAAGTTCTCATGCGTCGGTACAATCAGCGGCTCTATCGGGTGGCGCGGGCCATTCTGGGCGATGACAGCGAAGCCGAAGACGTCATGCAGGAGGCGTATGTGCGCGCCTATCAGCATCTGGATCAATTCACCGGCGCCGCCCGGTTCTCCACCTGGTTGACCAAGATCGCCGTCTACGAAGCCCGAGCGCGGGTCCGCCAACGGCGCCGCTTTGTCGAAATCGGCGACGTGACCGATCACCAGAATTTCACGGGGAGCGCGACGAAAATGGCCGGACGTGATCCCGAGCAACACGTTCTGGAGCGCGAGCTGCAGGCTCTGCTCGAAGCGGCTATTGAAGCCTTGCCCCCGTTGTACCGCTCGGTCTTCATGCTGCGAGAGGTGGAAGGGATGAGTACGGCGGAGACGGCGGCCTGTTTGGGCCTCGGCGAAGACGCCGTGAAAGTTCGATTGCACCGGGCGCGGGCACGACTGCGCAAATTTCTCTCCGACCGACTAAGAGCGAAAACGACTCAGACGTTTCCTTTTGGTGGGGCACGCTGTGACCGAGTGGTCTCGCGAGTCTTTGAGCGGATCCGAACCCTCGGGGTCCCCCGGAAGAGTTCATCCAACGCCACATCATGCCGGGGTCCCCACGTGGGGTCCCCATGCGATGATCGCATGAGGCGCCCGAGCGCCCTCCCCGAAGACTAACCGCCATGAGAGGGCGCATCCGAATACGATCTCGCTCTGCAGAGCGAAGACATGGCTCAGTCAGAGAGCCCCCTGCTCTTTCCCCCCCTCCCCCGTGGCTCACACAGCGAGACCCCCTACTGTTGATGACCGCTCCCATCCCCAAGCACTGAACGTCCTCCACCCCCTCCAATCACCCCCGTGAGCGCCGAGATGCCCGGAGTATCCTCGCTGTGACGCGCGCCAGGTCGCGAAAGAGCCCTTCAACCTGAGCCTCCCGCTCCCACGGAGGGAGCCTCAGGTGGTCCTCGACGCGAGCCGCCATCTCTTCCAGCTCATCACACTCACGCGAATCGGCCAGTGACCGCAAATGCGCGAAGAGCGCCCGATGCGCCCCCCGACGCTCCATCACCTCCAACCCATCCAGCATCTGACGATGGGGCGTCCCCTCCCAGATCGTCAAAATCAGCGCTTCGCGCAACCACCGCTCCATCCCGAACTCAGCCAGCGCCCCGATCCCCCCATAGACCTCTATCCCCCATCGGGCCGTCTCCACGGCGACCTCCGCCGTCCAATACTTGGCCAAGTGGGCGATCAGCCGGAACAAAGGATACGCCTCCCCATAGGGCGGCGTCTGCTTCCAGACCGCTTCCAGAAGCCGCACGGCCTCCCAGGCCAGCGCAAAGGCCTCCTCCAACCGGGCCCGCCGCTCCTCAAACTGCCGACGCAGAAGCGGATGCTCGCCGATGGGTCGACCGAAAGCCACCCGCTCCCGAGCGAAACTCCCGGCATCGGCCAGCACCCGTTGGGTCAGGGCCACGCTCCCGATGCTATTCGCCACCCGAGAGAGATTCAGCACTTCCAGAATTAAATAAATCCCCCATTCTCGCGAGCCCAGCAAATAGGCCTCGCTCTCGCTGAACTCGACCTCACCCGTCGGGACAGAACGCGTGGCGATCTTGTCCTTCAAGCGGCGGATCATGTAGTTGAGCCTCCCATCCTCCCGATAGCGGGGTACCAGAAAGAGCGCCAAGCCTCGCACGTTCCGGGGCGCCCCCTCGGGACGGGCAGCGACCAGCGCCAGCTCCGCCCCCACATTGCTCGCGAAGTACTTCTCGCCGGTGAGAGACCACCGGTCGCCCTCCGGCCGAGCCCGCGTCTCCACAGCCGCCCCCAAATCCGAACCGCCCTGCACCTCCGTCATCCATGTGGCCCCCTGCCAAACAGAATCATCCCGCCGAAGGAGCGCCGGCAGAAAGCGGGCCTTCACGGCCTCGGATCCGTACTTCTCCAACGCTACGGCTGTCGCCAGCGAGACCACATACGGACAATAAAGCCCGGGGTCGTAAAACGACGTCACATACCCCAGAAGATAGCTCGGAATCAGAGACTGCTCCTCGAAGACCCGACCGACGATCCCCGCCCGATATCCCTGATGAAGCAACACCCGATACCCCGGAGGATAGAGAATCTCGTCCACCCGACGGCCGAAGCGGTCGTACATCTTCAGCCAGGGTGTACCCGCGCGATCCACACCCTCCGAGAGCCGCCAGCCCTCGCTCGCCCACCACGCTTCATAAGCCCTCAGAACCGATTCATCGGCCAGATGTCCGAGACACTCCCCTATGAACGAGACAGGTGAACTGAGCTTCTCCTCATCCATCGTACCCCCTCCACACAAAATAAAAGCTGCCCCCGTCAAGGCCCGCCGCAGGGATCCTCTTCGCTTCATCCGTCATCCCACATCCCCTCACGGAGCGCCCTGCGGCGGGTCTGACGGCCCATCACGGGGCATTCTCTACCCCAGGCTTCCTCCCGGCGACGGTGACCACAAGGGCTACAGGATCGTGTGCCGCGCCCTCGCCCCAATCCGGCACAACTCCACAGCTGCACCGAAACGCCCATGCCGAAATCCCACCGCCGCCGATCGAAGAAGTCGGCGATCATCTGGAGCAGCTCGGCACTCTTCACGATCACCAGCTCAGCAAACACGCCCACCGCACGGGATCGTGCCCGCGAGCGGCTTCTCGCGAACAATCGGCGATTGACCGACGGGGACAAGTGTATCGCGCTCGCCGTGGAGAATCAAAAACGGCCGATCATCTGACGAACCCCAATTGACCGGACCCATCCGCGTGAGCGCCTCCGATTCGATCTGACTCGCTTGAAATGGCGACCACGTCCTCAGGCGAGGAGAATCATCGCCGGGCTCTTGGGCCCGACTGGATTCGACTGGCTTTCTCCAGGATTGACGAAATAAAATTTCGGGGGATGAGCCGCCTGAAGATCAACGCTCTGAAGGAGAACCATCGTTTTTCCGGGTCCACAGAGCGCAGGGGAGGAGAGAACAAAATGGCCCTCGGTAAGGTCGATCGTCGCCGCTTCTTCGGCCTGATTCTTGCCGGAGGCGCCGCGAGCGCCATCTCCGTGGGAGAGAGTGTCGGTGCTGTTCCCCCTCAGAGAAGACGCCGGACTCCTCATTTATCGCCCGCTGAGATGGACGCCATCGAGCAAGCGCTGGGGAAGAAGGGGAGATATGTCGAAGAGGAAGCGGTCTACACGGTCGCCCTTCCGCGGAACGACCTGAAGGTTCGCATCAAAGGAGACGAGGTGCCCGTTCCGTTCGGTTTCGGCGGGTGGGTATCGTTCAAGAAGACGCTCGATGGGCGACAGGCCGTTTTGATGAGCGATATCGTGCTGCGTGAAGAAGAAGTCAATCCCCTGATCTCGTCGGTGCAGGAGCAGGGACTGGAGGTGAGCGCTCTTCACAATCATTTCTTCTACGAGGAGCCGCGCATTTTTTATCTGCATGTGCACGGGAGGGGTCCAGTCGGAGAATTGGCCCGGCGCTATGCGAATGCGATCCAAGCGACGCCGCTCTTTCCGGCCCATCAACCTGAAGCCCGGCCTCCGGAACGGTTGGCCAATGAGGTCTTCGACCTCCCGGCTCTTGATCGGATCGTTGGCTTCCGGGGCGTCATCAACGGACCGACCTACAAATACACCGTCGGGCGAACGGATCTCCGTGTCCTGGCGATGGGAACGGAGATCACAACGACGATGGGCCTGAATTCGTGGGCGGCGGTGGCAGGCCGGCCCGAGCGGGCTCATATCGCCGGCGATATGGCCATGCAGGAGTCCGAAGTCAACGCCGTGATTCGAGCGCTGAGGCGACACGATCTGGAAATCGTGGCCCTCCACCACCACATGCTCGGAGAGAGGCCCCGCATCATCTTCTTGCATTATTACGGGCGCGGGCCGGTCGAGGCGCTCGTCCGGGGATTTCGGGCCGCCCTCTCCGCTTTGGGCACGCCTGAAGGTCACGAGAAATCGTAGGGGGGAGCCAACATCTGGCCTCCTGGAGCGAAGGAGCACTCGCAATAGGACGCCCCCTCACACCTCACGACGTGACGGCCGCATGCCCGATCCCCACGTAGGTGAAACCCGCTCAATATGCGTCTGAAGCCACACGACCAACCGGCACTCGAAGCCCCGTCGGCGCTGAATCTTCACCACGTCCTTCATCATCGCGTGCCACCATGAAAGCCTTTTTCCTCACCTGCTCAAGCTCTCCATGGAATAGTGCCGAACCATTCAGATGCTCGCGCGCGCAGCTCGCCGAGCGCGAATTGGCACCCGATCTCGATCAATTCGGCGCTGTGGCTGAAATCGAGCAGACTGATGTTTTCGTCCAGGCACGGTTCGAGCACGATGAAGCGCGTTCGATCCCGATAGGGCTCGATCTGGCCGTCCCATCGGCCGTTGAGACTGATGTCGAACGAACGCGAGAGAATGCCCAGGATACCGCGAGGGGTCCGCGCGAGCGGCCGGCGACAGCCGCAGCGCATGGCCAGAACCACCCGGGCGCCCTTTTGCGCCGCCACATCCAGCGGCAGATTGTTCGCCAGGCCCCCATCCACGATCTCACGCCCCTGGACGATCACCGGCGGCAATATCCCCGGAACGGCCGTACTGGCCATAATCGCCTGGGTGAGATCCCCGCCCTCCATCAGGACCATCTCCCCGGTTCTCAGGTCCGTGCCGATGATCGTCAGCGGCAAGACGAGGTCTTCAAAGCGAGCCGGGAGGTGCCGCTCTAAGAATCGCCGCAGCTTGCCGTTATCGTACAGGCTCGCCGCCTTTCGCGGATTCCATAGAACGCCCCAGTTGAAGGCGAACAAGTCCGAGAACTTCACCCGCTGCCACAGCGCGATGATCTCGCCGACCGGTATCCCCGCGGCGATGAACGCGCCGTTAACGGCTCCAATTGACGTCCCGACGACGGCGTCAACGGACACCCCGAGTTCGAGGAGGGCGCGGTAGCACCCCACTTCCACCGCGCCCTTGCTCCCCCCACCACAGAGCACGAGAACGACCCGCTGTGATTCCGTCGGCTTCATGTTCGACGACATTATGACTCCCCCTGGAGGCGAAATCTGTAAAAGACTTTACATTCGCTCGCTCGCCGGAGCGGCGGCGCTGCCCCCCGCCTCGAACCGATCGGACGGAGTCCCCCTTGCCTTCTATAGATCACCCAGGGGGCTCGCTCTATTCCGACTCCGATTTATCATGATCGCCACGCGATCTATAGATCACGTGGGAGGCCTGGCAGCCGGTCCCTATTGTCTGACGATGAAGGCGAACCTCGCAGACGCTCAAGCCTCCGCTCGGCGTCCGAAAAATCTTCGGCCCACTCGCAGCATGAGCAGACAGCAGTGGGAATAAAGGGGATGACAACGGGGTTCCCGACGACCTCTGCGGTGGGTCTTGCGCGAGACTCGAAATCTACCGGACGATCTCGCGCGCGGCGTCACGATCCACGATCCAGAGGAGTTTGCCCTGAGTCGGGGCGATCAACTGCGCCGGGAGCCTGTCAGGCCGGTCTTCGCCCAGGAGAACTTCCCTCAGGACGGCGGCTTTCCTCTCTCCGGAGACCAGGAAGATCACGTTGGCCGCGTGATTGAAAACGGCCGCCGTGAGCGTCAGGCGTGACGCACCGAGCTTTTCCACATAGACGGCTCGCACCATCTCCCTCCGCTCAGAGAGCACAGCCGTGCCCGGGAAAAGAGAGGCCGTGTGTCCGTCTTCTCCCAGGCCGAGCAGAACGAGATCGAACGCAGGGAGCTCACAGGCAGCAAGCCCGAAGAACGCTCTGAGTGTATGAGCGTACTCGACGGCGGCCTCTTCAGGATCTTTTTCCCCCGGCATGCGGTGAACATTGGCCGGGGGAATGGGCACCGTTCTGTGGCGCATAATCATTTATTTCACCCATGCCGGGTGAAACAAATGACCGGCCACTTCCTGCTTCACCGACCCATGACTCGTAGACCGACCCGAAGGCCGTTCCGCCGCCAGAGAGGTCTCCACAGGCGTCACTTCCCGGGGAACTCCCGGTAGGGCCGTTGAGGACGGCCAGCCCGTAAAGCCGTAGATTCAACGCGGCGTTAAAATCCCGGTCGGCCTCAAACCCGCAGGCCAAACACCGGAACACCCGCCGTGAAAGGGAAAGCTTTGGGCCGAGCGCTCCGCACCGTGAGCAGCTCCGGGTGGATGGGAAATCGCGCGGCGCGATGATAAGCCGCGCTCCATACCAGCTCGACTTGTATTCCAGCATCCGGCGGAACATCCCCCAACCCGCGTCCGCAACAGAACGGGAAAGACGTCCGCGAGCCAGTGCCTTCACGGAAAGATTCTCCACCACGATCACCGACTTGGTTTTCGCCAGCGCCGTGGTGACCTTGTGAAGGAAGTCCCGCCGGATGTTCCGAATCCGCCAGTGCAGCCGGGCCAGGCAAAGAGAAGCTTTTCGGTGGTTGTTGGAGCCTTTCTGCTTGCGGGAAAGCCGTCGGGAGCGACGGCGCAAGAGGCGAAGCTTCCCGTCAAGCGGCTTCGGCGCTTCGATGCGCGTTCCATCGGACAGCACCAGGAAGGACATGAGACCCAGATCCACGCCCACCACGTCGTCGTCCCGGAGAACGCGGGGAACGGGATCAGGCCGCTCCACCTCGCAGGTGAGGCTCACAAACCAGCGGTCAGCCTCTCGGGAGATTGTGGCCGAGAGGATGCGGGCTCTCTTTGCTTGAAGAAGCTCCAGAAGCCTGTCCGTCCGCTCCTTGGTGCGCACCCTGCCGATGCGGGGCAGTTGCACGTGACGGGGGAACATCCGGATGGCGCCGGTCAAGCGCGCCGCGTTGTCGCCCATGCCCTTCTTCCGCTTGAAGCGAGGCTTTCCCGCCCGACCCTGCCGCCAGTTGCGGAAAGCTCGCTCCAGGTCACGGAGGGCTTCCTGAAGCGCACACTTGGACACCTCCACCCACCAGGGGGCGTTCTCTCGTTTCCAGATGTTCCACGCCTTGTGGAGCTGGGCGGCGCATGGGATAGGCTCTCTTCGCTCGATCGCTTCCAGGCAACGCGCCAGGCCCCAGTTGTAGGCAAAGCGAGCAGCCCCCACGTGCTTGGCCAACGCCACGCGGGCACGGCCGTTGGGATCAAGCTCAAAGCGAAACGCCTACATCACCAGCATCGAGATCGCCTCCAATCGGCGGACAAGACCCGAGCATAGAGCATCGTGCGCCCCCCTCCGGAGATGGCTCTTCCACCAAGATGGTCCCCGTTGGGAGCTGACGGGCGGGGACGGGAAGCTTGCCCGCTCTGAACCACCGCCCCGGCGGTGATATAGCTCACTCCTTGCTTCCGAGCCCAGTCGGAGAGTTTCATGGCTGAAATCGCTGATAACAAAAACGGTAACTGCTGTCAACCCTCGACCAGATCACCCGCTCCCGAAAAGGAGGACTCGCCAGGCGAGCATATAGTCCCTGCGGGGTTGCGCCTCCGGAGAGAGCGACGCAAAAGCGCCCATTCCGGATGATGAACTCTTCGGCCAACTCGACCAAACGCATCGCCGCCCGAAAGGCGAGCTCTTCGGCATCCCGGCAGATGAGCAGTTCTCCACGCCGGAGCTCTCTCTTTATGATCTCACTCCCCATCGAGAAACGCGGCGGCCATTTTCACGGATTGTTCGTACACGCGATCATGGCCGAAGAGCTCGAGCGCGCTGCCGACGTCCTGAGCCAAGCTCGTCTGCGGACGGCCGAGCCTCTGGACGATCGGATTCATCCCGGCCCGCTCGATTCGGCTCTCGACCGAAGTGGGTTCTCCCGTCTGCGCCACGACGAATCGCGTGGCCGGAGTTCCTTCGGCGTCCAGCTCCAGGGAGACCAGGTCCCCCCTGGGAACAGATGGCAACCTGAGGGCTCGAAATTCGATCGTGACCGTGCGGGCACCCCACGCGATCGAGAGATCGCGTGGGGACCCCGTGAGGTGCTCGCCCGGAGACCGCAAGTGCAGTTCGGATCGCGCCTCCTCCGGCCGCACCGCCGAGAACGTCAACCTCGTGAGCGGCTGCCAGGCCAGGCGACTCGCCAGCCAACCGGCCATGAGTAGCGCTTGGGATGAGGGCGCACAGGCATCGCGCTCTTCAGCGTATCCGATGACGACGCGCTGGAGGCGAGAAAGGGAAGGTCGGGTCAATGGGCTGTCGAAAAGCCGAGCCACCGCGTGACGCCAGAAGGTCAGGCGGCTCCAGACGACATCACTGAAAGCGGTGCTCGCCTCCCGACTCAGGATCAAACGGGCGAGCCCGAGAAAATCCACCAGAGGATTCCCCAGTTCGGCCGAGTCAAGGATGACGCGGTCGGCGATGGCGAGGAAATCCTCCAGCCCTTCAGCCCCAAACGGCAGAGCGCCGCACCACCAGAGGAAAACCGGCACATCCGGAACAAGAATCGGCACGACCAGACGCGACAGCCCGCTGATCGGTTCGCCCCGGACATCCAGGCGAATCTGCTCGCAGCAAATCTGCTTCCCCTCCGGCACCGGCTGCACGCAATGCGCAGAGATCCAGGCGTCCACACGAGATTCCCCACCACTTTCGTCCACCGACATGACGATGGCTCGCAGCGGATGCTCCGGGATGAGCTGAAGGATCACGGCCTCGATCTCTGACACCCGTTCTGGGGCAGCAACATAGACGACCAGGTTCAACGCGCAGGCTCTCAGGACGGGGAGCGGGGACTCCCCTTCGGCGGGCTGCGCCGCCGTTCTCCACAATCGTTCGAGTTCCTGCTCAATGGCCTGCACCGGGACGGCTTTCGGTATCCCCCTCAGGACGTTCTCAATGTCGCTCTTTCGGTTCATTGTAGGCTTGTTCGGAATCGAATGGCCTTGATTGGCCATCGGCTCGATGCCACACTAAAGCCGCTTCCACCGACGACCGTCGCTTTCGATCAAGGCGTCCGCTTCTTTCGGTCCCCAGCTCCCGGCCGCGTAGTTGGGGAATCCCTCGGGCGGCGTCTCTTCCCACATCTGGAGCAGGGGCGTTACGATCGTCCAGGCCGCTTCCACGCCATCGCGCCGCGCAAAAAGCGTGGCATCTCCGAGCAGACAATCGAGCAGGAGGCGCTCATAGGCGTTCATCGGGTCCGCCCCGAACGAGGTCGCGTAGCGAAAATCCATCAGGACCGACCGGATGCGAATCGCATGACCGGGGAGCTTCGCCTCGACCTTCAACGAAATCCCCTCATCCGGCTGGATGCGTAAGACGAGGACGTTCGGCTCCACCTGGTCGGCCGGACTCCGACCGAAGAGAAGAAGCGGCGGGTGCTTGAACTGAATGGCAATCTCGGTGATGCGCTTGGGCAGACGCTTGCCCGTTCGGAGATAAAAAGGGACGCCCGCCCAGCGCCAGTTCTCGATCGAGAGCTTCAGCGCAGCATACGTCTCTCGGGGTGAATCCGATTTCACGCCGGGCTCGGAGCGATAGGCGCGGACTTTCTCGCCGGCCACCCATCCTTCGTCGTACTGTCCTCGAACCGCCTCCTCAAGAGAGATCGGGCGAACGGCCCGCAGGACCTTCACCTTCTCATCCCGCACGGCATCGGCCTCGAAGGCGACGGGCGGTTCCATGGCCGTCAAGGCCAAAAGCTGGAGCATGTGGTTTTGAACCATATCGCGCACCGCTCCCGCTTCCTCGTAATATGCCGCCCGCTCTTCGACGCCGACGGTTTCGGCCATCGTGATCTGGACGTGGTCAACGTAACGCCGATTCCACACCGGTTCAAAGATGCTGTTGGCGAACCGAAAGACGAGGATGTTCTGAACCGTCTCCTTCCCCAGGTAGTGATCAATACGATAGACCTGATCCTCGCGGAAGACACGGCTGACAGTCTGGTTCAAAGCGCGCGCGGAATCGAGGTCTCGGCCAAAGGGCTTTTCGATGACGATTCGCGTCCAGCTCGCCGGGTTGGAGGGTCGCGCCAATCCCGCCGCATCGAGGCCCCGGATGACGTCACCGTAGAGGCTGGGCGGCAAGGCCAGATAGAAAATCCGGTTGCCGGCAGTGGCCCGCTCGCGATCAAGTCGGGAGAGCACAGCCCCCAATTGCTGATAACCTTCGGGGCCTCGAAAGTCCGCCGATAAATAAAAAAGGCTTCGAGCGAAATCTTCCCAGATCGCCGCCTCCGGCGATCCTGTGCCGGAGAAGGCCTCCACACCCGCTCGCATACGCGCGCGAAACTCATCGTCGCTCATCGGACTTCGGGCCAGACCGACAACGGCGAATCCCATCGGCAGCAGACGTCGGCGGGCCAGCGCGTACAGGGCAGGCACGAGCTTGCGCCGGGCCAAATCCCCAGACGCTCCGAAGATGACCAGGATGCACGGCTCAGGAGCACGGTCCACGGACAACCCCTCGCGCAAAGGATTGACCAGCGGTGATTCGTTCATCGCCTCATTCCCCCGTAGGCCGCTCGACGTGGCCCCCGAAGAGATACCGCATGGCCGACAGCAGCTTCTCGGCGAAGGTATGCTCCTGCCGGGACCGGAATCGCGCATAGAGCGCGGCCGAGAGGACCTCCGCCGGCACGGCCTGCTCAATCGCCGTCATGATCGTCCAGCGCCCTTCCCCCGAATCCTGAACGATGCCCGTGTAGCGCGACAGCTCCGGGTCTTCCACCAGACCCCGCGCGATCAGGTCCAGCAACCAGGAGCGAATGACACTGCCCCGCCGCCACAGCTCGGCGATGTCCGCGAGATCGAACTCGTAGCGCGCCTCCTCCGGCAGATCGTGCGACCGCGCCGCGTGCAAAATATCGAAGCCCTCGGCATACGCCTGCATCACTCCGTATTCGATGCCATTATGAATCATCTTGACGAAATGCCCGGCTCCCGACGGACCGCAATAGAGGTATCCCTCCTCCGCCGTGCTCGGGCGGGCGTCGCGTCCGGGCGTGCGCGGGATCGAGCCGCGACCCGGCGCCAGAGCGCGAAAGATCGGCTCCAGGAAGTCGAAGATCTCCTTCTCTCCGCCGACCATCAGGCAGTATCCCTGCTCCAATCCCCAGAGGCCTCCGCTTGTGCCCACATCGAGATAGTGAAGGCCCTTGCGCTTGAGGATCTGTGCTCGCCGCACATCATCTTTGAAGTAGGAGTTGCCGCCATCAACGAGGATGTCGCCGGGTTCCAGCCGCTCGGCCAGCGCAGCGATCGTCTGCTCGGTGGGATTCCCGGCGGGAACCATGAGCCACGCCACGCGGGGCGGGCGCAGGCATTGCACGAATTCCTCCAGCGAAGCCGCCCCCGTTGCCCCTTCGGCCACCAGCGACGCCACCCGATCCGGATTCCGGTCGAAAACGACGCATTCATGGCCGGCCCGCATCAGCCGCCGTACCATGTTCGCCCCCATCCTTCCTAAACCGATCATGCCGACTTGCATACTCGCTCCTCCCTCCTTCAAGTGGCAGATCATAGCCATAAACGTACAGCAGGGTATAGAGCAATGCCGAGCCATGTCCGGCCGACAGACGGGAAGCGGTCGCGGTTGAACCACGACGGGTTTCGCGGATTGTGCCGCAGGAAGCGATCCCATAAAACATAAGCCATCGGCGCGGCTCCCAAAGGCAGACCCGGATGCCCGGAGTGAGCGTGCTCCACCGCATCCACAGCCAGGAAACGCAAGGTGTTCACACAGAGTTCATCCACGCTGTTCATGAAGGCCCCCCAAATAATCCCTTGATTAAAAATCCCCGCTGTAACTAGATTCGTTGCCAATGACACATTCTCGCAGGTTTGTTCTTTCATCGCTTTCGAACTCTCACTTCGTAATCTCGGCCTTCCCATCGTTGGCCGTCGGTCCAAAAAAATGTGAAACGAACGGGCGCACTTTGTCCCCTGGCCACGGGGATGTCCACAAAGTAGATCCCGAGACCGCTGGGGCGAGAATCTGTGTCCTGGAAACTTTGCCATTCGTCCACAGTCCATCTGAGGCGAAACGGCGCCGGCGCCTGAACGCGCAGCACCTGTCCGGGCGCCGCTTGTCGCACCTGGCGGTTTGGTTTCCACACCTGAAGGTCTTTCCGTCCCCGCCCGGCACGATAGCGGTCGGCGACAATCGGGATCAGATCGAACACCTGACCATCGGCCGTAGACCGGAGCAGCTTGATGTATTCGGCGTGCGCCCACATCAGGGGCATCGCAGAGCCTGCTGGCCGGCCCAGGTACAAGCCCAGCTCAGGTCTGTCCGGTTCGTCCCACACCTGCTCGGGAAGCATGCCTCCACGAGAAGCGAAACCCTCCATCGCGCGGATGTATCGCCGTACATCGCGGCCCGCCGCCAGCTCGTAATGGCCTCGTTCCCCCGTAAGAAGCGGCCACGCTCGCCCTCTTCCCCATCCTTCAAACGGGCCGCCGTCCGAACGCGTCCCGTATCCATCGTGGTTATAGCGCCGCCAGCAGGGACCGACGGGCGTCTCCACCTTGAGCACAGCGTCCACAACTTGAAGCGAATCCTCGATGAGCGGATCTCCCGGCTTGCGTATGCCGTATCGCACCAGCTCCAAAAAACCCGCATCCACGATGTCCTTGGCCGGAAACTCCCACGGCTCTCCCGGAGGCCGATTGCGAATCTGAAGCACGCCGCGATTCGGGTCTTCCTCCGGGGCAGGGTCGTTGATGTCGGTGGGAAGGATGCGGATGTAATGCCTTGAGATTCCCGGAACCAAACTTCCTTGTGTCGTCACGGTCCAGCGCTCGATGTGCGATTCCAGGAAGCCGGCATACTCTTCGAGAAAAACAGCAGACTGTTCCTGACCGCGAGACCGGGCGAAGTCGGCAGCGCAGATCAGCGCGGCAATCGTCGCGGCCAACGTCGAAGGCGAATAGCCGCTGTTTTCCTCCCACCGTTCCTGCTGCGTCGCCGGACCCTGTCGGATCAAGTACGCGGCGGCCGCCGTGACCATCGGATAAGGATCGAAATCGCCCAGCGCATCGGCCCTCCACAGTCGCCAGGCAAGCATCACCGGGAACGCCACCTCGTCAAGCTGAATGCCGCTCCAGTACGGCGTGCCATCAAGCCAGAAGTTTTGCGGAAAGCCTCCGTCAGGACGTTGCGAGCAGGCCAGATAGATGAGCGCCCGGCGCGGCGTGACCGTGTTGCCGCTGGCCAGAAGGCCGGTCGCGCTCTGAACCATGTCGCGCGTCCAGACCAAATGATAGCCGCCGAGATCCTCGTCCCCCTTGACCTCTCCCCAGGGAATGCTCGCGGAGGCGATCAGCGCCCCCGCGAACGTTTTATCCTCGTGCGCCAGCAACAAACTGTGACTGATGCGGTAGAGTCGCCCACGATCGCCGGAGTAACGGTCCAGATCGAGAATCTCACAGCAGACGCGGTGCCACTGCTCGATGTACCTCTCTCTGTGTTCAACAAAAGGCACGCTCAGCGATTGAAAGAGGGTGGTCACAGCGGCATGCTCCGTGTCGCCGAAGGCTAATCCCACGGTGAACTCCCCACCGTTGGAGAGCGCGAGCTGCCCGATGGCAGCGACGTTGCCGTCGTCCGCCCGGTCGAATTCCCAATCCATGCGAAAGTTCTCTTTGAGGTCCTGCCAGCCGTCGCTTGCGCCCACGTATCCGCAGGATGTCCTGCTGAACCCGACCTGGGCGCCCATCGCCAGAAAGGTCTGTCCCTTCCAGGCCACGAGAATGTCATGGCCGGCGACGCGAACCCTCCGGACCGAGTTGCCCCAACCGCCGACCTCCAGATGAGGGGCGAGCAGCGCGTACACCTGCAGCCGGTCCCGCCAGTCACCCTCGGCGTCGAGGCGGGCGCGGATCAGAACACACGGTTCGTGAGGGTCCGAGATGACCTCCTTGATGATTCGATAGCGGCCTTCTTTGTCGGCGCTTTCGATCCGATAGCCCAGCGTGTGGCGCTCGATGTACTCGATCCGGTGGATGAGGTCTCGCTTTTCCTCGTGAAAGAAGGTCTCCCCATCGGTGATGAGAAATTGAAAGTCCCGGATTTGGGGACGGTCAATCCTCGGATAATAGACTTCGTTGCGGATGCCGTGCGATATCGTGAACCACACGCGGCTGGACGTGTTGTAGGCGGTTCCCACTCCCTCCTTCGAGCTGGACGTCCATCGGGGCGGAATCCCCGGGGAGCCGAAGGCACTTCCCCCCTTCACACCATCACTCATCGTTCACCTCACACCTTCCTCGACATCGGCGGCCATCACTCTCCAGTCGCCCTTCGGCGGGCCGACCCGACGACGCGGATAAATCTCCCACAAAAAGCCACCGAACTCCAGCGCTCCGGCAACGACCATGAGGATCTCACTCGGAAAAGGGAGGCCGATCATATCCCGGAGGACGCCGAGAATAACCGGTCTTGAGCCGTTGCCGCATATCACCACTCACTGTCGGCGATTCAGCCGATGAAATCCGTAAGAGACCTCACACTCACATGCGATGAGAAGCCGAGGCCATCCCCATCCTCTGCCCTTGAGCCACCAACTCAGGAAAGAAGCCGAACCAAAGGAGCGCCCAGCCTCAGTTTGCCTGAGACCGTCGAACACCGATAGCAATGATGATCTTCCCCGGAGTGTAGGTCGTGCCGTTGACCGAGACCTGACGACCGCCCGCGAGTCGGGCCCAACCGCGAATGAGCGTGATGTTGGGATAGACATCCATCACGTTGATGTATTTGCCCTGCCGCAGTGCCGCCACCAACTCATCCTTCTGCTCGATGACGCGCCGCCAATCCGACGGCGGCGGGCAGGCGGTGAGTCCTTCGAATTTCGGATAGGCGGAGCGGTAGCAGAGCTCCGCCGCTTTGATCAATGTCTTCGAGGGCACGCAGCCGATGTTCACACAAGTGCCGCCGATGGTGCCGCCCTCGACAATGGCCACGTTCGCGCCCAACTCTGCGCCTTTGATCGCGGCCGCAAACGCCGCCGACCCGCCGCCGATGATCATGAGATCGTAATCGGCGCCTTCCGGCTTCGGTGCTCGACGCTCCCCTTCCACCGGGGTCCCCATGCGATCTATAGATCGCATGGGGTGCCCGAGTGGTCGTCGTTCGCGCACCAGCGCGCGATAGCCCGCGTCTCTGACGGCGCTCATCAACGCTTCATCAGCGACCGCCGTTTCAGCGATGACCGTGGCGTGCCCCGAGCGCCAGCCGGGCACGTGAGCTTCCACACCCCCCATGACGCCCTTCAACGCCTCGGTCACATGCCGGGCGCAACCGTCGCAGGTCATCCCTTCAATGCGTAAAGTGAGATGTGTTCTTTCCGTCATTTTACCGACCTCCTCAGGTCTGATTTTCTTCAGAAACATAGCCTGCACATCCATCACCAGAAGTTCTCGCATCCGCAAACCATGCGGCGGTTGGCGCAGTGACCGGCTGGACTCGTCGCTTGGCTACGGCTGAGAAAACAATCAAACTCGGAATTTCCAGCACCGGCTCGATCAACTGGCTGAGAGCCACGACCGGATGCGCGGGAAACAAGACGACCGCCAGCGGCAGCGCCAGCGGCGAGTTCCGCGCCGTGGTCGTACAGGCCAGGGCGATGAACCTCTCTCGTGGATAATGCAGCCACCGGGACACGAGCCAGGACAAAGAGAAGGAGATCAGATAGAAGCTCAGCATGGGTGGTCCCATCCTCAGAAAGAGGGTCGGGCGCTTCAGCACGATCTCCCCATGGCTGGTGAACATCGCCATCACAGTCAGCGCCAGCGCCGCAAAACCGAGCCGAGTTAGCCGCCCGGACACGGCCACCCGCGGACGACGCCAGCGCACGAGTTGCGCGGCCACAAGCGGAATCGCCACATACAGGGCGAAAGCCCGCGCCAACGTGCTCAGGTCCACCGGCATCAGGGTTTGCGTGAAGACCAACAAGTAGACCGGCAGCAAGACGAGTTGGAGAATCAGATTCCATGGCAACAGCGCCAGATTGCGGTGCACGTCGCCCCCGGCCAAGTCGGTGAAGATCAGGTACCAATCAGTGCAGGGAGTAATGAGCGCCAGCACCAGTCCCACCCAGAGCGCCGGCTCATCCCGCAGGAACACCCAGCCCAAGCAAAAGGCAATGAGCGGCGTACTCACAAAGTTCAATCCCACCGCCGTCAAAAGGTAGCGCCAATCGCGGGCGGCCTCCCGGAGCCGTCCCAGTGACACGCGGGCGAAGAGCGTAAACAACACAACCATCAAAAAAGGCGTAATGAGTCGTTGAGCTCCATCTTCCGCTCCAGGTAGCCACACGGCCAAGCCCACGCCAACGGCTGCCGCGCCCAGCAAGACTGCTGGTTCAGCCAGATCTCGCACAAGGTGAGAGAGCATGATCGCCTCATTCCGTTGTTTCATCGAATCACCAGTTTCTCCTGATCCTCAACAAGGGCTGAAAGATTACGTCAGAAACATAGCATGCACAATCATCACCGTTCCAACCAGGACGAAGAGAAGCGACAGCCCTCGTTTCAGCGCCTCCGATTCGATGTGGCTGGCCAGATAGCTCCCCAATTGCCCGCCGAGGATGGCACCGGGAATGGTCCAGAGAGCAAGGTTCCAAACGGGCCGACCAACAAGGACGCGCGTGCTGGCCCCCGCCATGACGGTCAGGGCCATGGTGAACACAGCCGTCGCCGCCGCGATGCGAACGGGAATTTTGCAACGGAGCACCATCGCCGGCGTGTTCAGTTCGCCGCCGCCGATGGCGACCAGCCCCGACCCTAATCCGGCGAGCACGCTGATGCCCAGGAGTTGTCCTCGCCGACACACCCGGTACGAGAAGACTCGACCCTGACGATCAATGAGCGTGCGCACGCCGGGCGATCCAGGATTCCGTATCACCTCCTGAGTGACGAGGGCGGTCTCGCTCGGCGAGCGATAGAGCAACCACGCGATGAGCAAGATAGCCCCGCCGAAAATCATCTGGAGTAAAGCCCCCGGTGCCCGCACCGACAGCCATGACCCGAGAATCGCTGCTGGCACAGCTCCCAGGGCCAAAAACAATGCCAGTTTGTAGTCTATCAGCTTGCGCCGCCCGTAGCCGATGACGCCGCTCGACATGCTGAAGACTTCGGTGACCAACGCCGTTCCAATTGCCGCTTCCGGTGATAATTTCAGCACCAGGATGAAAAACGGCCCGCAGACGACATTGCCCCCGACACCGCCCATGATCGTCATCGTGCAGCCGAGCACCACAACCGGGAAGGCAAACCAGTACTCGGTGAGGTACTCAATCACAGGTGTTGCCGCTACGAGTCATTCTGTTTTGAAGTCCTCCGGCCACCATGGCCGTTGAGTTCTGCGTTCTCGCCAAGCCAAGGCGATCTCAGGAGAATCGCCTCTGAGATAATCAACCAGGCGAGCTCACTGAGCCGCTAGGAGCACCTCGCCCCGAAGCGCGCGATGAGCCACGGGCCGAGACCACAGACAACCGCCGTGGCGGAAGCACAACCGATGATCCTCCAACCGCTCAACTGCACGCCAACCAACGACAGCAAGGGATTCCCGCTCGCCCCTTGGGCGAGCTATTCGGATGACACCTCGGGCAACACCCTCACTCGGCCTGCCTCGCCACCCAATGCCCAAACCAGTTACACGCATCGCCGTGCGCACGTCTTGATCCTGACCCTCCCCCTCACGGACGACGAAGAGCATTTCCCAATTCCATTTGCCCCTCGCCGCCTTGCCCCCCAATCCACCGCTTGAGCGCAGCCGCCACGGGTCATCCGCGTGACCCCCGGGCTGAAACAAATGCGGCAATGGCTGGAGGACAGTACGGTGTGTGACTTCGCCATCGCCGTCTGCTGCTTTCACGGTACATCCAGCCGTGATTGTTTTCCCCTTTCTCAGCACCAAAGGCTCAGTATAAACTCTGGAGTTGAGTCTTGAGTCAAGCGCCTTTCCCTTCAACGCCCCGATTTGGGCCTCCCGGGATGGCGGATCACTTTTCCGGCGATTGTGAAATGGTTTACAGAGATGATCGAGCGCATAGGTAAAATGGGGGTGGCGACAGAAAAGGGGCGATCATGTTGTTGAGTCTGTTACGAGATCGGGAAAGCCCCTGTGAAATCGTCTATGAGCGACGCTCCACGCAATACAGGAAGACCCATCGCCCGCCCAGTTGAGGTGGGAGAAAGGAGGACGAAATGACGCTCGATAGACCGGATCATGTCATCTTCGGAGCCATCGTCATCGGCATTCTCGCGGTGATCGTGATGGCGGCGATCCGATGGCATCGCGGACGATGCCCAACGGTGATCTCGATCCTCCCGGACGAGGAGGCGCGACCCTTCGACCGAGCGCCATCCGGGCCGATCGGGGAAATGGGCCCGTCGCCGAAGAAATCACTCTGAGAACATGGCCGGCTCGACGCCCGTCAGATCAAACACCACCGGCGGCGTCACGAGCGGCCCGCCATCGGCTACGGGTTCACCGTGCCCCCCCGTGGGGGATGCTCTGTTCAGAACCCGGACGTCGGACACCTCAAGGAGGGACCCCCCTGCATGAGCCACGACTCCATCTCCACTTCCCGCTGAACGACACGCCGCAGGTGATCTCGATCAACGATCAGGGAGCCGTAACGCGACTGCAGGACGCCTTGCCTCTTGAACTCATTCACGATGGCGTTCACGCGCTCGCGGGTGACCCCGAGCATCCGCGCGAGTTCGTCTTGAGAGAATCTGACGATGCACACGGACGCGCTCGCCTGTTCTCGATCTCCCGCGCAGAGCCGATCGAGGAGCTTCAGGAATCGCTGCCGCGCCGTCGAGAACGCCAGGTCCTCGATCTCCTCTTGCAGCTCGTGCACCCGTCGCATGAGCACGCGGATGAAGTTGATGGCGACTTGTGGTCGCCGCGCGCACAGCGAGAGGAAATCCCGCTCCGTGAGCGCGCAGAGCCAGACATCGGTACGCGCTCTCGCTTCGGTCTGTCCCCGGTCCTCTGCCGGCACAAACAGCTCACCAAAGACATCGCCACTTTTGAGCAGGCCGAGAATGATCTCCTTCCCTTCGCACGTGACCGCCTGAATGGTCACCTCTCCCTCTCCGATGATGTAGAGAGCGGGATCCGACCGGCCCATAGGGTAAATGAACTGACCTGCGGAGAAATAGCGCATCGGCGCGATCCGCGAGAGCTCTTGCAGCTCTCGCTCGCTCAAGCCGTCGAGGATGCACACCTGGCGCAAGCACCAGAAACTTTCTCTGGTCATAATCCCCTCCTTTGAGGAGTGGTCCGCGATGGTGTTCAGCGGCAGGGACTACAACTACTCCCGCCTCCTCCAGCCGTCTCCCCTCTCACTGGATTTGCCCGCTGCCCCACTGGCCGGCTGCCCTGGCACTGCCCGCAGGCTTTCTGTCCCTGAGGGGTTAAGAGGGTTTCCCCATCGAGAGATCGTGTGCTTTCCTTGAACGAAGCGCTTCGCCAAAGAGCGTGAAGATGCTTCCGGCGTGACGGACGTACCGCTCCAGCAAAAGCCCCAGCATCACCCCGTAAGCGATGTGGGCCGTGAGGCTCACCATGAGGATTCCGTAGCCCTGCTTGAGACCAAAGTAGCCGGTGTCCATCGCCACGACCATCGGTGGAGTGGTCATCATCCCGAGCTCGATGATCAAGCCCCAGATCAATCCTCCCCACCAGCGAGATTTTCCAACCACTAAGGCATAGGTCAACCCGAAGCAGGCCCCGACCCAATAGTGGTAGAGATAGCCGACGCTATCCGAAAACGTTGATGGTCCAACGGCCATCTGATCAAGCAGCAGCACGCCAAACATTCTGGGCATATTGCCCGGCATCAGCCCCATCTGAAACCCGGTCAATCGAATCGTGTCGAGGACAGCCGTCGTTGCGGCTCCGACCCAGAGGCCCGTCCAGATCCGGTTCGTGAGCCGTGTCATCTCCAAGCTTTTCGCAGTGATCCCGACCAGCACCAGCAATACCAGCGAGGGGATCAACGCCCACTTCGCCAGCAACGGCATCTCAGGCATTCCCGGCGTCAGAGCTACGACCAAACTATTCGGTCCGATCGCCGCGACCACCAGCGCCAGCGCCGTGAGAATCAGTTCCAAGAGAGTAGCGCGGTGTGGGTAGGCTTCGGGTGGAGGGACCTCCCACCGCCTCCGCCACATGAAGATCGTGACGAGCCACCCGACCGCGACAAACAAGATGTCAATCCAGGTGATCGGCATACTCCCGCAACGGCGATTACCGGGTTGCCTTTTCCACAATTTGAGCCACCATCGTGTCCATCATCTCCCCGGCCTTTTTGACTCCCTCATCACCGTAGCTGGAATAACCCGGTGAAAACTTGTAATAACTCACCACGGTCTTCCCATCCGACCGCTCCCAGACGTAAATCTTCCCTGGCATTTCGAGCCCGACCTCGGGATGCATCGGGAGTAACATCTTCCCCATGTCTGGCTTGCCGAACTCGATGGTCTTTGATCCCTTAATCCTCGCGCCTACCATGGTGAGCATGTTCTGGTGGTCAATAGTGGCGACGATCATCATCCCCCGCTCCTTGAGCGCCTTGATGAGATTGTCAACCGTCTGAGCAAAGGGATGCGCGGACACGACGTCTACTCGATTCCCCCTCTCCGTGCGCTGCGCCGGTTCGACAGGGGTCGCTCCCATCGGAGGCTTTTCCGAGGCGGCAACAAAAACCAAGCTTCCAGTGAGGACAACGAGCAACATGATGCGGTTCATGCTCTTCATAGTCTTTCCTCCTTTCGTTGATTTTTTGCTGAGCCGTTTCCTGTCATGCTCGAAGCGAATCTCTCACTCATCACCAATAACGTTCTACCACTGGTCCTACGCCTCCTTAATGGGCGCAGCAGGCGTCGTCGGTGATCGTCGCGGGTCGCCGCTGCGCCTGGCTTTCATACAGCAGCAGAGCCTTATGCACCCAGGCTTCGCCCGGGCAGCCGCCCATCGCCATCGCGACGTTCAGTATCTCGATCATCTCTTCCCGCGTGACGCCGAGAGCGATCGCTTTCTCGACGTACATCCGCACGCACGGCTCGCACTTGATGATGGTGGAGATGGCCAGCGCCGTGAGCACCTTCACCTTCGCGGGAAAGAGACCATCGGCATAGGCGACTTCCCGAATGCGAGCCAGGGCGTCATGAATCTCAGGACTCAACTCTGCCAAATCTACGGTGATCATTCCCGTTCTTGTGTCTCTCGCCATCTTTTCTCCCTCCGAAAATGTTCCTGCGGCGCAAGCTCGACAGCTTGCGCTCCCTCTCTCCTCTCCCGGTTCGGATCAACCGGAGAAGACGTTCACCGTCACGGTTGAACCGCGCGCACCGCTCCGACTTTGTAGCCGAGCCGGTCAATCGCGGCTTTGAGCTGCTCCGCATTGACTTTCGCCGGATCGTACTCAACCACGGCTTGACCTTTTTCATAGCTCGCCTCTACGGACTTGACGCCCGGCAACCGCGTGAGCGCTTGCTCGACGTTCACCGCACAGCCGGCGCAGTCCATGCCACGAATTTCGATCGTCGCGCGAGCCAGAACGGGCACGTCTTGCGGATGGCGGTTTGTGGCGGTGGTGAATGGCGCGCTCGCTGCCGAGGTTTTGGCGGCTGAGCCCGCACTCCGAAGAGCCTCTCCGTTCGCTTTCGATGCGGAGCCCGATCGCGCAACGGCATCTCGCGCCGATTCGGCCGCCAGCGCGGGCGAGTCGGTTTGAGGAGGTTGGGATGGCGCTCGCTCAACAGGTTCCGCCCCCGTCAGCTTGTTCGTTTGTGACTGCAAATCGCCTGCCGGATCAGTGTCGGGCGCCCCATGGGAACCCCGTATCGCCTGCGTCTTCTGCTTGGGTGAGAGGAGCGCCCAGACCGCCCCGGAGTAATACGGAAACGCGGCGAAGGCGATGACAAGACCCGTGGCCAGCCACAGCAGGATCTTATTCCACCGACCCACCGACGGGCGCGTCGCGCACACGCTCCCATCGGCGCAATGTACTTCCTGCTTGCGATAGGTGAAGTAAAACCCCAGCCCGAGCAGACCGAAAGTCAGCGCCAGCAGATAGGGCCGCCAGGCCTCGAACACGGCCGCCGCGCCGAAACTCCCCAACCCGGCGACCGCAGCCACAATCGGCCCCAGGCAGCAAAGCGACGCCGTAATGGCCGCCATCACGGATGCGACGAGCGTTGTCTCTCTTTTCATGGTTTGTACCCTCCATTGCTTGTTCGTTGAGAGAAGCCCCGAAGAAAATGCTCGATGACCGGACAGGCTTTGTTGTCGGCGATAGCCCACTCGCAGGTGGCTTCGTATCCCGCCAACTCGCGCCTCCGTCGGGGGTGAGCGCAGCATATCGGCGGTGCCGATCCTCAAGTTCCCTCGTTCGCCACCTATGAGAGCAGTGATCCGAGTCCGTCGGCTCGGCCCCGACCGGCGCGCCGATTTCCTCCAGCGTGAACCCGAATCTCCTGACCCGCTCGATCAAGGTGATCCGTTCGATCACGCGCGGGCACTCCACGCGATTCGGAGATCGCGTGGGGACCCCGTTCGGATCAAAGAGACGATAGCCGCTCCGGCTCCGCGCCGCTTGAGGCCACAAGCCCCGTTGCTCAGAGCAACAGAGCCCGCCCCGGCTGACGCCGCTTCGCGCCTCCACCTCGCCGATCTTGAGCCCGGCCTTGTCCGTCATCGCTCGGTTCTCACGCTCCGAGTGTAAGCCCTGGAACGAACTCCAGAGTCAAGGGCCTTTTGGACGAGACCGACCCTCGGGGTTCCCACGCGATCCCTCCGATCGCGTAGGGTGCTCCCGGCGTGTGTCCGGTTCTCATGCTCCAAAGGGACGACGTGATGGAGTACCCATCTCTAGATCGCCTGGGGTGCCCTTCATAGCCCGGCGTAGCACGCTGGAGAGGCAATGGTTCGGTTCGATCAAGTCCCCATCGGAAACGCCATCAATCGCCTTCCCGACGGTTTTTATTTCGCCGCTTCGGGGCTCCAATGATGAACCGGTGGCTTCTTCAGCGTGGTGGGCTTGGGCTCTTGCAGGTCCCCCTTTGGGGGCCGAAGACCCCTCCACCTTCACACTCAACCCGGACTTTCCGACCTCCTCCCGGTGAACTAACCGGGTTATTGGTTGGGGCGTTGTGATGTTAAGTCGAAACTCTCTACGGCCAGGACGAACACGCCGTCTTTTCGTTCGAGCAGTTTCCCCCTCAGCGTGACGTCCTGATTCTGAATTCCTTCTGTTGCCTTCAGCTTCCTGAACTGTTCGTTCTTGGCGAGTACGAACACCTCTCCAGCGTTTCGGGGTCTAATGGTCCACTCCTTCGAGGTTGAGTTGACCCGCCCAATGACCGTGATTTCGATCTCTTTGACGGGATCAAAACCCAACTCGTCCTTGAGCACCGAGAGGATTCTCCTCACCTCGAAGGGAGTTTGGGCGCTGGCCTCAAGCTCAACAACACCGGAGCGCGAATAAGTGGCCTTTTCGACGCCAGCCTGGCGCCGGAGCGCAGCCCTCATCGTCTCCGGTCAAAGGAACTTCAGGGACTTATTCGCTCCGACGTCCCCGACAACCGTGAGGCGAATCGGCGCCTCCTGTGCTCCCACTGGTAAAGAGGCACAAAACAAGAGCAGTACGATCATTGAGACCCTCGTCATAATCGCCCCCTCCTCAGAAAAGAGTGGCGCAGACTTCAGTCTGCGCGAGGTTTTCATCGTTTCTGGGCGTCCTCATGGACGCCATGGATAACTCCCCGAAACTCATAAGTCTGGAGAGAAACCCGGCAGCTCGCTTCACCCGACCGATCTCATCGGCCGCAGGAATTCCCCCGCCAATACTTTCCCCATACTCGTTCCGGCAAGAGAGTCAACGCGCAGCCGCCCAGGATCACGGCCAGGCCGATCCCCATCCACCCCGTGGCCGAGAGCGACACCAGCCCCACACCGTGAGCCAAAGAGACGCCCGCCCCGATCAAAAACAACGGCCCCGTGAAATAACAATGCACTCGCCCACAGCGAGCGGCATTCACAAGGCATCCCGCTCCGGCTACACCAAGCGAAACCGACCAGAGCACCGCCCGAAGGCTCGGGCTTGTGAAAAAGCCAACGGCGAAGACCGCGAGCGGCAGTTTCCATACAATCAGCGAAACCCACTTGCTCGCGACGAGATCTTTCGGCTCAGCGCCACCACAACAGTCTGCACTCATGGCTTCACCTCACGTCTCCGTCACGGCGTAGCCATCGGGCATCGGGGCCGCGACAGCTTCCTCCCGCCTTCTTGTCGAATCCGATCGCTTCAGCGCTCTGAGCACAACCCCGGTCACCACGCCGAGGCAACACCGGCCCGACGGATTCATGATCTCACAGGCGCATCGGCCGGCCTTGACCTGCGCCTTGATGTAATCGGGAATCGTCGTTCGTCCCGTCGCCGCGATCTCATCGCGCACCATCTTCTCCGTGACGCCGAAGCAATAGCAGATCGGCACCGGGTCTTCGGTCTCCTTCACCCCCACCCGCACGCGCACGTCACTTTTGTAGAAGTACGCGTCGGCCTCGTTGGAGAAGTACACGACCGGACACGTGGGCGTCGCGCAGAAGAAGTGGGGATGATCGGTCAGACGCGCTACCGCCGACTCCACAAGCAGATGCTCCATCGTCCGCCGCGTGACGGGCTTCCCCTTCCGCCCACACAAGCGGCAGTGGGCGGAATGGACCACGATCGGCACCTGGCAACATTCGGACATGCGTCTTTCACCTCCTTGAGCGACCGGGCTCGTCTGTCAGACCATGTAGCTCACGTCTGAGCAACTGCTCGGATAGGCATAAGGCATCCGCTTCAGATCAGCCGCGCGAAGCCCCAATCTAATGGCCAGGCCAAACAGATTGATGACCTCCTCGGCATGAGGCCCCAGCAAATGCGCGCCGAGAATCCGATCGCTCCCCTCCTCGACGAGCACCTTGAATCCTGAATGCGTCATTCCCACTCGGCGCGACGAATACCAGCCGGATGTATCCTCGCGCTTGACCCTGAACGTCAACCCCTCCGCGCGAGCCTTCTCTTCGTGCAACCCCACCGATGCCAGAGGCGGGATCGTGAAGACGACCGTGGGCACCCCCGTGTAATCCGGGCGGCGGTGATTCCCTTCGAGGAGATTACTGGCCACGACCTGCCCTTCGATGGCGGCCACAGGCGTCAGCGGCGGGCCGCCGCTCGCCGCCACATCGCCGGCCGCGTAGACCGCCGGATTCGAGATGCTCTGGAGATATTCGTTGACGAGGACGCCTCGCCGATCGCTCGCCACGCCCGCCACGTCCAGGTTGAGATCCTCGATGTCCGGCGCGCGCCCCGCACCGTGCACCACGAGATCGGCTTCAAACGTGTGCTCCACGCCTCCAGCGCGAGCCTTCACGATCAGGCCGCCCGATCGCCGCTCGATGGCCTCAACCGAGGTGTCGAGTCGAACGTCTATGCCGATGTCTCGCGTCGCCTGCACGAGTCTCTCCACCAGATCCGGATCGAACCCTTTCAGCGGGCGCGACCCGCGATGGAGGATCCGAGCGTGAGCGCCCGCCCGCGCCGCCACATGCGCGAACTCGAAGGAGATGTATCCTCCGCCGACGAAGACGATGCGCTCCGGGAGCCGGTCCAACTCCAGGAAGTCATCGCTCGTCGTCAGGAACTCTTCACCCGGAATCCCGAGCCGGGCCGGGCGCGCGCCCGTCGCGATGACAACATGCCGGGCCACCAACTCTTCATCCCCCACGGCCACAGCCGTCGGAGCCACGAAGCGGGCTCGACCGTGCACGGTCACGATCCCGGCTTGAGCGAATCGCTTCTCTCGGTTTTCCGGAATCGGATCGGTAAACGTGCGCTTGAAGCGCATCAAGTCCGACCACTCGATCCGACACCCATCCGAGGCGATCCCTTTGCCCGTCATTCTGCGCGCCCAGTCCACGACTTCGGCGGCTCCCACGAGAACTTTCTTCGGATCGCAACCGCGCAAGGCACACGTCCCGCCAAACGGCCTCGAATCAATGACGGCGACGCTCCATCCGGCTGCCCGACACCGATAGGCCACCGTCGCAGCCGCCGTTCCCGTCCCGATGACGATGAGATCGAATTGTCGCCCCATGATCGCCTCCCTCACAGGACGGCCTTGAAGCCGGTCCTGTTGATCGCGTCGGCCACCTGCTCGAGCGTGACGCGTGCCGGATCGAACGTCACGACGGCGTGCTTCTTCTCGACACTGACCTCTACAGCCTTCACCCCATCGCGCCGCATGAGCGCCTGCCGGACCGACGCCGCACACCCGGCACAGGTCATCCCTTCGACGGGAATGGTCGCCGTCACGGCCTCGATCGTGAAGCCGGCTTCCTTGACCGCCTCCACAAGCTTTTCTAACCGGATCCGCTCGGGATCGTACTCGACCAGGGCTTCGCCCTTTTCGTAGCTGGCCGTCGCCGAGCGCACTCCGGGAAGAGCTCCAAGCGCCGACTCCAGAGCGGCCGCGCACCCGCCGCAGGTCATGCCGCCGACTTCCAGCCGCACGGGGTCCCCACGCGATCCGGAGATCGCGTGGGGTGCCCGCACGCTTATCGGCCGCTCGACCGCAGCCGATGCGACCGATCCCCCTTGCTCCTTCGACGGACCGTTCAACGCCGCCCAGAATCGCCCGGAATAATAGGGAAACGCGGCAAAGAGCACGATCACGACCGTAGCGATCCACAGGATCGTCTTCTGCCATCGCGAGGCCTTCCTGGTCGCGCATGCCCCATCGGCGCACGCCGCCTCTTTCCGGCGATAGGTGAGATAAAACGCCGCCGCCAGCAGCGCGAACGTCACGACGAGCAAATAGGGTCGCCACGCCTCGAAGGCGGCCGCCGCGCCGAAACTCCCCAACCCCACGACCGCAGCTACAATCGGCCCCAAGCAACAGAGCGAAGCCGTGATCGCCCCAATGAGCGAAGCTCCAAGTGCGATCTTCTCCCTCATCGTCCCTCCTTTCACACGGGGGTCCCCATGGGGCGCCCCCGACATCCCTTCACTCCCGTTTCCGCCCCCGCCGGGGCTTTGACGCGCGAGAGGAAGGGTGAAGAAAATCCTCGATGACCGGACAGCTCTTCCGCCCGGCGACGGCGCGCTCGCACTCGGCCTTATAGGCCGAGAGCTCGCGACGCAATCGTTTGATCTCCTCGTACCGCCGATCGAGATCCTCGAGCTTGCGCGCGATCACCTGCAGAACCTCCGCGCACGTCCGCGGTTCGGCCGTCGGTAATTGGAGCAATTGTTTGATCTCCTCGAGCGTGAAGCCGAAGCTCTGCGCCCGCTTGATGAAGCGCAGGCGCTCGATCACGCGCGGATCGTACAGCCGATACCCGCTCTGCGTCCGAGCAGCTCTCGGCAAAAGCCCCAACCGTTCGTAGTAGCGGAGCGTATCCACGCTCACGCCACATTCGGTGGCCACCTGGCCGATCTTCAACACCGCCGCTTCCCCTCCGCTCGTTTTCACAACCGCCAGTATAAACCCTGGACCTATCTCCAGAGTCAAGCGAAAGCTTCAGGTGTGCCACCCCAAGCCAGGCACGAGCGGTTCCCTGGCGGCCATCGCATCTACAGCGATGACGTGCCGATTGCGTATCACCGAATATGTCGAGCGGGGTCTCGCCGGCGCGTGAGTTCGAGCTCCATCGTTTCACCCGAACATGGGTGACTTGTTGAGTCGCCCCTTCAATTGGGTCGGCGCGCGCGTTCGATCGCCTCCAGCGCTGCTGCCAACCACTTCTCGCCCTGGCCGCCGAAGCCCACCTGCTCCAGGACCACGGTGCCTTCTTGACCGATCAGCCAGCTGCGCGGGATGCTCACAAGCGGCAAGACGCTCTCCACATACGAAGAGGCCGGGATGACCGGGAAACTGAAGCCGTGCTTGTTGACGTAAGGCTCCACCAATCCGAGATCCGCATCCACGTTGAACGTCAGCACGAGCACATCCGGGTGATCTTTCAGGCGTTCATAGAGCTTCTGCACGTAGGGCAGTTCCTCGCGGCAGGGGCCGCACCACGTCGCCCAGATATTGATGAACGTGATCTTGCCTCGGAGATCGGCCAGCCGCCAGGTTCGTCCTCGAAGGTCTTGAAGCTCGAAATCGGGAAGGGGCATCTGGCGCTCCTCCCATGCGCCGGGAGAGGCTTCCCCAATCGGGGCCGTTGCCCGCGCCAACCACGCATGCCATCCCTCAGTCGTTCCCCCAAGCTCTCTCCACAAGCGCTCGACTCGCTTCGTCAGGTCTTCTCTCGATGCGCCTCTCTCATCCGGCTCGGGCCCCTCCAGCAGCGCCTTTTGATAAAAGGCGAGGGCATCGAGCTTTCGGTTTTCGGCCTCGGCCAGCCGCGCCATCCACTCCCAGTAGATCGCCTGACGTCGAGCGTGGAGGCGCTTTTCTTCGCTCGGAGCCGACTCTTGCGGTCTTCGCCGGACCAGAAAGTCTTCCATCTGAATGAGCACTTCGCGCGCCTTCTCCCGCCGGTTCATCTTCAGGTAGGCGTCGAGCAAGATCGGCCATCCGCGCCAGTAGCTGTAGTCCACGTTGCCTTGAAGGGCTTTTTTCGCCTCGGCCGAAAGGTCGTCGCGTCGGACGTCCCGCTCCGTTCTCCGTTCGATCTCGCGGAAGCCGCGCTCAATCAGTTCCGGGATGCGTTCGAGTCGAACGCCGCGCTTGAGATAGAGCTGAGCGACCTGAAGGGCCGGGGGCGGCAGGGCATAAAAGAGGTCGGACTGTTTTTCCGAAGCGCTCAGCAGGCGCTCGCCGATCGTCTCGATCTCGACAGAAGGGAGATCGTCCAGCTCGCTCGCGGCCTCAAGTCGTCTCAGCCATGGAGCGGGATGATCGGGCCAGCGCTGAATCCATTCCTCGGTTGCGCGGAAGAGGGCGCGATAGTACGCTCGACGCTTCTCCGGAGGGTCGGTCTCGCCGGGGCGAGGGTGAGCCGCGTTCCATCGGTCGTAGACGATGAGGGACATCACGCCGCTGGAGTGAGGGAATCGGCGCAGCATCTCCTCTTCCACCCAGCGAAGGCCCTGGGCGTCGCCGGTCATCTCGTAGCCCGTGCGAAGCGTCAAAAGCCCGCGCAAGGTGTTGCCCAGCCCCAGATCGCGCAATCGCGTGAGGTCTTCTGCGATCTGTTTTCGGAGCCGCGGATGTTCCGTCACGGGCTTCGCCTGGAACTCCAGTCGCCACAGGGTTTGGTAATAGGAGAGGTCTTCGGGATCGGTCCGGCTCCGAAGCCGTACGCGCAGCTTTTGGGCGGCCTCGGCGAGGAACTCCCGATCGTCCATCCGGCCGGCAAGCTCATACGCCTCCACGCTCGAGGGGCAGAGCCTCATGAACGTCTCCAGATGGGCGCGCGCTTTCTGCAGATCTTTCCAGGGGCCCTGCAGATGGATTCGGGCCAGCGCCAGGTGAGCCAGCGGGAAGTCGGGCGCTCGCTCGATGGCCTTTTCGAGAAGCGCGATCGCCAGGTCGGTCTGTCGGCCGATGAGGCTGTTGCCGTACAGGTACAAAGCGAGAGGATCATGGGGCTGTCGTTCGAGTCGTGCCTTGTACTCGGCGATCAGCGAATCCAGCTCATCGTCCATGACCTGCTCGATGAAGCCCAGGTAGCGACGGTGGACGAAGGGATCGTCGGGAAATTGTCTCAACAGGGGGCGCAGGATGGCCAATCCTCGCTCTCGGCGTTGCTCTCGTCCCGTGCGCGCGTCATCATCGAAGGACAATTTCCGGAGGGCCAGTTTTACTTCGGGAGATGGCTCACAAGGAGAGTTCACCGCTTGTGGCCACACAGAGGCTTTAAGCGTCACGGCGAGGACGCCGCTTAAAACGACCTGTCGCCACGTGATCTTCTTGTTGGCCTTCATCGTGCCCTCCCGATCGGAAGGAACTCTGCCAGAAGATAATGCCACATTCAAGCGCGGCGAGGCTATGTACGTCACCGGCTCGACAAGGGCTGCCGCCATGGCACGTGAGGCATCGAACCAGGGCGTTCCGTCGTGCGGCGGCACTCGGGCCTGTCTGCCGACAGGCGGATGACCGTGATGGCCGCCGTGCTCTCGCATCCTGGGTCAAGGGAGAACCCTTGCTCTTCGCCTTTTCGAGCGCGTTATTGAGAGGGTTACTTTTTGCGCCGCGGCTCTAGAGCTCGCTCGGACTCAGATCAGATTCCCCGCCGCAACAGGCGCAACACCACTTTCCCGCCAAGTCCAAGACCATCCTCGCCCAATGGCTCAAAGTTCTCAACGGTGAGACCGGGCGGACGATCTGCATGGCTGGGATGAAGCTTCCCAGTCACGCGGATTTTCTTCCCCACGAGGTCAGTCCGTTTGCTGAGTGCGGCTGCCTCTGCTCCACCGGCCAACACAAACGGATGGTCCAACCCGGGAACATCGAGCGTCGGGAATTCTCCCTGCGCAATCAATGTCCCATCAACCACCACCACAATAGCGGCTGGGGTGAAGCCCGCATCCCGGAGCGCCTGGGGGATCCGAACGGGATCGAAGGATTTTCCGGGCCGGGGAAACACCTCCACTTCTCCTCTCGCCAGGTTCACGTCGGCACGATCAACGCCTTCCAGGCGCTGGAGGGCTTTCTGTGCCCCTCGCGCTCAAAGGGGACAGAAGAGGCCGTCAATTTTAACCGTCGCCCTCACCACCTGAGCCGATACCGGCGCGGCGGAAAAAAAGCCAAGCAGAAGCAAAAGCCATAGGCTTGGTCTGTTCATCAGCTTTCTCATGTTCAAACCCTCCGAAGAAATCGGGTCGCGTCATCCGGAGCTCCTAGAACAAAAATCGGAATCCGAGAAGAAAGGTCGAACCAGGCTCCGGTTGCCTCCCGTTGAGGGCCCGGACGACCGGAATCGGAGCCGAGAATTCGACCAAAAATCGGTCGCTGAGGAAGTACTGGATTCCCGGTGAGACCGAAAGCGTCGTCCCGCCGGTGTCAGGCACTTCCTTGCCCTGGCGGCGGGCGCGAGCTTGCCAGGTGCCGTTCATTTCCACGACGAGATACGCCCCATGGCGGAACAACCGATCAAGGGCCCTGCGCGGCCACCCGGCCCGAGCGCCTGCCGCCACGTTGTTCGATGAGATGACAAAGCGCGACAGCGCGGCGTCAAACCGGAGCCGGTCGCCCACGGACAGACCCCCGCGGTTCTTGGTCGCATGAGTGTACTCGAAATCGCCACTGAAGACGTACTTCAACCTCACCGCCTTCTGGAAGATCATCCCGCCGGTGTACTCGACCGCCCCCGTCGAGAACCGGTCAGCGCCCGTCGGCACCTGCAATCCAAAAACTCCCGACAGCCGCGTCATCCCACCGGGGGCGTTGCGACTGTAGAGCCCATCGTACTGAACGAACACTCGCGCGTCGGCCAACCCACTCACGCGCTCTCGCTCTGCTTCACCTCCCATCCGATGGGTCACATCTACGATCGCGTAAGGCTGAGCCAGGATGACCATCCAGCCCGGAGAAAATCCGTAGACAACGGTCACCGCCGGAACATACTGAGTGACGCCGACCGATCCTTCCTCCATTCGAAGAGAAGAATGCCGAATTTCAACGGATGAGCGGATGAGCGTCGCCCGATTGAAGAGCGTCCGGGCGCTCGGCGCCACGATGGTCTGCGCGCGCCCGTCGGCCGATGAAAGCCCCATGCCGCCGATGAGCACGAGCGCGATGCTCCAGGACGCCGGTCTCCGAAATCGCGCAGGCTTCCCGGCCGGCTTTCCCCAAGGCCCAGCCGTCGAGGCGAAGGCCGCTACAAATTCCGACGTTTCCGACCGACGCGGCATGTGACGACCCGTTGTCAAAAGAGGCGGAGGCTCCAAAGTAAGGCCGAGACGCCCGTCCCCGCCCACACCGTGAAGCGAGCCGTTCGCCCTCCCTGCCCCTTCACGTTCACCAGATAATGCGCGCGCAGCAGAGCGTACACGGTGAGGGCCCCGAAGATCGCCTTCCCGCGGGCGAAGATCACGTGCGCGGCGACGGCCCCTGCTGTCCCGAGCAGGGCGAACACCGTTGGCGCCAGTCAGCACCAGGGGAGCGACGCCAGTACCGCCACCCCACTGCAGATCGGCCCCCACCGCCAAGCGCGCCGCTTCTCCATCTCGGCCTCCTTTGATCCACCGGGGAGTGCCCGCGCAGACGCTCCCCGGGGCACCCACTGCGATCTATACTCGAGTAGTGACTGACGCCGTCACTTCTTCAGCGGACAGGCATCGCGGCAGATGATCTTGCCCGTGAGCGGGCAGACGATCCGACCCGGGCAGCTCGATGGGCTCTCGGACGATGCCTTGAACCCATAGAGCGCTCCCGATCCGATCGCTCCGCTCAACACGAGCAGCAACACGATCCGGCGCATTCGTCGCATCGGTCATCCCTCCTTTCCGTGATCTGGGCGGTGATGCCCGGCCAGCGTCATGATGAGCGAGCAGACGTAGGGCGAGGAGTCTGCTTGATCGGGCATCGCGTCCAGTTGGGCGAGCAGAGCGGATAGCTCCCGGCGAAAGGCTCGCAGTTCGGCGATCTTTCGATCCAGCGCCCGAAGCTTTTCCCGAAGCAAGGCTCGGACTCGCGCACATGGCGATCGCCCCTCGCGGCTGAGCATGACAAGCTCTCGAATCTCCGCCAGCGACAGCCCCAGCGCCTGCGCCGCTCGAATGAAGCGCAGCCGCATGAGCGCCGCCTCATCGTAGAGGCGATAGCCCGAACGCGTCCGCGCCGCCCGCCCCAACAATCCCTCCCGCTCGTAATAGCGAACCGTCTGAGGCTTCACCCCCACGGCCCGCGCCAGCTCGCCGATGTAAAACGTCCGACCCGACATCTCACGCCTCCTTTCACACTCGCTATTCTAAACCTTGCAGCCAACTGCAAGGTCAAGCCCCATTTTTCAGCGCGGGCAGAGGGAGCGCCCCTGGAGAGCTTCGGTGTGTAATCTCGATTACTGAACGGCTCGGTCGGATGGCGTTAAGCTGGTGGCTCGATGCGAATTTCCGATCTCTGCGAATTTCCAATCTGCCGGAGACGATCATGACCGATCGAAGAATACCGGACGGCATTGTCCGAGGCCGGAACGCGAGGCCCTCCATCCGGCCGCGCCTACGGCCGACTATTTCGGCCCACACGATACTCTCGACAGCCGCGCTGAGATGCTCAGGAGCACGAGGGACCGTCCGCCTCTCGCATGCACGCGTTGTTGTGATCGCTGTCTCCCTGGTTGCCGGAATATCGTTCACTGCCGGCAGCAGGGGCGCATGGTCACGCGTCTCGGCTCATGATTCGACTCTCGCCGTTGCCGCCGACAAGGATGCTGATGAGAGGGGTCGGCCCGCGCCGGAGCTCGAGCTTGTGGATGTTCGCGGTCGCCCGGTGCGTTTGGCCGCCCTCCGGGGTAAAGTCGTGATCGTGAATTTGTGGGCGACCTGGTGCCCTCCCTGCGTGATGGAAGTCCCGACCTTCAAGAAGCTCCACGCGACGTATCGAGATCGGGGGCTGGAGATCATCGCCATCTCTCTAGACGAGGACGAACGAGAGGTCAAAACGTTCATCCGGGAACACGCCCTCCCCTACACCGTCATCCTCGGCGATGAACAGATCGCGGAGAAGTTCGGCGCGTTGACGGGACTCCCCATGACGTTTTTCATTGATCGGAAAGGGCGCATCCGTGCCGAGCACGCCGGTTTCATGGACGAGGAAGATTTCGTCCGCGAGGTCGAACGATTGCTGTCGGAGCCGTGATTCATCCCGGCTCCGCTTCTCCTCTCGATGATGCGAATGTGGTAGACTCATGTTCCGTGACTCGCCGAAAACGGCCGACACGGGGTACAGATCGCAAGGGATGCCCTGAAGGAGGTGAGGAATGATCGTGACGCTTCGACGATTCGGCCGGCTGACCGCGCCGCTTGTCGCTCTGTTGACGATGGGACTTATGAGCGCTGCTTCTCAGTTCCAGAAAGACAAACTCTTTGTCGTCACCCAATTTCCCCCGGAGTTGAACGATCCGGAGTTCATCCCCGCCACCCATCCCGACGGTGGCTACCTGGATGACACCGAGACGGTGATGGGCATTGCGCTCGAGGGAGAGAGCCGGGCCTATCCGCTCCGGATCATGGCCTATCATCATGTGGTCAATGACGTCGTCAGGGGCCGCCCCATCGTCCTGGCCTACTGACCGGTCTGCGGGACGGGAGTCGGGTTCGACTCCGTGACACAGCAGGGGAGGCGGCTCATGTTTAAGCCGCACGGATTGTACAACGCCGAACTCGTGTTCGCCGACACCGAGACGGGAAGCGTCTGGTCGCTGACGAGCGGCGAGGCGATGGAGGGTCCGCTCGCAGGCCAAAGACTCAACAAACTCGCGGTCGTGCAGACAACCTGGGCGAAGTGGAAACAGCTCCATCCCGACACGCTGATCGTTTCCAACCGGACGCCCCATCAAGCCCACTACAAGCCGTTTCGCTGGCAGCCGCGCCAGCTCAGCTCCGTTTTCGAGCGCACGCTCACGCATCGAGATGAGCGACTGGGAAGAATGGAGCTGGTCCTGGCGGTGGCCCTGGGCGATGAACGCAAAGCCTATCCCTTATCCACGCTCAAGCAAGCGGGCGGCGTGGTGAACGATGTCGTCGGCGGCGTGCCGATCGTCGTCTTCTACGATCCACAGACGAACACCGCCGCCGCTTACGAGCGCAAGCTGGGCAAACGGGTGCTCCGCTTCGAGAACGCAGATCGGCAGGGCGAACGGGCACCCCACGCGACCTCCAGTTCGCGTGGGGACCCCATACGGCTCGAGGCGGTGGATACGGCGACGCGTTCCCGGTGGAACCTGGCCGGTCGCGCCGAGTCGGGCCGACTGCGCGGCGAGCAACTTGCAGCCGTGCCGGCTCACACGGGAGCCTGGTACGCCTGGGCCGCCTACTTCCCGGATACGAAGATTTACACCTCGGCCGCTCGTCAAAGGGAGCGCCAGAAGTAGAGGCATATGACTGCGCGGGGTCCCCATGCGATCTATAGATCGCATGGGGTGCCCGAGCGCCCATGTCACGTCTTTCGCGATCGCCGCCATCGGGTGTTCAAGCGGAGGTTCACGGAAAGGGACTCCGCATTCGGCCAAAATAGATTATGTGGAGGTCAACCGATGAACAGCGCTGTGGTTTATCGTTCGCGGGTACGGATTGAGCGCGTCGCGGGTCCGCTCCGGCGGGCTTATCTTCCGGCGGAAGCGCTGCCCGTTCTCTTCGGCGTCCATTCCGAAGTCGCCGCGCACTACGGCGTTGATCCGCGTGTCCATGAACCGCACGCCACGACGCTCGATTATCTGGTGGCGGCGGCGGCGGGCTGACTCACCGGCACCTTCGGTGGCGCGCTGGAAGCGCGCGGGATCCCCGCCGGAGAAGGACGGCTCACCTCGGAGGCCACGGGCGAAGTGGAAGCCGACGGGCGCGTGCTCATCGTGCGGCGCATTCACGTGACGTATCACCTGCGCCTGAGACCGGACAAGCGCGAGGCCGCCATCCGGGCTCACGAAAAGCACGCCGAATACTGCCCCGTCGCTCGAACCATCGGCGGCTGCGTGACCATCACGACTTCGCTCGAGATGGAGGACCTCGCTGAGGATGCTGCCGATACCGGTTGAGCCGACACCGGGGAGAAGTTCATTCGGCAGAGGAGTGCCCCATGCGATCTCCGAATCGCATGAGGATCCCCGTGCGGTTTCTCCGCCGAAAGCCGGGGCGTGAGTCCTTTCGACAGCATTTTCAGCAACCCCATGGTGGGAGGTCAACGATGAAGACATCGGTTCTGATTGCCGCTCTCTGTTTCATGATGGGTCCGGGCGGGCTCATCGCGTTCGTTCAAGAGAAACAATACCTCGATGCGGGTCCGGGCCAGCGCCCGTTCGACGTCACCAAGCGCTCGGTTCCGCTCGAAGACATTCAAGGCGGCGGACCGCCTAAAGACGGCATCCCGGCTCTCGACTCGCCCACATTCGTCTCGGCTCGCGAGGCCGAAAAATTCCTGCGTCCTTGGGATCGCGTCTTAGGCGTTTCGCTCGCCGGCGCGGCCAAAGCCTACCCGATCAAGATTCTCAACTGGCACGAGATCGTCAACGATCAGGTTGGGGATCGGCCCATTCTCGTCACCTGGTGACCGCTCTGCAGTTCGGGCGTCGTGTACGACCCGATCATTGACGGCAAGCGATTCACCTTCGGCGTGTCGGGCAAGCTCTACAAGGCGGCTCTGGTCATGTACGACCGCCAGACCGAGAGCCTCTGGTCGCAGCTCATGCAAGAAGCCATCGCCGGCCCGATGACAGGAGCGAAGCTCGCCATCCTGCCGAGCCTCCACACGACGTGGGAGCACTGGCGGGCGCAACATCCTCAGACGCTCGTCCTCTCGCCCGAGACGGGATTCCGCCGCGATTACGGCTTGAATCCCTATCAAGAATACTGGGAGATGGGCCAGCCGCCCCGTTTCCGGCGCCCGCCCAAAGAGAAGAAGTCGGATGTCAAACTCAGGCCCATGGAGCGCGTGCTCGGCCTCTCAGTGGACGGCGTGAAGAAGGCCTATCCCTTCTCCGTGTTGAAGAAGAAGCCCGAGCGATTTGAGGATCATGTCAGCGGGAAGAAGGTCATCATCCACTTCGACAAAAAATCGGAGACCGGATACGTCACCGATGAGCGTGGGATTCTCATCCCTTCGATCGCGCTCTTCTGGTTCGCGTGGAGCGATTTTTATCCCGATACGGAGGTCTACGGCGAGGAGCCGTCACAGCAACAGCCGGTCCGCTGACATCCGGTAGGCCGCCCTGAAGAGGGCCTCCGGCTCACAGGGACGCGGGCGCAGCCGCCGCGCCTTCATCGAGCTGTCATCTTTGCGTGCAGGCATCATATCCCTTGGGAGGATCTCGCACGAATCAACGACGCCCTGCCCTCGAATCTGCCCACGCCGTTGGCGCGATGACCGTCACGGCCAAATCGCTCGGCGCAGGCATCCCGCTGCGCGGATCAATGATGTGAGCGATGCGCCGACCGGCCACTCGCGTCGCGTTCTCACATACGAATCGGAAGAGCCAATGGCCATATCGCTCAGCGCGAGCGTCAAGGCCATGCGCTCGGGCCGGGCCGGATCCCTCACGGAGACGCGCCAAGGACGATCATCCGGCCCCTTCCCCAGAGCGTAGATCGAGCTTTCGCCGAAGTTGATGAAGGCTCGCGCATGCCCCCGGGCGCGCGCGGCGCTACAGCCCCCGACGGAACATCGTCTCTCGCGACCGGCGCGATCTCAGGCGCTTGGCGTCGCCGACGCTTCACCGCGCCCCCAGCGATCTCCACGAGGCCGGCGATTTCTTCGTCTCCACCTCCGCTCACCTCCTCGGAAAATAACCACGGATGCACACGGATCAACACGGATGGCTCCTGTGGAAATGTGGCACGGGCGTCCCGCCTGTGTGCCATTTTCATCGTGTGTGGCGTGCATTCGCACATGAGCGATTCCTGAGGGAGAAATAGCGCGACACCCGGGCGACAAGCAGCGGATGATTTGCTCCCGATGGGCCGATCCATGAGAGACGCCCTCGGCCGCGTCACCTCTCGACCCGCTCGACCTCCGCCTCCTCACCCGGCTGTCCCCTGCGCTGTCGGCGGTGAGATCCCCTGCGCACCAATACTGCACCCACGACGAGCCGATGGAGCCAGGCACTCACGGTCACCCCGCTCTCGCCCGCCGTGGGGTCACCGGACGAGGGTTGATCAGGACTCACACGGTCAAAAGCCGGAGGCGACGACGGTCATGCCGTCTCACTTGAGATCCGACTCGACGCGCAATCCATCGAGAAACTTGTTGATCCCCATGAAGAGATCCACGACGGCGAGGGCCTCCAGCAATTCTTCAGTGGAAACACCCATTCGTCGCAATCCCGCCGTATGAGCGTTGATACAGTATTCGCAGTTATTGACGGTGGAGACGGCCAGGGCCAGAAACTCTTTCGTCTTCGGGTCCAGCTTGCCCGGCCCCATGATCACTTTGAAACGATTCCAGCTCGCTTCGAGATAGGCTGGATGATTCGCCATCGCTCTGAAGAGATTCGGGACAAAAGGCAAATTAAAGGTGCGCTTGATGTCATCAAAAATGTCTTTCACCTTCCCTGTTGCTTGCTGTTCAGAAGTCAAAGGTACTGTTGCCATTTTGTTCCTCCATGAGTTTTTGATCAGATTCCTGCATGCGTGAAGATGGTACCCGCTGGCCCGAAGAGCTTAAGTAGTCAGGGTTACAGAACGCTTCCTCTCCCTTCGGCTAAGCTACACCCTGTGATGACCACGCCGAAAGGAGAGCAAAGTCATGAGAAACACCTGGCCTCAGATTGATCTGCCTGCAGGCTTGGGCACCGCCGAGGGGCTCACGGCAATCAATGGGATCATCTCCGGGCGACGGTACGCCAGCGGTCAGATAATTTACAATGTCGGCGATAAGGCTGACGCGCTCCACATCATCGAAGAAGGGCAGGTGACGTTATCGGTCTTCTCTCTCGACGGCAAGGAAAAGATTCTGGAGATCCTCCACCACGGCGACATTTTCGGCGAGATGTTTCTCGACGAGAAGGACCGAGGCCAACAGCAAGCGCGAGCCATCACCGATGTGCTTGTGTCAATAGTGACTCGCCGCGCCTTTCTGGAACTTTGCCGGCACACTCCCCACGGGGTCCCCAGGCGATCTATAGATCGCCTGGGGGGCCCGCAGGTGGTGGCGGCCCTTATGGGGGCGCTCATGAAACGGCTCCGAAACTTGCAAAGAGAGGTAGAGGATTTGGCCTTCTCCACCGCGCGAGAACGGTTCATCAAGTGGCTGGGCAAGTTGTGCGATGAATACGAGACCACGAAAGACCGTGACCCCCAGACGTGCATTGTGCGATTTTCCCAGGATGAACTGGCCCATCTGCTGGGCTTGACCCGCGAACGCGTGAATGCGCTGATACAGGAATTTAAGGGCGAGGGACTGGTCCAGTCGCATTACGGCTACGTCACCGTGAATCGAGATCAACTCCAGCGTTATTTGCACCAATATCTGGTCTGAGGCCGGTCCATCGCCGGATCGTTATCTAACCTCGTCGCCTCGAGCGCGAATCCGTGGTGGGAAATAGCGCATAACGAGAACCCGGAGGAGGGAGCGCCTCGGATCTGAGGAATCGGCCTCTTCCCCGCTCGACGTTTCATACCCCTTATGAGGACGAAAACGCCGGAGGGCACGCTCGGAGCACGAGTTCACTCGGCCCACCGGCGCTGATGCGAGAAAGAGAGACAAGGCCGTCAATCGAAGGGTCGGGGTCGGGGAACGATTGAGGCCTTGTCTCTCGCCTTATCTTCCACCCCCGCTCAGAAATTCACCTTGAATGCAAACTGAATGATGCGCGGGTCGAATGTTTGTGTAATCCGACCAAAGCTGGTGCTGTTGATGTTATGGCTCTCGCCAACGAAGAAGTTAGGCACGTTGAAAATATTGAAGAACTCGGCCCGGAACTCCAGCTCCGTTTGCTCATTGAGCGGCGTGGCGAAGCGAGTGCGCTTCAGAAGCCCGAAATCGGCATTGAAGAACTGGGGCCCGCTCGCCTGCGTTAATCCCAACGTGCCTAACTGCCCGGCGTTCGGGTTCTGGAAGAGGTCCGTCTTGGCTCGCCCATCGGGACCGATCAAGCGGGGATCGAACAATAACTTCTCCCCGTTGGGCCCAGTGAACACGCCGGTGTTTTCGCTCAATTGGTTTCGGGTCAGTGAGGTGAGCACCGTGTTCTTATTCGAGCGGCCACCGCCAGTGCGATTGACCGTACCGCGCGCCGAGACGATCGAGATCGGGCGCCCGGACCGGCCCTGGACAATGCCGGTGATGGACCATCCGCCGAGCAGCTTGCCCGCCAAGCCGCCGGTGGCGCCCAACCAATGTCGTCCGGGCCCAATCGGCAGGTCGTAGACGAAGTTGAAATTGAACACATGCGTCACATCGAACGACGCCCGTTTGAGCTCCAGCGCTCGACCACCTCGAATATCCAGAAACGCGGAGAAGTTCGTTTGACTGCCCTCGAAATCGGTCAGCACCTTGCTGAAGGTGTAGTTGAACTGCGCCCACAACCCCTGAGAGAAACGGCGGCGCACTTCTGCCTGCAAGCCATGATAGGTTGATCCCGAGCTGTTGGTCACCAGATCGGTGAACAGTGCGTTGGGGTTGGGCGAGAAGAAATCTCGGGTCAGTTGCGCTCCGAACTGCTCGCCGCCAAACCCCTTGAAGAACAGGTTCGCGTTGAGCAGGTAGATCGCGGCCAATTGACCGGCCTCGCCCTGAGCAATCAGATTGCGAATGGTCGCGTTACTGAGCAGGCCGCCCAGTCCGAGCCGGGGAAAGATCTGCAAGGGTTCGCCCCGCGCCGGATCACCGGTGGCAGCCAGGTTGCGCTGCGCCCGCAGCACATCCTCCACAAAGCCATTCTCCCGCACGATGACTTGATTGAAATCCAAGGCACGGGTCAACTTCACAGCGTGGTTGCCGACATACCGGATTTCCGCCACCGTATCGCGAGCGATCTCGCGCTGAATGCTCAGTGTCCACTGCTGGACATAAGGCACGCGCAGGTCATCATCAAGGGTGAACAGACCGTTGGCGAAGTCTAGCGATTGATTGTCCAGGAGCGTTCGCGGCACTTTGAAGGCTGGAGGGGGAACCGTGATGATCCCTCCACGGCCGACGCTGCCGCTCAGGTTGCGGAGCACAGCCGTTTGCTGCAACCCTTGATTGGAGTTGACCGCATTACTGACGGTGGTGAGGTTATTGTCCACGACATAGGAGAGGCTGTAGCCGGCGCGAATGGCCGTCTTGCCGGTGCCAAACGGGTCCCAGGAGAAACTGAAGCTGGGGGCGAAGTTGTTGTTGTCATTGCTGAAGAAAGCTCGGCCCACATCATCGCCCGCGAAATCGAAGACGGCGTTCGGATCGAAGACGACGCCCTGGTCTCGCCGCTTCGGCAAAAGCGCCAGACTATTGGCTTCCGTCGGCACGCCGTACCATTCGTAGCGAATGCCGTAACTGAACGTCAGATTGGGCCGGACGCGCCAGGTGTCGCCGCCGTGGAAGGCAAAAATATTCTGCCGCAGTTGCCGGACGTTGGACGCGCCCGAGACGAAGCCCGACGTTCGGCTGGTCACGTTGAACGTTTGGCTCACGTCGTTGAGAAAGCCGCCGAGAATGGCCAGGATCGAGGAGGCGTTGTTGAAATCGTTGGTGGAAATGCCCCCCGGGAACGCGCTCCGACTGAGCGGATTGGGGTTGCCCGTTTGATTGAAGCCGAGCGTGAAGATCGGGATGATCCCCGCGTCGTTGAACGAGTCCACATGCACGCGGCGCCACTGACCGCCGAAGCGGAAGCTGTGGTTGTCCTTGACCCAGGTGGCATTGTCAATCCACTCAAAAACCGGCGAGTTGCGCCCCTGATTGAGGAAATTTTGTACCGGGTCGGTGACCAGAGGGAAGTCCAAGCGGAAGCCGGAAGCAAACGGCTCCCGGTTGATGAACGCGACCGGTGCCCGCTGGAAGCCCCAGCGAAACTCGTTATTCAACGTTGCCCGTGGTGTCCACCGCCAGGCGAAGGATCCCAGTTGGCGCAGCGACCTCTGACCGCCGCCCGGCAAACCGGGGAAGGGCTCGCCAATGTCATTGAACGTGTCATTGGGAAACCGCGAATGAAACTGACTGAAGACCGCTTCGAATTGATGGTTCGCCAGCGGGTGATAGTCCACCCGAAAGCCCCAGAGATCGTTATCATTGATGACACCGCTGTTGAAGCGAAAGCCGGCGAAGTTCAACCGGTCGCCGGTGGTGAAGTCGTTGGGCGTTGGGGTCAGGCCGATGAGTCGAGTCGTGACCGGATCAGGCGTCACGCCGCCCAATTGCAGCAGGTTGACCGTCTGGAGCTGCCCATTATCCTGCCGCCGGTAGGTGAACAGCCCTTGCCGTGCCGGTCCCGTCAGGACGGTGCGCAGGAGCGCGCTCGCACTTCGTTCCCGGAATCCCCTGTAGTATCCGAAGAAGAAGAGTTTGTCGCGGAAAACCGGCCCGCTCGCGCTGACGCCGAACTCGTTGCGGATGAGCTTCTCCCGCGGCAATCCAATGGCGTTGTTGAAGAAGGTGTTAGCATCCAGCGACGTGTTGCGGTGGAACCAGAAGGCGCTGCCGTGATACTCGTTGCCGCCTGACGGCGTCACCAGCTTCACCTGCGCCACGCCGAAGCCATCCACCGAACTCACGTTCTGGGTGGTGATGCTGAACTCGGCCACGTTTTCCACATTGGGCGCTGTGAGGCCAAAGAAGCCATCGGTGCGCACGAAGTTATCCTGAATATTGATCCCATCCTGCGTGATGTTGTTGAACGAGCCACGCAGTCCGTTGACGACCGAGGTGCGCACGCCGGCGTTGCCGGCCACGCCCGCCTGCAGTCCCGCTAGTTGCAGCGGATTGCGGCCATTGAGCGGCAGATCCAGAATTTGCCGCCGGGTGATGATCGTGTTCAGCTCGGCGCTGACGGTGTTGATCACCGTTTGACCCTCGCTGGCCGTCACCTCTACGCTTTCTGTGATCGCCCCCACCTCCAGCGTGAAATTCACCGTCGTGGGGATGCCGACGTCTACTTTCACATTCTCGACCGCTGTCTTCTTGAACCCCGAGGCTTCCGCTATCACGCGGTACAGCCCGCTGCGCACCTGCGGGAAGACAAAGAGCCCTTGCTCGTTGGTCGTGGTGGTGATCGTTTCATTGGTCGTGACATTGGTCAGCGTAACCGTGGCTCCAAAGATGGCGGCGCCGGTCTGATCCTTGACGCTACCATCGAGCCGCGAGGTGGTTGTTTGAGACATTGCGGCGCTACACAAAACCAGCGCCACGGGGAGTGCGAGGAACCCTGTTCTCCGGTTCATAAACCTCATGATGGTGCATCTCCTCCCTCGGATGAGGGCCTTCAGGACCGGCACCCGTGCTTTCCAGCCTCGAGGCCCTCATCCGTGATTTAAGAAACCAGCGCGAGGAAAGCAGCGGATATTCCTTTCCTCCCCGCCGGTTTAGTTGAACGGTTTCACATCAGAACGAGACGCGCAGCCCAAACTGGATATTGCGCGGGATGCCCTGAGCGAAACTGCCCGAACCGATGCCGCGCCGCTGTCGCCGCGCTTGACCGTTGATATCGGTGGGAGCCCCGCCGAGTTCGCCCGAGATCGTCTCGAAGTTAGCGATGTTGAAGAGATTGAAGATTTCCACCATCGGCTCTACCGCGATGTGCTCGTCGTAGAAGGTGAACTTCTTGGCGATGCGCACGTCCGTCGTAATGAATGAATCGTTCATCGGATTGTTCGTCGGCGCCAACGCCAATGAGGGAACGACCGCCCCCAGACGCCTCAATTGATCCGCCGTGAACAACCCCGCGTTGATCAGTTGTTGCGCCGCCGGCGTGAACTTCCCTGCCACTTGACTGTTGAACTGCGTGATGAGGCGGTTCAACTCTTCAATGCTCCCGACGTCGCGCCCGAACGAGCCGCGGTTCGTTCCGGGCAGGAATTGCACGCGCCGCCCATCTCCCTCTAGATCAATGGTGAAGATGTCGGTATTCCCGCCAAAGACGGCCGGCAGCGTGAGCGATTCCGGAAAGGCCGTGGCCACGCGCCAGATGCTGGAGATCGTCCACCCGCGCGGAAAATCCAGGATGGAGTTGATCACCAGTTGATGCGTCCGATCGCCGGCCGAGATGGCTCCGGTCAGGATGCTCCTTGATCCCGCAGGTCCATTGGCAAAGAGAATGTTGTCGTTGTTGACCGGCCGATTCAAGAAATCAATGTCGCCCGCTGTGGCCGTGTAGCGCGATAGCGCGTACGAGACGCCCAAGTACAGGTTCTTCACCACGGACGAGAGATTCGTCAGCCGCCCATCGAGCTTGAATTGCAGCGCATTGTATTTGGACTGCCCAGACGTCTGCGTCTCCCACACATTGGCGAAGGTGGGATCCACGCCCGGGAAAGCGCGGAAGAGCCCGAAATCGGCGATCGTCGCCCCGCGGGCGATCGCTTCATCAATGGTGTTCACCCCAAAGCGAGCAAGCGTCCGCCGAATCTGCGCCTCAGCCCGCACTCGATCAAATGTATCGGCAGCGAACCGCCGATTGGCATCGCGAGTCAGGTAGAAGTGAACACCTCGACTGCGCACATAATCAATCGAGAAGACCAGGCCCGGTCGGATCTCCCGCTGAACGCCGACGTTCAGGTGGAACGAGTAGGGTTGCGAATACCGGTTGGTGAAGAAGCCCACCGCGAAGCGATTGGTCAAAAACTGCGGATCGCCATTGGGATCGAATCGCACACCCGACCAGGCGGCTTGCAGCGCGTCGTGCAATCGTCGCAGCGTTCCAACCACTTCCCGCAGCGGCCGCCCCGCCAGCGAAGAATACTCCCCTGTCGGGAAGCCACCAATGTCAATCGGCCGCCCATCCGGCCCGACAAAGGGCGTGAAGAGGTCAAAGTCGATCTCCCCAATGCCCGCCGGGATCAGGTCGTTGCGCTCAAAGAGCGTGTTGTTCAGGATGTTGGTGTCATAGAAGATGCCCGCGCCCAGGCGAATCGCCGTCTTCCCGCCACCAATCGGATCCCACGCGATGCCAACCGTGGGGCCGAAGTTATTATCATCCTGACTCACCTTCAGTCCGGCGGGTCCAAAGAAGCGATCCAACCCGGCCTTCCGCCGCTGCTGATTGATGAACTCATCATCATTGACCTGGCCCGACTCCAGATCGTAGCGCACGCCATAGTTAATCGTGATATTCTTCCCCTCACCGTAAGCCTTACGCCAGGTGTCGCCCACATACCAGGCGAACCTGAGGTTGTTCTTCCCCCCGAACGGTCGCCCATTGTTGGCGATTTCGGAGAAGAACCCGAGGCCATTAGCGATGGTGGCATCGGCCAGCGGATACTCCAAAGGATCGAAGGGATCGCCGCCCCGAGCAATGACCTGCCGCCTCAGATCCTCATTGAACTCACCAATGATGAGCGGCGCATTGCCGAAGAACGCGGCAAAGACGTTCATGCGAATCTGGTTGAACTCGACGCCGAACCGCAGTGTATGGTTGCCAAAGACATAGCTGCCATCCCCCTTGAACTGATCCGACGTCTGGAACGTCCGCTGCGGAGCCAGCAGATCAGGACCGATTTCCAGGTCGCCCACGCTGAGGAGGAGAGGTTTGCCGCCAACTTTGAAGAAATTGATGCCGGCCACTTCGCTGGCATCAATGTGATTGTCAAAGCTCGTGTGACCGTACCGTCCGGAAAAGGCCCACCGACCGCGGGTTCCATCCACGCCCAGGGCTGTGACATTGGTGATGTTTTGGTTGCTGAAGGGCGATTGATTCCCGCCGCCGATGTCGGCGATCCCTTTATTCCAGTTGTGGCTGAAGCGGGCGAACGCTCGAACGCTCGATGTGATATTCCAATCTACCCGCCCCAGGAACATGCGGTCATCGAACGGAGCTGCCGCCGGCCCGCGGAACTGCGGGAAGTCGAAACTCGACAGCGATCGCGTATCATCCTGATTGTTCCGCTCGTAGTTCAAGAAGAAGAAGGCCTTGTCCTTGACGAACGGTCCACCGCCCCGGAAGCCAATCTGCTCGCGGTCAAATTCCGGACTCGGATTCTCGGGATCCCGGGTCGTTCCGGGGAAAGCCGCCACCTCTTCGTCGCGGAAGAAGAAGAAGCCGCTGCCATGAAACTCATTGGTCCCGCTGCGCGTCAGCACATTCACCGCTCCAGAAGACGTCAAGGTGGTGGAGGGATCGAAGGTGCTCCGGCTCAATTGAAATTCTTGCAGCGCATCCTGCGAGATATTCTGCGTCGTCGTCCCGACGACCTCATCGGTGATGTCAATGCCGTCCACCTGAATGCGAGTCGTTCGACCCGAGCGCCCGCCGACGCCAATGCCGCTCAAGCCGTTCTTGGTGGGATCGAACCCGCCCGCGTCCACCACCTGAACGCCTGGCTCCAGTTGCGCCAGGTCCAGATAGTTGCGCCCATTGAGCGGCAGCTCATCAATCTGTCGGGACGTGATGGCACCTTCAATCGTCGACCGAACCGTGTTGACCTGAACGTCCTCCGCCTCAATGGTGACCACTTCAGTGGGTGTTCCGACTTCGAGTTTCAGGTCCCCGACCGCCGTCGTTCCCACGACGACCGTGACTTTGCGAACCCCGGTCTTAAATCCAGGCGCTTCCACCCTCACCTCGTACTCACCGGGTGGAAGGAACCGCACCGCATAAACACCACCCCGACCGGTCGTGGTGATGAAGACGCGGCCGGTGGCTACCTGCCTCACAGTCACGGTCGCATCGGGGATAACCGCCCCCGTGGGATCGGTCACCGTCCCTTCAATGCTGCCGGCAGACTCTTGGGCCCTCGAGGCCGCCGGCGCCGCCGCGATCAATATAAACGCCAGAGCTAGCAGCAGTGGTGTCCAGCTCCTCCTCTCTTTCCTCATATGTGCCGTCCTCCTTGTCGCTTTGTCGTCCCCCCCGCCTCAACCCCAGCAGCCGAGAAACGCAACTCCCATGCCGGTTGAATTCGCCGAAAATCCGACGCCTCGTGCCGAAATCGCGACATGGGTCGGTCTCCTTCTTCTCCATGGCTTTGCATCATATAGCGTGTGAAAGTAAGTCCTCTCACACTACACCATCCGGCAAAAATCCCCCGGAAAGGGATCCGAGAAATCCGAAGAACCTTCCAGGATTTCGGAAAGCAATGGGCTCGCGGCAATGGCTGATGGTTGATCACTTGAATGATGCCCCCTTGATCCCATAGCGTTTGAGCTTTGTGTTGAGAGTGGTCCGTTTGAGACCGAGCAATTCGGCGGCTTTCGTTTGCCGGCCCTGAGATTGTCGCAGGGCCGCACACAAAAGCGACTTCTCCAATCGCTCCAGCTCCTCGCTCAGGTTGATCCCCGAGGCGGGCAGGGAGCTGTCGTCAACCTTCAAGGGATCGAGCAGGTGGGCGGGCAGCAGCGAGGGGTCGAGGCAAGGCGGTTTCGATCGTCGAACCATATCCTCGACGACCTTCTTTAGCTCACCGACATTGCCCGGCCAATCATACCGGCGCAACCGGGCGAGCGTATCAGGTGAAATGTCCCTCGATTCCCTCCCCAACTGCTGACACGCCTCCTCAACGAAGTGTCGGCTCAGCGGCTCAATGTCGGCTTGCCTTTGACGCAATGGAGGAATAACCAAAATGTCACGGAGGGTCAGAGCCGTGCTTTCCAAGGCCCACGACATTCTCGAACTCGATGGTGAGGTCGGCGTAGAACCGAGGATCACCCGCACATCCGCCGTCTCCAGCAGACCGTCTCCCTGGCGACGAAACTCCTGATACCGAACCAATCGGGCAATCTCGGTCTTCAACAGAGGCGAGAGCATGGAGATCCCGCTGATATAGAGCGTCCCGCCCTTGGCCCTTTCGACCAGCCCTCTTTGCGTGCGATTGCCTCCGGACGGCAACTCACGGATCGAACCGAACAACGCGGCTTCGATTGATTCTTCGGAGAGCGAATCGCAGGAGAGAGCGACGAAGGGCCCGTGACGGCGGGCGCTGCACTCATGAATCAAGCGGGCCACGAACTCCTTCCCCGTTCCCGGCTCCCCTTCGATCAGGATCGGATGATCATGAGCGGCATGAGCCGCCACCGCCGCCCGCGCCTCGGTCGCCCATCGGCTGACTCCAATGAGACGCTCTTTAATCATTTGGGTCACATCGCCCTCATCACTGCGCCTGAGCACGGACTCGTAAGCGATGAGACGACTCTCAACGACCTTCCCTGACATACCGTTTTTCCTCCCTTCCTTCTGACGAGACCTCTCGAGCAATCAATGGAGATGGGACCGTGCTCCCCATCTCGCCTCGTCGGAGACCGATTTTTACACTCCGCCCCGGATCACTTCCTCTTCATTCGCAAAGAGAGACCCTCCGGGTTGGCCGCGCAGCGAGTGACCGGATGCACTTGCCCCCAATAGCTCGCGCAATTTCATCCGGGCTTTATGCAATTGAGACTTGGTCGTCCCGACGGTGATACCTAAAAGGCGAGCGATCTCGTCGTGCTCGTATCCTTCGACATCGTGGAGCAGGAAGACCGCGCGATAACCGGGCGGGAGACGACGAATCGCTCGCTCCAAATCAATCCTGTCAAGGATGGAGCCATCCCGCCGTGGCCGCTTCATCGCCTCCGTTTGCGCGATCTCCTCACCCTCGTGGAGCTGTCCCTCTTGCTGTCGGCGATGGGTTCTCACATACATCAACACTCGGTTCACCGTCAGCCGATAGAGCCAGGTACTCAAGGCCGCTGCCCCTTTGAAGGTCCCGATCTTGCGATAGAGCTGCAGGAAGACCTCCTGGGTGAGGTCCTCGGCATCCGGCACATTGCCCAGCATCCGCAGGCACAGACTATAGACTTTCCGCCGATGGCGCCGGTACAGCTCCTCAAACGCGGACACATCCCCCGCCGCCGACGCCTGAGCCAACTCCACATCTGTGAGTGCGTCTGTACGTGATGTCATACTCGGTTCTTTGCCTCCCTCCTGTCCGTCTTGCTCCTCAAGCGGCCCCAGACGTTCACCAGGAAGCGGCTAATGAGCAGCAGCCCGAGGCTCGCCTGGAAGAAGAAGAAGACGAAGAACAGGAGAATGAGGTCCCTGATCTCCATAACCTCTCGCTCCTCATGTTGAACTCCGACGAGCAGTGGATGAAGTCCAGTCTCCTGGCCCATTGCGCCAACCGGCGAAGAGTGGCCGCCGGCAGGCATTCATGGGCGCACAGCATCGCGCCTGTGAGCGTCATCTTGGCCATCGTTCACCGCAGATCGGGCACTCCAACCGATCTCAAGATCGGCCGGAGACTCCTGTGGCTGAGATCGAATTAACCACTCGGCGTCAAATTCATGGCCGCACTGTCGGCACCGGACTGTGGGAAGGCATTCCGCATAGCCCAGGTCACAGCGAAGTCTGAGGTCGAAATTCCGCGTCGAGCAAAGGGGACATCCAAGCGTGGCCAACACTCGTTCGATGTCTTCGAGCTTCATATTGGCTTTCTCCTCCACCGGCCACTATACGCGATGCCGAGGAGAGAGAATATGAACGATGTCACAATCCTCAAACTCCAACCTCAAAACTCCCATGAAGGCGTTTTCAGATTCACTTCAACTTGGACAACCACTCGACGATTTGCCTCCGGTCCTCATCCGAAAGCTGCGGAAAGCGGGCGGGCATCGGGTCTTTCAGGCCATAGGCGCGCGGATCCACAAGCAGGTTGAGCAGGTCCTCCGGGCGGCGATGGGGCTTTTCGATAACGCCGATCAATCGCGGGCCGATATTCCCTTCGCCACGCGGGCCGTGACAGAACGCGCAATGGGCGGTGAAGGCGGCCGGAGGAGGCAGCGCAGCGCGTTCGGCCGCTTCCGGTTGAACGACCCGCTTCACCATCTTGATCTTCTTGGCAGGTGGTGTTGAGACAGCCACCGTTTGAGGCTTCGGCGCTTGGATCGGTTGATCAAGCGTCAGGAGCCACTCGGCGATGGCTTCTCGGTCCTCGGGCGCGAGCTGCTTGAACTTCGGCATAGAGCCAGGTGACGGCTCTCGTTGGTGACCCACGAGATAATCAATCAGGAAGGATTTACTCAGATGCCGATTCCTGGCCAGCTTCACCAGGGCTGGAGCCATCGCCCCACCCATGGCGTCCGCGCCATGGCAGTTGGCGCAGTTGGCGAAGTAGATCTTGAGCACCCGCGACCCGACAACCGGAGGATTCTTCACGACCGGCGGGTTGACCGGGATCGAACGACCGATCTCCTGCGGGACAAATGGAGCTTTTATGAACGCTCGCGCCTCTTCCTCTTGAGCGCGAAGCTTGGCGCTGAATTCGGGATGCGTCGCATCCTGGTATTTCGACAGCGCTCCGAGTGCGACACTGCCTCCCAGCGCCAACGCCAACGCACTGACGGCGATGGGCCGACGAAGCGGGTGTCGCTCCGGTCGGCGATCAATGAACGGGAGCAGAAAGAGCACCCCAAAGAGCACCGTCGGCAGACCTACTGTCGGGATCAGAGCGAGCTTTCCCGGAAAATACTTGAGCAGTTGAAAGAGCGGGAGGAAGTACCATGGGGGCCGGGCGAGATAATCCGATGTCGGATCGGCCTGCGGCCCCAGCCGCGCCGGGAACTTCACCGCCAGGATCAAAAGGACGAGGAAGACGATGAAGATGAAGAGCATGTCTTTGAAGAGCTGATACGGATAGAACGGTTCGACCTTCGCATCATCCCGATGATGATACGGTCCGGCTGCGCCCGCCCGCCGAAAGAAGTAGAGGTGAAGCACAACGAGCAGCAGGAGCGCCAGCGGCAGCAAGAGAATATGCGTGACAAAAAACCGCGACAGCGTCAGCGTCGTCAGATCATGGCCGCCGAGCAAGATGCGCTGCATCACCTCGCCAACGACCGGGACTTCACCGGCGACGCTCGTGCCCACCTTGGTGCCGAAGTACGCTTCCTGATCCCACGGCAGCAAATAGCCGGTGAAGGCAAAACCGAGCACGACAAGCATCATGACCACGCCTACCATCCAGAGCAACTCGCGCCGCTGTTTATACGCGCCGAAGAGGTACGTTTGTGCCAGGTGGGCAATCAGAATGATGATCATGGCGCTGGCCCCATAGGAATGGAGTCCGCGAATGATCCCTCCCATCGGCACGACCTTCTGGATATAGGCAACGCTCGCGTGCGCGTGGTCGGCCGACGGCACGTAGTACATCGTCAGGAAAATACCCGTGGCCGCCTGAAGCAAAAAGAGAAAAATGAGCGCGCTGCCAAACACATAAGCGAAGCGCGCCCCGCCGCGAATCGGCTCATCCAGGATAGCGCGTGAAATCTTCTTGACGCCCGTCCGCTCATCAATCCAATCGTAAAGACTCGCCATGCTGCTCTCCTCACGCGATGACGTGCTTATCTGGCACGCCTTGCCGGAAAAACCGGTATCTCACCTGAAGCAGGCCATCCTTCACTCGATGCTCCAGCGTATCCATCCCGCGCGGCGTCGGCCCGCCGAGTTTGCGGCCATCGCGGGCCCAGGCGCTGCCGTGACACGGGCAGATAAACCCGCTGTCCGCCGCATTGATGGTGCAACCAAGATGAGGACAGATGGCCGAGTAGACCACCAGATGGTCACCGTTTTTCACGATCCAGACAAGCTGCTGTGTGTTGAAACGCCCCCAGCCGCCGTCTTGCGAGATGACGACCGCCCTTTTGACCGGCTCCCCATCGGGGATGTCGTCAACCGGAGCGACGTCGGTCCAATCCTCCTCGATCGAGAACTTCTTGAACGCCGGAAAGAGGCTGAACCCGGCCAACAGCACGCTCATCACACCGCCGATGGTGGCGGCCATCAGACCGATCATCAGGCCGAGGAACGATCGCCGCGGAGCCACATTCCGAATCGGTTGGGCCGACGACGCTCCGTGTTCGATTTTTGATGTCTCCGGCTGTCGCTGAGGAGATGGCGAGACCTTTTGCTCGTGATTCATAGCTGCGCCGTTCTCCGTCGCCGGCGAACTCGATGGTTCGCGTGGCGGCTTTTCTCTTCACGATGTTTGGAGGTTCGCCGTTGGTTCCCCGCCAGACATCTGACCCAGGATCGCGCCGTAGATGATATGTCCCATCAGGCTCCCGGCGACCGTCATCATCGGCTGCGGAGCATGACTGGAGAAGAATCCGGCGCCCATCATCGGCATGACCACGGCCTGAGAGACCAACCAGAGCATCAGCCCCCAGATGAGGCCTTTGCGCCACGGTGCGCCGGGCAAACGGTCGTAGAGCAAAAAAGCGAAGATCAACGGAAAAATCACCGACCCGTTCACAAAATGAAGAACCATGCCCATGAGCCACGCGCCACTCATGGGCTCGGGCATCGTCTGGCTCATCATGCCGCCGAGCATGGCGGCCACGTCCATCTTCGGCATCCCCATGAGCGGAGCCAGATACATGATCACGGTCATCACCAGCGTGGCGACGAATCCGCCGAGGATCGCTTTCTCAACGTTCTTGCGCTCCATGACGCCCTCCTGACTCTGAGTTTTCAGGCCGCATTGTGTCACGGCCTCGGCGAGGAAGCCGTAATTTCGATTACAAAGCCCGAACGTTCGTCGGCGAACTTTCGGACGGTGATCCACATTACTGAACTCGAAGGGAGGGAGGGCTACACTGGCCGCTGTCTGTCGGACAGATTTTCGAAAAGGAGGACAAAAATGACGGATCGGACGAAACGGATAGCGAAGGCGCTCGCGGTGGTCGCCTTCGCCGCCAGCTCAAGCTATCTGCTTCTCGGCAGCGGTCGGTCGGATGCGGCCCGCATCGAAAACCGTCTCGCGCCGGAATCGCGCGCCCAGGCCCAAAACCCGTGCAATCCCTGTCGAGACAAAGCCCGCCAGCGCGCGCAGAATCCCTGCAATCCTTGCGCCCAGAAGAAAAAGGCGCAAAATCCCTGCAATCCCTGCGCCGGAAAGATGCCGGCCACGGGGAAGGTCTATCAAGATGCGACAACCTATCGGAGTTGGGCGAAGCTGACAGAGCCCACACTGAGCGTGGGTCACGGCGGCAAGTACGTCGTCACCTACGCGAACTCGTCCGCCGAGGCGACGATCAAAAGCGGCCGGTTCCCGTTCAAAAGCGGGGCCAAATTGATCAAGGAAGGGTACGAGGACGCCGGCGGCAAGCCGGGCGAGCTGACGACCCTCTACGTGATGGAGAAACGCGGTCGCGATTGGTACTACGCCATGACCGACCTTCAGGGCAACATCCAGATGGAGGGGATGAGCAAGCAAGCCCAGATGTGCTCAAGTTGTCACACCGGAGCCAAGAAAACGGATTACGTCTTCACGGCGGCGCAGCTCAAGGGCCAATCCCCGACCATGCCCGCTAATCCCTGCAATCCGTGCGCCAAAAAGAAGAAAGGCTGAGACCCCGGCAATCCCTGCGGGGTGAAGGCGACCCTCGCCAGGGGAGAAATTTCGCCCAACGTAAGGAAGATTACAGTGGCCTGTCAGAGCAAAGCATAGAATGTTCGGTGCACATTCAACATACGGGAGGAAAAGCATGAAGAAACTGTCTGCGGTTGGATGTCTCGTCGCTCTTTCATTTGTCGCCGCCTTTGCTCAACAGCGGACCTTCGTCGGCAAGATCGGCGATAGCCAATGTGGTTTGAAGCATGCGATGGGCATGGGCAGCGACAAGGAGTGCACGCTCAAATGCGTCCAGGCGGGCGGGAAATTCATCCTGGCCGACCTGAAGAACAACACCGTCTACCAGCTCGATGACCAGAAGACGCCGGAGAAATTCGCCGGGCAGATGGTGAAGGTCACGGGCACGCTCGACCGAAAGACCAAGACCATCAAGGTCGCGAGCATTGAGCCGGCTCCGGAAAACCCGTGCAACCCCTGCGCGAAGAAGCCGGGGAAGTCGTAAAACCCCTGCAATCCGTGCGGGAAGAAAAAGCCCGAGAGCCGGACCTGAGTACAGAGCTTCTGCCGAGAGCGCGACCGACCGTGAACTCTCAGCACGACTACGGCCGGTCGCAAGGAGGATAGGCGCCTCATGAGAGCCGAACACAAACGATCGCATCAGGCTCACGGGCTGCTTATCCTCGCCGGCCTTCTTGGGCTGACGACGGTGATCTGGATCGGGCTCTCGCCGCGCCTGCGGCAAGCCATGTCAGGAGGGCAGCAGAGCCGACAGCCCACCGCTCCTCCGGCGATGAAGCTTTTACCCGGCGGTCGCTTCGAGATGGGGAGCCCACCGGCGGAAGCGCACCAGGCGATCCACAATCGCGCTGACACGACCGGCGCTCCCGACCCCGCTCATGAGATTTATGAAGACGAAGGCCCGGTTCACGAGGTCGCGCTCTCACCCTTTTTCATTGACCTTCACGAGGTGACCAATGCGGAGTTCGCGCTGTTTGTTCAAGCCACCGGGTACAAGACGGATGCCGAGCGCAAAGGGGCATCCTGGGTCTTTCGCCAGGGCGCCAGGGATTGGGAGTTCATCCGAGGCGCCGACTGGCGCCATCCCCTCGGACCCGACGACTCCATTGCCGATCGAATGAATCATCCGGTCGTACACGTCTCCTGGAACGATGCTCTCGCCTATTGCCGATGGGCGGGCAAACGACTGCCGACCGAAGCCGAATGGGAATATGCCGCCCGCGCCGGCCATCGGGGTCAGACTTATCCTTGGGGCAATGAGCTGAAACCCGGAGGCAAGCTCATGGCCAATTTCTGGCAGGGGCACTGGCCCGACAGGAATCTGCTCGAAGACGGCTACTACTACACGGCGCCGGTCTGTTCCTTCCCGCCGAACGATTTCGGCCTCTGCGACATGGTGGGAAACGTCTGGGAATGGACAGCCGACTGGTATGCCGAGGATTACTACGCCCACAGCCCCGTTGCGAACCCCCAGGGTCCGTCATCGGGAGAGATGCGCGTGGCGCGAGGAGGATCGTGGTTTTGCTCGCCCAATTACTGCGGAGCCTATCGCGTGGCTTTCCGCGGCAAGAGCCCGCCCGACGCGAGCTTCAACAACGTGGGATTTCGCTGCGCCAAAGATGCCAAAGCGCCTTAATGCCGATAATCGCGAGAGTGGTTCCGTTGGTGTTCCCCTGCTCCAGGTCTACGTGGCGCGTCACTGCCCCAGTTGTGAAGAAGCCCGGCGACTGGCCCATCTGGCGGATTCGCTTTTCCCCGCCCTCACCGTGCACGTTATTGATCTGGACGAATCGCCAGCCGATGGGGTGGATGTCTTCGCCGTCCCCACCTATGTGTTCAACGGCCGAGTGTGCTTCCTCGGCAACCCATCGGAGGAAGAACTGTGCGAAGTACTCGATCGCTTGCTTGAATCCTCCCTCGAAGATGCGGTAGAGTGAAGCCCAGCTCTTTGAGAAAGGAGGATCACGCCATGCCGTCAAATCCCTTCGCCTCCATCGCCAGAAGGATGACCGGTCAACGTCGCGCCTCGCCCACTGCCGCAGCCGCCGACGATCACCCGGCGCGAGAGCGATTGAGCGAAAAGCTCGGATACTTATCGGCGATGAAGATCTTTCAGGACCTCAGCCGCGAGGAGCTGATGGCCATCGAGCGGGCTACGACGATGATCACGTGCCCGGCCGGTCGCGTGTTCTACATCCCGGGAGAAACCGGCGAGGTTCTTTTCCTGCTCAAGCGGGGGCGAGTTCAGATCTATTGTCTCTCGCCGGATGGGCGCAAACTGACGGTGAAGATCCTGGAGCCGATGACGTTTTTCGGGGAGATGGCCATTCTCGGCCAGGGGATGTATGACACGTTCGCCGAGGCGATGGATGATTGCGTGATTTGCGTCATGAGCCGCCAGGATGTCGTCCGGCTTCTTCTCAGCAAGCCGCCGGTGGCCGCGCGCATCTGTGAGGAGCTGGCGCGTCGGGTGATGGAGACCGAGCAGCGATTGGAAGAGCTGGCCTTCAAGGGCGTGGACTCACGGCTGGCCGGCTTGCTGATTCGCCTCGCCGGCCAGGGAGACGAACTCGTCGGTTATAGCCACCAGGAGCTGGCGGAACTCCTCGGCGTCTATCGCGAGACGGTCACCCTGACCTTGGACCGGTTCAAGGCCCGAGGGCTGATCGAGATCGGGCGCCGGCGCCTCAAGCTGCTGAACCGCGCTGCGTTGGCCGAGATCGCCAAGTCCCCGTGAAGTTCCTTTGAGCACGCGACGGGGGAGCATCTCGCACCGCCCCTCTACAGAAGCGTTCGCCAAACTGGCGCGCCGACCGAAAGCGACCGGATCAACGCCTCCCCCAAGCCGCGCCAACATCGTGTCCACCGCCGAGCTGGACGTCGCCCGGATCCACCACTTGCCCGAACTCAACCTCCCCGCGAAGGCTCCTCGGCGCGGACGGGGGCCACGGCAGCGTCCGAACGAGCCGGGACATGCGCGGTGCCGCCCATCCCCGGCGAGAGGAAGTTGTACGCGACCTCACCGTGCAGCACCAGATCCAATCCCGCGATCTCTTCCTCTTCGGTGACGCGGAGCGGAGTCATCCGGGCGACCACCTTGAGGATGAGGAAGGTCATCGCAGCAGCCAAAGCCCAGGTCGCGACCACGCCGATGAGCTGAACGAGCAGCTGCCCGGGATTGCCGAAGAGCGCCCCATCGGCGCCTATGGGGTTCACGGCGCGACTGGCGAAGAGCCCCGTTGCCAGAGCCCCCCATGTCCCGCACAGGCCGTGAACGCCGAAGACATCCAGGGAATCATCGTAGCCCAAGCGCGGCTTGAGGATGTTGACGCCCCAGTATCCGATCACCCCAGCTCCGATCCCGATCGCGAGGGCTGAGAGGGCCGAGACATACCCGGAAGCAGGGGTGATCGCGACCAATCCGGCGACAACTCCGGTCGCCGTCCCCAAGACCGTCGGCTTGCCACGGTGCCCCCACTCGATGAAGGCCCACGTGAGACCGGCCACGGCCGCCGCCGCATGCGTCACGGTGAAGGCCACCGCGGCCAAACCGTTGGCAGCCAGAGCGCTCCCGGCATTAAACCCGAACCATCCAAACCAGAGCAGCGCCGCCCCCAGGATCGTCAGCGGCAAGTTGTGAGGAGGGAGGACCTTCTCCGGATACCCCTGGCGCCGACCGATGACCAGCGCTGCCACCAAAGCTGAGACGCCGGAGCTGATGTGAACGACCGTCCCACCGGCGAAGTCCAAAGCACCCAGCTTCCCGAGCCATCCCCCGCCCCACACCCAGTGCGCCAGCGGATCATACACCAGAGTCGCCCACATCACCGCGAACAACACAAACGCGGTGAAACGAATCCGCTCGACGAATGTCCCCGTGATGAGTGCCACGGTGATGACGGCGAACATCCCCTGGAACATGACGAAGGCCAGATGCGGAACGTTCATCCCCGCGTTGGGCTCCCCGCCGACCCCCTTGAGCCCCCAATACGTCAAGCGACCGATGATCCCCCCAAGATCGGGGCCGAACGAGAGGCTGTATCCCAACACCACCCATTGCACGCTGATCAGACACAGGAGGAAGAAACTGTGCATGAGCGTCGAGAGCACATTGCGCTGACTGACCAATCCCCCGTAGAAGAGCGCCAATCCCGGCGCCGTCATCAGCATCACCAGCGCACTTGCCGTGAGCACCCACGCCGTATCGCCGGCATCCACCGTCGGTGTCGAGGTGGCTTGCGCCCAGACCGTTGGCCCCACAAGCAGCGAGAGGCCAATCCCCCACAAAAGCTCACGACTCCATCGCCGATGCGGTCTCCTCATCGCCATCCCTCCTTGCAGGAAGATCCTCAGCGCCCGTTCACACGGCCGACTCCCCGCGCTCGCCCGTTCGGATGCGAATCGCCTCCTCCACGGGGAAGATGAAGATCTTCCCGTCGCCAAACCTTCCAGTTCGCGCCGTCCGGAGGATGGCCTCCACGGCGGCCTCCACAAGCTCATCGGGAAGCACGATCTCGATCTTCACCTTGGGCAAGAAGTCGGTCGTATACTCGCTCCCCCGATACATCTCCGTATGTCCCTTCTGCCGACCAAAGCCTCGAACTTCGGTCACCGTCATGCCCATGACGCCGATCTCCTGAAGGGCATTCTTGACGGCATCCAGCAGGTGAGGTCGGATGATGCTCTCGATCTTCTTCATCGTTACCCTCCACACGGAGCCCCCATGCGATCCGGAGATCGCACGGGGCACTCTGATTCATCCGACGGAGAGCGCCTCGGCGAGCGCGCGCTCGACCTCGGCGATGAACGCCGGTGCGAGCTTTCGCCCCTCGGCATCGGTGATGTAAAAGACATCGAGCGCCAGACTCTTCTCCGTCGTCACCTTCGCCAGGACGATCGTGAGGCCAAGAGCTTGAAGCGTGCTCGCGATCCAATACGCGAGCCCGGGCTCATCTTCGGCCACGACCTCGAGGACCGTGCTCGTGAGGGAGGCGGCATTGTCGCACCGGATGAGCGGAGCTTGGCGATCGCGCGCCCGATGTCGAAGACTTCGCCTCCGCCACCTGGCGACGGCGCGAGCGACATCGTAACGGCCCTCCACGGCAGCCCTCACGTCCGCTTCGATCGCCGCCCACCGCTCGGGGGAGACGGGACACGCCGACCCGATCTCGCAGACCCGAAACGTGTCAATGATGATCCCATCCGCGCGCGTATAGGCCTCGGCGCTGAGGATATTGAGGCCGTGCGCCCAGAGCGTCCCCGCAATGCGCGCGAACAATCCCGGCTGATCGAAGGTGCTGAGGGTCAGCTCCGTGCAGTCCCCCTCGCGAACGGTGCGCCAGTGGAGGACGACGAACTCCTCGGGCACGCGACGAACCAGACGCAGGTGCTCGGCGATCTGCTCCGGCAGCGTCGCACGCCCATAGCGCGGGGGCAGCTCGACCAGATGGCGCTCGATCTCCGACCGGGAGAATTCCCCATCCAGCGCGCGCGCGACCTCCTCAATCGGCAGCCGCTCCCCCTCCCCCTGACGCGTGAGCCAGCGGCGCGCCCGCTCGTACAGCTCCCACAGCAGAAGGCCCTTCCATTGGGTCCACACGCCCGGCCCCACGCCCGCTGTATCCGCATAGGTGAGCAGCAGCAACATATTGAGGCGCTCAAGCCGATCGCCCTCACCGAGAGCGGCCACAAGTTCCGCGATCACCCCCTCTTCGGTCACATCGCGCCGCCAGGCCAGATGCGACATGAGCAGATGGCGCGCGACGAGGAAAAGGACCGCCTGCTGCCGCTGCGGCCCCAGCCCCAGGCGCCTCAGAGCTCGACGGGCCAAGCGCACGCTGCGCGGCACATGGCCGTGACCTCGCCCCTTCCCGAGATCGTGAAACAGCAGACCGAGATAAAGGGGGACGACATCGGTGATCTCGCTGAAGACCTGACGGAGGCGCGCCTGTTGCGCATCGTCGGGGTTCTGCCAAATCCGATCCAACGCCTCAAGAGCCTGGAACGTATGCTCATCCACCGTATAGGCGTGATCCGGATCGTGCTGCACCAGAAAGGTGAGACGTCCGAACTCCGGAAGGAAACGCCCCAAAACCCCGGTCTCATGCATCAGGCGGAGCATGCGGGCGACCTCGCCGCGATGGCCGACGATCTGCAGGAAGAGATGGCGCGCTTCCGGCCTCTGGCGCAGGATCCGACCGAGCGCCGGAGCGTGTTCCCGAATCGTCCGCCGCAGCTCCTCGCTCAGCGTGACGCGCTCGGTTTGAGCCACCCGAAAGGCCTCCACAAGCAGAAGCAGATCCCAGGCGGGCGACACATCGAGCCGCCCTCTCTCCTCTCTGAGAAAGAGCTTCCCGTCCGCGATCTCAAAAGCCCCAAGGCGCCGACGCTCTCGAAATGCCCACAAGCGCCTGCGCGTGGTGGCCCCCCAGGCGCGCGCCAGAAAGCTGCGGGCGATCTCGTGCAGGCCGTGCGCCTGATGATAATACTCCCGCATGAAGACCTCAGAAGCATGCAATCCGCGCCGGGGCATATACCCGAGATGAGCGGCCAGCATCGGTTGGAGATCCACGGTCAACTGATCCGTCTTCCGCCCCGTCAGGAAGTGCAACCCGTTCCGCACGCGAAGCAGGAAATCGTGAGCGGAACGGAGCACGGCGTACTCGGCGCTGCTCACATGGCCCTCCGCACAGAGGGCCTCCACGCCCGCACTCCCATACTGGGCGTGCCCCACCCATCGAATCGTGTGGAGATCGCGAAGTCCTCCGGCACCTTCCTTCACATGAGGCTCTTGCACACCGATGATCCCCCCCATCCGAGCATATCGTCGTTCCCACTCACGGCGCAGGGCCTCGAGAAACAGCAGCCTCTGCCGCCGATCCTCATAAAGGGCGGCCTGGAGAGACTCGCGGAGTTGGCGGACAATCGCCGGACTGCCCCACAAGTACCGGGTCTCCTGAAGCGCCGTAGCGACGCGCGGGTCCTCGCGCGCCACGCGAACGGATTCGCCAATGGAACGAACACTGTGCCCGATCACAAGACCACCATCCCAGAGGAGCCGTAAGACCTGCTCGATGAACGCGCGAAGCTCTTCCGGAGCCCGATCCCCGTGGACGAAGGCCAGATCCACATCCGAGAAAGGAGCCAATTCGCACCGTCCGTATCCTCCCACGGCCACGAGAGCACAGGCTCGAGCGACCTCCGCCCGAGCGTCCACGCGCGCGCTCACCCACTCCGCCACCTGACAGACGATCAGATCCACAATAGCGCTCCACCGATGAACGACCTCGCTTCCGCGAGCACAACGACGGTGATGCCGCAGAAGCCGCTCCCTCTCAATGACGATGAAAGCCCGGATGCCACGAAGCAGCTCCTCCTGATCGAGGTTCGACCCTCCGACTCCGAGCCGCTCCCCCGCATGAGCCACCGTCTTCTCCCACGCTCTCAACATCAGCCTCACCTCGCCCTCACGAGGTCGGTACTAAGGAGATGCAAGCGGCATGCCGAGGCCAAAAAGGTGCCGGCGCAAAGCGCACATCTCTTTTCTGGGCCGAGACTTACGTTTTGATGGGGCTCAAAAGGGGCGTGGTTCAATATGCGACATCTTCGTATCGCTAGACAGAAGATTTCACAATAAAGTCACACGATTCGGGCCTAGTCTTTACAATTTCCGGTCACATATGACGTAGCATCTTCATTGAATTTCGACAATATCGTAACGATTTTCACAAAATTCGCCAATTCTGGTGCCAAGAGGAAGAAACAAAAGTGCGGGGAGCATCAGGACAGCACCCGGCAGCCCGGGTGCCGGGGAAGCTCACGTGCCATTGTCGAAGGTGAGAGAATGGAGCGACCGGGCAGCCGCCCCTTCGTCTCGCGGAGCAATGGAGGGTCTCAGGTAAGGAGTAACCCTCGACAACGCCTCAACGGCCAGTTCATGAAGACGTCAGCTCGAAGGCATGCGCTCTGATTAACAGGGTGCGGCTGAAGCGCTCGAGAACGGCGTCTTGTTTGGGCGAGCAAGGGTGGAGGGCGAAGTGCCCTAGGCCTTCGCCGCCCGTGAGCCTGGCCCCTGGCCGACCTCCAATGTGACAGCGAGGGTCGCCGTGAAGCCAGCACTGATCACAATGCCTTTCTGGACATAGGTCTTGAAGCCGGGCGCTGTGACGATCATCTCATAGGTGCCGATCGGGAGTTGGTCGATCAGGAAAGAACCATCCGCTTGTGCCGTGACAGTGCGCGTGGCCATCAGTGCCGGCCCCTGCACGGTGATGGTGGCCTGAGGGACTGCCGCGCCGGAGGTATCGGTGACCAGGCCGGTGATCTTCCCCGTGATGGCCACCTGCCCGGCGACGATGATCGGAGAGGAGATGAGCCAGAGGGATAGAGGGATCCATCGTCGGGCCCTCCCCCCGCCTTCGGATTCGGCCTGGCAAATGCGCTCGCATGATGTGTCGCACACCCTGTTAACGTGCATCATCGCACCATCCTCCTTTTTCGACTTCGTTCTGTGTACCCATCATGGGCCCTAACGTTTCGATCGTCTCCATGACATTCCCGATCGGAGCCACGATGGGAAGCCGGACGCCCGCCGCGCGGTAAGCATGAAGGCGTTGTTGGCACTGCTCCGGTGTTCCAGCCACGACCAGATGATCGAGGATCTCATCGGAGACGGCGAGAGCGCCATTCGAACGCATGCGCTCGAGCGTCTCACTAGGGAGTTCGGTTTCCCGTGCGATGTGAGGGAAGTTCGAGAGGTAAGCTGCCACCATGGGGCGGATTCGATCCCGAGCGCGGCGGCCGTCGGTATCACATGAGGTCACAAGCATCATAGCGATCTCAAGGGCTCCGAGAGAGGGTGGACGGCGGGCAGCTCCGAGAGCCAATCGGTCGAGGGCGCGGCGGACGTACCCGGTTGGGAGAAAGCCGTTCAGCAAAACGCCATCGGCGATTTCTCCGGCCAGCTCCAAGGCGCGCGGCCCGGTCACTCCGAGGTAGATGGGCAGCGCGCGCGAGGGGATGACTTCTAGACGAGCGTCTCTCAGCGAGATCGAGCGCCCTTCGAAGGTCACGCGTTCGCCGGCCAGCAGCGCTCGAAGGACAAAGACGCACTCGCGAAGTCGCGTGAGGGGTCTCACAAACTCCACACCCTGTTGGGCGAGAACTCCGGGTGAGCCTGTCCCCAAGCCAATGATCGTCCGGCCGGGCGCGAGCTCCTCGAGCGTGGCGAAGCTGATGGCAATGAGCGTGGGATTTCGCGTATAGACGTTGATGATCCCTGTGCCCAGGCGCGACCGTATCGTCGCGGTCGCCATAGCGGCCAGGGGGATGAGCCCATCGCGGGTGAGGCGCGTCTCGGCCACCCAGATCGAATCGAATCCTCGCTGCTCGGCCCGCTGAGCGCAGCGAATCATCTCCAGCACTGAAGGCCCCCCCAGGAAGGCAAGCCCAATGCGGACGTCGGTCATCACGTCCTCTCCTCACTCAATTTTCGTTGAAGGAATCGGCCGCGCCCCGGCTCCCCCCGAAAGACTCCTCGATCGATCACGACATCGCCGCGAGCGATCACCGAGACGACCCTCCCGCGAAGGACTCGACCGGTATAGGGCGACCAATCGGCGCGCATGTGAAGGTGCTCCGGAGCAACGGTCCATTGAGCATCCGGATCGAAGATGACGAGGTCCGCATCCGCGCCGGGTAGGAGCGATCCCTTCTGCGGATACAGGCCCCAAATTTTGGCGAGAGAGGTGCTCAGGAGATCAACGAGCTGAGGGAGAGAGAGACGGCCCGTCAGTACCCCCTCCGTATAGAGCATGGGAAGTCGCAGCTCGACCCCCGGCATTCCATGAGGAATATGGAGGTAAGAGCCCTGACCGAGTTGCTTCTGCGCCAGGCTCCAGGCCGTATGATCCGAAGTCACTGCCGAGATGACGCCCTCTTGAAGACCGCGCCAGAGGGCTTCGACGTCGGCCGCGGTTCGCAATGGCGGACTGCACACGTAGTTCACCCCATCGGGCCGCCGGTACACCTCCTCGGTCAGGACGAGGTAATGGGTGCAGGTCTCAGTGAAGACAGGAAGTCCGGCGCGGCGCGCCTGTCGAAATTCTTCGACCCCCTCAGCGATGGTCAGATGAAAACCGTAGTACCGAACTCCCGCGAGCCGGGCCAGGAACAAGGCCCGACGAATGGCTTCGTGTTCCGCGTAGCGAGGTCGCGTTTCCGGGTAATAGGCAGCGACGATTTTACCGCTCCGCGTGTATTCTTCGGTCAGGTGCTCCACGATGTCGTTGTTCTCCGTATGCACGGCGATGATTCCATTATGCCGGGCGACACGGTGCATGATCGCCAACAGCGCGCCATCGTTGATCCGGAGCCCCTCTTGATCGAAGGCCATGAATACCTTGATCGAGGGCAGGCCTGCGGCGATGACCTCCCCGATTTGCTCGAGAACGGGAGGAGTCGGATCGGTCACGACCACATGGAGCGCATAATCGAGGACCGTGTGGGGATCGGCCTCCGCCCGACGCTCCGCGATGACCGAGAGCAGGTCTCGTCCTTTCGGCTGAAACGCGAAGTCAATATAGGTGGTCACGCCTCCGAAGGCAGCCGCTCTTGATCCCGCATAAAAGTCCTCCTGCGTCACCGCCCCGCGAAATGGGGTTCGGAAGTGGACGTGAGAGTCGATGAGGCCGGGCAGTATGAGCATCCCTTCGGCGTCGAGGACGGTACGCGCCGGGGGCACCACCGGAGGGGCTCCAAGAGCGACGATCTTCCCATCGTGGACGAGGATATCCGCCCGGACGGTTCCATCGGGGAGGACGACGCGCCCTCCACGCACCACCATATCGATGGAAGGCTGCCAGGGCGTCGTGACCCCGAGGATCGCCCCGGATGTCGCGGTCATGAACTCGCGCCGGTTCATCGCCGAGTGCGCAATTCGGCGCGCAGTCGCTCGGTAGCGACGAGATCCAGAGTGAGATCTTCCGTGATGACCACCCCATATTGGGTGTGCGCGGCCTCTCGAGTGATCAGCTCGTCCAGGACGTCATCGAGCACTTTCTGGGGATCGCGCTCTAGAGGATCTCCATAGCCACCACCGACGGCGCTCACCGTGCGAAAGACATCCCCCTTTTTCGCCCGAATGTTGCTGATTTTAGATGGCAAGGCTTTCTCATGAGGAGTGTCCGGATTCAAAATCAATGCCCCCGGGACGCCCGGATGTCCTCCGAAGATCCCCCAGGGAGCGAACTTATGCCCATCCCCCTCCACGGACGCCTGCCCATCGGTGGTGAACATCACGTCACGGATTGACCCGAAGCCCCCACGCCATTTCCCCGCGCCATGGGCATTCTCGCGCAATTCGTAGCGCAAGACGCGCAAGGGATAATGCGACTCGATATCCTCAATCGGATTGTTTCGGGTATTCGCATAGAGCGTATCGACGCAGTCGAGGCCGTCTTTCCCGTATCGGCCTCCGTATGCCCCTTCCGTGATATCCATGTAGACCCAATATTTTTCACCCACTAATCCGCTATACGCGATGACCTTGAGGTTCCCCACTCCAGCGCTCACGCGTTCGGGGACGACTTGAGCGAGCGCATGCATGATCGTATCGGCGACAATATTCCCCGGGCAGAAGCGGGCGATCGTCGGCGCCGGGAATATAGGGTTGCAGATCGAGCCTGGAGGGGCGTAGACGTGAATGGGGCGCGTGAACCCGGAGTTTTGAGGAACGTACTCATGGTCCTCCGTATCCAGCAAGATGGAACGGAGGATGAGGTAGACAGCCACGCAGACGGTTCCCTCAAAGGGCATATTGATGGGACGATCATCAACCTGAGGGGATGATCCCGTGAAGTCGACATAGAGGTCGCTCCCCTTGATGGTCAGCGTGACGGCGATCTTCAGATCCTTCTTCGTCGGATCCGGACTGTCCAAGTACCCGTCGAAGTATCCCTCGGCGGAGTATGTGCCATCGGGGAGCTTCTCGATCTCCTGCCGCAACATAGTCTCGGAGTAATTCATCAAGTATTCGCCCGCGGCGCGCACGGTCTCGAGTCCGTACTCTCTCACCAATTCGACATACCGCTCCGCACCGATCCGACACGCGGCGATTTGCGCCTCCATATCGCCGATAACCATATCGGCGGCTCGCACGTTATCGGCCAGAAAGGTCCAAAACGCATGATTCTTCACTCCGCGATCGTACACCTTGATGGCCTTGAACTGGAGTCCTTCCGCGTAGGCATCCACGGCATCCACGATGCCACAGCTTCCCGGCACGTGAGCGCCGATATCCAGGTGATGAGCCGTCGTCACGGAGAATCCAATGAGCTCGTCCTGGTAGAAGACGGGCACGCAGAAAGCGACATCGGGTCCGTGCGAAGCACCGTAATAGGGGGAGTTATGGATGATCACATCGCCCGGGTGGAACGTCTCTCCCCTCATCTCGAAGAGCCGTTTGATCCCGCGGACGTATCCGGAGATCGGTCCCAGTTGAAGTGGGGTGCTGAAGACCGATTCGCAGAGCTGTTGGCCGTCGGCATCGATGAGCGCGGCGCCGAAGTCTTCCGACTCGCGGATGATACTCGAATAGGACATGCGCGTGAGTTTATGGCCCATTTCGATCGCGATGTTCTCCAGAGCGCCCCAGATGACCTGGGCGGTGATGGGATCGATTCGGGAGGCGACTTGTCCGAGGTGACGATTCATATGCTCCCTCCTTGAACGACGTTATCCCGCTCCCCTTGGGTCCCCGAGGCGGTGGTGATCAGGAGATTCCCGAAGGGATCCACTGTCGCCTCAGATCCCGGCGGCAGGACAGTGGTCGAATCTTTTTGAAGGATCACAGCCGGTCCAGGGATCCTGGCGCCTACGGGAAGCAGAGCACGCTCGAAAAACTCGGTCCGCATCCGATGCAGTTTTCCTCCGACGCGGAAGAAGGTCTCCGCGCTTTTCACCCTCGCTTCCTCCAAGCGGCGATGTGCGGCGTCCAGCCGAGGGGGTTTCAGTGAGGGCATGCGTCCGATCCCGGTGACGCGAAGGTGGACCAGTTCGATGGGATTCTCCGGGAAGTGATGCCCGTATTCGATGTGATGCTGGTGATGGAACGCTCTCCAGAGCTCGCGGATGAGGGCTTCATCCAGGGGTCCGGGCGGCAGAGGGATCTGCAGCTCGTAACCTTGCCCCAAATACCTCAGGCTGGCGCTGCGCAGCAACTCGATGCGATCCTCGGGGAGGCCGTCGCGCCGCAATTGTTCGCGTGCCTCACATTCGAGTTCCTCGAGATCTCGGCGCAGCTTCTGCAGGGAAAGCGAGGTCGAGAGCATGAACTCCGTGCGGAGGAAGTCGTATTTGAGGTCCGTCGCGAGCAAGCCCAAAGCCGACGTGATCCCTGGGTAGAGCGGCACGATCACTTCCGGGACCTTCAAATATCGGGCGACCTCGACGGCCACCATAGGACCGGCTCCACCGAAGGCCACGAGGGCGAACCGGCGCGGATCGTGCCCCTTTTGCACGGTGCGGGAGCGAATCGCATTCGCCATGTTGCTGACGAGGATCGTATTGACGCCTTCGGCTGCCTCGTACACGTCCATTCCGAGCTGAGCGGCCAAGCGTTCGAGAGCGGCGAAAGCCAGATCAGGGTAGATGGGCATCGCGCCGCCGAGGAAATGGTCTTTATCGAGGCGCCCGAGCACCACATAAGCATCCGTCACGGTGGGCTCGGTTCCGCCCAAGCCGTAGCATGCCGGTCCGGGCATAGAGCCGGCACTTCGTGGCCCCACTCGGAAGGCCCCACCGGCATCCACATACGCGATGCTTCCCCCACCGGCGCCGATGCTCTGAACGTCAATCATCGGGATGAGCACAGGATAGCCCGCGATCTTGGTATCGCGAGCGGAGGCCTCCAGAATCCCACGCGGCGTGATCAATCCGATATCCGCGCTCGTTCCTCCGACGTCGAGCGTGATCACATGGGAGCGTCCCGTCAACCGGGCGATCCACTCGCCTCCGAGCACGCCAGCGGCCGGCCCCGACAGGAGCGTGAAGACGGGTTTCTCGGAGACGGTGCGGGTCGTCGCGACGCCTCCGTTGGAGAGCATGATATGCAGCTCCGTTCGAGCTCCGGCTTCTTTCAGGCGCTGCGACAGATGATCGATATACGTCTTAACCTTGGGTCCGATGAAGGCATTGAGGCAAGCGGTGGTGAAGCGCTCGAACTCCCGGAACTGCGGGGAGACTTCGGCTGACGTGGTCACGAACGCCTCCGGGAATTCCTCGCGGACCAGCTGTTTGACGCGATTCTCATGGGCCGGATTGAGATAGGAGAAGAGAAAGCAGCAGGCGATGGACTCCACGCCCGCGCGCTTCAAGGCCCGAATCTGCTCGCGCGCTTCGTCTTCATCGAGGGGGATCAGCACCTCACCCAGCGGAGGGATGATCCGTTCGCTCACGACCTTTCGATAGCGCCGGCGCACCAGAGGTCGCACCTGCCACGGAATATCCTGCTGAATGGAATAATTCTGCGGTCGTTGGTGCCGACCGATATGGATGATGTCTCGAAACCCCTTGGTCGTGATCATTCCGGTGCGCGCACCTTTGTATTCCAGAACGGCATTGGTCGCGACCGTCGTCCCGTGGAAGATATGATCCACGGTCTCAAGCGGAGCGCCCACCTGCGCGCACAGTTGCTGTATTCCCTCCACCATGCCGGTAGATGGATCCGGCGAGGTGGTCGGGACCTTATGGACGGCAAACGTCTTCTGCTCTGTATTGACGAGAATGAGGTCCGTGAAGGTACCACCGATATCGACGCCGATCAGGATCATATGCTGCTCCTCCGGTGAGGATCAGGGCGTGGGGCCGACAGGTGCACAAACCCGCTTTTTGGGTCGCGGATAGGAGTATGCCCTTCGACTGTGGCTCAGCCCGAGCGCATGGAGGACCTCCAACATCTTGACGCCAGCCGTGACGGGATCCACCACCGGGACGCCCACGCGTTGAGAGACCTCGCGCGCAGCTTCGGACATGCCGGCGCATCCGAGCACAATGGTATCAGCCCGATCCTCCAGGATCGCCCTGTGCGACTCCGCGGAGAGCGCTTCGACCATGCGCTCGTGGTCCTTCTCGAGATCGAGGACGGGGATATTCACGGACCGTACGGATGCGCACCGCCGCTCTAATCCGAGCACGAGGATCTTCTCCTCCAGCAGCGGGATCGCGTCATCCAAGACCGTCACCACAGAGAATCTTCGTCCCAATAGGCACGCCAGATACACGGCTGATTCGAAGATGCCCACGACAGGAATATTGAGCACGTCTCGGGCGGCTCCCACAGCTGGGTCTCCGGCGCAGAGGACCGTGGCGGCGTCATACCCCTCCTGCTCCGCCGTCTCCAGAGACTGGATGATGAAGAATTGGCTCAGCTGCTCATCGTATGTATTCTCGATAGACTCGACGCCACCTCGGACGAATTCGAAGGTGACCTCGGTCTCGGGCGCTTTCACGGCGGCGATGCTCGCCCGAAAGATCCGCTCCAGGGTTTCGACCCCATAGTTCGGAATCACAGCTTTGATCCTCATAGATCCCCCCATGTATCCAGATAAAGGATGGTCTGGAGCAGGACATTGGCCCCATTGACGCAATCTTCAAGGGCAGTGAACTCACGCTCGGAGTGACTGATGCCCCCGGCGCTGGGGACGAAAATCATTCCCATGGGGGCTATGCGAGCCATCATCTGCGCATCGTGACCGGCTCCGCTCGGCATGCGGTGAAAAGGGAACCCGAGCGCCGTCGCCGCCGCCTCGATGGCCCGCATGACCCGCGCATCTGCACGAGCGGGCTTGAATCGTTCCCCCTCGCGGATTTCGATCTGCACGCCATACGCGAGGGCTATATCTTCGGCCTGCCGCCGGAGATGCTCCCACGCGCGCGTGATGCGCTCTTCCTCCACATCGCGCAGCTCCAGCGTCAGGCGCACCTCTCCGGGGATGACGTTCCGAGCGTTGGGGATGACCTCGAGCTGGCCGATAGTGCCCGTCATGCAGAACGCGCCGCTTCGGATCGTCTCATGCACCAGGAGGATGAAGCGCGCGGCGGCCAGGAGCGCATCACGTCGCCAGGTCATTGGGGTTGTCCCCGAATGATTGGCCTCTCCGAGGATGCGGACGGAGCTGTAGAGAATGCCGGTGATGCCTTCCACGATGCCGATGGGGACGCCCAAGCGTTCCAAAGTGCCTCCCTGCTCCACGTGCAGTTCCACATACGCCAAGATCTCCTCCGGACGGCGCGCGGCCTCGCGAATTCGTCGCGGGTCTCCACCGATCGCCTCGATCGCTTGAGCGAATGTTCGTCCTCTCGCATCGACGAGGAGCAATTCGGCGGGATCGAGCTCCCCGACCATCGCGCGACTTCCGGAGAGTCCGGGAAACGCGTGACCTTCCTCGTTGGCGAAGACGATCACCTCCAACGGATGTTCCGTCCTGATCCCCGCCTCCTGCAACGTCCGCAGGCATTCGATCCCGGCCACGCATCCGAGGACGCCGTCGTATCGTCCGCCACTGGGAACGGTATCCAGATGTGATCCGAATGCAATCGCGGGAGCCGCCGTCCGTCCGTCACGACGACCGATGATGTTCCCCGCCGGATCAACGGTGACCGTCAGGCCGGCTTCGCGCATCAGCTCCATGGCGATCTCCCGCCCGAGGCGATCGGCTTCGGAGAAGGCCACTCGCGTCGTCCCCACCTGGGCCAGTCGCTCCATCGCGCGCGCCAAGCGATCGGCATTGATGCGGATATGCGAATGCTCGCTCCGTCTCATCGAACTCCACCCTCATTCAGAAGATGTACTTCAACCCGAACTGGATCTGGCGCGAGAAGTGCGCGCCAAAGATGCGTCCGAAATTCGGCGAATCGAAGACCCGATTAGGGAGTTTGAAATTGGTATTATTGAGGAAGTTGAAGAATTCCGCTCGAAACTGCACCTGATGCGTCTCCCGAATTCGGAGATTCTTCAGCACGGCGAAATCCCAGTTTCGGAAGGGCGGCCCGATGACTGTGTTGCGACCGGCGTTGCCGAAGAAGGATGGGGGCTGTCGCCGAAAGCATTCGGTTCGAAACCACTTCTCCGGCCGACGCGGGGCGTTCTCGTTGGGATCGCAGACCTGATCGGGGCGCGTGAAGGTGTATCCGGTGCCACTCGGATCAACTTGGAACGAAGGCGTGAGCGGTTGTCCGCTCTGAAGCGTGAGCACGCCTGAGAGCTGCCATCCGCCCAGCAGATGGTCCACGAGAGCTGGCGCGTTGGTCAAGAACCGTCGCCCGCGCCCAAGGGGAAGCTCATAGACATAGCTGAGCACGAAGCGATGCTTCGCGTGGAAATTCGAGAGGCCGCGCTCGCACCGATTCGGGCAATAGCTATCCTGAGGCGGCGCGTTCACTCCGCCCGACTCGAAGCCATTGGAGACCGTATCGATAGAGCGAGAGAAGGTGTAACTGGCGACGAAGGAGAACCCTTTCGCGAACCGCTGCTCCGCCTTGAGCGCGAGCGCCTCATAATGCGAATTCCCGCCGCCTCCGAAAAGGATGAAGTCCCCGAGCTGAGGGAACGGACGGGGGGGATTAGGATCCCCACGCCCAGCGATCCGCTGATTACCGCGCAGGATTCGATCCAGCTTATGCCCCACCGAGCCGATATAGCCGATCTCGAGGGCCAAAGAACCGGTCAGCTGATGTTGCAGATTCAGACTCCACTGATAGACATCTCCGAGGGGGAAATGGCGCTCCGTCGTATTACCGGCATTGGGGACACTGATCGCCGTGAAGGCGTTCTCCCACGAGAGCGTCGGGAGGAGCGCAGCTCCCACCAAACCTCCAACCCCCAGGTTGACTGCCGCCGATGTCCCATAGAACGGGATATTCGCCTGTGTTTGTGCGTGAGTTCCAGCGAGCGTTCGCGTGGCGAAGAACCAGCCAGCTCCGCCCCGGAGGACCGTTCGTCCCTTTCCCGTCAGGTCATACGCGAATCCGAATCGGGGGCCCCAATTATCCTTATCCGAATCGACGAGCGTGCGCGGCCATCCCGCCTCGCGGAAGGTCGCAAACCGGATACCCTGTGCCCGGAACCGATCCAGACCTGGCGGGAGTTGGTCGCGGTTGATGATGAGCGTTCCCGTCCTGAAATCGACGGCGGCCCGCGGCTCTCGCGTCAGCGGAGGTCGCCAGAATTCGTAGCGCAAGCCGAGGTTCATGGTCAATCGAGGTGTGACTTTCCAGTCATCATGGATGTAGAAGTTCGTCGCCCAGATGAAGCTATGTCCTCGCGTGTTTCCGCCGACGGAGCCGATGTTGAGCGTGGGAATGCCGAGCAGGAAGTCGGCGAAGCCGTTCCCCGTATTCGCCGGGTTCCGTGGGTCGGCGGTGAAGCCTCCGGAGAATTGGAACCATCCGCGGATGAAGAGGTCGAACGTGTGGTAGAACTGCTGCCGCCAGACATCCACCCCGAACTTGAACGTATGCGTCCCGCGCGTCCAGGCCAGATTATCCGTCCACTGGAAGTGATTCGTCAGGAAGTCGAAGGGGGAGGCGATATCCGTATCGCCGAAATCGCTGAATCCGGCCACGGAGATCGGAGGCAGCCCGAAGTCGCGCGGCTCGCGCGAGGTGCCTGGGATTTTGAACATCCCGAAGAAGTCGACGTCGCGGTGCTCAGGGCGACGCACGGTGTTCGCGCGATTGAATCCGAACCGGAACTCATTCACGAGGTTCGGGGTGAAGACGTGTGTCTCGCTGATGGCAAGATTTCGGCTGAAGGCATCGAAGAAGATACCGAAGCCCGGTGGAGCTGGAGGAGCCGCGCTCAGAAAGTTCGGAGCGAAGGGTTCCTGCGTCCTCGTATCGGAGAGGGTGAAGCGCACAAATAGGCTATCTTTCTCCGAGAGTCGGTGATCGACGCGGATCGTGAACTGATCGCGATCGTTGCGTCGCGTTCCGACACTGATGAAGTTTTGCACCCCCGCCTGTTGAACCCTCGGCAAGAGGGAGGCTAAGAAGGCGGAAGCCGGATGGATGCGTTCCCTCGGGATGATGTTCCCGGGGAAAGGATCGCGAATGATCCGGGAGGGGTCATTGGGATCGCGTCGCGTCGTCAGGGGATCGAAGATGGGGGGGAGCCCGGAGAAGTCTCCTCGCAACATGCGCTCGGTCGGGAGGGTGGACGTTTCGGTGAGAGATTGGCGGATTCGCAATCCCTCGTAGTTTCCGAAGAAGAACGTGCGGTCCTTGATGAGGCGACCTCCGAGGGAGAAGCCGAACTGGTTCTGCCGGAACGGCGGGACCTTCTTGGGATCGAAGAAGTTGCGGGCATCTAAGGCGTCGTTTCGGAGGAACTCGAAGGCAGCTCCATGGAACTCATTGGATCCGGACTTGGTCGAGACACTGATTTGTCCTCCCGAGAGATTGCCATATTCGGCGCTATAGAGCGACCCTTTGACCTTGAACTCCTGAATGGCCTCGACGGAGATCGGGATGTTCATGTTGTTGAACGACGGATCCGCATTCGACACGCCGTCAATGAGATATCCGTTTTGGTCATCCCGCCCACCATTGATGTTGACCGTGAGCCCTCCACCGGAGACGGTGAATCGGGAAGCACCGGTCTCTTGAGCGGCCGCCACAGCTCCCGGGGCCAACAGGGCGAGCTGGAGAAAGTTTCGGGCGTTCAGAGGGAGCTCCGTCACCCGACGTTCTTCAATGACCGATCCCACCTCCGACGTCCCTGTTTGTATGAGTGGCGCAGCGGCGGTGACTTCGACAACATCTTGGAGCTCTCCGATCTGAAGCTCCAGATCAACGTGGACCCGCTCATCGACCTCCAAAACGACCCGTGACGCGATGGCTTTCTTGAAGCCCGGGTGCTCGGCCGTCACTTCGTAGATCCCGACCGGGAGCAAGCTGATCACGAAGTTCCCCATCTCATCGGTGCGGGTTTGGCGGATCAGCCCAGTCGCCGTATTGCGCACGACCACGAGGACGTTAGGGACAACGGCTCCACTCGGATCTCGAACCGTTCCGGTGATGGCTCCCCGAGCCTGAGCGTGGACGATCCCGGTTACTCCAAAAGTTAAAAGCAGGAACGACAGAATCCATGCTGACCTTCTCATTGTGACCTCCTGAAGGTAAGGATCAACTCACGGTCTGTCGGACACAGAGGCCGCCCCGAAAGTCTCGCGCAGGTTGGCCTCCACGATCTCTTTCAGATTGGCCGCCTCCAGAGCATCCTCCAACATCTTTTGGTATGCTCGCTCAGGATCACGACGTCGAATCGCCTCAAAGATCTCGCGGTGATGCCGGAGAACACGCTCGTTATGCTCTCTCGGAGGAAGGATCTTCACAATCTGTTCGGTCAGGAGCACACGCGTCGATTCGGAGATGAGCGCCAGCACGCGATTCTTCGAGGCTCGAGCGACCAAATCGTGGAATTTGCTGCTCTCGACCACCGTGAGCGCGCTTTCGGTCGCCGCCTCTGCTTGCAAAAGGGATTGCTCCATCTCTGCTATTTCCTCTTCGGTGGCATACCGAGCCGCCAGCTCGGCCAGGGGTGGTTCAATGATCTGCCACGTCTGCACGAGCTCATCAAAGGAGATCTGACGCAGGATGAACATACTCGCGATGGAGGTCTTGATGTGATCTGTTCCCGGCAAGCGAACATAAGCCCCACCCCTAGGACCCAATCTGCGCTCGATGAATTGAAGGGTTTCCAAGGATCGCAGGGCTTCTCGCACTGCGACGCGGCTGACGCCAAACATCTTCGCCAACTCCCGTTCCGGAGGAAGCCGTTCCCCCGGCTTGATCTTACCTGAAAGGATCGCGTACCGAATTTGATCGGCCACGAGTAGGTAAACGTCCTTTATGGTAATTTTCTCAAACATATTGTTTGGTCCTACCATAATCCGGTAGTATTATAATCCGAGCAGATCGAAGTTGTCAAGCCCCTGCATTCGTCCAGTACCTTTGGCACTCGGGATGATAAATGAGGAGTCATTTTACCGGAGGCATGAGGCCGAGTCGATGGTGAGGGATGAGGGTGTTGTAAGCGATGAGCCAATCGGCGAGGTTCTTGTTGAAGAGGGTGAGGTCGGGAAAGATCCTCGTGTCAGTCGATGAACTGTTCCTGGATGGTGCGGTTGAAGCGCTCGGCATGGGCATTCATCTTCGGGCTTTTTGGGTAAGTCCAGTAGTGGGTCGGTCCCAGGTGTTGGAGGATCTGGTCGAAGGCCCCCTTGAACTCGGAGCCGTTGTCCGACAGGAACAGGATCTGGCGGGCAGTATCCTGGGTAAGTCCGGCCACGAGCGCCTCGGCCGCGCGGGCGGTGTGGCGGGCGTGTTTGCTGGGAAGGGCCACGGCGAAGGCGATAGCCAAGACGGGGTCGATGGCGGTGAGCACAGAGCGCCGGATGCCATCGCGCACTCGTTCGATAGTGTCTACGGCCCACAGGGTGAGCGGTGGGGCTTTGAGATCTTCTGGCTTTCTGGCCTTGCGTTCTTGGCGCAGGGGTTTTGGTCGGCCCCGGGCATCCAGGCGCTCTTGGCAAAAGCGCATTTTGCCTGGCGCGCGGGCCATGATCCGGCCGATCGTGCAGACCGAGGGCCGTGCCACGCCCTGCGCCTTACCCCAAGGGGCGAGCAGGACATGGAGGTTTTCCTTTCCCAGGTTGGGATAAAGGGTGCGCAGCCGTCGGATCTCAGCCACGAGCCGTGGGTCGGTTTGAGGCGCCCGGCGTCGCTTGGGCGCCGAGGACTTCGCGGCCAGCGCCGCAGGGTTGCCTCCGGCAGCATGCAGCGCTCTTTTCCAGCGGGAGAGGGTTCTTCGGGAAACCCCAAAGGCATCTACCGTCGCAGCCAGGCCGTGCTTGTCAAAGAACTGGAGGATTCTGAGTCGTTCCTGGGCATCTTTGGGGGTCATCTCCCAAAGATGTCCCAAAGAGGCCACCTGGTAACCCCCCGGACTCGGTACCCAACCCGATGAGCTTGCATGGCACTCCCCCCTCTCCAAAGGAGTGCCAAAGGTTTCTGAACTTATGCATTGGTCAAGTAAACGGTGTCAACGCCTTGTCAACGCCCTGTCAACGCTCTGCCAAAAAGTGAAAAATGTGAAGCACACAGAAATCCGCCCGCCTCCTAACCCATTGAACACCAATGACTTCACAATTCCACCCCAAGCCCTCCAAAATCATCCTGATTCTTTTTGCCCATGTCACACAAAACAAAAAAAAGGAGGAAGTCTATAGAGGAGGAACGGTGGGCCATCGCCGGTTCCGGCAGTGGGTGCGAACCGGAGTGCTGGAACTGATCCTCCAAACCTTGGCGCAAGATCTTAAAGAGCGCGGCTGGCTGAACCTGGAGGAGTGCTTCATCAACAGCACCTTCATATCCGCAAAAAAAAGGGCGAGGATTGGCGCGACCAAGCGGGGCAAGGGTTCGAAGGTCATAGCAGTGGCAAACCGCGCTGGTCTTCCTCTCGCCACTTGGGTTGCAAGCGCTTCGCCGCGTGAGGCCATACTCATGGAGCCGACCCTGCAAGCCCGCGGGGAGGTGCCCCAGCGCGTGATCGGCGACCGCGCCTATCAGAGCGATCCGCTGGACGAGCGCTTGGCCGCCCAAGGGATCGCGATGATCGCCCCACATCGCCGAAACCGCACGAAGCCCCAAGATGGCCGACCGCTGCGGCAGTGCCGACGCCGCTCGCAAGGTGGAGCGGCCCCTTCGCCCGGGTGGCAGACTTCCCGTCCTCTTCTGGTCCGCTACGAACGCCATCTGGCACACTACCTCGGCTTTGTCCATGTGGACTGCATCATCCACGGAGTTTTTGAGCTGACTTCTTAAACACTCTTAGTCTGCCAGATCCCGTAAGCTTACCTTGGGATCCTTGATTCTCTCTCACCATAGCGCTACATTTTTTCACCTCGAAGCCAAAGAATGGGGGGATCCAATGCCACTTAAATTCTACATCGAACCGCATAGCCCAATTCCGCTCCACGCACAGATCATCGACCGTATTCGACTCGCCCTGTTGACAGGAGAGCTGCGACCTGGTGACACGCTACCCTCTATCCGAGATGTCGAAAGAGAGTGTGGAGCGAGCCGCAATATTGTGCGGCGGGCGTATTTGGAGCTAGAAGCTTACGGGCTCTTAAAGCTTAAACATGGCAAGGGAGTCATCGTCCACGACGATCTTCCTCACTTAACGAACAAGGTACTCGCCCACCGTAGTCAGAAACTTTGCCAAGAGGTACTATCTAAGGTCAAGGCCATCGGCCTCGTCGGATCCTCCTTCGCTCGCATGTTGTACCACGTTGCTTTGGCAGATGAACGGTCGCGGCAGCAGTTTTTTTACGTGGACATCACGGGACCATTGGCCCAAGAGCGCGCCGCTCAGATCAGTCGCGCTTGGCAAATCACTATTGTTGGATTGGCTATTAAGGATATAGGTGTGTTGGAGCAAATCAGGCGGGAGACCCCTCTCAAGGTCTTCACTAACTTCTATAGATATGGTGAAGTGGCCAAACTCCTCAGCTATCCCAATGTAGATCTCATCCCAGTCGCCTTGAAGTTCAGCAAGGAGATGGAAGCAGAGATTGACCGTCTTCGCGAAGGCTCGATCGTGGAGATCGTCCTTGATGAACGGGACTTTTCCAGCTATGGAGGGTTGATCCTAGAGAACTATCAGCACGCCTTTGCTTCTAAGAAGCTATTCTTCAGGGTCAGAGCAATGACAACCATCGCTGATCTGAAAAATAGATTGAGATCGGGGAATTGCCACATGCTCATCATCAGCAATCGGCTGTGGGATCAACTGCCGGAAGACGTGAAACGCTTGAGGATGGTCACCTACCCTAAGATGGAGTTCGATGCTCGCGCTTCAGAACCTGCTCGACTTCGAGCAGGAATTATACTCTAATATGCTCGCTTGACTTCAAGGAGCGCGCAGTATCGCGCCTCACATTGCTTGGCCTCACTCAAGTGATTTAAATTAACACATTTTCCCCACTCATATACACCTCCACTCGCTTGAACTTTCCCTGCTCGAGGTAGAAGAAATTGCAGTTGCTCATATTGACCTGACGACCGTCCGTTCCTACAAGGACGACGTTGAATTGCGCCGCACATCTCTCGCGCTCAGTATCCACCACATGGGAGAAGTCCTTATGGACCATGAAGTTATAGTTATTGAAGAGGTTCTCGAACATCCGCTTGATCCCCGTATCGCGACCCACGTGAGTCGTAACAGCCAGTTGAGGGCGCCCCTCCTGCATGGCCACCGATCGGATTATGAACACAGCATCCGGACAAAAGCACTCCAACGTGGCAGCCAAATCCCTGCGATCTACGCTTCCGAAATACTTCTCTTCTACCATCTGAACGTAATATTCGTAAGGATAACTTCCCATATAAGCCACCTCCTGGCGAGGGTATCTCCATTATTGGGCCTCACAAAGAGCTCGTAACAGAGAAAGAGCCCATCGCACGCAGAGATGCTTCCTACTGAGCGTTTCGCGTTTCATCAACTCTGTGAGGCTCATTAAGACGTCACCATCATCTCCCGTGCCAAAATGGTTCGTGCCAGTTCAGCGCAGGCGAGCAATCGCTCATAATCAATCCCGGTTCGAATCCCCATCTCATGAAACATCAGCACAAGCTTCTCGGTGGCGACATTCCCGGTCGCGCCTGGACTAAAGGGACAACCGCCAAGCCCACCAATGGAGGCATCAAAAATCGTAATGCCCGCCTGGAGGGCAGCATAGGCGTTTACTAACGCCATGTGTCGCGTATCATGAAAATGCACCGATAACGCTCGAGCTGGCCACCGCTGACAAGCACGGGTTAACAGGTCACCAGTCTGCACCGGATTCGCACATCCAATTGTATCTGCGAATGTCACCTCATCGCTTCCCATGTCAAAAAGTGTCTCGGCGATCTCCATCACACGCCCCACGGGGACTCGCCCCTCATAAGGACAACCAAAGGACGCACTGATTATCCCACGAACCCAGAGCCCATCTGCTTTGGCCCTCGCGATAATCAGCTCAAACTGGCGGAGCGATTCCACAACAGACATGCCAACGTTCTTTTGATTGAGCGCCTCAGTTGCAGCGACCACCAGCGTGATATCCGTGAGGGCCGGGCACCGCCGGGCTCGTTCATAGCCCTTCTCGTTCGGGATGAGGGCCATGAGCCTCGTGCCCTCCGGAACCTCAAGACGCGAGAGCACCTCCTCGGCGTCCTTCAACTGTGGGATCACCTTCGGATGCACGAATGACGTCACTTCGATCCTTCGGATACCAGCCCATATAAGCTTGTGGATCAACTCAACCTTCTGCGACGTCGGCACTTCCACAGCTAAGTTCTGCAGTCCATCACGAGGACCTACGTCCACAATCTCTACTGCTTCTGGCAATGGGTTCATCAAATCACCCCCTCCTCATGTAAGGTGTTCAACTCTTTGTCACTTAATCCTAACAGGCCTCTGAAGATCTCCTCATTGTGCGCTCCTATCGGCGGGCCAATCCATTTCGTAACCCCAGGCGTCTCACTCAAGAAAGGAAGAATCCGCGGAATTTTCAACGGCTCTCCGTCCGGAAGAACTACCTCCTCGAACAAGCCGCGTGCAATGAAATGCGGATCTCTGACGATCTCAGCAATGCTGTAGATGGGCCCACACGGAACACCTGCTACTTCCAGCGTTTCAAAAACCTCCTGGAAAGTGTGCTCCCGGGTCCATTCCTCGATCGCCCGATCTATCATCTCCTCATGTTCGACGCGCCCGTCATTGTGCGCGAGCTTCGGATCTTCAGCCAAATCTGCTCTCCCTATGGCGTACATCAACCGCTTGAAAATCGTATCTCCATTACCGCCGATCACGATGTACTTGCCATCCCCACATCTGTAAGTGTTCGTTGGAACGATTCCAGATAGTTTAGCTCCCTCTCGCTCACGAACATATCCCAGCTTATCATACTCCGGTAATAAGCTCTCCATCACGTTAAAGACCGCTTCATAAATGGCGACGTCCACCATCTGTCCCCGTCCGCTACCGATAACGTCCCTGTAGTAAACCGCTATCAGAGCTCCCAAGGCCGCATGCAAACCCGCCAGCGTGTCCCCGAGACTCAGATTCGGACGCACCGGAGGGCGATCAGGATAACCGGTCACGTATCGAAGCCCCCCCATCGCTTCAGCCACGCTGGCATATCCCGGCCGATGCGAATACGGTCCTGTTTGTCCCCACCCAGAAACCCGAACCATAATCAATCGCGGATTCAGCGCTCGCAAATGTTCCCACCCCAATCCCCACTTCTCCAACGTCCCCGGTTTGAAGTTCTCCACGAGAATGTCCACGCGCTGAGCGAGTCGGCGAGCGATTTCCTGCCCTTTAGGATGTCGCAGATTCAACGTGATGCACTTCTTATTGCGCCCGAGGATGTACCACCACAGCGCTGTCCCCTTATACACCTTCCGCCACCGTCGAAGCGGATCTCCAATCCCCGGCGGCTCGATCTTGATCACCTCGGCCCCAAAGGCGGCCAGGATAACACCCGCAAAAGGACCGGCCAGTAATTGACCCATCTCCAAAACCTTCAATCCCTGAAGGGGCATTCGCCTCTCGTCCATAGGGACACCCTCTCCGCAAACGCTCGTCCTTTAACGCTCCACCCCCGGCAATCCCATCAAGTACTCGAGCACCTCACCGAGAGAAACCACATCACCATATTTCGCATCGATGTCAAAGAGATTGGCCTCATGAGGACCAGGTGCTCGATCTCCAACCGCTTCGCGAACGACGATCGTGCGAAATCCGTGCTGGCAGCTGTCCACGGCCGAGGCACGCACGCACCCGCTCGTCGTGCATCCCCCGATCACCACCGTGTCGCACCGAAGCGCCGTCAGGGTCGAAGTCAATGACGTCCCGAAAAACGCGCTCGCGTATTTCTTCACAATCACATGCTCCCCGGGCTTGGGGGCAAGTCGTTCGTCAATTGCCGTCATGCGCGATCCTTTCTTCAATATGCTCAAGGATGGCACCTTCATCAGAAACACCCCCGCGTCCCGAAGGTCCTCTTCGTACTCCACTGTGGTGAAAAAAATAGGGACTCCCTTCCCCCGCGCCGCCATCAACAATTCTCGCGCCGCTTCCACTTCCGCGTCATAATTGGAGGCTAACGGCGAACTCGGATCCGTGAACGCCACAATGAAGTCCACGATCAATAGGGCCGGTCGCTCCCCAAAGCCAACCCGTCGCGCGAACCCCCGTTGCTCATAAAACCGACGAATCTCCACATCTCCCATGAATGAGCTACCCTCCCTCCCCAAGACCATAATCTAAGGATCTGCCACCATCTCCTGCGGCACGCCTTCGACACGCCCCGCCTTGATCCCAATCGGCTCTGGTACCGGACCGAACGTGAAGATCGGAACAGGTCCTCGCCGCTGCCGCTTCTCCGCCCGAAGCTTCTCCGTCGTCTCCCAATCGATCTCAAATGTCACTGGGTCCAAGACCACCCCATAGTCCCGCTCCGCCTTCTCCCTGGAAACCAACCCGCGAATTACATCCATCCGTACCCGCTCGGCCGGACGATCTAGAGGATCCTTCCACCCCCCACCTCCAGCTGTTTGATAGATCAAGATGTCCCCCTTACGCACAGGTACCTGACTGACCTTCGAAGGAAGAGGCACTCGCTCTCCTGTCGTCCGAATCAAAAGCTTGCGAGAACACTCTCCGGGAAGTCCCCCCAGAATCCCCCACGGCTTCGAACGCTCACGATCATCGTGAATGGCGATCTCTCCATCCGCCTCAAAGCGATAGACCTTATGCACCCCATTGCCTCCACGGTGGAACCCAGCTCCTCCCGAATCGATCAAAGAACCATATTCCAGAACCGTCAGTGGATAATAGTTCTCCAAATACTCTGTCGGAATGTTCTCAAAGAGCGGCCACCACGAATGCGCATCCAACCCATCATCCACCGGTCTCCCGGGGATCCCGCCGAAGGTGATCTCCATCAAATGGAAGAACTCCCCCCGCTCATCGTAACCGTTATAGAGCAAGTATGGACTCGTCCCGTAGCCAGCCGCCGTTGACAGCTCCGGAGCATTTACTCCCAATGCCCCTCCGAGGACATCGAAGAGCCGCGCCAAGGCGTGCGTCCGACAGCCGAGCGCCGCTGGGAATTTAGGCCTCAACAAGGACCCCTCCGGCAAGATGATGTGCAAGAGCGGATAGAATCCATCGTTGAACAGGATCTGCGGATCATAGACCATGATCAGATAGACGCCGATGAACATCTTGAACATTTCTTCGCTCAAGTAGAAGTTAATTGGCCCTGGTGCTTGCGGATCTGTCCCTGTCCAATCGAAATACCCATGATCCCCCTCGCGCCAAATGGTCAGCTTCATCTTATAGGGCCCATTGCCACGTCCATCATCGTCTACATAGTCCTCAAAACTCACCGGCTCCTCGGGTAAGTTCTTCACAATCAGCGCGCTCATCGCTCGATACGTTCGATCTAGCAACGCTTCGAATGCTTCCAGCACGACGTCCTTGCCAAAGCGATCACATAGTTCCTGCACGCGCTTCTCAGCCGTCCGACACCCGGCCACGATCGCCATCAGATCGAAATAGTTCATCGTCGGCGTCCGCGTGTTGTTCAGGATCAGATCGAGCACATCCTCATTGAGCTTCCCCTCCTCGAAGAGCTTCACCGGAGGAATCCGAACCCCCTCGCCGAAAATCGTCGTCGCATCCGTCGGCAAACTCCCCGGCACCGGCCCCCCCACGTCAAGCGTATGCCCGAATTGCGAAGCCCATCCTACGAGCTCACCATCATAGAAGATCGGCAGAAGCACCAACCAGTCATTGATATGCGAGATAGCGGCCTGGCATTTATATGGATCGCTCGTCAGGAAGATGTCACCCGGCCTGATCCCCCGCTTCCAATCCCGAATGAACCCAGCAATATATGAACCGAATTGTCCCACCACCATCCGCCCATCCGGCGTGCACACCATAGGGAACGCATCATGCTGTTCGCGGATCACAGGTGACATCGCCGAGCGAAAGACGACAGCATCCATCTCATACCGAATGTTCCGTAACGCATTTTCGATGATATCCAGCGTTATTGGATCAAGCTGGACCCTCGCCTTCATAATTTTCCTCCCATCTACGAACTCTCTTGCGCGTGGCCCTCTGGCCAAATCAGGATATTCAGATATTCGTCAACCTCTCCATAATGCCCGGGAAGGATCACCACCGTTGAATCTATTTGCGTGATTACTGCGGGACCGTGGATCACATTCCCGGGACGAAGCCGACTCCGATCGTAGATCGCCGTGTCCAGGAAACCGCCTTGAAAGTAGATCTGATGATGATCCACCATCGCGTGCCGACTGTCGCTCCCCTCCCGCTCAAACCGAGGCAACTCGAGCTTCCGCACCATACCGACGCCGATGGCACGCACATTCACGACCTCAATCATCGAGTCGATGTTAAAGCCGTAGTTCTGCTGATGTACCCGCTTGAAGTCCGCCACGAGCTGCTCGAATCCGATAGCGTCAAGATCCACAACGCTGACAGGGATCGGGAACTCATAGCCTTGACGGTAGTAACGAACATCAACCTCATACTCGATATGCTGTCGTTCCGGAGGGATGCCCTCTCTCTGCAACCATTGGCGCGCTTCCTCGGCCAGTTTGAGCAGCAGGGTCTTGATCTCTGTGGGGGACGTTTGATCCAACGTCCGAATATATGTACGCGCGAATTCATTCTTGATGTCAGAATGTAAAAATCCAAGTGCTGAGAACACTCCGGGCATGAGCGGGACGATCACCGGCCATGAGCCCGTCAGCCGCGCTAGCGCATTCGCATGCAGAGGGCCAGCCCCTCCAAAAGCCACTAAACAAAAATCACGGGGATCAAGTCCGCGTTGCACAGTGACCAATCGGATCGCCCCGAACATATTTTCATTGACAATATCGAGGATCCCCTGTGCAGCTCCGTAGAGATCTAACCCCAGTGCATCAGCGATCTTTTGCACGGCCCGACGCGCGGCTTCCACATCCAGCATCATCTCACCACCCAGCAGCTTCGGGGGGAGATGTCCGAGGATCACATTGGCGTCGGTCACCGTAGGTTCTTCCCCCCCTAAACTATAACAAGCCGGCCCTGGTTCTGCTCCCGCCGACTGTGGGCCAACCCGCAACGCCCCTGTAATCGGCACGTGCGCGATCGAGCCCCCCCCCGCTCCAATCGATCGCACATCCACCGAGCGAACCTTCACCGGATAGTATCCAAGGCGTGTCTCCCGAGCCAGATAAGGACGCCCCCCAAAACTCACCGCCACATCCGTTGAAGTCCCTCCCATATCGAAGGAAATAACATTAGCGTATCCACAAAGCTGTCCAACATAACTGGCAGCGATAACTCCTCCCGATGGTCCCGACATCAAGGTATTCACCGGCTTATCGCTCGCCGCTTCCAAGCTCATCACTCCTCCATCAGAACGAAGGATGTTCACAACCGGTGCCAGCCCCTCCGCTTCCAACTTCTCCCGAATCCCACGCAAATATCCACTCATCCGCGGCCGCACGTAGGCGTTCATCACCGCCGTCAGCGTACGCTCATACTCCCGGAACTCCGGCAGGATGTCGCTGGAGATCGTCACTGATAAATCCCCACTCTCCCGCTCGATGATCCGTTTCACCTCCTGCTCGTGCATCGGATTCACATACGAATGCAGCAATGAGACCGCCAACGCTTCGACCTTCCTCCCATATAACCGTTGTGCCCAATTCTGGATCTCCAATAACGCTGCACGCACCTCGCCAACATCTAACGGGACCAACTCCTCGCCACGTGCGTTGATGCGTGCCGAAATCCCTCGCGTCAACTCCAACGGTGCCATCGGATCTGGCTTAATCATGATGATCCAGCCGGCCAATGGTCCCGGCGTCTGTCCACGCGCGACATGCAGAATCTGCTCGAACCCCTTATTTGTGATCAATCCCACGAGCGCCCCCTTCCCCTCTAACACCGTGTTTGTAGCCACCGTCGTCCCATGCAAGATCAATTGGATATCCCGCGGTGAGATCCCCGCTATCTCGGCAATCTTTCGAATCCCATTGAGTACGCCGATGGAAGGATCCGATGGTGTGGAGGGGACCTTGGTCAGGAACAGCCTCCCCGTCTCCTCATTGAAAAGCACGAGGTCCGTGAATGTTCCTCCAACGTCAATCCCCAAGCGATAGTTCATAGACCATCCTCAGAAGACTAACTTCAAGCCAAACTGAATCTGCCGCGAGTTTTTCGCGCTTGTGATTGTCCCAAAGTTGGGATTCACGTTGCGCCCATCCGGGCCGGGAACGAACACGCGATCAGGAAGATTGAAGTTCGGGCGATTGAAGAGATTGAAGAATTCAGCGCGGAACTGCAAATTGATCTCCTCGGAGACTTTCGTCGTTTTCTGCAGGATTGCATCAACTTGCGCAAATCCCGGCCCATCTATAATGTTCCGTCCGGCTGTCCCTGGCAGAGCCTCGAACCCAGCCGGCGTCAAAAAGCCCAGCGGCGCCGTAAATACCGAGGTGTCGAACCAACGATGGGGACGCCGTTGATCAGAAGGCAGATTCGGATTCCCCCTCACATCCGGCCGCGGGAAGCGAAAGCCCGGCGGACTCCCTGTCGGATGCTGCGGTGTCAACGGTTGCCCCGAATGCAATGTGACGATCCCTCCAATCTGCCACCCCTCGCTCACCTTACCCCACGCCCCCCTCACCGAACGCCCAAACGGTAGCTCGTAGAGGAAACTCCCCACGAACCGATGGCGAACATCAAAGTTCGCCCGCCCACGCTCGCAACGCAAACACCGTGGATCCTGCTCCCGTGTCGGCGCCCCTCCTTCCTCACGCGCCGAAGAGACCGTGTCGATCGCCTTTGCCAACGTATAGGAGGCAACAAACGAAAGGCCTCGCGAAAGCCGCCGCTCCAATCGAATGTACCCACTATGATAGGTGCTGGTAGCCCCACTGGCCTCCATAATGTAGAAGCTGAAATTCGGTACTGGCCGAGCCCCCGTCCTGAAATCCTCTGGATTCCCCGTGGTTAAACGATTCAAGTTGATACCCGTCGACCCGACATAGGCGACCTCCACCATCGTATTCGCCGTCAACTGTTGCTGCACGTTCAGCGTATAGCTCTGGACATACCCGATAGGGAGATCAACCTGAGGGCTAATGCCACTGATCGGGATATTATGAGGATCAGAGAGCGGCCCATATGCGTCCGCATATCGGAGCGGCGGAAGTGGGGCTCCAAACCGAGCGAAGTCAACGAGCACGAGCTGTGCCGTGAACGGCAACAAATTGCGCGAATCCGAAGAAGCCGACCAGTCACGCAGAGCGTTGTAAATCCCATATCCGGCCCGCACCACAGTTCGACCCGTTCCGAAGATGTCCCAGACGAGACCGAACCGTGGAGCCAGATTGCGAAAGTCAGTCTTTGTAACCGAACGCCCGAGCCCGCGCGACTTCGAAGTCACGAAACGAACCGGCGGTAATCCAAGATTCCGCAGGAGCGTATTATACTCAGTCACCAAACGGCCGTTGACCTCCGGTGGAAGCCGATCACCTGCAATGATGATCTCTCCCGTGAATTGGTCGAACACGGCGAGTCGATTGTTCACCTCATAGATCGGTGGAAAGACCTCATAGCGCAATCCGTAGTTCAATGTCACACGAGGAGTCACACGATACTCATCGTGAAAAAAGACTCCGAATAGATTGGTGCGAAAGTTACCCGTCGTATCTCCTTGCAGCTTGACGATGCTCGCTGGACGATCCAATAGAAAGTCCGCCCGGGGATCACCAGTCACCAATACCGGAGATGCGAACGAGACGAATCCCCGAGTGAAGAAATTCGAGAGCGTATCAAAACGCACGTGGTGATAGTCGCCACCGAACTTCAACACGTGTCGTCCCCTCGTCCAAACCAGGTTATTCCGGATGACATATTCGTTGTTCTTGCGAAAGAGCGGATTGAAGACATCCGAGTCTCCGAATTGCGAAAGCCCGGGCACCGTGTAGGCCGGGAACCCACGATCGCGTCGAGCGATTTCCTGATTCACCCCATTAAGCCGAGCGAAGTTGACGTCCTGATTGGCCGCCAGACGCTTTCCATCATAAAAGCTCCAGCCTATGCGAAGCTCGTTGATCACATTGTCCCTCAGAGTTGAAGTCAACCCAATGGCCAGATTCTGCGTGTCGTCTTCGATCGGCGTTGGAAACCCAGGCGGAGGCGGCGGATCAAAAGTCAGGATATTGTCCCCGAACGGTAAACTCTGATCACCCCGAGCCAAAATATAACGGGCAAAAAATTGCTGGCGAGGGCTGAATTGGTGATCGAAGCGCGCCACCACTTGATCCCGATCCTCAATCCGTTTGGCGACCGAGACGTGATTGAGCCCGCGCTCGCTCGGCCTCAGGTTCGGCACAGGGAAGAACCGGTCAATGATCGCTCGAGCGATGGGACCAATAGGCACCTGGTAGAAGGTCTTCCCCCCAATGGTAACAGTCGGAAATGGTCGCCCCGTCTCTGGATTGATGACCGGATTCTCGAAGAGCCCCTTCCGCTCGTTCTCCGTGAGAAGAGCCGAGAGAACCGTCTCCTCCTTCCGGATGCGCAGCCCCTCATAGGTGAAGAAAAAGAAGGTACGATCCTTCACAATCGGGCCACCGAAACTCCCCCCCAAATTGTTCTGTCGGAAGGCCGGGATAGGGCGATCCGGGAGGTCAAAGAAGTTCTTCGCATCGAACTTATCGTTCCGCACGAACTCAAAGAGCGAACCATGAAAATTATTCGCGCCCGACCTCGTGAGGATGTAGACCTGTCCCCCACCGAACATCCCCGCCTCCGTCGAATATGAAGCTTGTAGGACACGGAACTCTTGAATCGCCTCAATAGATGGCGTGACCGTGGGGACATTGAAGTAATGATCAATCGCCGGAATTCCATCAATAAGGTAATTATTCTGATCATTGCGAGCGCCACTAGCAATGAACCCCACATTCCCTGTACTCGCTGTGTCGAAGCCACCGTTCCCCCCCTGCTCCTGCGGAGCGACATTCGGAGAGAGCAAGGCCAATTGTATGAAGTTGCGGCCATTAAGCGGAAGATCAACGACCCTCCGGTTCTCGATGATCTCTCCAATGGTCGTCGTCGTCGTATCCGTCAACGGCGGTGCGGCCGTTACAGTGACAACCTCGGTCACTGTCCCCACACGCAATTCTATATCCAGCCGGAGAGTTTGATCGATCCGCAACATGATATCTCGGCGCACTTCCCTCTGAAATCCTGGAGCTTCAATGATGATCTCATAGGAGCCGACGGGCAAGAATTGAAGCGCGTAAAACCCACGCTCATTTGTCAACACCGAGCGCTCCAGGTTCGTCTCTGTATTCCGTGCCGTCACCTTAGCTCCTGCAACGGCCGCTCCCTGCTGATCGGTCACTAAGCCTTCAATATTCGCCGTCGTCCTCTGCCCGAGGGCACCGCTATCAAGTAATACAAGCGCCCCCAAAATAAAGAGAACCCAGGACTGCCTCAGCTTAGCGAATCGCCCCGCCATCACAGTGACCTCCCTATTTATTTTTCAAAACAACTGTCTTGTTTTTAAAACAGCTCTTCTATATAGCACGGGGTCCCTGTTTTGTCAATAGCTATAATTTCATTATAGTATTGTCAATTCCACCTGATCCAGACAGCCATCCAAAGACAAAGATATGGAGGCTCAGGGGGGGGAGAATCATACAGCGCACCTCTTCGATGCTACAAGGCTGGCAGAGGCAGTGGGAGCCGGGGGAGGCCGGAGATGGGCGGTGAAGCTCGGGGATGGCGCCATGGTAGATGAGTCGCAGCCAGAGGCTCCCCCGGAGGCGGGTGCAGAGATAGTCTTCGAGCATGCGCAGAGCGAGGCCGACGGCGGCCTGGTTCAGGGAGCGAAGGCTTCCCCGCCGTTCGCTCTGCCAACGGCGATGCCGCCGATGGGCGTGCTCCCGCAGGGCACCTTCCCGGACGACGGCCACATGCTGCTCTTGCGCCAGACTGCCCAAGCAGAGCAGGCAGTGCTCCCCGGGTACGATCCAGCGCAGATCGGCGCCGAGAAGCAGGTCGTCACCTTCGGCGGGCAACACGCCCGTGCCCACATCCAGAAGCGGCTTCAGATACAGGGCGGCGAGCACGCCGCAGGCCCAGCGGGCGCCGTCGTGATCCACGGCGCAGAGGAGCACATCGGCGGCTTTGAGGGCGGAGAGGGCCGCCACTTCGGTCACCGAGCCGACGAGCGCGTGGATGTCCGCCCTCGGATTGAGGGTGTGCAGGCTCTCGGCCAGAGCCTGAGCCTTTGGCCGTCCCACATGCTCGGGCCGGAAGCCGTCGCCATCCAGGTTGTGCTCCTCCACATGGTCGGGATCCACGAGGGTGAGGCGTCGGACGCCGCTGCGCACGAGGGTATTGGCCAGAAGCGAACCGGTGCGGCCGCAGCCGATCAGGGCGTAGTGGAGCGCGCACAGGCGCTGCCAGCCGTATTCGCCCAGGGCGCCGGCGATGCGGGAGTGGCGTTCACCGGGTTCGGGAAAGGTTTCGGGCGCGAGGTCGTGGTCTGTGATCTCCGGCAGGCCCGGGGCGATGAGGCGCAGGGTCACCGGTTCTCGCCGGCCGTCGGGGCGCAGGAGATGGGCTGCGGGGAAGCCCGCTCGCGGCACGTGAGCGATGATGATCGGGGCCGCCCGCAGGCCATGCAAGACGGGCAGCGGCATCAACAGAACGCCCGTTTCCCTGCCCTGCTCCCTCCCGCACCTGATTCTTCCGCTCGCGTCCAGAGCGACGCCAACCATGTGCGAAGCAAGAGATTGAGGTGCTGGAAGACACCGGCGAGGTCAAAGGACTGCGATACCGAGTGCATGCGGATATCGGCCGGTGACCTCCGATGACTCAAGAGAGTGAAGAATTCTTCGCATTGACTGAAACACGAAATCACATATAATAACGCATCGAAACGTTTTTCGAGGGAGTTCTGACGATGGTGGCAAAAGTCGAGGTTCTTCCCATCGGCGAGGCGGCCGAGTACTTGGGCGTCTCGCGGCGCAAGATCTGGCAGTTGGTGAAACGAGGGGAGCTCCCCAGCCGACCCGATCCCCTCGATCGGAGGCGGAAGCTCGTGCGGGTGGAGGACTTAGACAAACTCCGGGAGGGATCCTATGTTCGCTACGATCGGCATCGCCAATCAGAAAGGAGGCGTCGGCAAGACAACAACGGCCGTTAATCTCTCGGCCTGTCTGGCCCGAATGGGACGACGGGTGCTGCTGGTGGACCTGGATGCGCAGGCGAATGCGACAAACCATGTGGGCGTGGATCCCCCGCAGGACGAGATGCTGAGCTCATACGCCCTGCTGGTGGATAAGTCGCCCAATGTGCGAGCGATTCTCACCTCCGTCTCTCCCAACCTCCAGCTCGTCCCAGGACATATCGCCCTGGCCGAAGTGGATATCAAACTCTTCTCGACGATCAACCGGGAGACGCGGCTGCAACGGGCGCTGGCGCGGCTTCGGGAGGATTTCGATTACATCGTGCTCGATTGTCCGCCATCGCTGGGCATCGCCACGATCAACGCCTTTTGCGCGGCGACGCACCTGATCATCTGCATCCAGACGAACTGGTTCGCCTACGAGGCATTGAAACGGTTGATGTCCATTGTCGAAGACGTCATGGAGGAGACCAACCCCAATCTGGTGGTCTATGCGCTGGCGACCCTGCATCGGCCGAACGTGAACATCCATCGAGATGTGCTCGTGAAGATCCAGGAGACCTTCGAGCACTTCGCCCTCTCGTCGGTCATCCGACACACGGCCACATTGGCCGAGGCTTCGGCGGCTCGACAGACGATCGTCGAGTATGCGCATGGGAGTCGGGGTCACATGGACTATCAAAATCTCGCCGAGGAGATCATCAACCGTGTCGAACGAAAAGCTCTCAAGATCGCGCAAGCACTATGAGATCCCGGATCTGCGGATCTCAGACGAGGAGTCGGCAGCCATCAAGCAGATCATGCGGCGGTTGAGGGGGAAGCCCGAGGACGTCTCGAGTCCTCCAGTGGGGACTCCCCCTGAGGCCTCCCTCCCACCCCAGGAACCGCAGCCCGAAGGTGGCTCAAAACGAGCCAGCTCAAAAAGAGCCAGCTCAATGAGCCAGCTCAAAACAAGCCAGCTCAAAAAGAGCCAGCTCAATTTGAGCCAGCTCGAATTGAGCCAGCTCACAGAGAGCCAGCTCTCGATGAGCCAGCTTGACGAAAATATTGCTTTGAATTGGCGAACGATCGAGCACACGCGGATCCCGCAAGTGGTCTTCGACGAGATCCTGCCCACACTGCCGGTGGCCGCACAAGGGATCTATCTGCAGCTTCTGCGGCTGACACTGGGGTTTCATCGGCCGGTGTGTCATATCAGCCTGGAAGCCCTTAAGTCTCGATGTAATCAGAGCTTAGCTAGCGTGAAGCGCCACCTGGAGCTTTTGATCCGGCGTGGCCTAGTCCGTAAAGTGGGCGTGAGATTCGGCGGATCCGACCGCGGGAGTTATCTCATGCCGGTCATCCCCGGAGTGTTCAATGAGGAACCAAAGCCTGAAACAAGCCAGCTCAATATGAGCCAGCTCAATACGAGCCAGCTCATAGAGAGCCAGCTCTCGATGAGCCAGCTCACAGAGAGCCAGGTCAATTCGAGCCAGCTCTCCATGAGCCAGCTCAATATGAGCCACAAGAAATATGATGATGATGATCTTGAAATAAAAAGTCATCATCAGACTGAAAAGGCGGACGACGATGACTCGCCTCATTTGAAGAAGGTCAAGGAGATCTACGCTCGGTTGACGGGGAACACGTGGACGGTTTCGGATACGCGGGCCTACCGGGAACACGGCATCCAGCAGTACCGACTGGAGCACGTGGAGGCGATCATGGAGGCCGTGGCCGAACGAGCGCCCGAACGCATCAACAGCTTCAACTACTTCGTGCGGGAGATCGTCACCGCCGCCCGCCCCGAGAGCCGAGGCGCCCGCCGCCGCCGCCTGGAGCAGATCGTCCGACGCCTTCAGCAGCTGCACGTGGGAGCCGCCCAGTACGGCATCGCCGACCTGGCCGAGGACGTCAAACGCGCCTGCGCCCGCGAGGGCATCCCCTTCGACCCCGACCTCTTCAACGAAATCATCGGTTTGGGATAGGGAAGGGAAGCCTGCCGCCTGAAATCGGCCCCTTGCGGCAGACGCTATGCCATCGCCGGACGCTTCAGGGAGAGGTCAGGACGGGTCAATGATGATGGCTCGGCAATTTCGGGATCATATCGGGCGTCGCAGCGGCACGGCCCGACCCCTCGTGGGCATCGTCCGGGTCGTCATCGAGAACCGGCGGGAGGGATACGGAAACGATGCCCGAATGGGAATGGCTCGCCCAACAGATTGAAGGGCAATTCCTGAAGCGCAAAAGCTGCTCTGAGCGACGCCCGAGTGCCCTACAACTGCGTTCCATCCAGGATGCAGTCTGGGATGTGAACTTGTCAACCGCTCTTGCGGTTTTATCAATCCGTCTCAGCAAATTTGCTTCGATACGAGAGCGTTTGATATTGTCAAAGGAGGATCGCCATGTCCAAGTACTTCCTGATTGAAACTGCGCTACCTCTCAGGGATCCCCTTTCCCTTCAGCAGACAACCAACTCGTCCAGCATGTCAATGACGACATTTGAGGTTCCGTCATGATTCGCAGAGTATTCGTGGACGGATATAAGTCGCTGAAGGACGTGGGTTTGGAATTACAGCCGCTGACCGTTATCGTCGGTCCGAACGCGGCGGGGAAGAGCAATCTCTTTGATGCCCTGCGGCTTGTCAGCCGCATCGCAACGAGCCGCTCCCTGCAGGATGCCTTCGATGACCATCGGGGCGATCCATTGGAAGCCTTTGATTACAGCGAAAGGGGCATTGCCGGGCTTTTAGAGCACGAGCGGGCGCAGTTCACCATAGAAGTAGATGTCGAGTTGAGCGATAAAACGGTAGAAGGTGCCGAGCGGCTGATCCAGATGCATCGTGCTTTCGGTGGACAGGGAAACCATAGGGGCAAGCTTCGGAAAATAACGGAGCGCTTCTTACGTTACCGCATCACCATAGAGATTACTCCGAAGACGGGCGTCTTGCGTGTTGTGGACGAACGCCTTGAGGCATTGACCCGGACTCCCGAAGGGAAACTGCGCCCCGATGAGAGGCGACGATCATTTCTGGAAAAGGTAGGGGAGCGCCTCCGATTACGGATGGAGGGACAGGCGCGTCCCACGGAGTACGAGACCGGGCTAAACTACGCCATCATCTCCCAACCGGTTTATCCGCCACACTATCCGCATCTGGTCGCCTTCCGGGAAGAGTTGTCCGGGTGGCAGTTTTACTACTTCGAGCCACGCATCATGCGGGAAGAGTCGGCTGTCAAGGAAGTCAACCGATTGCCTTCTTCCGGTGGGGATCTGGCAGCGTTTTACTATACGCTCAAGCAAAAGAGTCCGCAGCAGTTTGAAAACCTTCAACGCACTCTAAGGTCGCTTGTTCCGACTGTAGAGGGGATTGACGCCGAGTTGACCAAAGAAGGCAAGGTGCGGCTGAAGGTCAAGGAAAGAGGTGTGGAGTTTTCTGCGAAAGTGGTCTCCGAGGGAACGCTACGCATCCTGGGGCTGATGGCGATTGTGGGTCCAACCAATCCCGCCACCGTGATTGGCTTTGAGGAGCCAGAAAACGGCGTCCATCCCCGGCGGCTCAAACTCATCGCCGACTTGCTCCGCAACGCCGCCACACACCGTCAGATCCTCGTCAACACCCACTCACCTCTTTTGCCCGATTATCTGCAGGACGCCTACCTTGTGCAGGTCCGCAAGAGGGAGGATGGGCATAGCGAGTTTGTGCCCCTTGCGGAGGCTGGTGGTCTACAGGTAGAGAAAGCGCTGGAGGAAGAAGTGGTACCTATATCGCAACACATCCTGAGAGGGGATTGGGAATGAGCCGCACGCGTCAGGTTGTCTGCTTTTGTGAGGACATCGCTCATGAGAGGTTTATTAAGGCTCTCATCCAGCGGGCAGGAGCAGAGAAAAATGTCGCCGTGCAAATCAAAGTGCTCAACGCCACGCACGGAAGTAAGGTGTGGAACGAGTTTCGGCAATACTTGCGAGAACTCAAGGCAGGAACGGCGTCCCTGCTCGATATTTTGGTCGTGGTGATGGATGGTAACTGCCAAACAGCAGCAAAAGTTCGGAAAGATATTGAGGAGGAGGTTATGAAGGTGGGCTTGACCATTCCCCATCTCATCTGTGCCGTTCCCGATCCCCATATTGAGCGATGGTACCTGGAAGACCAGCACGCATTCAAAAAGGTCTTGCCCAAAGTGCAGCCGCGAAAACTCCGCTACAAGTGCGAGCGCGACCGATACAAGAGAGCGCTCGTAGAAGCCATACGAGCGGCAGATATCGAGCCTCTGCTTGGAGGCGCAGAATACGGGGAAGAGATCGCCCAAGATTTAGACCCGGCCAAGCTTGATCGCTCGTTTCGAGCCTTTTGGAAAGACCTTGGTGCTGCGTTAGGAGAACACTCGTAAATATGAGCGACGAGAATTTTTCCAACGCAGACTCTGCGAGAAAATGGAGAATTGTATGAGAGGAGGGAAGCGACGCCCCAGCGCTTTCTGGTTGAAACCGCACTGCCTCTCAAGGGGCTTTCCAAACAGGCCCGGCGTGAGAAGGCCATCCGCCACGGGCATATGTCAGGATATACTGTAAAAGTCAGGAGGCTTTAAAATGCAGAAGCGCAGTGCGAGCAAATTTGCCAAAGCTCGCTGGATACGAACAGACCTCCATCTCCATTCGCCTGGGATCCATAGCTTTAAATTCCCCCGAGAATGGAGCGATCAACAGCAGGACCAGGTGATTGCAGAGTATATTCAGCAGCTAAAAAACCAGGGAATCCAAGCGTGTGCCATTACCGATTACCAGCAAATCCGTGAAGAGTGGTTCAACGCCATTCGAAGACAGGCCCACGAGGAGGGGATCTTCGTCTATCCCGGTGTCGAACTCTCCTTTGGGGGGACGCCCTCCGGAAAATACGGCTTACATGTTCTGGCCATCTTTCCATACGAGATGCAACCTGCTGACATCAACAGAACGATCCAGAATCTGGATGACTGCCCAAAAGAGCCGCTGATTGGCACAGATGGAACACACCGGGATATTGTTCCAAAGGGGCGTATAGAAGAATGCCTGATTCGTCTCCGTCAGGAAACCGGTTGCATTCTGATTTTCGCCCACTCGAATGATGACAACGGTCTGTTCAAAGCCTATCAATCCCAACAAGCCGCCGAGCTTCTCCGTCAAGTTCGGCCGGAAGCGGTGGAAAACCTCAGCGACAAGGACCGCGAGCGACTGTTGAGTACGGGCAGGCTGGACGAAGCGCTTTTGCGTCGTATTGCCACCATCTACAACAGCGACAACCACAGTATTGACGAAATCGGCACAAAAACCCTGCCCGATGGCACCCGCCGGGCCACCTATCTGAAACTGAGCGCGCCCGACCAAATTCAGGCCATCCGTCTGGCGCTTCGGGATTGGGAGGTCCTCGTTCGCCTGAGCGAGAAGCCGGAACCCATCCATACCCGCATCGAGACGCTGGAGGTGGACGGCAAGGGCTTCCTGGGAAACTTCCGTCTGGCTTTCAGCCCCGATCTCAACGTGCTCATTGGCGGCCGTGGCGTGGGGAAATCGGCCGTGCTGGAGGTGATCCGCTATGTCCTGGACCTTCCGGTGTATGGGCCTGCGGAATACCGGGAGGGCCTGGTTCGATACGCCCTGGGAAGTGGGGGAAAGGCCATCCTCTTCCTGCACCAGGTGGTAAAACCCGGTGTCGAACGCCGCTATCGGGTGGAACGAGTCTGGGGTGAGAAACCCCGGGTCTTTGAACTCACAGAGCAGGGCGAACGCCCCATCGAATTGCTCCCTCAGGATCTCTTTACCGAAGCTGACCAGCCTCTCTTCTTCGGTCAGCGGGAGATTTACGAGATCACTCAGTCCACCCGTCTGCGGCGGAAGCTGCTCGATGACCTCATCGGCCGCCCGGCCCGCGAGCAACTTCGGGAAGTGGAAAAAATCCGCCAGGAACTGCGCCGCAATGCCCGGGATCTTCTTGAATACCGCCGTTACGAAGAACGGATGGAGGAGGTGGAAAAACGCCTCAAGGAAATCGAACATGAGATCCGCCTTTACGAATCGCAGGGTATCGCGGAAAAGCTCAGGGAAGAAACCGCCCTCACCCGCGACGAGGAACGCTTGAAGCGCCTGGAAGAACACCGGCAGCAGTACGAACAAGAATGGGAAGAGCTGCGTAGGCGCTGGCGGGAGCGCTGGGAGACCACGCTGGCCGACCTGGCGCAAGCGGCAAGCCGACAGAAGGACCTCATACAGGAAGCAGCTCAGGCCTTGCAAGAACTACGGAGCGCTTTTGAAACCCTCTTTTCCCAGGGTGAGGAGGCCTTGTATACATTCCGGCAGCAACTGCATTCCTTGCGGCGCCGCTGGCAGGAATCCCGGCGAGCGCTGGACGAGGAGCTGCGGCAGCTCCGCCAGCAACTGGGAGACACGGCACTGGATCCCGATCGTCTCGCCAAACTCACCGCCGAACAAGCACGGTTAAAATACGAGCTCGAGCTGTTTCAGAAAAAGGCCGAGGAGGCGCAAAAGGCTCGCGAGGAACGGAAAGCCCTCCTTCAACGGCTCCGCGATGCCCAGCGCGAAGCGTTTCGGCTGCGCCAAAAATGGGCGGAACAAATCACCGAGCAAATTAAGGATCGAGTGCGCGTAGAGATCATTTATCGTGGCCAGCGGAAAGAATACGCCAACCGCTTGAAGGACTTTTTCAGCGGCTCACGAGTGCCAAGCAAAGACCTGGAAAGCCTGGCTCAAAATGAAAAAATACCCGATGGACTGGCGCTGGCGGAGCGTGCCCGCAAGGGCAAAGAGACGCTCTCCCAGGAATCGGGGCTGAGCGAGGCCCGAGCCCAGCAGCTGATTGATTTCCTCAATCAGGATGAAAGCCGGTGGTTTGAACTGGAGTTGCTAACGCCGGATGACGAAGTGCGGGTCTCGTTGAAGGTGAACGAACGCTGGGGGATTCTGGATACACTGTCCGCTGGCCAGCGGGCCACCGCCATGCTCCTCATTCTCCTGACCCAGGCTCCTCGGCCGCTCCTGGTGGACCAGCCCGAGGATGACCTGGACAACCGCTTTATCTTCGAGGATGTGGTCCAGCTCCTGCGCCGTCAAAAGGACCGCCGCCAGCTGATCATGGCCACCCACAATGCCAACATCCCGGTGCTCGCCCATGGGGAGCTCATCGTCGCCCTGGAAGCGGAAGCGGAAAGGGCGCGCATCGCCGTTCAGGGAGGATTGGATCGTCCTGATGTGCAAGATATAGTGCGCCGGGTGATGGAGGGCGGCGAGGAAGCCTTCCGTCGGCGCGCGGAGAAATACGGACTGGAGGTTTAAGCGATGAACGAGCTGGAACTCCTGGAACGTATCCAACGAGGAGAAAATCTGCACACAGAATTTAAACGGGAAGATGCGCAGTCCGATGACATCGCCGCCTCCCTGGTGGCCTTCGCTAACACGGACGGCGGCCAGCTGATCTTCGGCGTGACCGACGATGGACAGATTGTGGGTGTCCCGGATCCCGACCGCCTGATGCAGCGGGTAGACCAGATCGCCTACCAGAACTGCGAGCCGCCCATCACCGTGCTTCAGGAAACCGTGCGCACCGGGAGGGGCACCGTGGTGGTGGTTCACATCCCCAAAGGCGACCAGCGTCCCTATCGCACGAACCGGGGGGACTTCTTCATCCGCACCAGCTCGGGACGACGTCGTGCTTCCCGTCAGGAACTCCTGCGTCTCTTCCAGTCGGTGGAGAGTCTCTACTACGACGAAACCCTCGTGCTAAGGGCGGATCTGGCTGATTTGGATCTGGATCATTTCAAGCGGTTCTTCGCCCGCGCTTACCCTGACCAGGCGCTCTCCGAAGAGAACCTGCTTCCTGTATTGCAAAACATGAAGCTGGTGGGCCAGCACCAGCACCGCTGGGTCCCCACCGTGGCCAGCCTCCTCTGTTTCGGTAAGGACCCCCAGCGTTTCCTTCCCGGCGCTGAGATTCGAGCCGCGCGTCTCCCCGGAACCACGCTCGCTGCCGAGCCCGGCGACGCCAAATCCATAGGCGGCAACCTCTTCGACATGCTGGAGGACGCCATGCGTTTCCTCCACATTCACTTGCCTGTTGTCCATCGAATCCGTGGACTGGAGCCGGAAAGGCATCCCATGATTCCTGATGAAGCCCTACGGGAGCTTCTGGTGAACGCGCTGGTGCACCGCGACTACACCATTACCGCTCCCGTTCGCGTGTTGCTCTTCGACGATCGACTGGAGATCCGCACACCGGGACAGTTGCCGAACACGGTAACCGTGGAGGCTATCCTTCTTGGAGCAGCCCACGTATTGCGGAATCCCACCATCTACCTGATGTTTTACCGCGCCGGCTTGGTTACTCACCTCGGAAGCGGCGTCCTGCGGGCCAAACAGGCGCTCGAGCGTAGCGGCAAGAGGCTGCAAATGCAGCAGTCCGAAACGGAATTCATCTCCACGATTCTCTGGGAACAGGATGGAGGTCTGCCATGATAGGTAACATCGAAGCAAAAACGGAGGGCATGAGCCATGGCTTCTGACCGCCTCCTCATCGAATCCACCCTTCCGCTGCGAGCGCTTTCCGAAGAGGCGCACCATCCAGAACCCGACCGCTCATCTCAAAGCGCAGCCCATTGTGGGTGTGGTCAAGCTCGTCATCGAGAACCGGCGGGAGGGAGGCCGGCCATAAGCCCAAACCGCCTGCGCGAACTCATCAGGCTGGGAAACAATACTTTCTTGGTTCTGGGTGGATATGGCGGCGCGGGACTCTCTATTGCCCATTTCCTTCTTCAAGAAACGAATGTCCGGCTAATTCTTGCCGGGCGAAGCCGGGAGAAGGCGGGAGAGATAGCAGAGCAATTGAATGCTGAATTCCGAGGGGGCAGGGTTCAGTGGCGCTATGCCGATGCTGCCGATGTGCAAAGCCTGACCACTGCGCTTGAGGGATCGGATCTGTTGCTTGTTTGCTCTACGACTACGCGGTATGCGGAGCAGATTGCCAGAACTGCGCTCCTGGCTGGCTTGGACTACATGGACATCATTAACCAGGAGATATAAGCGATGAAAAAGCCATGGTCGAATTTTATCGTTGGGATCATGCTGACGCTGACGGCGTGCAACTTGAATCAAACAGCGTCTCTCCAATCGCCGTCGTCTGCGCAGAATCAACCTCATCCCACATTCGTGGAAATTCGAGTGAACGGCGCGCTCCGATATCAAACCTTCGAAGGCTTCGGCGGGACCGTTACCATCTTTGAGGATGAGGGCATTTACCATCGCCACGATCCCTCGCAACCGGTCAAGACCACGGCAACACAAGCGCAACGGGCGGACATCGCCAAACTGCTTTTTTCAGATCTCGGTATCACCCGCGCCCGCGTCTTCCCCATCAACCACGAGCCCTCCAACGACAACGCCGATCCATTTACCCTCGAGCCAGCCGCATTCGACTGGTACCTCACCGACGCGTTGATTGACTTTGTGAAATTATCGCGCCCCTACGGTTTGAAGAACTGGTGGGCGTCCTTTGCCGTGGACGGCGGTCACCAACAGGCATGGCTGCGAAAAGCGGGGAGCCCCTGCGCCCTTGACCCCACCATGATTGACGAAGATGTGGAATGGATCCTGGCAGCCGCCCTGCGCTTCCGCGACGCGGGACAGGAACTTCCCTATCTCACCATCAACAATGAGCCCGATCTATGCCCGCCCGGCTACAAGATCGAGATTGGCGATTACGTAACGATCGTCAAACGCCTCGGCGCGCGCCTGCGGGCGGAAGGGCTTTCCACGATGATAGTCGTCTCCGACGGCTGGATACCGCAAAACGCTTTGCTGTACATGCAAGCCGCGCTCGCCGACCCCGCGGCGCGTCAATATGTCGGCGCGCTCGCGTATCACGCCTATGCGGATGGATACGATGACCCGAACACCTTATTGAACTCATCGGCGGTGAGCCAGCCTCCTCAAGCCGCCGTTGAAATTCGCCGGAAGATTCGCGAACTCGGCGCGCAATACAACCTGCCGATCTGGATGACCGAAGTCTGTTATTGCGTTCCCAGGCCATTCAGCGATTTCGACCTGATCCGCGCCAGGCTCAACCATCTTCACGATGAGTTGACCTATGGGAATGTTGCCGCGTTCGATGTCATGAATCTCTTTTTTCTCAAGCGCCCCCATGTCAGGGATGAATTGGTGGAAATCAACTTCAACCCGCAGGGTGCGCTCGAAAGTTACGCGATCTCCGCGTACGGATATTTGCTCGGGCACTACTCCCGCTTCATCGTTCCCGGTTCGACTCGCTTGGACGCCTCCTCCAGTGATCCACGCCTGCGCGTGGTGGCGTTTGAAAGACCCGATGGAAAAGTTGTCATCGTCGCCATTAACAACAATCCGTACGGTGTCACGGTCAACGTGAATCTGGCAGGCTTGCGTCAAATGCCAACCTCCATGAGCGTGCTGACCAGCCGCGCAGGGGCAATATGGGAGAGCATCCCCGACATAACCATCAACGGCTCAACCGCTGCTGTTGCGCTATCGCCGCTAAGCGTGACCACAATAACGGGCAAGTAGGTTCAATAAATGGCGAAAAACGATTCACCGCTCATATATCTTGCGGCAGGAATCTGCCCCAGGAGGGATTGCGGGCTGCTCGGGGTGGTTTGCCTGCGGTGGAGCGTGCGCGAGGCAGCGCGGGTCGGCTGTATCGGCTTGCATGGCAGGCGATTGAGCGGTCATTGAATCTTGCCTGTAAGTTTGTGATAGTGTCGGTGAGTGGTATGGTCATGGCGCTTTGCAAGCAGAGAGAAGGGCGTCTTTGGGGCAGGGAGTCCTGCTCCAGCCTGCGATTGCGCCCAACACCGTTTGCAGCGGACAGCGGCTTCGCCGCTGAGGGTATGCGCCGCGAGCCAGCCGAGCCGTTTTTGAGCGCAGGAATCTTGCCAGCCCCGCCGCTGCCGCTAAAACCAACCGTTAGCCTGCTTATCACAATCATAGTGGCTTGTTACCTGCTCGTAGCGGGCAAGAGGCGAATAATGAGCGGTGCCGCCCATCAACATATTAGCGAGAGGAGGAGTGACGATGTCTCAATCAGATAAACTCAACCGCAGAGACTTTTTACGCTTATCGGGCCTCGGGGTGGCGACTCTGTTCGCCGGTCCCCTCCTGAGCGGATGTACCTCCGCTGAACAGGGCACAGCCATCCCCACGGCAACCACTGCCGAGCTGGAGATCGCCCTGCAAGCGATGCGGGGAGAAGTATCCATCCTCCCCGGCAAAGCCACGCGTGTCTGGAGATACCAGGGTCAGGTGACCAAAGGCGACCCTGCCAGCCTGCAAACCCTGGATTCCTATCTTGGGCCGATTTTGCGGGTGCGAAGGGGGCAAAGAGTGCGCATCGTCTTCACTAATAACCTGTCTGAACAATCCATTGTGCATTGGCACGGTCTGCACGTACCGGACGATATGGACGGACATCCGCGCCATGCCATCGGACCCGGTCAGACCTATGTCTACGAGTTCCAGGTCCTCAACCGTGCCGGTACATACTGGTTCCATCCCCATCCCCATAAGATCACTGGCCCCCAAGTGTACAAGGGCCTGGCCGGCTTGTTCTTGGTCTCTGATGACGAGGAAATGGCCGCCGGCCTGCCCTCTGGGGAGTATGATATCCCACTGATCATTCAAGACCGCACCTTCGACGCCGACAACCAACTGCTCTATCTTCCAGGCGGGATGATGGATCAGATGATGGGGTTCCTGGGAGACCGTATCCTGGTCAACGGGCAACCCGACTTTGTGCTGCCGGTGGCGACGCGGCCTTATCGTCTACGTCTGCTCAACGGTTCCAACTCCCGCATCTACAAACTCGGTTGGGAGGACGGCACTCCTTTGATGGTCATTGCCACTGACGGCGGCCTGCTGGAAAAGCCGGTGCAACGCAGCTACGTGGTTCTCGCCCCTGGCGAGAGAGTTGAGCTGTGGGTTGATTTTAGCGGGCGTCCCCTGGGTAGCGAACTGCGCCTACAAAGCCTGGCTTTTGCTGGTGCTGAAGCCACAAGGATGATGATGGGTCGTGCACCAGCGTTACCCAACGGGTCGGAGTTTACCGTGATGCGCGTACGCGTGGAGCGGGAATCCGAAGAAAAACAGGCGCTGCCTGAACGCCTCTCCACCATCCCGCGCTACCGGTTGGAAGATGCAGTCAACCGCGAGAAGCCGCGTGCCTTCACCCTCACCATGCAGCAAATGCTTTGGACGATCAATGGCCGCACTTTCGAGATGGAAAGCGTGGCCAAGGACGAAGTGGTCAAATTGAACACCATAGAGGTGTGGGAGTTCGTCAATCAGCCGGGCAGCATGGGTATGGGTATGATGGGCGGTATGGTGGAAGAGATGGCCCACCCCATGCACATCCACGGGCTGCAATTCCAGGTCATAAAGCGTGAGGTGCGCCCAGAGATGACTGCCAACTGGGAAACCGTAAGCGCCGGCTACGTGGATGAGGGCTGGAAGGATACGGTACTGGTAATGCCAGGCGAACGAGTCAGGCTTCTGCTCAAGTTCGAGGACTTTACCGGCCTGTACCTTTACCACTGCCACAACTTGGAACACGAAGACCTGGGGATGATGCGCAATTACCGAGTAACTGCGTAATTCGACGGCACCGGCATGTGTGTATAGAACGTCAAGCGCGAGAGAAGGTTAGCAAGGCCCGAGCAGGTATATATTTTCCAGCCAGCAATCCCCATTCTCCTTTCTCCTTCACGACCAACCGGGGACCAAAGTCGGTGGACCCATGCCAGCGGTTGACTCAGGGTGGGCAGTCGGTGATATACTGGCGGCGACTTGTGGTGGTGTGAAAGCGGGTCGGCGAGGGAGCGTTCCCGTGTTGGAGCAGAAGAGGGTTGAGGGCTCGGACTTCGAGATCGCGCCTGATGGGCACACCGACGTCCGTCGCATGTATGGCTCCCGCTGTGCGCGCGCCGCAGTCCGGGCGGCTCCAACAGGTGCGTCGGGCGCTCTGGGCGCGGCATGACCGTCGCCAAGCGGAAGAGGGGGATGGGGAGCAGGCGGTTCATCATCTTCCACAAGGTCTGTCTCGGCCACAAAGCCGTGCGGACGGCGGTGGTCTACATGCATGTGTTGAACCGGCGCGGTCCAGGTGTCCCGAGCCCGGCTGATGCATTGTGAGCGATGCGCGTGGGACGGAAACCGTATCACAGGACGAGGACATAAAGTGAGGGGACATGATGGAAACAAACCGCTTGGCGATCAAGGCGCCGATGCGTCTTCTGCCAAGACACCGCCAAGATCTGGGGGATGCCAGGCGGGAACCGAGCATGTCAGCTGGCCGAACAGGGTGGAGATGAGGTTCTCTATCTTGAGGCGCCAATGCTTGTGCCACCACTTGCCCAACCGGTGCGTCGGGAAGTAGAGGGGCAGCCGCTCGGGCGACGGTGGCTTGGCGTCTTGCCACAGCGCATGCGCGGCAAAAATGGCATCGCCACTACGCGAAGGCCAACAGGTGATTGCCAAATGTAATGTGGTCGAGTACGCGCATCAGGCAACACACAGGGAAGTGATCGGTGTGCTCGCGAGGCATCTTTGGGGGGGCCTGATGGTGTTCGTGGGGATGGCGCGCACCCCGTGGGGAGTGTTGGCACAGAAGCCGCTGGCCGAGAAGCTGCATGATCCCACGACGGACCGCGCCTATCCCGTGGTGCGCGACCCTCGGTTGAACTACGTGGTGAGCGCGCTGGAGCTCACCGGCGATTTCTACCGGTTGCGCTTCAAGCAGGCGTTCGTCTCCTTCGGGGTGACCGAGCGCGGGACGACGGAAGTCGTGATCATCGGCTGGACGCCCCAACGGGAGGCCCCCTCAGGGGAGCTGATCCTGACGCCTTCGCCCGACGTGAAAAAGCTGGAGGCTGTGCTCTCACCCGGAGGTGCGCCCGAGCCCACACGGCCGATCGAGAGCGTTCCCGAGCGCCGTCGTGTGACCAGGGTCTACCTCCGTCTGCATCCCGGCGACCCGTTCCTGAACATCCCTGCAGAGCGGTTGCGTTCCGAGCCGGATCCCGCACGACATGATGAGGCCGAAGCCGTCCGGCGATCGCGGTTCCCGTTGTACCTCAACGAAGGACCCTCACAGGCGATCATTCCACCTCCCGGCGTGCGCGTGCTCGATGCGGAGACGACATCAGGGGACCGGATCGTGGTGCTCGATGGGCCGAACGTTCCCCGGAGCATCACCCGATTGATCGTGAGGCGTTGAATCGGGGGAAGACCCGCCGAAGAGCGGCTCACCGGAATGCCCCCGGGTCGGTCGCGCTCCCACCGGGGTCCTCTCCGCCGCATCAGATCAGCATATCACCCGCGTTCGTGGCGAAGACAAGGGGTCCGGCACGCCTCCCCACCGCCTGTGAATCAGCCGAGAGGGACGTCAACGGGGACAGCGCTTCTCACGAGAATGCGCCCCGAGGTGACCGAACACGCATAGGCGCACAGCACCACACCGGCGTGCAACGCCTCGCGCCCGGCTTCGACCAGCTCCGGATCCGCCCGAACATCGAGTCGCAGCCGGCGCGCATCATCCCGCTGGATGAACCAGATCATGGCCGCGCGCATTCCCCGTCGAACCGCGCGCGCGAGCGCTCGCAAGTGCCGGGCACCGCGGGCCGTGGGGGCGTCCGGGAAGAGCGCGACACGATCCTCCACGCGATTGCACGACTTCGTCTCCACAAGCCACACCCCGTCAGCCGCCTGCACGCGAAAGTCCAGGCGTTCGCCCTCATAGGAGACCTCTCGTTCCCACCCGAGGACGCCGCAAACGGGCGGAAGACCGCCGGTTCGAAGCGCGGTCTCCCAGAGGCGGTTCGGCACCTGGCTGTCCACGCCCACCCATCGGCCACAATGATGCACCAGAAGCAGCGTCCCCCACGTCCGACCATGCCCAGTGGGGTGCACGCGCACCAGGACTCCGGGGATCAACAGTTCCGAGAGGCGACCGGAATTGGGCAGATGGACATATCGGTGCTGACCCGCGACCACGACCTCCGCGGCGAAGCGGTTCACGCGCTGCACGAATCGGCCCGCGAGAAGGGGGCGAGGGAGTCGAAGCTCCACGCGCATCCTGACATCATAGCGCACCACTGGCGCACCGCTCCACACATCGCGGTCTCTCGGGTCACGCCCCTGGACTTTCCCGGCTCTTTCGTGTACCCTCTCGCATCAAACAAGCGTTTGGTCCGATGCATCTCGCGGAGGAGAGTGAGGATGCCGACACGAGAGGTCTATTGGAACATCCACCACGTCTGGATCATGTATGCGCTGCTTGTACCCACCCTGCTCATCTTCGGATACGGGGTGTACCGTCGCCTCCGACTCTGGCGGCGGGGGCGGCCCTATCCGGTTCAGTGGAAGGAGGCGCTCCCACGCGCGAAGGCCATCGCCATAGACGTTCTCGCTCATCGGCGAATGCTTCGAGAGGCTTATTCCGGACTCGCGCATCTGGCCCTCTTCGCCGGATTCCTCATCCTCTTCATCGGGACGCTCGTCGTGATGGTCCACGAGGATTTCAAGATGCGGATCATGCAGGGGGCGTTCTATCTCTATTTCCAATCGCTCACTCTCGATCTCTTCGGCCTGCTGGCGATCTTGGGCATCGCGATGCTCGCCGCGAAACGTTATCTCATGAGGCCCGCCCGGCTGCATGTGAACGTTCCCGAACGAGAGGGCGCCTCGCGGCAGCGACCCCGAGAAGACGCCCTCCTGCTGGCCGTGATCTTCCTGATCCTCGTGACGGGCTTCCTCATCGAAGGGTTGCGGATCGCCGCCACGCGCGATCCATGGGGCCGATGGTCTCCCGTCGGCTGGCTCCTCGCCCAGTGGTTCCACGCGCATTGGGAAGTGGCGATGATGCGGGAGGTGCACCGGTTCCTCTGGTGGTTTCACCTTGTGCTCACCTTCGGATTGATCGCCTGGCTCCCCTACACAAAGCTCCTCCACATCTTCACGGCAGCGGCGAATATCTTCCTGCGCCCTCTGGAACCCGCCCGCGCGCGGCTCGCACCGCTCGATCTGGAGACCGCTCAGACATTGGGCATCACCCGCATCGAGGACTTCACCTGGAAGGACCTGCTCGATCTGGATGCGTGTACCGAATGTGGCCGGTGCCAACAGGAATGCCCTGCGACGGCGACGGGGAAGCCCCTCTCGCCGAAGACGCTCATCCTCGACCTTCGCGAGGCCCTATCCGCCTCGGAGAAGGACAGCGCTCCTCTCATCGGACGATTCATCGGTGAGGAGACGCTCTGGTCGTGCACGACGTGCCTGGCATGCACGCGCGCCTGTCCGGTCTTCATCGAGCATGTGCCGAAGATCGTCGGCATGAGGCGGTACCTCGTGATGGAAGAAGCGCGCGTGCCGGAGCTGATGGCGGAGACGCTGCGGTCGCTCGAGGATCGGGGGCACCCCTTCCGCGGCGCGACACTCTCGCGCACCGACTGGTGCCGCGACCTCTCGATCCCATCCCTTCGAGAGGCCGACCATGTGGATTTCTTGCTCTGGGTCGGCTGCGCCTCCGCACTCAACGAACGAAATCACCGGGTCGTTCGAGCCCTCGTCCGCGCGCTTCGCGAGGCCGGCCTCCGATTCGCCATCCTCGGCTCAGAAGAACGATGCACCGGCGACCCCGCTCGACGCATCGGAAACGAATACCTCTTCGAGCAGCTCGCGCGCGAGAACATCCGCCGCTTGAACGCCTACGGCGTGCGACGGATCGTGACCGTATGTCCGCATTGCTTCAACTGCTTCACCCATGAGTATCCGCACTTCGGCGGACAGTACGAGGTGATCCATCACAGCCAGCTCCTGGCTGATCTCGTGCGCGCCGGGCGACTTCATCCCCGACACCCTCACGCCATCGCCGTGACCTATCACGACCCGTGCTACCTCGGGCGATATAACGACATCTATGACGCACCGCGAGACGTCCTCCGCGCGTGCGCGCGCGACCTGCGCGAGATGTCGCGCTGTCGCGACCGCGCCTTCTGCTGCGGCGCCGGAGGCGGATTGATGTGGACGGAGGAGCTGGGACGGCGCATCAATCACGAACGCGCGCAGCAGGCGCTCCGGACCGAAGCCCACGTCATCGCCGTCTCCTGCCCCTTCTGCCTGATCATGCTCGAGGAGGGCATCACGGCCAAAGCGGAAGGCCGGACCGTCGAGGTCCTCGATATCGCCGAGGTGCTGGAGCGCACTCTGGACCGGGAGCCCACATGAGCCGCCTCGCCCGATGCTTCGACGCCCCCCAGGGAGTGCGCGCCAGCTCCCGCCGGATGAAAAAAGGGACTTGACTCACGGCGGGACATGTGGTAATTTACCAAACGGTTGTTTGATAGCGGATGCGGGTGCGGCGGTGCGAGGACGCGTGCGGGGGGATTCCTGCAGACGGCGTTCGATCGGACGTGGGCGGATCCTACAACCGAGGGGCTTCCAGAACCGGTTCAGCCTGCGCGACCGGAACGGCGGTAGCGCGCCTCCTCTCCGCGCGGCTTCCCGGGGAGAGCTCCGGGCTCGCATGTCGGCTCCTCCAGATGGCAGACTCCCGTGTGAAGGCCTCAGGTCACCTCGCTCATCCGGAGACCCTCGAGGTGCTCCCCGGCGAGATCCCTATGCCGGGGAGCGGGAATCGGCTCCTGCGCCGATCTCGGGGGAGCGCCGAGTGAGGGGGATATTGCCGGAAGACCCGCGGCTCTCGATCTCCAGGAGGACAACAGCATGGCGGTCCGACGTATTGATCTGTCCGATATCCCGAACTCCTATTGGTCAGCTATTGACAACCTGATGGCTCGCGAGATGTCCGAGGGGACGTTCCGCAAGACCGTCGTCGTGCTCCGGTTCAGCGAGGCGCGACCTGCGCTGAGTATCGGGATCAACGATGACGGGGATCGAATCCATCCGCGACGCGCCCGCGAGCGTGGGCATACCCCGTTTCGCCACCTCTGCTGCGGGGGCGGGGCCGGAGCGTTCACCGCCGGTTTGCCCCTGATCCTCTACTACTATCGAAAGCCCTACGAGAAGCCGGCCGTCACCCTCCTCTCAGAATCCACCCGGAACGGCGAGGCCAATGCGCGGGCCCTGCGTCGGCTCGGCTTCACGGCCGAATACCGGGCGATCGGCGATACGGAGATCCTCATCGGAGAGGCGCGCTACAAGGTCATCGCCAGCTACGCCGGTAACTACGCTCTGCCCGACTACTGGTCCGCCTGTAGCTCGATCATCTGGAGCCCGATCCCTCCCCAGACGGCCCAGGCCTATATGGAGTGCATCTATCACGACCCGGAGAAGTTCGAAGATAAGGAGGCGAAGACGCCGCAGGCGCGGATGAAACCGCTTCAGGAGGTGGCCAAACAGCAGGGGATTTCGATACAGTTAGAAGACGTCATCGAGGCGGTGATCGAAGAGAACGTGAGGGCCCTCATGGGAGAGCAGACCGTGATCTCCGAGTCCTGGGCGCCGGAGGAGGAAGAGGAGTTGACGCGCACCGTGCCCTTCTTCGAGAGCGAGACGTGGATCAAACGACTCTCCACCAAGCACCTCTGCGCGACGGCGCCGGTGGCCAGCCGAGTGGGCGTGGCCGCGTACAAATCCCGTAAGCTCATCCGCGCGAGCCTCATCGTCACCGAACACGGGGAGATTCACGATTGCCTGATCACGGGGGATTTCTACTGGAGGCCGCAGCCGACGATCTTCTCCTCCGGGGCCTTGGACTATTTCCGCGAGGCTCTGCGCGGTCTCCCCCTGGCTGCGGAAGACGAGATCGCGAAGGCCATCGAAGGCGTCTTCAATCGACCCGATTTCGAGATGCCGTTGATCCGACCCGAGGACGTCCTCCGCGCGATTCGGAAAGCCGGCGAACGGCTCATCCCCGTCGAGGCGTATCAGGAGCCGCTCGCAGCGCGCGCGTGAGGAGAGACTTCTCCAGGGAGAAGCCACCATGCCGGATGCCTATTGGGAGGCCGCGCTGGAGACGATGCCGCGCGAGCAGCTCCTCCGTTGGCAGGAGGAACACCTGCGGCAGCATCTCGCCTACGTCTATGAGAAATCTCCCTACTATCGGCGCGCGTTCGAGGCGGCCGGGATCGCGCCCGCGGAGATCACGAACCTGGAGGCGTTCGCGGCCGCCGTGCCCTGCCTCACCAAGATGCAGATCATCGAGGATCAGCGGGAGCATCCCCCGTTTGGTCGGCTCCTGGCCGTCGAACCGACGGAGCTGATGCGCATCTATTGGTCGCCCGGACCGGAGCTGATCGTCTTCACGCCGCACGACTATGCCTATGTCCTCGATCTCGCCGCCAAGGCGTTCTACACCTGCGGCGCGCGCCCGCAGGATATCGTGGACGTGACCTGCACGTATCACTGGGTCATCGCGGGGACCGTTATCGATGAGGCGTTCCGAAAGATCGGATGCACCGTGATCCCCGGAGGGGCCGGACAGAGCCGAATGCACATTGAGGTCATGCGCGCGACGCGGACGACGGTCCTGTTCGCCTTCTTCACCTTCGCCGAGGAATTGGGCCGCGTCGCTCGCGAGATGGGACTCGATCCCGCGCGCGATCTCACGCTCCGTCTCGCCATCGTGACCGGGGAGTTGAGGGCGCGCACGCTGCGTCACGAACTGGAGCAGACCTTCGGCCTTCGAACGCGCGAGATCTACGGGGCGAGCGAAGTCCCCTTCGTGGCGGCCGAATGCCCCGAAGGCGGCGGCATGCACCTGGATCCTCGCTTCATCGTGGAGGTCCTCGATCCGCAGACGCAACAGCCGGTCGCCGAGGGCGAGAGCGGCGAGCTGGTGATCACCGATCTCATCAAGCGAGCGCAACCGAGCATCCGCTATCGCACCGGCGACATCACCGAAGGACTGGACCTCACACCCTGCCCGTGCGGGCGGACGACGCCGAAGATGCGACCGATCCTCGGCCGGGTCGGACAGATCCCCCGAGTGAAAGGGCTCTTCATCGTCCCACGAGAGGTCGAGGAGGTCATCCGCCGGTATCCGCAGCTCGGGCGGTTCCAGCTCATTGTGGATCGCCCGGAGATTCGCGATCGGCTCACCATCAAAATCGAGCTGAAATCCCCACCCGAAGGGACGAACTTGAGGGAGACGCTGCTGCGCGACTTGAAGGAGAAGATACGCGTGACGGCGGATGAGCTCGTCTTCGTTCCCGAGGGGAGCATCCCGGCCGATGTTCCTCTCGTCGAAGACCTGCGGCGCGTGTGAGTCCGTGGGACGCACCACGTATGTGAGTCGGACTATGAGAGCTCAGGAGCCGCAATCCCCCAAGCGACCGATCTGGGGCACCCCACGTGGGGACCCTTCTGGTGGAGTCGTCACGATCTCCGGCCGTTCACCCTCAGCGATGAAGAGGCCTGGGAGCTCATCACCACCCCGCCCTGGCGTTGCGTGATCGCATGGGTCACACGAGAGAACCAGCCCGTGGTCGCCCCCATGGCGTATCAGGTGCTCGATGGGAAGATCATGCTCACCACGACGAAGAACCGAGATAAAGTGAAAGCCTTCCGGCGGAACCCTGCGATCTCCCTCTGCTTTCAGAACGCCAAGGGCTCCAAACCTGTGACCGTGCGCAGCCGCCTGGACTCCGACGATCCCGAGCTCACCCGCCGCTGGATCACGTCCATCGTGGACAGCTACGGGCATCCCCTGAGTCTGGAAGAGAAGCAGCTCGACATCGCGCGTTACAGCAGCCCGGATCGGCTCATCCTCATCGTCACGATGGAGGAACTGCTCACCTTCGATCGAGAGAAGATGATCCGGGCCGAGCGGGAGAACCTCGACGTGTGGGAGACGTGACGGAGGATCGCTCATGGCTGCGAAGAAAGCGGACAAGGTGATGACGCTGACCGAAGCCGCGACACTCGTGCGCGATGGGGACACCGTGGCGCTGCAGGGCATGGGGACGCAGATGAGCCCACTCGCCCTCGTGCGCGAGCTGATTCGGGCGGGCAAGCGCGATCTCACGATCGTGATGATCGTCGGTGGCATCGGACTCGATTGGCTCATCGCCGCCGGATGCGTGCGCCGCGTCATCGCCATCATCGTCAATCTCGATGAGTTCGGCATGGCTCACGCCTTCCGCCGAGCCGTGGAGGCCGGGGAGGTCGTCATGGAGGAATACAGCGAGCATCAGCTCCTATCGCGCCTTTTGGCCGGAGCCTATGGGCTGCCATTCCTCGTCACGCGCGCTGGCCTCGGCACGGACCTGCTCGCCCTGCACCCGGAGACCACGCGAATCATCGCCTGTCCGTTCACCGGACAAGAGGTCGTCGCCTGCCGAGCGCTCGTGCCGGACGTCGCCATCCTCCACGCGCATCGCGCCGATCGCTACGGCAATGTCCAGTTCTTCCCGAAACCCATCTGGCTCGACGCGGACGTCTTCCCCCGCGCCGCGAAGAAGGTCATCGTCACCGTCGAGGAGATCGTCGAGAACGAGGAGATCCGACGCACGCCCATTCATACGGGCATCCCCTATTTCAAGGTGGACGCCGTCGTCGAGGTCCCCTACGGGGCTCATCCCTGCTCCCTCTACCCCTTCTATGCGTTCGATCGCGCGCTCTTTCAGGAATACGCGACCGCCTCGCGAACGGCGGAGGGCACGCGCGCCTTCTTAGACCGATACGTCTATGGTCCGACGACCCACGCGGAGTACCTGCAGCGAGTGGGAGGAGCCGAGATGCTCCTCCGCATTCGAAAATGGGAGTGAGCGTATGGCCGAGATCGCCCGCGACTACACGGTGGACGAGCTGATGGTCGTCACACTCGCGCGACAGTTCCGGAGCGAGGACATCGTCCTGAACGGCACCGTCTCCTTCATCCCCGTCGCCGCGATCATGCTGGCGCGCGCCACGCACGCGCCGGGACTCACCTGGGTCGCCGGAGCCGTCGGCGTGGATGCGGACCCCGAACCCCTCTCGGGCAATACGCTCGATCCGACGATGTGGCGCCGATGCGTCATGTATCTGCCACAGGAGCACATGTGGTCCTACGTGCATCGCGGCGTCCTGGAGACCTTCTGCATCCGCGGCGCGCAGATCGACAAGTACGGCAACGTCAATAACACGGTCATCGGCGAGTACACCCACCCCAGAGTGCGCTTGCCCGGGTCGGCCGGAATGGGCGATATGGGGTCGCTCGATAAACGCATCTTCATCTGGACGACGACGCATACCCCGAGGACGTTCGTGGAGCGCGTGGATTTTCGATCCTGTGCCGGATATCTCGACGGCGGCGATGCGCGCGAGCGGCTCGGATTGAAGAACGGCCCCCAGTTGGTCATCACCAACCTCTGCGTGATGGACTTCGAACCCGAGAGCAAGCACATGCGGCTCAAGTCGCTGCATCCGGGCGTCACTCTCGACGAGGTTCAGGCGCAAACAGGATTCCGATTGCTGATCCCCGAGGAGATCCCGCCGACGGAGCCACCGACGGTCGAGGAGATCCGATGGCTGCGCGAGGTCATTGATCCGCGCGGGATGCGAAAGCTGGAATTCCGCCGCGCTCCCGCGCGCGCCTAGAGGCGAACCCTCATGTCAGGCAGAACCATCGCCGGACACGAGAACACCGAGCGGCCACGCATCGAGGTCGGCGCGCCGGGAGGGATCATGCCTCCCTTTGAGAAAGTCGTCCAACAAGCGCAGCGGGCCGAGGCCCAAGGATACGACGCCGTCTGGTGGCCCTGCCACCTGATGGGATGGCACCCGCAGGCGATCTGGAAGCCGGAGATCACGCCCTTGGCCGCGACCCAGCCGAACGCCGACACGTACTTCGACCCCGTGGCGACGATCGCCGCCGTGGGCGTGCACACAACGCGCATCCGACTGGGGATCGGCGTCACCGATGTCATTCGCCGCCATCCGGCCATGCTCGCGCAGGCCGCCCTCACGCTCGATCACATCACGCGCGGACGCATGATCCTCGGCCTCGGTTCGGGCGAGCGGTTGAACATTACCCCCTACGGCCTCGACTTCGATCAGCCCGTCTCTCGGCTCGAGGAGGGCCTGGTGATCATCCGCCGCTTATGGGAGTCCGGAGGCCGGCCTGTGGAGTTCACGGGGCGCTTCTGGCGGCTCGAGAGCGCCGTGCTCGGCCTCCCACCATATGAGGGCCGATTCCCGCCCATCTGGATCGCCGCTCACGGACCGCGCATGCTCCGGCTCACCGGACGCTACGCCGACGGATGGCTGCCGACGAAGATGACGCCCTCCGAATATCGGGAGAAGCTCGCGCACATCCGCCAAGCTGCCCGCGAGGCCGGACGCGACCCCGAAGCGATCACCCCGGGCATGCTCGCCTACGTGCTCGTGGACGAAGATCGCGCGGCCGTCTCCCGAATGATGGACGCGATCCTGGTGAGAGCGCTCTGCTTGCTCCTCCCCGCAGAGGTGTTCACCCGATTCGGATACGACCCCCCGTTCGGCCCGAAGGCGAGCGGCTTTCACGACTACATCCCCGCGCGCTTCGGATACGAGGACGCCCTGTCGGCGATTCGCAAAGTGCCGCGCGAGATCGTCGCGTACTTCACGCTCCATGGGACGCCGGAGGAGATCGCCGGACAGATCCACGATCTCGCGGAGGCCGGTCTCCGACATATCGTGCTCTGGAACATCACCCCCTTCGCCGATCCCGCGCGCACGCGCGCCTCATTTCGGGCGTTGGATCGCGTGAGGGATCTCGTGTCGGGGAGCCCATGAACCGGAGGAGAAGGGAATGCGCTTCCTCAACAAGCGAGCCTTGGTGACCGGCGGCGCATCGGGCATCGGACGAGCGGTCGTCGAGCGGTTCGTCGCCGAGGGAGCGGCCGTCGCCATCAGCGACCTCAATGGCGAAGCCGCGCGCGCCCTGGTCGAGGAGCTGCGCGCCCGCGGCGCGCGCGTCACCGCTGTCATCGGCGATGTCTCTGAGCTCCGCGACGCCGAGCGCATGGTGGCGGAGGCCGTCGCCTTCCTGGGCGGCCTCGATATCTTGATCAATAACGCGGGGATCGAGACGATCGGCTCGGTCACGACCGCCCGGGATGAGGAGTGGGAGCGCCAGATCGCCGTCAATCTCAATGGCGTCTATCGCATGAGTCGCTTCGCCATCCCCGAGATCATCCGGGCCGGCGGTGGCGCCATCGTCAACATCGCCTCGGTCGGCGGTCTGGTGGCCGTGCGCGAGTTCTCCGCCTACGGCGCCTCAAAGGCCGCCGTCATTCAGCTCACGCGCAGCATGGCCGCCGATTACGCCGAGCATGGCATTCGCGTCAATTGCATCTGCCCAGGACCGGTGGATACCCCGCTGCTTGAGCGCGCCTGTCGGCGCGTCTCGGGCGAGAAAAGCCCGGAGCAGATCCGACAGATGTACGCCGACTTCACGCTCCTCAAACGCATCGCGCGACCCGCGGAGATCGCCAGCTGCGTCGCCTTCCTCGCCAGCGAGGAGGCCAGCTATGTGACCGGCGCCGTCTTAGTCGTTGATGGAGGATTCACGGCTCAGTGAACAACGTGAAGAAGGAGGACGACGACCGATGACCCCATCTGAGCAGCTCGTTCGCGCCTATTTCGCCGCCGTGAACCAGACGCACCTTGAGGCCGTGATCGCGCTCTTCGCGCCCGAGGCCTCGCTGCATTTTCCCATGTCCGAGCCCATCATCGGACGCGAGGCGATCGGTCGGTTCTATGCGACCATCCTGCAGTTTTACCCCGAACGGTTCGACGATGTGCGACGGCTCTTCTTCAGCCCCGAGGGCGACGTCGCCGCGGAGATCCACTTCGAAGGCGTGACGCAAACCGGACGACGGGTCGTCTTCGACGCCGTGGATCTGTTCACCATCCGGGACGGGCGGATCCAGAAGCTGCAGATCTTCTACGACAGCGCGCGCGTCCTGGAGATGATCGGAACACTCCCGAACACGTCGAGCTGACCTCACGGGCACCCCACGTGGGGACCCCGAATGGCGGGGAAGAGCAGATGAGCGCCCTCTACGAAGACGTCTTCGAATGGCCGCGCCTGACATACGGGGAGGCCCTGGAGCGCCTCGCCGCACGGTTCCCCGACCGAGAGACCTTCGTCTTCCATCACATCGGCGCCGAGCGCGAGACGGCGGCGCCGCAGAGGGCGCGGCGACAGGCGTATACGGCGGCCGAGCTCTTGGCCGAGGCGAACCGATTGGCGCAAGGCCTGCTCGCTCTGGGCATCGCTCCGGGTGAGCGCATCGCGCTCTGGATGACCAATCTGCCGGAGGCCGCCATCGCGGAATTCGCCATCACGAAGATCGGCGCCGTGATGGTCCCCATCAATATTCGCTTCAAGACGAGCGAGCTCGAGTACGTGCTCCGACAGTCCGAAGCGAAGATGCTCATCATGATGGATCGCTTCGGGGAGACCGATCTGGAGGCGATGGTGCGCCAGGTGTGCCCGGAGCTGACCCGATGCGCTCCAGGACAGCTTCGCTCCTCACGCTGCCCTCATCTTCAGGGCGTCATCACGCTCGGGCCTCGGTCCCCCGGCCTGCTCGCTTATCAGGACGTGCTCGCCTTGGGGCACGCGGGCCTCGATCGCGCCCGGCGTGAGCGAGAGGCGAGCGTCACCCCAGATGGCATCGCGCTCATTCAATACACGTCCGGCAGCACGGCCTTCCCCAAAGGGGTCATGCTCTCGCACGATCAGACCTTGCGCAACGCCTTCATCATGTCCGGACGCGCGGGCTTGGACGCCGACGATCGCGTGCTCTCGGCCATGCCCATGTTCCACATCGGAGGCTCCGTTTGCGCCCTCCTGGGCGCCGTCACGCGCGGCTACGTCCTGCACATGATGACCAAGTTCGATGCCGGAGAGACCCTGCGCCTCATCGAGGAGGAGCGAATCACCGCCTATATCGGCATCGAGACGATGTTCCTCATGCTCCGCGATCACCCCGACTGCTCACGACGCGATCGGTCGAGCCTGAGGAAAGGATGGGCGGCCGGCTCGCCCACCCTTCTGCGTCTGATCGCGGAGGAGATCGGCATCCCCTTCATCTGCTCCGTCTACGGTCTCTCCGAGTGCAGCCCCAACGTCTGCATCACCGATTGGCGGGACTCACTCGAGAAGCGCGTGGGGACGAACGGTCGCCCGCATCCGGGCGTCGAGGTGGAGATCCGAGATCCGATGACGGGCGAGCCATGTCCGCCGGGACAGCCCGGCGAGATCTGCGTGCGCGGCTACGTCGTGATGAAGGGATACTATAACATGCCCGAGGAGACGGCGCGCACCATTGACCCCGACGGATGGCTGCATACGGGCGATCGCGGCCTCCTGACCGAGGACGGATACCTGGTGTTCCTGGGACGATGCAAGGACGTGCTCCGGGTCGGGGGAGAGAATGTCTCCGCCCTCGAAGTCGAGAATTTCTTGCTCACTCACCCTCTGGTGGTGGCCGCGGCCGTCGTCAGCGTGCCCGACCCCCGGTGGGGAGAGGTCCCGGCCGCCTTCCTGAAGCTCAAGGAGGGAGAGTCGGTGACAGAAGATGAGGTCATCGCCTACTGTCGGGAGCATCTGGCCCCGTTCAAGGTCCCGCGATACGTCCGCTTCGTTCGGGAGTTCCCCATGACCGGGAGCGGAAAGATCCAAAAATTCCTGCTGCAGGAGCACCTCCTCGCCGAGTTGGAGCCGAAGGCCTGCTCCCGTGATCCCTGAGGTGGTGTCCGCCGAAGAATCGCCGCATCGCATCGGAGATCGCGAAGCGCGAGGGAGATGCCCTTGAACTTTGATGAGCGGCGCCCTCGCTGAGGACGCCCCAATCCTTCCCTGGGAGGTGAGCCTTATGGATCGAGAGCGAAGAAACGGAGCTGCGCTTTGGGTCATCGTGCTCTCTCTCTGTCTCAGCTCCTGGAGCGCACGGCCTCTCTTCGCTCAAGGGGCCGTGACGACGGCGACCATCGCCGGAGATGTCACCGATAAGACAGGTGCGGTGATCCCCGGCGCCCGCGTCGCCATCAGGAACCAGGAGACGGGTTTGACCCGCGAGACCACGACGGGAGAGCAAGGGCAGTTCGTCCTCTCCCAGCTTCCGGCCGGACGGTACGATCTGAACGTCGAAGCTCCCGGGTTCAAGAAGGCGATCCTGCGCGATGTGGTGCTCACAGTCGGCGCGACCGAAACGGTGCGCATCACACTCGAAGTCGGTGAGCTCACCGAGAGCATTGACGTGAGTACAGAAGTCGTCCCCGTCGTGGAGACGACCAAGGTCGAGGTCAGCACGGTCATCCTCCCCGTGCAAGTGCGCGAGCTGCCCTTGAATCAGCGGAGCTTCACCGCCTTGGTCACGCAGCAACCGGGGCTGGTGCGGATGACGAATGCGACGCCGCCAACTGTGCTGGGAGCGGCGACCAACACCGGTTCCTATATCAGCGCCGGGGGGTTGATGGGGTCTTCCGTGGCCTACCTCATTGACGGCGTGAATTTCAGCAACGGGAATTTCACCGCTCCGGGAACGGCGGCCGCGGGCGATATGCCTGGCGTCGAGGCCATTCAGGAGTTCAAGGTGATCACCCATTCGTTCAGTGCCGCTTACGGCGGCGCCTCCGGAGCTGTCGTCAGCTTCGCCACGCGCAGCGGGACCAACGAGCTGCACGGGAGCGCCTACGAGTTCGTGCGCAACGATGTCTTCGATACCCGCTCCTTCTTCGACCGCGAGAAGCCGCCCTTCCGCCGCAATCAGTTCGGCGCGGCCCTGGGCGGCCCCATCCGTCGAGATCGCGCGTTCTTCTTCACGAATTACGAGGGCTTGCGGCAGCGGCTCACGACCACGGAGATCTCCTTCGTCCCGAGCGAGTGCGCGCGCAACGGCGGGCTCGGGGGGACATGCGACTTCCCCGTGATCGGTCCCGGAGGGCGACCGGTCGCCATCTCCCCCGCCGTGAAGGCGATCCTCCAGTTGTATCCGAAACCGAACGGCGCCGATCTCGGCGGGGGGATCGCCGAATATATCTTCCAGAACCGCCAGCCGACGCGCCAGGATTTCGGGCTCGTTCACCTCACGTCCACGCTCTCGCCGAAGGATCAATTCGCCGGCCGCTGGTCGCTCACGGATGCCGATGCCCTCGCCGCCTTCCACTTCCCGACCTTCGAATTCGTGCGTACCGATCGCGTGCAAAACTATCTGCTCCGCTGGTCGCGCGTCTTCACGCCCAATCTCGTGAACACGGCGAGCTTCAGCTATCTGCGCTCCCGCGTCTTCGCGGCCACCGAGCCCACCGTCCCTCTGCGCCCGGAGCAGTTCACGGGGAATCCGGCGCGCCAGACGATCGGTGTGATCTCCGTCGGCGGCGGCACGGCGGGTACTGTCAGCGGCACCCTGACGCTCTTGGGGAATGATGATGCCAGCCCCTTCCGCCTCGCGCGCAATAGTTTCATCTTCAACGACGATCTCGTCTACACGCGCGGCCCCCACACGCTCAAGCTCGGAGGCATGGTGAACCGGTTCCAGTGGAATTGGAATTCGGCCGTCATCCCGGGCGGCAGCTATACCTTCCTCACTCTGAACGACCTGCTCGCCGCCAATCCCGCCGTCCTGATCATTCGCCGGGATGGGGCGGATGCGAGCTTCGGCGTTCGCACCACGCTCTTCGCCTGGTACGTAGAGGACGCCTGGCGGCTCTCACCTCGGGTGACGCTCACACTCGGGTTGCGACACGAATTCCAGGTCCCGATCCTCAAAGATATCCACAACAAGTTGGGGAATTGGCGACGACCGGAGGATACGCGGGTCACCATTGGACAGCCCTACGACAACTACTCCCTCACGCAATTCCAGCCGCGCGTGGGCATCGCCTACGACCCCTTCGGCAACGGGAAGACGGTCATCCGCGCGGGGTTCGGCCTCTTCAACGAATTCCTCGGATTCGAGGGCACAGCTCAAGGGATTCTGCAATGGAATGCACCTGAGCCCGTGCTCAATACGTTCTTCGGAGAGCCACTGGCCCCCGGGTTCTTACCGCGGATCCCGTTCCCACAGTGCGCGACCTGCACGCAGCCGACGCCCTACGTGGGGCTGGTCACCGGGCTGCTGGATCCGGTGAACTCGCCGACTTCCGTACAGTGGCATCTGGAGGTGGCCCGGGAGCTTCCGGCGAAGCTGAGCCTGACGCTCACCTACGCCGGGTCTCAATCCTATCACATTCCGCGCAAGATCGAGGCCAACCACAATCTCCCCTGCCGCTTCGAGAACGGGCGGCCGATCTTCACCGGAGGATGCGGGACGGCGGCGCCAGCCGTGAGTCAGATCGCCTTCTCCCTCTACGCTCGCCGCTTCGACGCCACGGCGAATTACCACTCGATGAGCCTTCAGGTGGCACGCCGCCTCGCCGCCGGACTCACCTTCCAAAGCTCGTACGCCTTCTCCAGAGCCCTCTCGGAATCCGATGCCTTCAATTCCAATAACATCATTCGCGGAGTCGCTCAGGCGAGCCAATATCCGCCGGATCGCCGTCTGGATCGTTCGGAGTCGCTCTTCAGCATTCGCCATCGCGCGACCGTGAACGCCGTGTATGAGCTCCCCGTGGGGCGTGGCCGACGATTCCTCGGCGATGCGCGCGGTCTCACGCAAGCGCTCTTCGGGGGATGGAAGATCACGGCTCTCGGCGAGTTCCGCAGCGGATACCCCTTCTCCGTCCTCGCCGGATTCGGCATCACGGGCGTGGGGGATAACATAGACTTCCCCGACCGACCGAATCTCCTGCGGGCCAATCCCGTCATCGGACGCGTGGATCGCTACTTCGATCCCAAAGCGTTCGCCTTGCAAGAGCCCGGTCGCCTGGGGAACGCCCCGCGCACGTCCGTGCGAGGTCCCGGCTTCTCGAATCTCGACGTCGGCGTGTCGAAGGAGTTCCCCATTCGGGAGACCGCGCGGTTGCAATTTCGCGTCGAAGCCTTCAACATCCTGAACCATCCGAACTTCGCCCTTCCGTTCAACCAGCTCTACATCGGCTTCGTGCCCCAATTCCGGCGCGTCCCGACGCCGGCGGAGTTGGACGCGCTCCCCTGCCGATTGACGGCCGAGCAGGCGCAAATTCACTCCTGCAACCCACAGGCGGGTCGGATCACCAGCACCGTCGGCACGCCGCGTCAGATCCAGTTCGCCTTGAAGTTGACATGGTAGAGAAGGCGGTGCGGAGATCGCACCGATGATGGCCTGAGAGCTCGCGCTCGGAGAGCGAGAGATGAAATTCGGCATGCTCGTCAACACGCAGGATCCGCCCGATGGGGCGCGCATCGCGACGCTCTATGAGGAGATCCTCGAGGAGGCCGAGCTGGCTGAGGCCGTCGGGTTCGATGCCGTCTTCGTGCCCGAGCATCACATGATGCCCGACGGATACTTGAGCGCTCCGCTGGTCCTTCTGGCCGCGATCGCCGCGCACACGACGCGCGTGCGCGTGGGAACGTCCATCCTGCAGCTCCCCGAATGGCACCCCATCCACGTCGCGGAGGAGGTCGCCGTCCTCGACAATATCTCAAAGGGACGCGTCATCCTGGGCGTCGGATTGAATCTCGTCGACGCGGAATTCCAGCTCTTCGGAGTCGCGCGACAGGGGGTCACGCGACGCTTCGTCGAGCAGATCGAGATCCTCCGGCGCGCCTGGAGCGGAGAGACCTTCTCCTTCGAGGGCGAATTCTTCACGCTGCGAGATGTTCGGGTCACGCCGCGCGTCGTGCAGCGACCGCATCCGCCGATCTGGATCGGCGCCATGAGCGAACCGGCCCTGCGTCGCGCCGGACGCCTCGGCACGGGATGGATCTCCGACCCTCTGCACGTCATCCACGTCATGAAGGCGTGGGCCGACATCTACCGTCAATCGGCGATCGAACATGGCCACGCGGATCGCATCGAGGTCGTCCTCATCCGCGATGGATGGGTCTCAGACGACCCCCGGGAAGTCCGCGAGCTGTGGTGGCCTACCGTGCGCGACTACCACCTCTTCTACAAACGCCTGGGCTTCTTCGAGTCCGGTCGTTTCAACGCCCAGTGGGAACCCTGGGTGCGCACGGCCCGCGACGAGGACTGGACCTATGAGCGCGTGGCCCCGGACCGCGTGATCGCCGGGACGCCGGACGACGTCATCGCCGAGATCGAACGCTATCGCCGCGAGGTCGGATGCGAATACATCGTCTTCTACTTCCGCCATCCGACCGGCCCCGATCACCGGGCGACGATGCGCTGTCTCGAGGTGTTCGGCAAGGAGGTCATCCCGCACTTCCGCCGCTGAAGCGCTCGCGGCTGGTCGAGGAGGGGGGATCATGAGACTCCATTATCTCTTGGACACGCACGCCGGACCATATGACCGTCCGATCCCGACGCGCGAGGAGGTGAGCGCGTTCATCGATCAGCTCTACCGCGAGATCGAACTGGCCGAAGCGGGCGGGTTCGATGCGATCGTCGTGCCCGAGCGTCACGGTCGCACCGAATGCTTCTTCCCCTCGTCGCTGGTGCTGCTGTCGGTCATCGCCGCGCGAACGAGCCGCCTTCGCCTGGGCAGTTACATCCTCGTGCTCCCCCTGCATCATCCGATCCACGTGGCCGAACAGGTGGCCATGATCGATCAGGTCTCGCGCGGACGCGTCATCTTCGGCGTCGCCGCCGGATACCATTCCGGATACAGCCGAATGTTCGGCATCCCTCATCACGAACGCGGCGCCCGATTCGAGGAGCAGGTCGAGATCATCAAACTCGCGTGGACCGAAGAGCGGTTCTCTTACCACGGCCGATACTATCACTTCACCGACGTCATGGTCACCCCCAAGCCCTATCAAACACCGATGCCCGAGTGGTGGGTCGGAGGGATGTTCCCCAAGACGATCGCCCGGGCCGGGCGCATCGGCGACGCCTGGTGTAGCGATCCGTTCCCCCTCGATCGCCAGGTCTGGCTCGAGCAGGTCCGCCTCTATCGCGAGGCGGCGCGCGCGGCCGGACGTCCGTCGAAGGTCATCCTCATGCGCGACGGATGGGTGGCGCCCACGCGCCAGGAGGCCGAGGAGGTGTTCGGACGGCTCGCCGTCGAAGAGTGGCTCTTTTACTTCCGATGGGGCATCCTCACGCACCATCCGGAGTTCCAGTCCGAATCCGATTTCACCCTCGAACGCGCCAGCCGTCACTTCGTCCTCGGGACTCCGGAGGACTGCATCCGACAAATCGAGATGTACGCGCGCGAGTACGATGTGGATGAGATCGTCATGCGCTTCCGCCTGCCCAAGGGGCCGCGATGGGATCAGGTCCTGCACTGCCTCGCCCTCTTCGGACGCGAGGTCGTGCCGTATTTCCATGGGAAGGCCTCATGACGAAGATCCTCGAACGCAACGTCAACGTGAAGATCTTCGACGATCGCGGGCCATCCCTGCGCGTGCAGGGATCGCTGCTTGATGTCGAGCACAGCTTTCACCTGGAGTTGATCGTGGAGGTCCAGACCGGACGTATCCTCTCCGCGCGCGCGGAGATGATCAAGCGCCCGTATCCCACGCTGTGCCCGCCCGCGTTGCAAAACGTCGCCCGCCTGGAGGGAGAGGTCATCGGACGGGGAATCAATCGGCGGATCGCCGAGCTCCTCGGCGGCGCGAGCGGATGCGTCCATCTTGTGGAGGTCGCCCAATCCGCCGTTCGCTTCACGGCCACCTATCTCATCGATCGGCGCACGGGGATGAGCGAAGAGGGATTGAGCGGACTCTCCGAGCACGAACATCGCCAGCGCTGGCTGCCCTTGCTGAAGAATACCTGCCATGTCTTCCGCGTGGAGGAGACGGAGCGCGCGCCGGTCCCCGAACACTCGAGCGCCGAGGGGCCTCGACCTCCGCATGTGTGATCCATTCCCCGGAAGGGAGAAAGGAGGGAGAGAGATGCGTTCACCGATCCGTTCCATTCGCCGCGCGAGCCTCGTGAGGAGGGAACACATGGTCCTTTGTGAACTGATGGGACTCGCGCTTTGGTGTGGCACCCTGGCCCTGGCGGCGCAGACGCCGGCCATGGCGAGTCTGAGTGGGAGCGTGACCGATCCGGCGGGGAATGTCGTCGCCAGCGCACAGGTGAGCGTTCGGAATTTGGATACGGGCATCCTGCAACGGGTCGAGACCAGCGAGCGCGGCATCTATCAGTTCGTCTCGCTGCCGCCGGGACGATACGAGCTGAAGGTGGAGGCCGTCGGCTTCGCCACGAGCGTCATCCCGGAGGTCCGATTGACGGTGGGACAGGCGGCGACGGTGGACGTCACCTTGAAGGTGGGGACCGTTCAAGAGACGATCGAGGTGACGGCGCCGACGCCTCTGGTCGAGCCCACGCGCACGAGCCTCGCCCAGGTGCTGGAGGAGCGACAGGTTCATGAGCTGCCCATCAACACGCGGAACTTCGTGCAACTGACGCTCATCACGCCCAAGGTCGTTCCGGCCAGCGCGGCCAGCGGACGCGGCGCCTACATGGGCGATCGGTATAAGGAGAATCAGTTCAGCTTCAGCGGACTGCGCTATCAATTCAATTACCAGACGGTGGACGGGGCATCCTCCTACGTGTGGACGGCCAACGTGGTGAAGTCGTTCTACTCGCTGGAGACGGTCAAAGAGTTCCGCGTGCTCAACAGCCTCTACACGGTCGAGCAGGGACACGCGATGGGGGGGATCATCACCGTGATCACGCGCTCGGGGACGAACGAATGGCATGGGACGCTCTACGAGTTCCTGCGCAACGATAAGCTCGATAAGACGGACATCCTGACGACGCCGGGCTTCAGCGCCTTCCGCCGGAATCAATTCGGAGCGGCCGTGGGGGGACCGCTGGCGCGGGATCGCGTCTTTGTCTTCGGCAACTACGAAGGGCAGCGACAGGCCAAGGCCCCGCGCTTCCCCGCCGTCTACCTGCAAAATCTCGACGCCATCAATGCCGCTCTGGCGCGCTTGGGCTTCCCGCCGGAGACGCCCTATGTCCTGCAGACGGCCGATACAGATCAGTTCCTCCTCCGGTTCGACGCCCTGCTCAGTCCGGTCCACAACCTGATGGGGCGCTATAACTTCTACAACACCGAGAACGCGAACGATCGGATCGGAGCCTCGGGCGTGACCGGGGAGCCGATCACCACGCTCGCCGCGCGACACCACCGGTTACGCGATCAGGGCGTGGTGCTCTCGCTCAACTCCACGCCGTCCTCTCGCTGGGTCAACGCCGCCGTCTTCGGCTTCGAGAAGCATCGCTATCGGCTCGATCCGAGACCCGGCGTGCCCTTGATCGAGCTGGCCGTCGTCGGCGCCTTCTCGACGGGCGTCGAAGCCGCCGATGAACAAGGGCTCAACGAGCGGCGATTCCACCTCTCGGACACGCTCACCTATCTGCGGGGACACCATCAGTTCAAATTCGGCATCGAATATTTGCGCACCGACGTCTCCAATCACGTCACGCCGGGGAGCCTCGCGATCATCCCCGGATTATCCGCATTCTTGGCTCCGGAACCCATCGTGGCTCAGGTTCGCATCCATCCGGAGCAGTACAAACTGCGCCTTCACATGAAGGCCAATCAGTTCGGATTCTTCCTTCAAGATCAATGGCAAGCGCGGCGGAACCTCACCTTCACTTACGGCCTGCGCTACGACGTCGAGCGGATTCGCGGGATCATCGCGCTCTCCGAGGATGATGTGAACAACGTCCAACCGCGCGTGGGCTTCGCCTACGCGTTCGGCGCGCAACGCCCCACGGTCATCCGCGGCGGCTACGGGATCTTCATCTCGGATCGGTATCACCCATACCTCTTCATTGACGGCTTCGTCCATGGGACGAACTTCCCGAGCTTCAATGACGCGTATCGGGCCGCCAACCCCTTCGTGCGAAAGTACAAGCCGCTGCCCGATACCGTCGCCCCGCTGATCATCACCGGAGCGGGTCCGGCGACGGCAGCGTTCAAGGATTATGTGCTGCGGGGGATCATCCCTTCAGGACCAGCCGCGCTCTTCGTCGTCATCTCGGCGCCGGATCTGCCCAATCCGTATGCCCAGCAGTGGAGCCTGGAGGTCGAGCGACAATTGACTCCTTCTTGGGCCGTGACCCTCGGCTATTCGGGCCTGCGCTCGTTCAAGCTGCCGCTGCTCATCAATCACAACCTGAGGCCAGCCGTCGCCAAGCTCCCCAGCGGCAAGAACGATTATCAAGCCCAACTCTATGATCCGCGCTTTGGCGTGACCTACATCGGGCAACCGTTCGGCTCTTCGATCTATCATGCGGGGACGCTCACCGTGCGCCGGATGTTCGCGCGCCACATCGGACTCACAGCGAACTACGTCTTCTCGCGAGCGATTGACAACGGAGCGGGCAACAGCACCTTCATCGCGCCGGAGGACCCGTACAACACGCGGCTCGATCGAGCGCTCTCGGCCGAACACGCCAAGCATCGGTTCACCCTGAGCCTGATGGCCGACGCTCCCGCCTCCTGGCCCGGACTTCGAGGATTCGGCGTGCGGCTCCTGGCCATCGCCCAAAGCCCGCGATATTTCAACGTGACGGTCGGCTCCGATGTCAATCGCGATCTGAACGCCGTGACGGATCGCCCCGATGTGCTCGGTCGCAATACCTGGCGAGGAGATGACTACGTCACCTTCGATCTGCGCATCCTGCGCCGGTTCCAGTTCCGAGAGCGCTACGGGCTGGAGGCCGTGGTCGAGTTCTACAATCTCTTCAATCGCGTGAATATCACCGATCTCTTCACCGTCTGGGGGCGTCCGACGCTGGCGCAACCCCCGATTGCCACCTTCAACACGCCACGCGCCGTCGGCGATGCCTTCAAGACCCAACTCGCCTTGAAGTTCACCTTTTGAGGACGTTCGAAAGCGAAGGGTCCACAAGAAGCCGCGCCCGCTCGCCCCTGAAGTGCGGGCGGTCGAGAACGATTCGAGGAGGAGAAGATGCCCGCTGTCCCGTTAAAAGATGTGAACGATCTTCCGCCTGACCTGCAGCATCTCATCGCCGAGTATGACGCGTGGATCGGAGATACGACCTTCGCCCGCGTCATCGCCCATCGGCCCGAGGCCTTTCGGGCGTTTCACGCCTTGTACGTGTCGCTGCTCGAGGGCCGCGTCGAATCGGCGATCAAGGAGCTGGCCCGACTGCGACTCGCGCGACTGAACGGATGTGCGTACTGAACGGCGGCGAATCTCGCCTGGGCCAGGCGAAACCAAATCCCCGAGGAGAAGATCCGCGGGCTCGATGACCCCGAGCGCGGGCCATTCACACCCCGCGAGAGGGCCGTCCTGAAACTGGCCGAGATCATGGCGCATCGCTCGCAGATCGTCCTGGAAGCGGCGGTGCTGGAGGAGCTGAAGCGCGAGCTGACCGACGAGGAGCTCGTGGAGCTCGGCATGTACTTCGCGCTCGTCACCGGATTTCAGAAGTTCAACACCGCGTTCCGCATCCTCTACGCCTGCGCGACGGAGCCGTCCACCTCACCCGGCGGCGCCGATTTGACAGAGGAACGGGAGATGCGATAAAGTCCGTTGACCAAACGGACGTTTGGTCAACGAGGAGGCAGCGGCATGATCGGCGGCGTGAATCACATCGCGCTTTTGGTCGCGGACCTGGAGGCGAGCATCGAACGCTTCCAGCGCCTGTTGGGAGCGACGCTTCGGGAGCGCAGCTTCTTGCCCGAATCCAAGACCGAGGTGGCCGTGCTCGAGATCGGGGGCGTCCACCTGGAGTTGCTCAGCGCGCGGGATCCGGATACCAAGGTCGGGCGCTTGCTCCGAGAGCGCGGGGAGGGGATCCACCACATCTCGTTTCACGCTCACGGCCTGGAGGCCGAATTGGCGCGCCTGCGCGAACAAGGGGCGCGCGTCCTCGATCCCCAACCGCGCACCGGATTGCATGGGCGGAAGATCGCGTTCCTCAATATGGGCACAAACGGCGAGATCCTCATCGAGCTGGCCGAGGAGCCGAGCGAGTCCGCGGGCTGAGGAGAGTCATATGAAGGGAGCCATTGACGTCTGGTGCAACCCGTTTACGCCCTCGGGGATCAAGCACCTCTTCCTCGACAACGAGGAAGTCTACTTCATGATGGGGATTCAATGGGGACGCGCCGAGAATATGAAGGGGCATGAGCCGCGCGAGTTCATCGCGATGATGGACCGGCTCGGCATCGAGAAGGTCTGCGTCCCCGCGCTCAAGCAGGCGTTCTATCGGAAGAACAAGATGGGCGCCGACTTCGCCTACGAGGAGATCGCCGAGCTGGTGCGGGCGTATCCGGATCGCATCGTGGGATTGGCCGGCATCAATCCCTTCGAGCGCATGCAGGGCGTGCGCCAGCTCGAACGGGCCGTTCGCGAGTACGGCTTCCGCGGCGCCCATATCCATCCGTACGGGTTCGGACTCCCGCTCAATGCGGCCGAGTGGTACCCCTTCTACGCCAAATGCGCGGAGCTGGACATCCCGATCGTCATCCAGACGGGCCATTCGGCCGAGTTCATGCCGAGCGCCTGCGGTCGCCCGATCCTGCTCGACGACGTCGCCCTCTATTTCCCCGAGCTGCGATTGGTCGCCGCGCATACGGGATGGCCCTGGGTCGAGGAGCTGATCGCCCTGGCATGGAAACATCCTAACGTCTATATCGCCGTCAGCGGACATGCTCCGAAATATTGGGACAAGTCGCTCGTTCACTTCCTCAACTCGCGCGGCATTGGGAAGGTGATGTGGGGGACGGATTATCCGCTCATCCTGCATGAGGAGAGCCTGACGCAGATCGAACAGCTCGGGTTGAAGCCGGAGGCCAAGCGGGCGCTCCTGCGGGAGACGGCCGTGAAGGTCTTCAAGTTCGAGGAGTGAGCCGTGTCCGACTATCGGTTCCTGACGATCCATCGGGACGAGGGCGTGGCGGAGGTCATCCTGCGGAAGCCGCCGATGAACACGCTGGATCCCGCGCTCTACCAGGAGCTGATGCGCGTGAGCGAGGAGTTGGAGGCCGATGAGCGGACGCGCGCCGTCGTCTTCACGAGCGCTCTGGAGCGGGTCTTCATCGCCGGAGCGGACATCAAGCAGATGGCCGAATATCGGTTCGAGCGGAAACCGTTGGAGCGAAAGATCGAGCTGGTCCACGCCACCTTCACCCGCGTGGAGCGCCTCTCCAAGCCGACGGTGGCGGCCATCACCGGACACGCCCTCGGCGGGGGATGCGAATTCGCACTAGCGCTCGACTTCCGCTTCATGTCCAAGGGGGCACCGCGCATCGGATTGCCGGAGGTCAAACTGGGCATCCTCCCCGGAGGAGGGGGGACGCAACGCCTGCCCCGGTTGATCGGTCGCATGCGCGCGGCGGAGCTGATCATGACCGGAGAGCTTCTCGACGCCGAGCGCGCGGAGGCCATCGGGCTGATCACGCGCGCCTGTGAGCCGGAACGCACGCGAGCAGAGGCGCTCGAGTTCGCGCGCCGTCTGGCGGCGCAAGCCCCGCTGGCCGTGCGCGCCATCAAGCGATGTTTGATCGAATCGGCGGCGACGGATCTGGAAACCGGTCTGGCCATCGAAAAACGGTATTGCCTGGAGGCCCTCCTCTCGGAAGATGCGCGCGAGGGGATCACGGCTTTCCTCGAGAAACGTTCTCCGCATTGGAGGGGGCGATGAGACGCGTGGCCATCCTCGGGGCGGCTCAGACGCGACTGGAGGCCTGCAAGGCCTCGCTCGCGTACAACGAATTGGTCTACGGCGTCGTGCGCGAGGTGCTCGATCGCACGGGCGTGCCGATGCGGGAGATCGAGAGCATGGTGACGGCCTCGCAGGATGCCTACGATGGGAAGACCATCTCCGGGATGGCCATCAACGAGGTCGTCGGGGCGTACCTGAAATCCGAGGCGAAGGTGGCCGCCGACGGACTTCAGGCACTGCTCTATGGCGTCGCCCGCATCCTCTCGGGCGAATTCGACCTGACGCTCGTCGTCGCCCATTGCAAGGAGTCGGAGGGGGATCCCGCCGCCATCACGGGCTTGATGTTCGATCCCTTCGTCCAACGCCCTCTGCACCTCGATGAGCTGACGGCGGCGGCGCTGCAGGCGCGTCGCTACTGTCGGAAGAAGGGGCTCGCTCCGGAGGACGTCGCGCTCGTCTCGGTGAAGGCGCATCGCCAGGCGCTCAAGAATCCGTACGCTCAGCGGGCCGGGATGTTCAGCGTGTCCGACGTGCTCGCGTCCCCCCTGTTGGCGGATCCGATCCACGAGCTGGAGGCGGCCCCGCATTCCGACGGCGCCTGCGCGCTGCTGCTGGCGAGCGAGGCGCGCGCGCGCGCCCACACGGATCATCCCGTGTTCATCGTCGGCATCGGGAACTGCACCGACGCCTATTGGACCGAGCGCGATCTGGCCGAGGCCCGCGCGCTCCAGGAGGCGGCGCGGCGCGCATATGCCATGGCGGGGATCCGCGAGCCGGCGCGCGAGATTCACGTCGCGGAGATCTCGGCGCGCTATGCGCACGAGGAGTTGATGGCCATCGAAGCGCTCGGCCTCCACCCGAATCCGGTGGAGCTGATCGCCCAAGAGCGCGCCGCATTCATCAATCCCTCCGGCGGCCCGCTCTGCGGGAATCCCCCCACGGTGAGTGGGCTCGTGCGCGCCATCGAAGCATATGCGCAATTGAGCGGAGAGGCCGGAGCGCGCCAGATCGAAGGCGCGCGCACGGCCCTGGCCCACGGAGCGGGCGGCATCTGCGGTCAGAACCAGACGGTCGTGATCCTCCAGAGGGAGTGAAGGGATATGCCGCGACGCGTCGCCATCATCGCCACGGGACAGACCAAACACGCCGCGCGACGACTCGATGTCAATATCGCCGAGCTGATCACCGAGGCCGTCACCCGCGCCCTTCAGGATGCGGACCTCACGATGCGGGACATTGATGCCGTCCTGCTCGGTAATATGGAGCCGTTCGAGGGATTCCTCTTCCCGGAATTGTGGGCCGTCGAAGGGTGGGGGGGGTATATGAAGCCCTCGGTGAAGTTCAATACCGGCGGGACCGTGGGGACGACCACGGCCATCGCGGCCTACTACTACGTCGCCAGCGGCATCTACGATACGGTGCTGGCCATCGGATTTCAGAAGCAGTCCGAAGGCCATACGCAGACGGCGATCACGACAGTGGGCGACCCCATCTGGGAGCGCTCGGTCATGGCCGGAGCCATCGGCAACTTCGCCGTCATGGCGACGACCTATATGCACGAGAGCGGCGTGACCGAGGAGCAAGCGGCTAAGGTCGCCGTCAAAGCGCGCCGCAATGCCTGCCTCAACGAATACGCGCATCTGCAGATGCCCGACATCACCGTCGAAGATGTCTTGAAGTCCGAGATGCTCGCCTATCCGGTGAAGCGACTCGACATGTGCCCGCAGTCGGATGGGGCGGTCGCCGTCATCTTCGCCGAGGAGTCGAAGGCGCAGAAGCTCTGTCCGCGGCCGGCGTGGATCAAGGCCGTCGCGACGGCGCACGAACAGCAGTACATGGGGGACAGCCCCAAACGCTTGGCCGAGATGCGGAGTTTGATCGCGGCGTCGCGTCGCGCCTATCAGGCCGCGGGGATCACGAATCCGCGCCGGGAGCTGGATGTCGCCGAGATCTACGAGGTCGCCTCGTTCGCCGAATTGGCCATGTACGAGAATCTCGGATTTTGCGAACGGGGCGAAGGGGGGAAACTCATCGACGCCGGAGTCACCGAGTTGACCGGAGAGTTGCCGGTCAACCCCTCGGGCGGCGTCCTGTCCACGAATCCGATCGGCGCGACGGCGCTCATTCGCGTCGCCGAAGCCGCCTTGCAGATCATGGGCAAGGCGGGGAGACGACAGGTCGAGGGCGCGCGCACGGCCCTGGCCACGGGATACGGAGGGAACGCATGGACCGACATCCTCATCCTGAGTCGCGAGAAGCCGTGAGCCGGGAGGAGACGACGCTCCGCGTCCCCTTCCTCCTGGACATGGAATATCGCTACGCCGTCGGCCAATACGGGAGGCGATTTTTCGCCGAACTGCGCGATCGCGCCCGCCTGATGGGCGTGCGCTGCCCCGAGTGCGAACGGGTCTATGTGCCGCCGCGCCCCGTCTGCGGCATCTGCTACTGCGAGTTGCATGAATGGGTCGAGGTCGGCCCCGAAGGGACGATCGTCGGATGGACCGTCGTGCGTATCCCCTTCATTGATCCCATGACCGGCGAGCAGCGCCCCGTCCCCTACGGCTTCGCCATCATCCGCCTGGATGGCGCGGCGACGAGCCTCTACCACTTCCTGGACGAGACCGACGAACGCAAGATTCGCGTCGGACAGCGCGTGCGCGCCGTCTTTCGGGAGAAACGCGAGGGATCGCTGCGCGACATCCTCCACTTCCGCCTCCTCGAGGAGTGAGATGAGCGAGTGGATCGTTCGACAAAAGATTCGCATCCCCTTCCACTATACGACCGGTCGCACCCTCACGCGCTTCCTCACAGGGCTCGCCCAATGTCGCATCTGGGCGACCCGATGCGCTGCCTGCGCGCGCGTCTACGTCCCGCCGCGTAGCTTCTGCGGACGATGCTGGCGGGAGATCACCGAATGGCGGGAATTGCCCGCCGAAGGAGAGGTGATGAGCTACACGGTGCGACCTGCCGACCCCCCGCTGATCCTCGGCCTCATCCGCTTGGATGGAGCCGACACCGCTCTCGTGCATCGCCTGGGCGAGGTCGAGCCCGAGGAGCTGGAGCGCGTGGTTCGCGTCCGCGCCGTATGGCGCGAGGATCGAATCGGGAGCATCCTGGACATCGCCTACTTCGCCCCAGTGCGATAGGGAGGGAGCCATGGATTTCGGATTCACCCAAGAGCAGTTGCAGATCAAGAAGGCCGTGCGGGAATTCGCCCTGCGCGAGATCGCTCCCCATGTGGCCGCGTATGACCAGCAGGAGCGATTCCCCGTCGAGATCGTCCGAAAGGCGGCGGCGCAGGGCTATATGGGGGGCGTCGTCCCCGTCGAGTACGGCGGCGCGGGCCTGGATTACGTCACCTATACGCTCATCATCGAGGAGATCTCGCGGGTGTGCCAGATCGTCGGCTGCGCCCTCTCCTTCCCCAGCGGCCTGGCGGGATCGGCCATCCTCCGCTACGGGACGGAAGAGCAGAAGCAGAAGTATCTGAGGCCGCTCGCTCAGGGCGAAGCGTTCGCCTCCGTGGCGCTCACCGAGCCGGGATCGGGGACGGACGTCGCCGCCATGCGCACGATGTGTCGGCGGGATGGGAGATATTACGTTCTCAATGGGGCGAAAGCCTGGATCAGCTTCCTCGATGTGTGTGATTGGGTGCTGACCTTCGCCACCCTGGATCGCAGCTTGGGCCATAAGGGCATCTGCGCCTTCATCGTCGAACGCGGCACACCGGGCATGACCTTTCGACCTTACACGCACAAGCTCGGGTTCAAACCCTTGTGCACGGGCGAAGTCGTCTTCGAGGACTGTCGCGTCCCCATTGAGAACCGCATTGGGGAGGAGGGCGAGGGCTTCCGCGTCGCCATGTGCGCAGTTGAGAACGGACGTCTGGGCGTCGCCGCGCGCGCCGTGGGGATGGCTCAGGCGTGCCTGGACGAGGTCATCGCGTATGCGCGCGAGCGCGTCGTCTTCGGTCAGCCCATCGGGAAGTTCCAACTGGTCCAGTCCAAGATCACCGATATGGTCGTGGGGATCGAGAGCGCGCGCTATCTGACTTACCGGCTGGCCTGGCTCAAGGACCAAGGCGTTCAGGATGTTCGCCGCGAGGCCTCCATCGCCAAGATGGTCGCCACCGATGTCGCCCTCATGGCGGCCACTCACGCCGTGCAGATCTTCGGCGCCTACGGCTGTTCGGCCGAATATCCCGTCAGCCGATACTATCGCGACGCCAAGGTCTTTCAGATCGTCGAGGGCGTCAATGAGCTGCATCGCGTGCTCATCGCCGAGTATACTCTGGGCTATCGCTGACGTGAGGGAGAGGGCTTATGGCGAAGTACGACGTCGTCATCATCGGCGCCGGAGCCGCCGGACTGACGGCCGGAGCCCTGTTGGCCAAGTTCGGGAAGCGGGTGCTCATCCTGGAACGCGACGCCTATCTCGGCGGCCGCGCTATGGCCATCCCTTATGAGGGGTATCGGCTCAACCTCGGTGGCCATCTCCTCGAGGATAGCGGATCGGGCATCACCCGGATCTTCCAGTTCCTCGGGAAGCGGCTCGAGCACGGTGTCGTCAATCAGGGCCTCCCCTTCTGGGACAATCGCGACGGACGATGGCGGCCCATCCAGGAGCGCTATCGCGTGGAGAAGGGCGAGCTGAAGAAGATCATCCGCATCCTCTGCGAGACCGATTTCTCGGAGTTCGACCGCTACGATCATCTCCCCCTGCGAGCGTGGCTCCTGGAGCATACGCGCAGCGAGGGCATCATCGAGCTGTTCGAGTACATCGCCATGGCGGAATGTCTCACCGAGCGGTGGTACGATCACTCGGCCAGCGATAATCTCTACGTGCGCAAGATGCATTATCAGGAGAAGCAAACGGCAGGATATTCCTTCTGGCCCGTCGGCGGATGGGACGGGATGTTCCACACCCTCGCCGAGGCCGTTCGCGAACGTGGGGGAGAGATCCGACTGCACACGCGCGCCCATCGCGTGCTCATCGAGAACGGGCGCGTGACGGCCGTGGCCCTGGAGCCGGTAGAGAAGGCCATCCCCACGGAAGCCTTCAACCTGGAGTATGTGGAGACAGATGTGGTCATCTCCACCCTGCCCGTCTGGAACGTCCTGGAGGTCGTGCGCGAGCAGGATCTGCCCGATTGGTACGTGGCCCAGGTGAAGACGCTCGCGCAGGATCGCTTCCGCGTCTGCTGGCTGGGCTTTTACGTCGCCTGTCACGAGCCGATCACCACGGGCACGTCGCTCACGGAGCTGGCCGTGTGGTTCGAAGCCCCATACAGCCGATTGCCCGGATGGGCGTTTCTGGTCTCGGGGATGGATCCGACGACGGCTCCCGAGGGGAAACACTTGTTCAACTGCGGATTCGCGTTCCAGGGCGTGCGCGACCGGGAATGGATCGAGCGGAAGTTCGAGGAGGCCGAGCGCGACCTGGCCGCCATGTACCCGACGACGTTCACGCCGAGGAACATCATCTGGAAGAAGCGCCACCTGGTGATGTATCCCCCCTTCGGCGTCATTCAAAAGCCGTGTCTGGTCGGTCGCTACCGACCCGATTATCGCGCACCGAACGTGGAGGGGTTATACTTCGCCTCGGAGACCTTTCGCTCGCGTGGCATCGGCGTGGATCGCGCCGCGCGCGCGGCCTTGACCTGCGTCGAACAGATCCTGGGCTTTCGCATCCCGGAGTTCGCCGATTCATGGCATTACTGAGCAGGGGCGCGCCCATGAGGAGCATCGAGCGAAAATCGCTGATCATCGACGAGCGGGAGGCCGCCTCCTGGATCCGCGATGGGATGACCATCGCCATCGGCGGCTTCATCAATTCGAGCCATCCGATGGCCATCGTGCGCCAGATCATCCGTCGGGGAGTGCGCGATCTCACGGTCATTGGACCGGCCTCGGGCGGCCTCGATCTGGATCTCCTCATCGGAGCCGGATGCGTCCGGAAGCTCGTGACGGCTTACATGGGGGGCGAACACTACTGTCCGGTCGCCCCGATGTTCCGCGCCGCCGTCGAACGCGGGGAGCTCCAGGTTTGGGAGTGCGATGAGGGGATGTATTACTGCGCCCTGCGCGCGGCAGCCCAGCGCCTGCCCTTCACGCCGTGGAAGGCCGGGATCGGGACGTCGTTCCCCGACGTCAACCCGGACATCAAGGTCTTCCCCGATCCGATCACGGGCGAGCCGCTTCTGGCCATCCCGGCCATCAAGCCCGACATCGCCCTCATCTACGCCGCCCACGCCGATCCATACGGGAACATCCAACACATCGGGACGGGATTCGGCGATCGGGCCCTCTGGCGCGCCGCCGATCGGACGATCGTGCAGGTCGAGCGGATCATCCCCAACGAGGAGGTGCGGAAGAATCCGTTGGCGACATCCCTCTACGGCGTGGACGCGATCGTGCGCGCCCCCTACGGCTCGCATCCGTTCGCCGCGCCGGGCTACTACATCGAGGATGCCGAGCATCTGCGCGAATATGTGGCCGCGGCCACCGCCTACGCCAAGCACGGCGATCGCGGACCCTTCGAGGCGTACCTGCGGCAATATGTCCTCGAGCCGGAGACGCATGCCGATTACCTGGAGGTCATCGGGATTCGCCGCCTCATCAGCTTGCACGAGTATTGACCTATGGCCAAGACGTCCGCCAGAGACTTCACGACCAAAGAACTCATCGCCGCCTTCATCGCCCATCAGGTGCGCGATGGAGAGCGCGTGGCCGTCGGCGCCGGACTTCACGTGCCGCGCGCCGGGATCCTGCTGGCGCACCTGCTCTATTGCCCCAACGTGCGGCTCTACATCGTCATGACATTCACCAATCTGCTCAAGGAGCCGCGGATGGAGCCCTTCTACACGGTGACCGATTTCCGCCCGGCGAAATGGGCCGAAGCCTACGTCCTGCACGACGATTTCCAAGAGAACCCCCGCCTGGTCTCAAATATGTTCGTCGTGGGCGCTCTGCAGATTGATCCCTACGGGAATTCGAACCTCATCGGCGTCGGCCGGGACTATCACCGACTGAGCTTTCGTGGGCCCGGGGCGGTGGGCACGACCTCGATGGCCCATTACGTGGATCGCTACTACCTCTACGTGCAATCTCACGATCGGCGCATCTTCGTCGAGAAGTGCGACTTCATCTCCACCCTCGGTTGGGGAGAGGGGGGTCCCGATGGGCGCCGACGACTCGGCCTCCCCGATAACGGGCCGATCTATTGCATCACCCCGCTGGGCATCATGGACTTCGAGCCGCAGACCAAGCGCATGCGACTCAAGTCCGTCCATCCCGGCGTGACCGTGGACGACGTGGTGCGAAACACGGGATTTGAGCTGATCATCCCCGATGTGGTGCCGGAGACCGAACCACCGACGGTCGAAGAGCTGCGCGTGCTTCGCGAGCGCATTGACGTGGAGGGGATGCTGCGACGATGACCTGGAAACTCCTGGAGCCGATCACCTTCAGCGGTCTGCGCGTGAAGAATCGGATCGTCATGCCCCCCATGGGGATGGGGTATGCGAACGAGGACGGTACCGTCTCCGATCGCATGATCCGCTATTACCTCCGGCGGGCGCAAAGCGGCGTCGGCATGATCGTCATCGAGAACTGCATCGTGGACCCTCAGGTCGTCGGCGTGGGACCGGAGCTGCGCATTCACGACGATCTCTACATCGAGGGATTGCGCCGGCTCGTGCGCGCGCTCAAGCCCTACGACGTCATCGTCGGCTTGCAGTTGAACCACATGGGGCGGCAAACGACCTTGGGCACGCCCGTCGCCCCCTCGCCCATCCCCATCTCGCCCAAAGGGCCGATCCCGCGCGCCCTCACGACGGAGGAGATTCGCGTCGTCGTGAGCGAATTCGTCGAGGGAGCGCGGCGCGCGCGCGAGGCCGGCTTCGACTTCGTCGAGATCCACGGCGCGCACGGATACCTCGTCTGCGAATTCCTCTCCCCGGCCTCCAATCGCCGGGAGGACGAGTATGGAGGCTCCCTGGAGGGCCGACTGCGCTTCCCCCTGGAGATCGTCGCGGGCATCCGCGAACGTGTGGGCGCGGATTTCCCCATTCAGTTTCGCCTCTCCGCTCAGGAATACGTGCCCGAGGGGTTGACGCTGGAGGAGACCCGCCAGGTCGCGCGGCGTCTGGAGCAGGCTGGCGTCAGCGCGATCAGCGTCTCCGCGGGGAATTGGCAAACGCTCCATTACATCATGGCGCCCATGTTCATGCCCAAGGGGTACCTCGTCGAGGACGCCGCGGCGATCAAATCCGCCGTGCACATCCCGGTCATCGCCGTCGGCCGCCTGCATGACGTCGCCGTGGCCGAGCGCGTCCTGCGCGAGGGGAAGGCCGATCTCATCGCCGTCGGCCGCGGGCTCATCGCCGATCCCGAATGGGCGAAGAAGGTGAGGGAAGACCGCATCGAGGACATCCGACCCTGCATCTCCTGCAACTATTGCGTGGACTTCGTCTCGCGGGCGCTAGAGGCGCGCTGTACGGTCAATGCCGAACTCGGCGAGGAGTTCACGTTCCATGTTCGACCGGCGCGACAGCGCAAGCGCATCGTCATCATCGGTGGCGGACCGGCCGGACTGGAGGCGGCGCGCGTGGCGGCCGAACGCGGGCACGAGGTCTGGCTCTTCGAGAAGGATCGGCGCCTGGGCGGGAAGCTCCACGTCTCGGCCGCCGCGCCCTCCAAGGCGGAGATCCATCGGTTCACGGAATATCTGATCCGCCAGATCCAGAAGCATCGCGTCCGCGTCGAATTGGGCGTGACGCTCACGCGCGAGGAGCTGCTCGGAGGACATCCCGACATCATCATCCTGGCGACGGGGAGCGTGCCCGCGATCCCTCCGCTTGTGGGCGCGGACCTCCCCATGGTGGCGCTCGCCGAAGACGTGCTGCTTGGGCGCACCACCGTGGGCCCTCGCGTGGTGATCGTGGGCGGAGGCGGAACCGGGTGCGACGTGGCCGAATATCTGCTCCATCGCGGCCACGAGCTGACGATCCTCGAACTGCTCTCGCATATCGGCCGGGGCGTGGAAGCCATCACCCGCCGCTACCTGTACTATGCGTTCAAAAAGGCGGGCGTGCGCCTGCTGACGCGACACCGTATCGCGCGAATCGAGCCAGGACGGGCCATCGCACTCGATGAGCAGGATCGCGAACACCTCATCCCATGCGACTCCGTCGTCCTCGCCATGGGATACCGGCCGAATGACGAGATGGCCTTCTGTCTGGAAGAGGACTTCCCCGTACCCGTGTATCGGATCGGGGATTGCGTCCGTCCGGGGACGATCCTGGACGCGGTGACCCAGGGCGCTCACCTGGCGGCGAAGCTGTGAGCCGATGCCGGGGCCTCAAGCGTTCCCTCGACGCGCGCGGGCTTGCCCGGCGCCGGCGCCGTGCGGCAAGCTTGAAGCGCGGGGCATCTTCGCGAAAGGAGGAGAAGACGTGGTCGTCGCACGAGGACGCGCCAGACGACACCCCGGCGAAGAGGGGGAACGCTTCGAGGAGATCTTGAGGGCCGCCGCCGAACTCTTCTATGAGAAGGGATATCACGCGACAACGATGCAGGACGTCGCCGATCGGGTGGGGATGCTCAAGGGATCGCTCTACTACTACATCGACTCCAAAGAGGACCTGCTCTACATCACGCTCGATCAGGTCATCAAAAAGGGCGACGATTATTTCCTGCAGAAGGTCGCTTCAGCGCGCGATCCGATCGAGAAGCTGCGCCGCGCCATCGAGGCCGAGATCGAATACGTCATCCGAGATCAGGTGACCGTCGGGCTTTTCCTGCATGAGTTCGACACGCTCTCGGATCGGCGCCGCCGTCGTATCCTCGCCCGCATGCGCCGGTTCCAGAATCGCTACATCGAGATCATCCGCGAGGGACAAGCGGCGGGCGTCTTCCGCGAGCTCGATCCTCGGCTGGTGGTCTACGGGATCCTCGGCATGTGCAATTGGGTGTATCGGTGGTATCGGCCCGATCTCGGGTTCCCGCTCGAGCAGATCACCGCCGTCTTCACCCGCCTCATCCTCGACGGCATCGTGAAGCCGGACGCCAGGCCGGATTCGTCCAGAGCGCGGAGACGATCGGGGCGGACACCGAGATCGCGTCCCTCGAGATGACGTGGGCGCGCCCGTCCCGAATCGCGAGACGGGACGCCGTGAGAGAATCCGCATGAGGAGGTGAGGGCCATGGTCGCGCACCGTTCGGAGAAGAACGTCCCCCTCGACGGGGGATTGAATTTCGACCTCGGCAAGGAGAAGGAGCTGCTGCGACAGAATATCCGCGCGTTCGTCGAACGCGAGTGTCCGCGCGAGTACGTGCGCGAGCTGGATGAGCGGGAGGAATATCCGGAGCGCATCTGGCAGAAGCTCGCCGAATACGGGTTTCTGCAACTCCCCGTTCCGGAATCCTACGGGGGAATCGGGGGGGATATCGTGGATCTGGCCATCGTCACCGAGGAGCTGGCGCGACGCAGCGGGGCCATCGCCCTGACGTTCTGGATGTCCGCATGCTTCGGCGCCATGACGCTGAATCTGGTGGGGACCGAGGAGCAGAAGCGGCGGTATCTGCCCCTGCTCGCCGAGGGGAAGATCAAGTTCGCTATCTCCCTGACCGAGCCCGATGGTGGGACTGACGTGGCCGGAGCCATGAAGACGCGCGCGGTCGAGGATGGCGACGGATACGTGATCACGGGACAGAAGGTGTGGACGACGGCGGCTCACGTCTCCGATTACCTGATCGTCTTCGCGCGCACAAACGAGAACGTCGCGAAGCGGGTGGATGGCATCTCGGCCTTCCTCGTGGACCGGCGCACGCCGGGCATCACGCTGCGGAGGTTGGAGAAGATCGGTATCCGCGCCACGCCATCCTTCGAGGTCTTCTACGATCAGGTGCGCGTCCCGCGGGAGAATCTGCTCGGAGAGCGGGATAAGGGGCTCTATCAGTTGTTCGGCATGCTCAACGAGGAGCGCATCCTCACGGCCGCCATGTGCGTGGGCGAAGCTCAAGGGGCCTTCGAGGACGCGCTCGCGTACGCCAAGCAGCGGCAGGCCTTCGGCAAGCCGATCGGCCAATTTCAAGCCATTCAGCACAAGCTCTCGTGGATGTACACGAAGCTGGAGCTGGCGCGGTTGATCACCTACAAGGCGGCCTGGCTGCAATCGCAGGGACGAGACTGCGCCCTCGAGGCCAATATGGCGAAGCTCGTGGCGGCCAACTTCGGTTTCGAGATCGCCGACATGGGGATGCAGATTCTCGGCGGATACTGCTACAGCCGCGAATACGATATGCAGCGCTACTGGCGCGACGTGCGGCTGCATCGCGTCGGCCCGATCTCCGACGAGATGGTGCTGAATTTCATCGGAGAGCGCCTGGGCTTGCCGCGCAGCTATTGATGCGGGGGAGGCGATGCTCTCGCTCGAGGGGAAGGTCGCCATCGTGACCGGATCGGGACGCGGGATCGGACGCGCCACGGTCCTGACCCTGGCGGCGCTCGGCGCCCGCGTCGTCATCAATGATGTGGACGAGGAGCCGGCGCGCGAGACCGAAGCCCTCGTGCGCCAGCGGGGCGGACACGCGGTCGTCCTGATCGGGAGCGTCGCGCGCTCGGACGTGGCTCCGGCGCTTGTGCGCGCGGCCCTCACGCACTTCGGAGAGCTCGATATCCTCGTCAATAACGCCGGAGTCACCGCCGATGCCATGCTCCACCGGATGACCGACGAACAATACGACCGCGTCATGGACGTCGTGCTGCGCGGCACGTTCTACGGCATGCGCGCGGCGGCGGCTTATTTCCGGGAGGCCTTCCGACAGGACCAGCAGCGCGGCGCGCGCGTGCACCGCAAGATCATCAACGTCAGCTCGATCGCCGGTATTCACGGGGCCGTCGGCAACGCCAACTACGCCGCGGCCAAGGCCGGAGTGATCGGCTTGACCAAGGCCGCCGCCCGCGAGCTGGCGCCCTTTCTGGTCAACGTGAACGCGGTCGCCCCCGGCTTCATCGAAACCCGTTTGACCGCTGCGCGCGACGCGACCGCCTCACCCGAGCTTGGCCTTCCCCCATCGGTGCGCGAGCGCATCCTGCAACAGATGCCTTTCGGGCGTCCCGGATATCCGGAGGATGTGGCCGCGGCCATCGCGTTCCTGGCCTCTCCGCATGCCGATTTCATCACCGGACAGGTCCTGCAGATTGATGGCGGATTGGAGTTCATCAATCCCGTCTCCGGGACATAACCGATCCTCACATCGCCGCAGGGAGGACGTCACCATGCCGAAACTGAAGTTCGATCACATCGCTTTTCTAGTGCGCGATCTGGATCAGGCCGTGCGGGATTATCAGCAGATCCTGAGCGTCCTCGACCCGGAACAGGCGGAGCAGGTCGTCTGGGACGAGGGCGAAGCCGATGGCTATAAGCTCCGCTGGGCAACCTTCGTCAATCCCCACGGGACCTCGATCCAATTCTTCGAGAGTCAGCACCCGGCCGATCAAAAGCTCTTGGAGAAGTACGGCGAGCGCGTGCATCATCTGGCGTTCACGACGAGCGATCTCCCGCAGACGATCGCGGAGTTGCAAAAGGCGGGCATTCCGCTGATCAGCGCCGAGCCCACGGGGCCATCGCATATCCCCTGGTTGAAGTGGGTCTTCGTTCCTCCGCGCAAGGCGCACGGCGTGCTCATCGAGGTCGCCACGCGCTATCGCGTGGAGAATAACCGATGGGTGCCCGATGTGGAGGGAGGAGACGAGGCATCGTCCTGAGCGGAGGACCGAGCATGGCGTCGGGGGAGCACCGATCCGAGGCGTACTTCGAACCGCAGTGGGAGTTGATGCCGCGCGAACAGCTCGAGGCCGTGCGGCTGCAGAAGTTGCACCGGCAACTCCGCTACGCGTACGAGGCGTCGGCCTTCTACCGGGAGAAGTTTCATCAGGCGGGGGCGCGCCCCCAGGACATCCGCACGCTCGAGGATCTCCGCCGGTTGCCGATCTTCATCACGCCGGAGATTCATCGGGAGAGCCAGGAGCAGTCGCTGCGCGAGGAGGGACATCCCTTCGGGATGTTCCTCTGCGCGCCCCCGGAGCAGGTCATCGCCGTGGCGGCGACCTCGGGGACCACGGGAGAGCCCACCTTCTACGCCTTCACCCGACAAGATGTGGAGGTGACCAACCGCCTCTGGGCGCGCGCCTTCTGGCGCGCGGGGATCAGACCGGGCGATACGGTGATGCACGCCTTCGGCTTGAGCATGTTCCTGGCCGGAGTCCCCGTCGTCCGCGCCCTGGAATGGATGGGCGCGCGCCCCATCCCCTGCGGGGCCGAGGCCGGAAGCGAGCGCTTGCTGAAGCTCATCCGGTGGACGCGCCCGCGCGCGCTGCTGTGCACGCCCTCATACGCCGAGTATCTGATCGAGGTCGCCCCCAAGGTCCTCGGCTGCGACGTCGGCGATCTGGGCATCGAGATCATCTGCTGCGCGGGCGAGCCGGGAGCCGGATTGCCGGAGGTTCGCCGCAAGATTCAGGACGCCTACGGCGCGCGCCTCTACGATATGCTCGGGGGCGCTCATGGGATCATGAACGTCTCCTGCGAGGCCTCCGAATACCAGGGGATGCATGTCCTCGGCGATGACTTCTCCGTCTCCGACGACCTCGTGGATCCGGAGACGAAGGAGCCCATCCCCCTCACAGAGGGAGCCATCGGCGAGCGGGTGAAGACGGCACTGCAGTGGGAGGCGCAGCCGCCGATCCGATACTCCGTCGGGGACATCTATCAGGTGTTCACCGAGCCGTGCCCCTGCGGGCGACCGGGACCGCGGATCAAGGTGCTCGGGCGCGTGGATGATCTGCTGATCGTCAAGGGCGTCAAGGTGTACCCGGCGGCCGTGAAGAACCTCGTGGAATCGTTCGGCCCACGCACGACCGGAGAGATGCGCATCGTGCTCGAGGCACCGGGACCACGGGTGACGCCCCCGCTGCGGCTGCGCGTCGAATATCGCGCTGGTCTGGAGGGCGAACAGATCGAGCGCCTCAAGGCGGAGATCGCCGAGGCTATGCACCACCGATTGCGCGTGCGCCCGGAGATCGAGATGGTCCCCGAAGGGACGCTCCCGCGCACGGCCCATAAGACGACGCTCATCGAACGACGATACGCCAGATGACGAACCGAACGGAGAAGATCCTCACGCTCGCCGAAGCCGTCCGGCAGATCGAGGACGGGAGCACGATCGCCCTCGGCGGTCTCTCCTACTTCAACGCGCCAATGGCGCTGGTGCGCGAATTGATCCGCCAGCGAAAGCGCGGGCTGACGGTGATCACCTCCGCCGTGACGGGCCTGCAGGCGGATCTGCTCATCGCCGCCGGAGGCGTGCGCCGGCTCATCAGCCCCTACGTGGGCCTGGAAGAGCTGGGCATGGCGCCGAATTTCCGGCGCGCGGCCGAGCGCGGGGAGATCGAGATCTGCGAGATCGGAGAGGCCTTCCTCGCCTTCGGTCTGAAGGCGGGAGCAGCCGGCGCGCCCTTCTTCCCCCTCCCTCGCGCGCTCGCCCGCACGGATCTCGTTCGGGTGAATACCGACTATCGCTTCACCCGAGACCCATTCACCGGCGAGGAGGTCCTCTGCGTGCCGGCGCTTGTGCCCGATTGGGCGCTGCTGCACGCGCAGCAGAGCGATCCGTTCGGAAACGCGCGCCATCTCGGATCGGCTTACATGGACCTGCTGTTGGCGCGCGCCGCGCGCCGCTGTATCGTGAGCTGCGATGAGGTGATCCCTCAAGAGGCCGTGCGCGCGGAGCCGCAGCGCACGACGCTGCCGGCAGTTCTCGTGGACCACGTCGTCCCGCTCTTCGGGAGCGCGCATCCGACGGCGAGCGAGCCGCTCTACGATGTGGACCGCGAGCACCTGCGGCTCTATCTCGAACTCAGCCGGACGCCCGAAGGCGCGGCGCAATATCTCCAGGAATTCGTGCGCTCCTCCGACGAATCGGCGTATCTCCAGAAGGTGAGGGGGACTGCGCAGGTCTCCGCATCCCGAGTGGAATCGACCGCGTGCGAACCCGAGGAAGCGCCGCCATCGGTCGGAGAACTCTTGGCCATCATCTTCTCGCGCCTGGTCGAGGATGGGGACGTCGTGGGCGTCGGCACGGGATGTATGGAGGTCGCGGCCGGACTTCGATTGGCGCAGCTCACACACGCTCCCAACCTCTCCTTCATCATGGGCGGAACGGGGGCGCTCAATCCGGACGCGGAGGAGTTGCCCCCCTCGGTGAACTCGGCGCGGGCGATCTCCCGAGCCGAAGCCGTGCTGCGGCTGGAGGATCTGTTCGATCTGGAGCTGAAGGGCGATCTCGATGTGATGTTCCTGAGCGGCTTGCAGATTGATCGGCACGGGAACGTGAACCTCGTGGGCATTGGTCCGTGGTCGGCACCGCGACGCCGAGGGCCGGGAAGCGTGGGATTGGAGCTGGCTCCCCGCGCGCGACGCCGCGTGGCCTTCTTCCGTCGGCACACGCGCCAGATCTTCGTCGAACGGGTTGATTTCATCTCGGCCCCGGGTTATGTTCCCCAGGTGATCGAAGGCGGAGCCTACTGGGTCATCACCGATCTGGCCGTGATGGATTTCGATGACGAGGGGCGAATGCGGCTGGCCTCCCTCCATCCCGGCGCGACGGTGGAGCAGGTTCGAGAGCGAACGGGCTTTGAACTCCTCATCCCGGCCTCGGTGCCGACGACGCCACCGCCGACGCACGAGGAGCTTCACTTGTTACGCACCCAGGTGGACCGCCGAGGGCTCCTGCGGGCGGGTCCCCGCATGGGGTGTCCGTGACGAACGAGAGAGGACGCTCTCGGATGATCGGGATCACAGGATACGCCGTATATCTGCCGCGCCATCGGATCGAGCGGGAGAAGATCGCAGCCGCTCATGGGACGAAGCCGATTCTGGGAGGAGAGCGAACGGCCATCGGCTTCGATGAGGATGCGCTGACGCTGGCTCTGGAAGCCGTGCAGGCTCTGGAGCTCCCCGAATGCCGGGGGATATATTTCGCGTCCACGACGGCGCCCTACCTGGAGCGCATGAACGCGGCGCTTCTGGCCACGGCGTGCGATCTCCCGGAAGAGGTCGCCGTGGCCGACTTCGCGCATTCGCTGCGAGCGGGGACGGTGGCGCTCGCCGCGGCCCTGGATCGCGTAGCAGTCGGCGGCCAGGACCCCATCGTGGTGGTGGCCGCCGACGCGCGCGAAGCGCCACCGGAATCACCCGAAGAGCAATGGTTCGGCGATGGCGCGGCGGCCCTGGCCATCGGGCGGGGAGCAGAGGTCTTGGCCGCAGTGCGAGCGCGGACGAGCGTGACCGATGATTTCCTCGATTTCGTCCGGCGCGATAAGGATGAGCAGATCACGAGCTTCGCCTCCCGATTCACCCTGGAGGGGTATCGGCGAATCGTCGGTCGAGCCATCACGCAGGTCCTCGAACACAGTGGGGTGAATCCGTCGGAGATCGCGCGCGTCATCCTGCCACCTCTGGATCCGAAAGCCTCCATTCGCACGGCCATGGAGTTGGGATTTCGGGCCGATCAGGTTCAGGAGACGTTCCTCGACCGCGTGGGGATGATCGGATGCGCCATGCCGCTCTTCCTCTTGAGCGCGGCCTTGGAGACGGCACGGCCTGGCGATCTGATCCTCCTGGTGGGCTACGGGAGCGGCGCCGATGCCTTGCTCTTCGAGGTGACACCCGCTCTGGAGCGCTCCCGCAGATGTCCCTCGATCGCGGATCACTTGGAGGGCGGACTCCGATTCCCATCATACGAATTGTTCCGGAAAGCCCGGGCCTACTTCCGACGCCACGACGACGGGCCGGTGGTGTCGAACATCTTCTATGAGAAGGAAGAGGTGCGCACGATTCGGCTCCGAGGGACCGAATGCGGAGAATGCGGGCTGCGACAGTTCCCGCCGACGGCCGTGTGTCAGCGCTGTCGGAGCACAGAGGGATTGCGAGAGGTGAAGCTCGGGCGGCGCGGAGCCGTGTTCACCTATACCGTGGATTGGCTGGCGACTTCGCCCATGCCGCCGACGATCCTGGCCGTCGTGGATGTGGAGGGGGGAGGACGGCTCTATCTGCAAATGACCGACGTCGAGCCATCGGCAGTGCGCATCGGCATGCCCGTGCGCGTGACGCTGCGACGGCTCGGAGCCGGTGGCGGTTTGTACCATTACTACTGGAAGTGCCGACCGGAGGGACGAAGCGATGGGTGAGAGCCTCAAGGACAGAGTGGCCATCATCGGGATCGGTTGCACGAAGTTCGGCGAGCTGCACGAGAAGAGCCTTCAAGACCTGATGGTCGAGGCGAGCTTCGCCGCTTACGCGGACGCGGGGATCGAGCCCGATCGCGTGGAAGCGGCGTGGCTGGGAACGTTCTCACCGGGTTTCGGGGGAGGGAAGGCGAGCGTCACCCTGGCCGACGCGCTGCGACTCTATGGCAAGCCGATCACCCGCGTGGAGAACTACTGCGCCACGGGGACCGATGCCTTCCGAAACGCGTGCCTGGCCGTGGCCGCCGGCGTCTACGAAGTGGCCTTGGTCGTCGGAGCGGAGAAGTTGCGAGATCGGCCCGTGCGGGGATTGCAACGCGAGGGGACGCATCCGTACTTGGAAGCGGGCTCGACCCCACCGGGACTTTTCGCCCTGGCAGCGAATCGGTATTTCCATCGCTTCGGCGGGGATCGGCGGACGTTGGCCAAGGTCGCCGTCAAGAATCATCACAACGGAGCCCTCAATCCGAAAGCCCATTTTCAGATGGAGGTGACCGAGGAGCAGGTCCTCAACGCGCCGCTCATCGCCTATCCGTTCGGTCTGTATGACTGCTGCCCCACGACAGACGGAGCCGCGGCCGTCATCATCTGTCGGGCCGATCTGGCGCGGCAGTTTCGAGACGATCCGGTCTACGTGAAGGGCATCGGATTGGCCGTGGAGACGGGATGGCCTTTCTTCGATCCCACGTTCGAGTACATCGGGTTCCCGGCGACGACGGCGGCGGCGGCCGAAGCCTATCGCATGGCGGGAATCCGCCACCCGGCGCGGGAGATCTCCGTGGCCGAAGTGCATGATTGTTTCACGTGGACCGAGATCGCCAATTATGAGGACCTGGGCTTCTGTCGGAAGGGCGAGGGGAGGTACTTCATCGAGGAGGGACGGAGCGCGCTCACGGGCGATCTGCCCGTGAATCCGAGCGGCGGATTGAAATCGTTCGGCCATCCGATCGGAGCCAGCGGCGTGCGCATGCTCACGGAGATCGTCCTGCAGTTGCGCGGTCAAGCCGGAGCTCGCCAGGTGAAGAACGCCGAGCTGGGACTCGTGCATAATCTGGGCGGACCCGGCTCGGTCGCCTGCGTCGTCATTCTCGGACGGTGAACATCGTTCGGGCAACCCCGCGGGGGATCCCTGAAGGAGTCGAGGATGCGTATCGTCGTCTGCCTGACGCAGATTCTCGATCCGGAGATGCCGCCGAGTGAATTTCGACTGGATCCGCAACGAAAGGCGGCCGCCGAGGGGATCGGACAGCTCGTCGTCAGCATCTTCGATGAGAACGCGCTCGAGGTGGCGCTGCAGGTGCGCGAGCGCATAGCCGAGCGCGAGGGAGCACCCCACGCGATCTCTCGATCGCGTGAGGACCCCGGCCCGGTGGAGATCGTCGCGCTCACCGTCGGTCCTCCTTCGGCCGCCGACGTCCTGCGGAAGGCGCTCAGTCTGCGCGCCGATCGCGCCATTTTGATCTCCAGCGAGGGATGGCCTCCGCTGGAAGGCGCCATCGTCGCCCGCCTTCTGGCCGCCGCCGTGAGACGGCTCCATCCGGTGGACCTCGTGCTCTGCGGGCGCGAGACGGGAGATTGGCATGGGGGACAGGTCGGCGCCTTCCTGGCCGAAGCGCTCGGATGGGCGAGCGTGAGCTTCGTCTCCCGCATCGAGGTGGAGGGGGAGACCTTCCTCATGCGACGCCAATCGGACGAAGGATGGGAGATCGTGCGCGCGAGACGACCCGCCGTGGCGACGATCACCAACGATGAGACGAACGTCCCGCGCTTGCCGAAGGTCAGAGATACGATGCTGGCCGCCCGCGCGTCGCTCCCCGTGTGGACGATCCCGGAACTGGTCGAAGATCCGAGAGAGCTGTGGCAGGCGAATGCCCTGCAGGTGCGCGAGTTGTTCATTCCGAGCAGCTCGAAGGCGTGCGAGGTGATCGAGGGGGAGACGGTTCAGGAGAAAGCCGTTCGGCTTCTCCAGGCGCTGCGCCGACGACGGATTCTCTGAGCTGAGAGGAGGACGTCCTCATGCGCACCGTGATGGTTCTCCTGCCGACATCCCGCATCGAGCGGGCCGAGCGCGAGGCCATCGGCGCCGCGCGCGCGTTGTCGCGGGAATGGTCGGCGAACGTGCAGGTGGCCCTCATCGCCCCAACGGCGGAGGGAATCGAAGGCCTCCGAGGGAGGACGGAGGCCTCTGGAGATGTGCGCCTGTGGATCGCCGCCCATCCGCAGCTGGCGGCGTATTCGCCCGAGCTGTATGTGAGCGCCAGCGAACAGCTCATCACACGCGCGCGACCGGACGTGATTGTCTTCCCCAGTCGGACGATCCCGCTTGAGATCGCGCCGCGTCTCGCATACCGGATCGGGGCGGCGATGGCGACCGATGTCATCGAGCTGCGCGCCGAGGATGAGACCGTCCGCATCACGAAGCCCGTCTACGGCGGCAAGGCGCACGCGGTGTTGATGGCGCAACGGTTCCCCCTCGTCCTCTGCGTGCGCCCGCGCGCGTTCGATCCGTTTGAGGGGGAGCTGCGCGACGATGCGGCGATGCGCGTCCAGGTGACGCTCGATCCCTCGTCCGTCCGCACGCAGCTCGTCCGACGGATTCAAGAGGACGCCGCGGCGGGAGTGTCGCTCGAAGAGGCGCGCGTCATCGTCAGCGGCGGGCGCGGCCTCGGCGGACCCGAGGGCTTCCGATTGCTCGAAGAATTGGCGCGGTGGCTCGGCGGCGCCGTCGGCGCTTCGCGCGCGGCGTGCGACGCCGGGTGGGTGCCGGCCAGCTGGCAAATCGGGCAAACGGGAAAGAAGGTCGCCCCCGATCTCTATATCGCCGTCGGGATCTCCGGAGCCAGCCAGCACATCGTCGGCATCTCCGGGGCCAAGTGCATCGTCGCCATCAACACGGACCCCAAAGCGCCGATCTTCACAGTGGCGGATCTCGGGATCGTCGGCGATTATCGAGCGGTCGTCCCCGCTCTGATCGCGGAGGTCAAACGGATGCGTGAGGAAGCAGAGGGATGAACGCTTGAACGCGACGAGACCTTCTGGGAGGACGCGACATGAGTGAGCCGACGGTGCAGCTTGTCGTGGACGATGGCGTGGCCACGGTGACGCTCAACCGGCCCGAGGCGTTGAACGCTATTGACGCGACGTTGGCGGCCGAGTTGCGCGAGGTCTTTCGAACGTTGGGAGCGCGAGAGGATGTTCGGGCCGTGATCCTGACGGGAGCGGGACGGGCGTTCTCGGCGGGTGCGGATTTGAAGTACCTTCACCGGAGATTGGAGGAGGGCGCTTCGGCCGAACAGTTGCTGGACGAGTTGCTCGGGCCGTTGAACGATACAATTCGACTCATTCGGGGCATGCCGAAGATCATCATCGCGGCCATTCACGGGGTCGCCAGCGGTGGCGGCTGTAACCTCGCGCTGGCGTGCGATTATCGGGTGGCGGCTGTGGGGACGCGGTTCAACCAGGCGTTCGTGCGACTCGGGATCGCTCCGGATTGCGGAGGGACGTTCATTGTGCCGCGCCTGATCGGCTGGACGAAGGCGTTCGAATGGATGGTGAGTGGAGCGTTGATCGAGGCTGAGGAGGCGGCCGCCTGGGGACTCGTGCATCGCGTCGTCCCCGAGGATCGCGTGCTCGAAGAGGCGCGCGCCTTCGCGCGCTCCGTGTGCGAAGGGCCGACACGAGCGATCGTGACCATCAAACACTTGCTCGCGATGAGCCTCGGAGCCTCCCTGGATGAGCAGCTGGAGCGGGAGCGGCAGCTCGTGGGCTTGCTCGCCGGCACCGAGGATTTCCGCGAAGGCGTGCGCGCCTTCCTCGAGAAGCGCCCCCCGCGCTTCTCCGGGCGATGACGCGTCGCCCCGATCCTCCCGGGGTCCCCACGCGATCCGGAGATCGCGTGGGGTGCCCGAACTCCCCGAACGGAGGACTATGTCGAGCGCATTCGAATTCGTTCCCCCCGGTCTCGATCTCGCCGATGATGACATCCATCCCATCGGTCCGGAACCCTGGTGGCGCGAGGCCTGGTACTTCGAATTCTTCGACCCGGCTTCGCGCGTTCAGTTCCAGGTCTATCAAGGCATCTTCCCGAACGCCGGTCGAGGGGATCTGACCTGCTACGTGTTCGTGGAGGGACGCCTGCGATACGAGCTGATGAAGATGGACTTCGCGATTCCGTCCGACATCGGGCGGGAGCGCTTGTGCTTCGGCCCCTTGAAATTAGAGATGCTCGAGCCCTTCGTCCGATGGCGCTTGCGCTACGATAGCCCGAGGATGCAGTGCGATCTCTCCTTCCGCGCGCTCCATCGCGCCTTCAGTTGGGCGGAGACCCGGCTCTGGATGGAAGACGCTCCGGTCGGGCAGCAGAGCCGCCATTTCGATCAGGTGGGATGGTACGAGGGATGGCTGCATCTGGATGACGAGCAGCTCTCCATCTCGGCGATCGGGATGCGCGATCGGATGTGGGGGTGGGGAGGGCGCGCTCTCTGGCGCGGGTATCTGGTCCTGTGGGCGCCCTTCTCCGAAGCCTTCGTCGTCAATGTGGCGGCCATGAACTTCGCCGACGGTCGACGCCACCTCTGCGGATATCTCCATCGCGAGGGCGAACGCACCTATCTCGACTCCGCGCGCCTGACCATCACCTGGAGCGAGCAGCGATGGAAGTCGGTCGAACGTGTGCACGCGCAGCTCACCGATCGGCGCGGGCGGTCGCTCGCGCTCTCGGCCCGACCGCTCGGCATCATTGATACATCGCATCATTGGCCGCACCGATTCGATCACCTCCTCTTCTCCATCGGCGAATATGAGTGCCAGGGGATGACCGGCTACGGATGCCTGACGTGGAGCTTCGTCACGGCGGAGGAGAAGATGCGCGCCATCGAGTTCTGAGAGGCGAAGCTCGGAGACGTGGCCATGAAGTCGACCGACCTCACCGGGATCCTCCCGCGATCTCTCGATCGCGTGGCGTGCCTGAACGCGCTGCTCCATCGGTTCGGGGAGAGCGTCCGTCACTTCTTCCGCGCCGAGCAACGCTCGCACCTGTTCTCCCCCCTCTTTCATCTCCCCGGGCGATTGATCGCGGGGAGCTATTGCTACTACGAGCACCTGGTGCCCTTGTTGCGACAGGTGGCGCGACAGATGCCGCCGGAAGCCCTCGCGCATCGGGTGAAGCGACTCGGGGCGCGACCCAACGAGATCAACGCCAATTCTCTGCTGCTCGGGTATCTGAACGGGCGGGAGCAGCGGCGGCTGCTCGGCCATCGCGTGGCAGATGATCCGGAGGAGATCGCCTTCCTCCTGGACTTCTGGGCGCGCTTCCTCGCCGCCTATCGCGCCGATGGTCGGCTCTTGCCGGAGGAGAGCGGATTCGTTCTGCCGGTGCTCGAAGCGCGAGCGCTCGAAGTGCTCCTGCCGGAACTCCATCCGGAACCGGAGCACGCACGACGCCAGCGAGGTCCCCATGTGATCGGGAGATCGCGTGGGGTGCCCGAGCGGATGCGTCGCGCCCTGGCCACGCTCGAGCTCTTCGCCTTCGTCTTCAACGGCGAGGCGCGCGTCGGCCTCTTTCACCACGGGCCCTATCCCCGACCCGACGGCACGTGCGTGCTCGTCAAGGAGCTGGTGGGGTTGCAGGACGATTTCTATTCCTGGGCGGAGGAGTCCGTGCGACTCCCCGTGGCCCATGTGGCCTGCCTCTTGCTCGTGAAGGACGTCGAAGTGAGAATCGGTTTATTCGGATCGCTCCGGACGGAGCCCCGGGAGTACGCTCAGAACGTCGTGGCCTGTGGCCTCTTCACCGCCACGGGGGAAGACGTTCGTCCTCTCACGCTCGAGGAGCTGGAGGAGATCGCCGCGCACGCGGCTGAGGCGCAGATGCGCCTCTATCGCCACTTCCTCACATGGGATGATCGGCGTCGCATCGCCTATGGAGCGGAGCTCTACGGGAACCTGCTGCGCGTCTTCGGCGATCAGGCGGGACTCGGGCCGGATTTCCATCGGGAGATCCGAGAGCGCTTCCGGGAGAGCACGGACCGACATCTACAAGCCATACTCGCTGGCGAGCCTCCGGCCATCCTGCGGCATATCGCGGAGACGGCGGGAGAGATCTACAGCCCCCTCGCATGAAGACCGGGTCGGATGAGGCGCATGACCCTCGAGGAGATCAATCGCCACATCCGGCTGATCGCGGAACAGCTGAAGGCGTTCATGCGCTCGGAGCAACGCGCGCTCCTGCGATCGGCGCTTTTTGACGTCCCCCGCCGCTCCTCGCTCGGATGGGAATGCCTCTACCGCACGGCCTATCCGCTGCTGGCGGACCTCACGTCGGTCGTCACGCCTGAGGAGATCGGACGCCGGATGAAGCGCGTGTGCGCGCGCCCGAATTTCCTCACGCTGAGCATTCTGATCTGCTGCTACCTCGGGGGACGCCAGCAGCGGATCCTCGATCTCGGCGTGCGACCGGGAGAGCCCTTCCCCGAGGATGATCCCGAGCAGATCGGCTTCGTCCTCGACTTCTGGTGGCGCGTCTGCCGCACCTATCGCGAGGATGGTGCCCTCTTGCCGGAAGAGCGAGGAGGGACGATGCCGATCCTGCCGGCCGGAACGATCGCTCGACTCCGCGCGCTGCTGGTCGAGACGGATCCGCTCACGGTGAAACGCCTTCGTCGTCTGGCGGCGACGCTGGAGCTGTACGCGTTCATCCTGCACGGGGAGCAACGCGATGGCCTCTTCGCGCACGGCCCGTACGCGCTGCAGGAGCGGGCGGGCACCCCACGCGATCTCCGGATCGCGTGGGGACCCCGGGAGGTGCTCGTCATTCGCGAGTTCACCGACCTGCAGAACAGTTATCTCCCCTGGGCGCAGACGCGCGCGCGGAACCTCTACCCGAATCTGGCGCTCGCGCTCCAGCTTCGGGACGTGACGGCTCAGTTCGATCTCTTCGGAGGGGTGCGATTCGATCCCCCGGAATATGCTGATCGCGTTCGCGCCGTCGCGTTGGTGACCGTGGCCGACAATGGGGAGATCCGAGCCGTCCCTTTCGAGGAGATCGAGGAGATCGAACGCCGCGCGGCCGACGCCCAGATGGAGCTGTATCAACGCGCGCTCTGCTGGTCGCCGCGCTTCAAGATCGAATACGGCCTCTACCTGTTCGCGAACCACGTGAAGGCGTTCTTCGATCTGGCGGGGGTGGAGGCGGGCGAGCGCATTCGTCGGGCGTTCGAAGAGGCCGCCGCTCCGTTCCTGCAGCGGTTGCTCGCCGATGCCGAACCACCATTCATCTGGCGGTTCATGGCGACGACAGAAGGCGATTTCTTCTATCCGATCTCCGCGCAGATGCCCGAACGTGAGGGAGGAGAGGGGCGATGAGAGAGGAGAGCCTCTTGATGGTTCACCAGCAGGAGCCGCTTGGTCAGAGCGAGCCCGCTCGGGAATACTCCTGCGCTGTGGATACGGGGGGGACGTTCACCGACTGCGTCGTCGGCGATTCGGAGGGGAATCTGGTCTTCGCCAAGAGCCCCTCGACGCCGCACGATTTTTCGGCGGGCTTCTTCGCCGCACTCGCCCTGGCGGCGGAGCAGCTTGGGCTCACGCTCACCGAACTGATGGCGCGCACGCGACGGCTCATGCACGGGACGACGGTGGGCACCAACGCCATGGTGGAGCTCAAAGGGGCGCGCGTGGGGTTGATCACGACGCGGGGGCATGGGGATGCCATCCTCATCATGCGCTCGGTGGGCCGCTCGGCGGGATTGCCGATCGAGCGGTTGCTGCATGTCTCCCGTCATCAGAAACCCCGGCCCCTCGTCCCCCGCCACCTCATTCGCGAGGTGAGCGAACGCGTGGACTGGCGCGGCGAGGTCATCGTGCCTCTGAATCGAGAAGAGGCGCGTCGCGCCATCGAGGAGTTGCTGGAGCAGAAGGTCGAGGCCATCGCCATCGCCTTCCTCTGGGGATTCGTGAATCCCATCCACGAGCGCGAGGTTCGCCGCATGGTCGAGGAGATAGCGCCCGACCTCTTCGTCACCTGCGCGCACGAGTTGATCGCGAAGCCGGGCGAGTATGAGCGGACGGCGGCGACCGTGATCAATTGTTTCATCGGGCCGAAGACGACGCAGTACATCCGCCGGGTGGAAGAGCGGGCTCGCGCGCTCGGCTGCACGGCTCCCCTCCTCATCATGCAAGCATCAGGTGGCGTCGCGCCGGCCCGGGAGATCCTGCGCGCGCCGTTGTTCACCATCGGCTCGGGGCCGGCAGGGGGCTTGATGGGATGCCAGTTCCTGGCCGAGACCCTCGGACATCCCCACGTCATCGCCACGGACATGGGGGGGACGAGCTTCGACGTCGGCCTCATCGTGGACGGGATGCCGCTGTCGGCGTCCGAGACCACACTCGAGCAGTACACCTTCTTCATGCCTCGCTTGGACATCCTCTCCATCGGCGCGGGCGGAGGATCCATCATCTGGATCGATGAGCGGAGCGGAACCCTGAAAGTCGGTCCGGAATCAGCGGGGGCAGACCCGGGACCCGCCTGCTACGGACGCGGAGGCACACGACCCACGGTGACCGATGCGGACCTCATCCTCGGCTATTACAATCCGGAGTTCTTCCTGGGGGGGAGGCTGACGCTCAATCCTGAAGCGGCTCACCACGCGATGCGCACGGTCGCCGACCCCCTCGGGTTGGACATCACCGAGGCGGCCGACGGAGCCACGCGGATCGTTGAGATGCAGATGGCCGATCTCATCCGGCAGATGACCATCCAGCGGGGATACGATCCGCGCGATTTCGTCATCTACGCCTACGGCGGAGCCGCCGGCGCCCATGCGGCTGTCTACGCGCGGGAGTTGGGATGCCGCACGGTCGTCATCCCGCGCGGAGTCCTGGCCGCCACCTGGTCGGCCTTCGGGATCCTCTCGACGGATGTCCAGCACGTCTTCGAGAGATCGGAGCTGCTCATCGCACCCCTGGATGCGACGCGCGTCACGGAGATCTTCCTCGAGCTGGAAGAGCGAGCCCGCCGACAATTGTGCGAGGAGGGGGTGGCCGAGGATCAGATCCTCCTGCGCCGCTTCGCGGAGATGAAGTTCCGACTGCAGATCCATCGCGTCGAGATCCCCGTCCCCGGTGGGATTCTGACCGATCAGGACATGCGCGATCTGGAGCAGGCATTCGTACAAAAGTACGAGACGCTCTATGGACGCGGATCGGCATTCACGGCGGCGGGCATGGAGATCGGCCTGCTGCGCGTGGTGGCGCTCGGGCGCATCGCTCGCGGGCCGTTGAAGCAGCTCTCCACCGAGCACCGCAGCGGATGGACGCCCGTCGGACGGCGCCAGGTCTACTGGCGGGAACTCGGACGACGGATTCAAACGCCCATCTTCTCCGGGGAAGGGATCCCCCCTGAGACATCTCTGGAGGGTCCGGCGATCGTCGAACTGCCCGTGACGACCATCGTCGTCCGCCCGGGCGACCGCCTCACCACCGATGCATATGGGAATTTCATCCTCACCCTCCCCTGAGCAGGGGGCTATCCCTTCGGAGGAGGACGACTATGTCATCCATCGCGTGGGACGGCCGGCAATACCCCTACGTCTATGGCCGAGAGCTGAAGATCGCTCCCGGCCTGAAACTCCACACGGAGGCGGTCGAGCGTATAGACCCGATCACCTACGAGGTCATCCGCCACGCCCTCTGGAATATCAACGTCGAACACGGGCTGACCATCATGAAGATCTCCGGCTCCCCCATCTGCGCCTACGGGCATGACTTCAATCCCTGCCTCCTTGACGAGAAGGGGGATTTCGTCTTCTTCGGCCCGTTCCTTCAGTATCTCTCCTCGGCGACCAGCTCGGCGGTGAAGTGGACGCTGGAGTATCGCTCGGAGAATCCGGGGATCGAGGAGGACGACATCTTCTTGACGAACGATCCGTGGATCGGCGCGACCCATCAATCGGATGTGACGTTGATCGCGCCCGTCTTCTGGGAGGGGGAGCTGTTCTGCTGGGTGGGGAATACGCTGCACCAGTGGGATTTAGGGGGGACATCGCCCGGAGGGTTCAATCCCATGGCCCCCGATGTCTATTGGGAGGCCGGATGCATCCCCCCGATCAAGATCGTCGAACGCGGACGCTTGCGGCGCGATCTGGAGGAAGAGTACATCCGCCGGTCGCGAATGCCGGAACTGGTGGCCCTGGATCTGCGCGCGGAGATCGCCGGCTGCCACGTCGCCCGCGAGCGCATCAAACAGTTGCTCGCGCGATACGGAGCCGCGACCGTCAAGGGCGTCATGCGCAAGCTTCAGGAGGATTCGGAGCGCGCCTTCGTGCGACGCTTGGCGACCATCCCCGATGGGACGTGGCGCGAGGTCGGATGGGTGGAGTGGGCGCACCCGGGCGATCGGCGCGTGTACCGGAATTGCCTGACGCTCACCAAGCGCGGCGATCAGTTGATCTTCTCCAACGAGGGGACTGACCCACAAGCCGGCACGCTCAATTGCACGCTCGTCGCCTGGAGGGGGGCCATCATGGCCATGGTCTCGGCGCAACTGCTCTTCGATCAGATGTTCGTCGTCGAAGGCGCCTATCGGCATGTCCAGTTCCAGGTGCAGCCGGGGACGCTCACGTGCGCGCTCTTTCCGGCCGCGGTGAGCGCTGCCCCCGCGCTCACGCTCCTTCAGACGATCGCCCTCTCGGGACTCGTGATCTCCAAGATGCTCGCCTGTTCGGACGATCCCGAGTTGCGGATGGAAGTCCAAAGCTGCATGGGCGCACCCATGTATCCGATCGCGGCCGTGAGCGGCCTCAATCAGCGGGGATCGCCCTACGTCTCCTTCCTGCTCGATCCGGTGGGAGCCGCCCTGGCCGGACTCTCCTGGCGAGATGGCGTGGATACGGGCGGCTGGCCCTGGGATCTGCAAAGCACCATGCCCAATGTCGAGGAGAACGAGTGGTTCTATCCGATCCTCTACCTCTGGCGTCGCGAGCTGCCCGATTCAGGCGGAGCGGGAATGTTCCGCGGTGGGAACGCCGCCGAATTGGCCTTCCTCCCTCATGGGACGGAACGCATCACGCTCTTCACCGCGACCGGACATTGCGCCGTCCCGGGACCGGGGCTGTTCGGCGGCTTCCCCACTTCGACGACGCGGTATGCCCTTGTTCGCAACACTCGCGCGCGATCACTCTTGTCCGCCGGACACGTGCCAGATCGCCTGGAGGTTCTCGGAGGACATGTGGAATATCTCCCGCCCAAGGCCTTCGACATCGTTCAGAATCCCGACGACGTCTTCATCATGTCCTGGGCCTCAGCGGGCGGCTACGGGGATCCGTTGCGGCGCGATCCTGAGCGCGTGGCCGAGGACTATCGCGAAGGGCGCTTGACCCGGGAGTGGGCGCAACGAGCCTATGGGGTCGTGCTCGATGAGACCGGAGCTGTCCTCGCGCCGGAGACGGAGCAGCTGCGCCAGCAGATGCGCCGGCATCGTATAGGAGCCGAGCCGAAGCCGCAAACGGCTCCTGATGAACCCGAGGCGCGCCTCTTGGCTGAAGGTCTGAAACTCGTCGGGGGATGGATCCGCTGCCGGTATTGCGATCATCCCCTCTCACCCCCGACGGAGAACTATAAGCGCCACTGCCTCCGAAAAAGCCTCTCCATTCAGGACGCGAACCCGCATATCCGCGATCCGAAGCTCTACATCGAAGAGACTCTGGAGTGGCGCCACTTCTACTGCCCGGGATGCGGCGCGCTCCTTCAGACGGAATTGGCGCGACCTTCGGATCCTCCCCTCTGGGACCTGCAGCTTGATCTCGGCGCGAAGTGACCGCCCGACCTTCGCCGACAAGGAGACCGACGATGAGGAAAATCGGGGAAGGGGAGCCGACGTCCGGACACGGCGCCGTCGGCATCTTGCGCAAAGTCGAAACCTTGGAGGACGTCCTGCGGTTGATGGAGATCGATCTCTCGGAGACGATCGTCTTCACTCCCTCGGCCTCGGTGACGGCCATCACGCCGATCCTTCCCAAGATCCGAGGGCTCATCTGCGCTTCCGGAGGCTTCACGTCGCATCTGGCGATCGTCGCCCGGGAGTTCGATCTGCCGTGCCTGATGGGAAGCCACCTCGAGGAGGTGAGCGCCCTCGAAGGACGTCGCGTGCGATTCACGGCCCAAGGGGAGATCTTTCTCGAGGACGATGTCTGAACGGCGCCCGAAGATTTACCTGAATCTGAGCTTCCCCCAATTGGCCGCTCGGTACGCGCATCTTCCCGCCGATGGCGTCGGGCTCTTGCGCGCCGAATTCCTCGCCCTCTCGCTGGGTGTCCATCCGAAGCAGCTCCTCGCCGAAGGGGGGGCGGAGACCTTCATCCGAGCCTTCGCCGAGGGAGTGATCGAGGTCGCGCGCCAGTTCTGGCCCCGACCGGTCACCTATCGCGCGCTCGACCTGAAATCGAACGAATATCGCGGCCTGCGCGGAGGCCAGCAGCTCGAGGAGCCGGAAGAGAACCCCGCGCTCGGTCTGCGCGGATGCCGCCGCTATCTGGATGATCCGGAGCTCCTCCGCCTCCAAGCGCGCGCCGTACGAAGCGTCCATGAGGCCGGATGGACCAACGTGCGCCTGATGCTCCCCTTCGTGCGCACCGTGTCGGAGGTCCTCGCCTGCCGCGAGATCCTTCAGCAGGAGGGGCTCTTCGAGAGAGGTATCCCCCTCTGGATCATGGTCGAAGTGCCCTCGGTCGTCTTCCTCATCGAACGATTCCTCCCGTTGGTGGACGGCGTCTCCATCGGAACCAACGATCTCACGCAGCTCATCCTCGGCGTGGATCGAGATAACCCGCGATTGATCCCCCTGTGGGATGAGCGCGACGACGCCATCATGCGCGCTATCGAATGGGTCGCGCGCGCATGCCGGGAGAGCGCCCTGGAGTGCTGCGTCTGCGGCGATGCCCCCTCGCGACGCCCGGAGCTGATCCCCCAGCTGCTGCAACTGGGCCTCACGGCCCTCTCGGTCTCCCCCGAGGCCTTTGAGCGAACGCTTCGAATCGTGCGCGAGAGAGAGCCCGGCTCAGGGTGAGCCGCTAGCGTACGTCGCTCGCCCAGAGCCGCGAGCCTTCTTGCTCCCATCACCCTCCCCGGGTTCCCCACCCTATCCCCCATCGCCACGATTTCCGCCTCATCTCAGTCCGTGCGGGGACGTCCGCTGCTGCTCTCGCTCTTGTTTCGTCCGTCGGCCCGCCGGATCCCCGGTCACCTCTCCATCCCCTCTGAATCCGACGCCTTTCAGGAACCGCCGCTGTGCCGGAAGCCACGACAGGCTCGATCGCGCATCATCGGGCGAAAATCCCTATATCCACATGAGCCTCCGCACGCTCATACCCGAAGCAGACGGCATCGGAACGTAGATCCCAGGTCGACCGCCTCGCCCACAACCTGCGAGGCAGCTCCCGCAGCAGATGCCTCAGCCTTCGACCATATCGGGGGCATCGGGTTTGGGCCGCGTCCTCCGACAGGCGAAGCGCGCTCCCCATCCCACATCGGGGGGAGGGAGTCGGTCCGAGGATCCGCTCTTCGGGCTTTAAAACGAGCTTCGGTATGCCTTATGATTGATCTTCCACAGGAGCGAGCACGATGTGTGAGCTGGACATGGAGAGAATGGCTCAGCGTGGGCATCCTGTGATCGGCGCGCGCTTCGCTCCGAGCGCGCTCTCTCAATAGGGAGGATCGCGATGGCCTTCACCATGAAGGATCTCCACGATTTGATTCGGATCTTGGAGAAGCATCCGGAGTGGCGCACGGAACTGCGGCGGCTCCTTCTGACCGATCAGCTGCTGGAGCTGCCCGTCATCGTTCGCGAGTTGGCCGAAGCACAGCGACGAACGGAGGAACGCGTGGAGGCGTTGGCCGAGGCGCAGCGGCGGACGGAAGAACAGGTGCGGGCCTTGACGCAGCAGGTGCAGGCCTTGGCCGAGGCGCAACGGCGGACGGAGGAGCGGGTCAGTCGGGTGGAGGAAGAGCTGGCCAAGTTGGCCGAAGCGCAACGGCGGACGGAAGAACAGGTGCGGGCCTTGACGCAGCAGGTGCAGGCCTTGGCCGAGGCGCAACAGCGGACGGAGGAGCGGGTCAGTCGGGTGGAGGAAGAGCTGGCCAAGTTGGCCGAAGCGCAACGGCGGACGGAAGAACAGGTGCGGGCCTTGACGCAGCAGGTGCAGGCCTTGGCCGAGGCGCAACAGCGGACGGAGGAGCGGGTCAGTCGGGTGGAGGAAGAGCTGGCCAAGTTGGCCGAAGCGCAACGGCGGACGGAAGAACAGGTCCGGGCCTTGACCGAGGCGCAGCGACGAACGGAAGAACAGGTGCGAGCCTTGACTGAAGCGCAGCGGCGGACGGAGGAGCAGGTGCAAGCCTTGACCGAAGCGCAGCGGCGGATCGAACAGCAAGTCGCCGATCTGGTGGCCGCTCAACAGCGCACCGAGCGCACCTTGCAACGCCTCCTCGAATGGCAACAGGGCGAAGCGGGACGGCGCGAGGGCGAGCGATACGAGCGGCGCATCGTGGTGCGCGCGCCCAACCTGTTCTTCGGTGGCGAGGGCGGTGCACCCGGGGAGCCGGATGTGCGTCGTCAACTCAGCCGGTGGCTTCACCCGTTCTATCGAGAGGGTCGAGCCCCGGATCCCCCCGCCGATCCTCTCCTGGCCGACCTCATTTGGTGGAAAGGAGAGGAAGTGTTCGTCGTGGAGGTGTCGCAGAAAGTGGACCCTCAGGACATCCACCGCGCCCGTCAACGAGCCGATACCTTGCGCGAAGCGGGCGTGAACGCCACACCGGCTGTGATCGGCGAGGAGTGGGCGACGCCGGAGTCACAGGCGCTGGCCCAACAGGAATCGGTGGAATGGTTGGTCGGCGGAGGCCTTTCCCAGGGGTTCCTGCGCTTCCGCCGCCTGTCAGCCGAGACGCTGGAAAATCCCCCACGCGAAGGATGAGCCCCAAAACTCGCGCCGCCAAACCCTGAGACCCGGCGGAGCAGTCATCCCCGTGGCAACCCGGTGACCTCTCTCGCTCGCGCATCCTCCCCTCACGATCCAGGTCAGGCGTTGAATTCGGCTTCACTCGAATGGAGTCCGGATGCCTGCCCTGGCACGTGCTGCGCCTCTTCTCCATCCCTGCCTCTTCGTCCACGGCCCTGAGGGGTTCCTCTCACACCCGGAGCGCGACGCTTGATCTCAACGATGGATCGAGCCCTCTCAGCCTCTCCCCCTTCCGGAGCGAACCCGCGCTGTCGGGAGATCGCTATGCGTCCTGAAAATGTCAATAGGTATCTCCGGCACATAGCAGAAGAGCATGCGGCGGTTCTGGCGAGCGGTGCGATTATACGCGTGACTGAAGTGCGTATCCAGATTCGCACTCTCCCCTTGCGAACAGAGGAGTAGTCGCCATGGCGCAGAAGCCTAACACTCGCTCCAGCCGACCCGCCGCGGCAGGCGGCTGAGCCTGGTCGTTAGGCGGCATTCCGGGTGCCAAAGGAGGAGCGCGATGAACCATCCACGGCAATCGGTGATGGACATTTGGATCATACGGGTTGGAATCCGGCGAATCACAAGAGTTGTCGGGTTCTAGAAAATCTCACGAAAGGAGGGAGTATGCGACGGAGAACGTTTCACTCGATGACGAAAGTGGGGGCGATGATCGCGCTCATGGGGATGTATGCTTGGGGTGTGGAGGCCCGTCTCTCCCAAGCGCCGCCCGTCCAGGATTCACGCCTGGAGCCGGCGCTCCAGCAAGCCCGGCAGGTGGCCAATGAGTTGGCCGACACAGTTCGCCGCCTGCTGTTCAAAGAGCTGGAGAAAGGAGGATATGCTGATGCGGTGCGCGTTTGCTCGGAAGTGGCCCAGGACATCCCGCGCGAGTTCACCGCTCGCACCGGTCATTCTGTTCGCCGCGTGAGCCTCGGCTATCGCAATCCCAAGGATGTGCCCGATGACTATGAGCGGCAGAAGCTCGAAGAATTCGACCGCCTCAATCGGGGGAAGAAGCTAGAGAACGATTACTTTGAGGTTGTGAAAGAAGGCGAGCGTGAGTATCTCCGTTATCTCAAGCCACTCATTGCCGGGCCGATGTGTCTCACCTGTCACGGCGAGACGGCGAACATCCCGCCGGAGGTGAGGGCGATTCTCGCTGAGAAGTACCCTGAGGACCGAGCGACCGGCTATCACACGGGCGACGTGCGCGGAGCTATCAGTGTGAAGATCGCCTTGCCGCCGGGCAAGCCTCAATGATGTCTGGAGGAAGATGAATGGTGACCAAAGAGACGCTCATTGAAGACATCGTCAGCCAGCACCCGGAGTCGGTGCGGTTTTTGTTCGAGAAGGGAATCAAGTGCATCGAGTGCGGCGAGCCGGCGTGGGGAACGCTGGAGGAAAACGCGCGGCGGAAAGGTCTGGATGAGGCGGCAATTGAGCGCCTCGTCCAGGAGTTGAATCAGTGGCTGGTTGAACACCCGTGACGCTGCTTGGTGAAAGTATCACCCGTGTCCAGCTTCACCAGGACTGTCGGCTGATTCGGCAGTTGATAGACGATGTAGCGGAAGCCGGTTGCCACGTGACAGCCGTTACAGAAATTGACCATGTTGGTGAAATTGGTCTGGAAAGCGTTGAAACCCTGGTTGACGATGCCTTCAGTCCGCCCCTGCACACTCGGTCTTCAACCGAGCCATCGTCTGCTCTAGCTCGGCCAGATGGTGCTTGAGCTGCTTTGTATGCTTTCGTACCACTTTGGGAGCCATCCGGTTGACATCTTTCCTGAGGCGCTCCAGATCATTCAACACCGTGCTCATCTCCTTCATCGTGGATTCCGAACCTGGTTGTTTACCCCTACCGGCAATAGCGTTCTTTCCAAGAGCCGAGGGAACAAAGTCAGGAAAAGCACGACACGCTGCTGACGCTGTTTGTACTGCCTGTGCTCTACCGCCGGTTTGAGAAGGAGTGGGCCGAGGTGGAGATCGAGCTGGATTTTGTTGACACGACAAGCCGCGCCAGTTGACCCACCAACGGCGGCAAATGCCCCGACCGACTCGGCCCTCGACGCATCTGGCTTGGCCGGTTGTGAAATCGGGCGCGTGCCACATCACCAACGAGATCCATGCGTTAATTGGTCTCTCTAAATTTGCCTACGGCGTTCATTCCTCGCTGGCATGATATTTGCTTATCCGCATAGGCGGAGGAAGAAATGAAAGAATTGGAGAAAACACTCAAAGCGTTGGCTGATCCAAGCCGATTGAGAATCTTGAACATCTTGTTCCACCAAGAAGTCTGTGTTTGCGATCTGCAATCGGTGTTGGGATTGCCCCAACCATTGCTTTCCCGGCACTTGGCGTATCTCCGAAACGCGCACCTGGTGCGAGACCGTCGAGACGGTCCGCGCGTGTGGTATTCGCTGGCGCTCGATGACGAAGTGGGACGCGCAGTTCGAGAGTTTCTTCAGAGAGTGTTTCCACTTTTTGAAACCTTTCAGACAGATTCAGCGAGAATGCGGCAATTTACGGAGAGTTGCGCCACCCCGCGAGGACATCAAAAGCTCCATCGGCGGGCCAATAGCTTAGCATTCGAGGAGATGACATCATGATGAAGGACCTCATCCTGGCCGGTGTCGTGGCGCTCAAAGATTACATCGCGCTGCATGTGATCACCTGTCTTATCCCGGCCTTTCTGCTGGCGGGCGCGCTGGTGACGTTCATCTCGCGCGAGGCCATCATCCGGTATCTGGGTGCGGCGGCGCGCAGGATCACCTCGTTTGGGCTGGCGTCGGTGGCGAGCTTTTTCGTGGCGGCCTGTTCGTGCACGGTCATTCCCGTGTCGAGCGGAATTTACTATGGCGGAGCAGGCATCGGGCCGGCCTTCATCATCCTGTGGGTCGCACCCGCGGCCAACATCCTGGCGCTCGTCTACACGGGAGCGATCTTGGGCGGGCAGATGGTGGCCGCGCGCATCGCCGCAGCGCTCACCATGGCCTTTGTAGTGGGCACCGTCATGAGCCTGGCCTTTCGGCGGGAAGAGTCCACTCGGGCTTCAGCCTTTGTCGCCCATCCGGGCGAGAAGGTCATGTCCCGGAAAGATGTGATCTTGATTCTGCTCATTGTGGCCGACTTGCTGGCGCCGAACTACCTCATTCGCAGCGGGCCGTATCTTCACAAGGTTTACGTATGGGCCGTGGGCATGGTGGTGATCGCGATCTATGCCTACTTGACCAAGAGCAGAGAGGACATCCTCGCCTGGGTGAAGGAGACCTGGTGGTTTGTGCGCGTGATCTTTCCGCTGTTGCTTGTCGGTGTGTTCATCGTCGGCGTCATCGGCGCGATTCTGCCCCAGTGGTGGATTCAGAACTGGCTGGGTGGTTCAGGGATTTTCGCTTCGTTTCTGGCCACTCTGATCGGTGCCATCAGCTATTTTGCCACCCTGACCGAAGCGCCGTTTGTGGACAAACTCATGAGCTTGGGCATGGGCAAAGGGCCGGCCCTGGCGCTGTTGCTGACGGGGCCGGGCTTGAGCCTGCCCAATTGGCTCGCCATCGGGCGTGTGTTCGGAGTGAAGAAGGCCGTCATCTACGTCATCACCATCGTCGTTCTCGGCACATGTGTGGGATGGTTTGCCGGGAACGTGATTTTCTAAATGGAGCTTCGTAGCGCCGCCCTCTTGGTGGCATGCCGGGAGAGAGACGGGCGCTACGGTGATAGGCGACGAAAATCTTGAACGTGAAGGGGAGGGAGCCGAGATGAGAATCGAAGTGTTAGGTCCGGGATGCTCTCGCTGCCATAACACGTTGAGGACTATTGAACACGCGCTCCAGGCGCTCGGCGTCGCCGCCGAGGTCGTTCATATCCACGACCCACGAGAGTTTGCCACCCGGGGAGTGCTTTTCACCCCCGCCGTCTTCATCAACGGTGTGATGAAAGCATCGGGGCGAATTCCCAAGCTGGAAGAAGTGAAACAGTGGTTGATGGAGTGCCAAGAAACGAACACACAGAAGGGCGAAAGATCGAGCGAGGAGTCGCCGTGACGCCGTGAGGTTTCACCAACGACGAGGGACTCCATGGAGTTGAGCATGTCGCCTGACCGATGCGAAGAAACGATGAAAAATTGGTGTGCCTCTCCCCCACGGCAAGCCCGATTTTCGATGACTACATCGCCGAGGCTCAGGTATTGAGGCTGCTTTTCTTCTACCCGCGACCATCACGTTCGACATTCGCGCCGTGCGGCCACGCAAGCTGGCGGCCATGCGAGCGTATCGCAGCCAAAGCCACCTCGTGAAAGCGTTGCGACAGGATCATGTGGCGTGGCACGCGCCGCAGGAATACTTTCATCGGGCGTTCCCTGCGTTGTCCGAACAACATCAAGAAAGCACGGAGGCTGTCATGTGCGCGTAATCGTGAGTCGGAAGTATGACGGAGCGATTGGAGCAACAAGCTGAGGCGTTACACCAGATGGTCACCGAGTTGGTGAAGGAATACCCCTTTCGCGACCATCAAGAAATCTGCTGTCATGGTATTTCCGTCTCGCCGGACGATGCGCTGGCAGCTCTCAATGAGTCAAAGAAACTGACGAAGGGGAATTGGCCGAGCCGATGCACCGGATTATCGCTCGATGCGATTGATCTGTTTGAAATCAACGAAGCGTTTGCGGTGGTAGAGCTGGCGGCGATTCGACCGCTCAAACTCGATCCCCAGAAGGGGAACGTCAATGGCGGCGCGGTCGCCTTTGGTCCTCTGACGCTCTGCATCGGCGGCGGCGAGGCCGTGGCGATGGTGGTGGAACGAGCATCCTGAGGTTAGCCTGGAGGGCGGCGCGCGCTCACCGTGGAGCGCTACTGGTGTAATCACAGCCGACATTTCAGTAAGGCGGCTGTTGAACGATAGAGAGTCATCACCCAGGACACGGTAAGCGATGGCCTTACACCTTCACCACGTTCACGCGCGTGTCGTAGAACGAGACGCTGCCGCCGACGGTGTCAACCATGCACGTGTTCTTCAAGTAGTCGTCCACGCGCATGGCCGCATTGGCGTGGACGCCCTGAGCGCGACGCTCGTCGCCGGGAATGCGCACACCGTCAATCATGATGTCGCTTGAGCCGACGGCCCAGTGGCCAAAGCCCAGCGCAAAGCTGACCACTCCAGGACGTATTCCCAGGACCGGTTTGACCGTGCCGATCATCGGCACGCGCCGTCCGTTCTTCAGATCCCACACCCCATTGGGATTCGTCGCCGAGACGATCTTCACCCGGTCACCGTCTGCCAACCCCATTCGGTACGCGTCCTCAACGTTCATCAAGACGAAGTTCTCCGGCATCAGATCGAGCAGCCAGTAATCCACCACCGTGCGCGATTTGGTGTGGAAGATCTCGCGGTGCGTGATCAGATGCAGGGCGAACCCTTCATCCCTGACCTCGCGCCCCAGCGCATCGCGAATGGGCAGGTACACGGCTACGCCCGGCAGGTACTCTCCCGTCATGGCGCTCCTGGTGGTCGCCACTTTCTCCAGGTAAATGCTGGCCAGCTTGCCGTACTTGGATTTCGCCTGATCGCCGACCCAAGCATCGCTGTAGTTCTCGAAGCGCCCCCCGCGATTGAGCACGTAGATGACCTTGCGCCACCACCGGGAGCCGACGATCTGCTCCCATCGCGCGGGATCGAAGACCGTTGGCGGCAAGTGCCGCCGGGCTTTCAGGAACAGCTCGACCTCCTCATCGCTGGCATCCGGCACCGCATCCGTGCCATCGGATTTGTCGCCGAAGGCGATGTTGGCGACCACGCGGAGATGAAAATCCTCCGGACGCTTCAAATCTTTCCCCGGCTCGAATCCGTTCGGACCGAATCCCGGCAATCCCATCTTCTCGGCCAGGCCGAGCAACAAGGCTTCCAACGAGAGCGGCATCTCCTCGCCGAACACGGTGACGGTTTCCGTGAGCGGTGCGACGACCGGCTGGCGCACCGGCGAAACCTTCTGCGGAATGGAGGGATGCGAGCCGTGAAATTCCCAGCGCTCCAGGTAGGAGAGGTCGGGGAAGATATAATCGGCGTACATCGAGGTCTCGCCGATGATGATGTCGCTGGCCACGATGAGGGGAATCTTGTTCGGATCGGCGAGGATCTCGATGTTGGTGTGACCGGCCGGCAGCGCATAGACCGGCGATCCCATGTAGATGAAGAGCGCCTTGATGGGATAGGGATAGCCATCACCTGCTGACGGGATGATCTCCTGATAAATGTCGCTCGCAAACGGATACCAGTTGCGCGGTGCCGGATAGCCCGAGAAGAGGGTCGTCTTCTCGTAATTCACCTCATGCCGGATGATACTGATCCCAAACGGCGTCAGCTTCGCCGGATGCTTGCCCAGGTTGAACGGCTTGCCCGGCGTCGAACCCATCTGATCATACGTCCCACCGCCATAGATCATGCCGCCTTTCCAATCGAAGTTACCGATGAGCAGGTTGACGGTCATCACCGCCAGCACGTTGTAGAACCCGTTGGTGTGCTGTGCGACGCCGCGATGCGGCTCCATGACGGCGCGTTTGCCGTGAGCGGTGAACTCGCGAGCGAGATCAACGATGTCTTGAGCAGCAATGCCGCAGATCTGGGCCCACTCCTCAATCGTTCGCGAGGCCGCCGATTCGTAAACGAGTTGCAGCGCGCTCTTGACGCGAATGCCGCCGACCACCGCATCGACAAAGAGGTCGCCCTCCACCACCGTCTGCTCATCGTCAACCTTGAACGCCCGTGGCTGGCCATTTCGGAGCACGACGAAACTATCGGCGTCGCCCAGTCCAATTTCATCGGCTCGCAGGAATTTCGAGGGCCGCCCATCGGCCTCGATCTTGACGAGCCAGGACGCATTGGTCCAGGTCGGTTCATTGTCGGCTCTGGCCGCGCCTCGGTTGGCGTTCTCCAGGAACCTTCGATCATACCGCTCGTTTTCGATGATCCAGCGGATCATGCCCAGGGCGAGAGCCGCTTCCGTGCCCGGTTTGATCGGCACCCACTTCCAGGCTTTCGCGGCGGTCTTGGAGAAACGGGGATCAACAACGGCGATCTTCAGCCGGTTGTCCACGGCCCCTTTGGTGATCTTCCCGGCCTTGAACGGCGGGCCGTAGTTGGCTTCCAGCGGGCTCGCGCCGATGTAGATGATGAACTCGGCGTGGGCCGTGTCCGCCATCCAGTAGGCTTTGCGCCCGCCCGTCCATTTGCCGCCGGTGTACTGATCGCTCATCGCCTTGCCGGTGAAATAGAGCGACCCCTGACACACCGTCGTGTGGCCGTGCGCGTTGATCGAACCGAAGCTATCGCGGACGAACCGGCTGATGAATTCCGCCCTTCCGGCTTTGAGTCGGCCCCACATGAAGACGAGTTGATTATTCTTCGGGCCGAGATCGGGATGATCGGGGTCAATCAGCTTGTCCAAGTGCGCGGCGTACTTGGCCTTGAACTCCTCGACGGTCATTTTCTTGTCCCAGATCCGGGCCACATCATCGGCCATGGATTTCATCAACGCCGGGTCGCGCACGGCCCACAGCTCCCGCAGTCCGGTGACCACGCGATTCTCTTCACCGGGGACATGGGCGAACAGCAGGCCGCCGTTGACGATCTCCTCGATGGCTTGTTCAAACGGAATCGTCATCCACTTGTTCTCGCCGCGACGGCCCGCTCGCTTGAGCACTTTGACGACACGATACGGATCGTAGTGCGTTTGAATGCCCGCCTGACCTTTGGGGCAGATGTGTCCGTCCACGGTGGCCATGTCCAGCGGCGAGCTGTCATACGCCACATGCGGCCACATCGCGCGCGGCCCGTAGGGGCTGCCGTCAATCTTCACCACCACGCCGTCGAGAATCTTGGCTTTGATCTCGCAGCCGGTGTTGCACTGGAGGCAAGTGGTGTAGAGGACATTCTCCGCCTTCGCCAGTTCGTACTCCGGTCCCGGAGCCTGCGCCTGAGCCGGCGCGAAGATGTTGTGCATCCATTTCGCTCGGCTGGCCAGGAGCGCGGAGCCACCGAGCAGGGCCGAGGTTTTCAGCACAGCTCGCCGCGTCGCGCAAAAGGTCGGATCACTGATGTTCTCGCTCGACGGCGTCGGCGACGAGTTTTGAGAAGCGGTGCTGTCGGTGAGCATTCTCTCTTTCATCGTCACCCCCTCCTTATCGGTGACACACGCGGCAGGATAGCAGTCGGCGCACATTGGGCAATTCGTCCTCGATATAGAAGACGCGCGGCTGAGTCCCGGCGCTGGCCTTCACCTGCATCACCTTGTGCGTGGCCAGCAATTCGGAGACGAGACTCTGCGGATCATTCCTGTCGCCGAAGGACATCGCCCCGCCGATGCAGGTGGTCACGCAGGCCGGCAACATCCCGGCGTTGAGCCGATGCAAACAGAAGTGGCACTTGCGCGCGCGGCCGACCGGCGTCTGACCGCCCGCGCGCGTGTACTCGCCTTCGTATTCGTAGAACCTGCGCGTCTCGTAGGGCTGCGTCCCGCCGGGTGTATCGCTCGTGTAGAAATCACCGTCGTCGAAATAGAGGGCCGTGTATGGACAGGCCTGACGCGCGGCCTCGAACGCTTCGCGCGAAGTGAATTTCGTGTAATCAATCGCCACGATGCCGTCGGGCCGCTTGGTGATCGCCCCCGGCGGGGCCGCTCTCATACAAGGCGGGTTGTCGCATTGCATGCAGTTGGTCGGCATGAACACGCGATTGAGGTTCGGGTACGTCCCGAATTCGATTTCGGGAACCGTTCGATAGGAAACGCCCGGCGGCGTCACATTCTCGGCTTTGCACGAGACGACGCACGCCTGACAACCGATGCAACGGCGCGGATCAATCACCATCACCCAGCTTCGCTCGGCGACCGGCTTGGCCAACGCCCGCTTCAAATCTTGTTGCATGCGTAAAAGGGCATTTTCGATCTGGGCCTGGTCGAGTCGGGTCTCTCGGGCCAGACCGGCAGCGGCTGTCTTCAGCGATGCGCGGTTGTCCCGGGCGACTTCGGCCAGTAGCGCTCCGGCCGCTCCCACCCCCACCAGTTTCAAGAACTTCCTCCTTTTGGCACGGCGCGTAGGCTCGTTCATCGTCGCCTCCTTCTGTGCCATCCTGAAATAGAGCCGCCCTCATGGGCGACCTGCAGTTCAGGGTTTAGCAACATCCATGCCACGCCATCACTCTCCACGAGAGCGTGATAAAACTGACGGCATTCGCGTGAGTTGGAGATCCCGGTGGATCCGAAAGAGCGGACGAACACGGGGTATTTCGCCCAACCCGTGCGCGAAATCGCATAGGTTCAGGTTCGGGGTCGGTGATCCGGTGCGATTATCATTCAGGGTGTGTGGTTTGAGCGCATGTGCGAGGAGGGGGTATGCGCTTGGCGCGGTATCGTTGGCAGGGCCGGGAATCGGCAATGCGGGACGAAACCTCCTGCCGGGTCCGGGGTGGGTGAACTTCGATTTCTCCGTGATCAAAAACACCTATGTGACCGAGAGCGTCAATCTTCAGTTCCGAGCCGAGATCTTCAATCTCTTCAACCATCCGAACTTCTTCAACCCGGAGCGCTTCTTCGACACGCCGCTTTTCGGGAAGGTGACGGCGGCGGCGGATCCTCGGCTCGTCCAGTTGGCGCTGAAGGTGATCTTTTAAACGCAGCGCCTTCGCCGGGAGTGACGGCTCGTGCGCCTCGGTGGGAGGCGGGTCGTCACCCCCTGGTGTGGTTCGCCGGATCTCGCGCGGGGGCCTCATGAGGATCGCGGCAAGAGGCGCGTCCCGGATCAAGAGCAGGGCGTGGACGAGCCCGCTGTCAGATACAGGCGCAGGGAGCGCGCAGGCCGCTTGCCGATCATACCACAGCCGGAGCCGACGCAAGGGGAAAGGGTCCGGGCAGCGGTTCGCCGTCCGCGCATCCGGTCCCAGACGGCGCGCCAGCTCGCTCGCGTCAAGGCCGATGCTATGGGGAGGGGGGTGAGGGTGCTCGTTGGATTGGTCGTCGGCGAGCGGCCGAGGGCCAGGTCCAGGCTCTGTGTGAAGGCACGAGTGGCTGTCCAGATTGTGGAGCCGTTTTGCTGGGAGCGGGGGGCTGATGAAGGTCCCCATCTGGGGCTGTGCTCTCGATGGGGTTCCCTGAAGGTCCCCTCCGTTTCGACCTTTGGGCGGATCATCGTGCGCGACCCTCAGAAGATGTGGGTCAGTTGGGGGCGCTTGGACGCGTGGGGGGTGAAAAGGATGGACTTTTGGTGCCCGGACACGATCGTGCGGGTACTGGAAGGGTCGAGGCGAGACATTCTGATTCATAGTCCTTGCCGATGGTGCCGGCGTGTGCGCGCCGGTCGCTAGTGCAAGAGGGTGGGGGGGGGTCTTTCAAAAGCTTCTCCGAAGTGCTGGCCGTAGGCGGATTCGGCCATGCCTCTGGGGGGCTTGCGGGCGTCGTGGACGCCGACAACGGGCCGGAGATTAGGGAGGCCAGGCTCACGGGCGGCGAAGGCCTAGGGCACTTCGCCCTCCACCCTTGCTCGCCCAAACAAGACGCCGCTCTCGCTTCAATCGCACCCTGCGGGGAACCTTCGTAGACTTCCACGAAGAGCTGCTCCTTACGGACCACAACGCCTTCAGCCGCCGCCTCGCCGCCTTCCTGATCGCTTCCAACATTTCTATCTCCCCCTCAATCTGCAACCCCCGTCCGGGCCTTCGCCCGTTAATCTGTCCCAAAGATACAGATCCAACCCTCTTGACAGGAGATCGGGGCGTGCTATAATTGTTTTGCCAAACGAAAATAAGTTTTATTGTACGAAACATGAAACGGCTGCGCGCGACGTCGGATCGGTACGTGGTCGAGGCCGTTGTGAAGGCGCTCGAGCTGTTGGATGCCTTCCAAGAGGCCATCGAAGTGATGCGGAAAGTGGACACGCTCATCGGGGATAAAACGGGCACGCTGACGGAGGGCAAGCCCAAACTCGTCACGGTGGTTCCCGCAGAAGGCTGGGACGAGCGGACGGTGCTGCGACTGGCCGCCAGCTTGGAGCGCGGCAGCGAGCATCCACTGGCGGCAGCCATCGTCGCGGGAGCGCGCGAGCGGGCGGTTGAGCTGACCGACGCGGAGTCCTTTGAATCAGTCCCGGGCAAGGGCGTGAAGGGTCGAGTTGACGGTTGTGCCGTCAGTTTGGGCAATCACAAGCTGCTCGGCGATCTCGGGATTGATCCGGACGATCTGACGACGACAGCGGAGGCCTTGCGGGCCGACGGTCAAACGGTGATGTTCCTGGCGGTAGAAGGCGCGGTGGCCGGTCTGCTCGGTGTGACTGACCCGATCAAGGCGACGACGCCGGAGGCTATTCGGCAGCTTCACGACGAAGGCATCCGCATCGTCATGGTCACCGGCGACAATCATACGACGGCACAGGCGGTCGCCGGGAAGCTCAATATTGACGAGGTGGTCGCCGAAGTCCTGCCCGACCAGAAGGTCGAAGTGGTCAAGAAGCTCCAGGCCGAAGGCCGAATTGTGGCGATGGCCGGGGATGGCATCAACGATGCTCCGGCGTTGGCTCAAGCTCACGTGGGGATTGCCATGGGCACGGGCACGGATGTGGCGATGGAGAGCGCGGGAGTGACATTGGTCAAGGGAGACCTCCGGGGCATTGTCCGGGCGCGGCGTCTGAGCCGGGCGACCATGCGCAACATCAAAGAGAACCTTTTCTTCGCCTTCATCTACAGCTTGCTCGGCGTGCCGATTGCGGCCGGAGTGCTCTATCCGTTCTTCGGCATCCTGCTCAGTCCGATCATCGCGGCGGCGGCGATGAGCTTCAGTTCGGTGTCTGTAGTGGGCAACGCGCTGCGGCTGCGGCGGGTGCGCTTATAAAAGGATTGTGCGATAGGGGTACGGTGTGGTAATCTTATCATCTATGATCCGAGTGGCGGTGGTCATTATCCTGCTCTTGATTCCGGCAACCGATTTGCTGACGCCGGGACTCTGCCCCGAGGATCTCCAAGGGACGCCGATGCTGGCGATGGTCAACCAAAGCTGTGCAAGCCAGAGCGTCACTTCAACTACGCTCGCTGAACAACAGCAACATCCTCACCACTCGAATTCTCCTCCGGAAGATGAATGTTTTTGCTGCTGCCATCATGTTGTGCTGCAATTGATCTTTGTTCCTCCAAACCATGAAACTTCCGTCAAAGTAATCCCAGAGGCGGTTGAAGATTTGGTGTCACCCACGGGCGACCCACCCTATCATCCCCCCCGCTTCTCCTAATCTCGCTGCTCAACACTCGACAACTGTTCACCCTGCTGCGATAAGCAGCGGTGCGTGAATCCATTTAACGGAGGTGTGCTCTGGGCATGGCGCCCTTCATCCATCGAATGAAGGAAGCGCCGGGCTGCCTCCGGCGATGGCCGAGCAACCCGCTCGGTGAGCAGAATGACGAGGTGAGTATGAAACTCAAATCATTCAGAAAATTTGTTCGCATGGCATTCGTTTTCTGTCTGATCATTCGGCTGGTTGCGCTTCATGTTTGGGCGCAATCTCAGTCGGTTAGCCAGACACCGGATCAAGAAACTTTGGATTTTTCAGTGCGCCCGAACATAACCGTTTCTTTCACGAAGTATGTTGATCCTGTCCAGGGCACCGGCGTGGAAGAACTGGTGCAAAGGGCGCTCACGCGGAACGCCGAATTGCTGGCCGCTCGCCAACGAGCGACCGAAGCGCAAGGACTCCTTCTTCAAGCTGGATTCCGCCCCAATCCCGGATTTGAAGTCAGCATGACCAATGGCTCTATCCTGGGCAGCCGAGGCGAGCGCGAACTGACGCTCGGCTACGCCCATACATTTGAACTGGGTGGGAAACGGGAGCGCCGAGTTGAAGTGGCTCAGATCGGGTTGGAACTCGCTCAGCTTGAAATCGCTGACCGTGAGCGTCAACTGAAAGCAGACATCAAAGCCCGTTATGGCGAAGCGCTGGCGGCGGTGCGGAATCTGGAAATCGCCGAGCGATTGTTGCAACTGAATCAGCAAGTCTATCACCTGACCCAAGCGCGCGTGCGCGAAGGCGAAGCCGCACCGGTTGAACAAGGACTGCTCCAGGTGGAGGTCGGTCGTATCGAGTCAGATCGGCTGCTGTTTGAGAATCAGGTCGCCCGCGCCATCCTGGAGTTAAAGACGCTCGCGGGAATGAGTCTGGACGAACCACTTCGGCTGAGGGGCGATCTGAGCACGCCGCCGGTCACGATCTCGCTTGTCGAGGCGATCGAGCGGGCGCTCAGCGAACGACCTGATCTGAAAATCGCTCGTCTGGAAGAAAACCTCGGAGAGGCCGAAGTTCGGCTGGCCCGCGCCGAAGCTACTCCCAATCTGATCGGCTTTGCCCGCTACACGCGGGTCAACTCGCGCTTCGATCAGTTTGGGCTGAGGGGAGCAGGAGGACTTGTTCCGATCCGGGATACGGATAATTTGTTCACTGCCGGTGTGTCCATCACACTGCCTACACGCAACCGCAATCAAGGTAACATTCAAGCCGCCATTGCCCGACGAGAAGCGGCGCGGTTGCGCCGGCAGTTTATTGAACAGGTCGTGCGGCGCGAAGTCCAGGCGGCTTACAGCCGGTATGAGACGGCGCGCCGGGCACTGGAGATTTTCGATCAAAGAGTCATTGGGCAGGCCCAGGATAATCTGCGCATCATTCGGGCCGCCTACAGCCTCGGCGAATTGCGCATCTTTGACGTGATCAATGAGCAACGGCGGTTGATTGATACGCAGAAAGCGTACACCGAGGTACTCAAGGAATACTACCTGGCGCTGGTGGAGCTCGAGCGCGCCGTTGGAGCACCGATCAGGTAAAAGGAGGTTCAGATGAAGAGCGAGAAAGTTTCAAAAATCAAAACGTGGATGGAAGGGAGGAGCAAAACCCGGACGATGGTCATTCTTTGGGTGGTATTTCTCCTGATCGTGATCGTTGCCAGAGTGTGGTGGAGCTCACATCAGTCGGACATAAACGACGAAGCGAGCGGTCGTGAGGAAACCTTGGAAGCGGCTGCTCCAAATGTGGTGACGCTCGACGCTGCCGCTCAGCGCAACATTGGTCTGAGGGTGGAAGCCGCGCAGATCAGGACCATCGTGCAAACGATTCAAACGACCGGTGTCGTCGGCCCGAACGAGACGCGGGTGGCGCATATTCGTCCGCTGGCGCGGGGTCGGATCGAGAAGGTCTACGTGCGGCTGGGCGACCGCGTGCGCGCCGGGCAGCCGCTGGTCGCCTATGACAATATCGAACTCGGCGAATTGATCGGGGAGTATCTGAGTGCGGTGGCCGCGCTGGAGAAGGCGAATGCGGAGGCTGAAGTGGCGAAACGTTCACTCGAGAGGGCGCAAAATCTGGTCGAACTCGGGGCCATCGCGAGAGCCGAATATGAGAGGCGAAATGCGGAGTACAAAAACGCGCTGGCTGCAATCAACAGCCAGAAGGCCGAGATCGCCAAGATCGAGGAGAAACTGCATCGCTTTGGGCTCACTGATGCAGATATCGCGCAAGTTACCAACCTGCGCCACACGCCATTTCACCGGGAAGCCTCCCACAGCGTCCTGCGCGCTCCCTTCGATGGCGTCGTGATCAAGTCCGATGTGGCCGAAGGCGAGGTGGTGGAAACGGACCGCGAACTCTTCACGATCGCTGATCTCTCAACTGTCTGGGTGCAGGCGGATGTCTATGAAAAGGACATCGCCTCGATCCGCGAAGGTCAGGAGGTGAAGGTTCTTGTGGATGCTTATCCAGGCGAAACGTTCGTCGGGAAGATCACCTACGTGAGCGATTTTCTTGATCCGAAGACGCGCACGGCCAAAGTCCGCTGTGAAGTGCCCAACCCCGATGGTCGGCTGAAACTGGAGATGTTTGCCACGATTCAAATTCCTACGCCGATAGGCCGAGAAGCGGTGATGATTCCCACGGCGGCAGTTCAGCAGATTGATGACAAGCCAGTTGTGTTTGTGAAAACCGGCGACACACAGTTTCAAAAACGCGATGTTCAACTTGGGAATCAAAGTGATGGTTGGGTTGAGGTCAAGAGCGGGTTGAAAGCGGGCGAGGTCGTGGTGACGCAAGGAAGCTTTTACTTGAAATCCATGCTACTGCGAGAGCAGATCGGTGGGGAGGAGGGGCACTGACCATGCATCGGATCATTGAACTCTCACTCAAGTATCGCTTTTTGGTCATCGTGCTCACGCTGCTGATGATTGGTGTCGGCATCTATAACTTGCGGCGGCTGCCCATTGATGCCGTGCCCGACATCACACCCAATCAGGTGTTAATCCTGACGCGCGCGCCCGGTCTTGGGCCGGTCGAGGTCGAACGCTTCATCACCTTTCCCGTCGAAACAGCGATGAGCGGACTGCCCGGCGTTACCGAGATTCGCTCTATCTCTCGCTTTGGACTCTCCGTAGTTTATGTCTTCTTTGAGGAGTCCATGGACATCTACTTCGCACGGCGTCTGGTAATGGAACGGCTGCCGCAGGCGCGGGAGATGATACCGCCAGGCTTCGGCAGCCCTGAGATGGGGCCGATATCGACGGGCCTGGGCGAAATCTATCAGTTCGAGGTGAGGGGAGAGGGCTATTCGCTGATGGAGCTGCGCTCAATCCTGGAATGGGATATTGCGTTCAAACTCCGTTCGGTGCCCGGCGTCGTCGAGGTCAATACATACGGCGGCGAACTGAAGACCTATGAGGTGCAGCTCGATGCCAACAAGCTCGTCGGTTACAACATCTCGCTTGAACAAGTGATGGAGGCGCTGGAGCGTAACAACTTCTCGACCGGCGGCGCCTACATTGAACACAATCAAGAACAACAGGTCATACGGGGAGAAGGGCTTGTTGAAAATCTTCAGGACATCGAGAACATCGTGGTGGCGGCCACTCCGGAAGGCGTCCCGATTTACATTAAGAACATCGGGAAGGTTGCTTTCGCTCCGCGGGTGCGCCAGGGTGCAGTAACTCGTGATGGTCGAGGCGAAGTAGTCACCGGCGTGGTAATGATGCTCACCGGCGAGAACTCGCGGGTCGTAGTCCAGCGGGTAAAAGAGAGACTTGAGGAGATCAAGAAATCGCTGCCGCCGGGCGTGGTTCTTGACGGCTACTATGATCGCACCGATTTGGTACGCAAGACCATTAACACTGTCACCAAGAATCTCACCGAAGGCGCGTTATTGGTGATTGCCGTGTTGCTTTTGCTGCTGGGCAATCTGCGCGGCGGCCTGATCGTGGCCTCGGCCATCCCGCTCTCGATGCTGGTGGCATTCACCGGCATGATGTACGCCAAGTTGTCAGGCAACCTGATGAGCCTCGGGGCAATTGATTTCGGACTCATCGTTGATGGATCGGTGGTGATGATTGAAAACATCGTGCGGAAGCTGGCGGAGCGGAATAAAGAGAATCCAGGGGATCCCATGGCGGCCATCTTGGAGGCGGGGCGTGAGGTCGCGCGGCCCGTCTTCTTCGCCGTGGGCATTATCATCATCGTCTACCTGCCCATTCTCACCCTACAGGGCGTGGAAGGCAAGATGTTTCGGCCAATGGCGTTGACGGTGATCTTTGCGCTCTGCGCCGCGCTGGTGTTGTCGCTCACGTTGATGCCGGTGCTCGCCTCGATCGTCTTCCGGCGCGGGGTAGAAGAGCATGAGACCTGGGTCATTCGCAAGGTGAAACAGGCGTATCTGCCGATTCTGAGGAAAGCCGTTGATCACCCTCGCCTCACGGTATCCATAGCCGCTACGATCTTCCTGCTGAGCGTGGTTGTGGCCTTGACGATGGGGGCGGAGTTCATTCCCCGTCTGGATGAAGGAGTCATCGCCCTGCAAGCGTGGCGGCTGCCGAGCGTGGCGCTCTCGGAAGCAGTCAAGAATACAACTCTGATCGAAAAGACGTTGAAACAATTTCCTGAAGTCACATCCGTTATCTCCCGGACCGGACAAGCGGAGATTCCCACCGACCCGATGGGGGTTGAGGTCAGTGACATTTACGTACTGCTCAAACCTCGCGACGAATGGACGACGGCCAAGACCCGTGAGGAGTTGATTAAAAAAATAGATCGGGCTTTGAAAGAAAACGTACCGGGCACGATCTTCAGCTACTCCCAGCCGATTGAACTCCGGATGCAAGAGCTGATTGCCGGTGTGCGCTCCGACATCGCTATCAAGCTCTATGGCGATGACCTGGAGGTGCTGAAACAGAAAGCCGACGAGATCGTGCGGGTGATCTCACGAATTCCCGGCGCGGCTGACACCAAGGCCGAGCAAGTGGCTGGGCTGCCGTTCTTACGCATTCGCATCAACCGCGAGGCCATCGCCCGCTATGGCATCAACGCCGCACAAATTCTCGATGTGGTGGAGGCGATGGGCGGCAAGATCGTCGGGCAAGTCCTCGAAGGCCAGCGCCGCTTTTTCTTGCAAGTGCGATTTCAAGAGAGCGACCGACAAGACGTGGAGCAAATCAAGAACATCAAAGTGGCTGACCCGCAAGGGCGACTCATTCCCATCAGCCAACTGGCTGACGTGTGGGTTGAACAAGGCCCGGCGCAGATCAGCCGGGAGAACCTTCACCGGCGCATCACAGTCGAGACGAACGTTCGCGGGCGAGACATTGCCAGTTTTGTCGCTGAGGCCCGGCGAGCCATTGAGCAAAAGGTTAAACTACCACCCGGCTACTGGCTGGAGTGGGGCGGCCAGTTTGAGAACTTGCAGCGGGCCAGCGCGCGGCTCGCCCTTGTCGTGCCGCTGGCGCTCTTTCTCATCTTCGTCTTGCTCTACACGACCTTTAACTCAGCACGGCTCGCCGCGCTCATCTTCATCAACGTCCCAATGGCGGCAACGGGTGGCGTCTTCGCGCTGTTTGTGCGCGGCATGCCGTTCAGCATCTCGGCAGGCGTTGGATTCATTGCGCTGTTCGGCGTCGCTGTGCTCAACGGCGTCGTGCTCGTCAGTTACATCAAGAAGATGCGAGAGGAAGGCGCACCACCCATCGAAGCGGCAATGAAAGCCGCCGAGATTCGCCTTCGTCCGGTGCTGATGACAGCACTTGTGGCCAGTCTGGGGTTCGTGCCAATGGCGCTCTCAACGAGCGCCGGGGCCGAAGTGCAACGACCGCTGGCGACGGTGGTCATCGGCGGACTCATCACCTCGACCTTGCTCACCTTGCTCGTCTTGCCAGCGATCTATCGCTGGTTTGAGAAAGAGCGGCCTGAGGTGGAGATTTGATGCTATGAAGTGAAACCATAAAAGGAGAGATTCGATTATGAGACCAGATAGAAGAACCTTTCTAAAATGGAGTATTTCGGGGACCACGTTTTTCGCCGCAGCCTCTTTGCTTGATTTACGTGGAGACCGAGCGGCGGCTGTCGTAGGAACCCTGAGCGAAGCTCATGCAAGCGCCAGGCGCCCCTTGTTTGTTGCCCCGCAACGCGAATTCGTTCTTCGTGTGCGTGAGGGATTCCGCCGGATGGTGGATGGCCGCAGCCTCTACGCGTGGGGATATACAGATGAGAGTGGTGTGATTCAAGGCGTCGGACCGCCGCTCACGGTTCGTGAGGGTGAGCGAATCACAGTGACGCTGGTGAATGAGGGCCGCGATGGGCATAGCTTCCATATCAAGGACATTCTCTCAGATCAAACGGTGGTTCCGCCGGGAGGGCAACATACGTATGAGTTCATGGCTCCGCTGGCGGGGACTTACCTCTACTACGATTCGGCCAATGATCCGCTTGGTCGGGCGCTGGGGCTGTGCGGCGCATTGGTGGCGTTGCCTGCTGATGGCCGTCAGACAGCGTGGACTGGCGGCCCGGCGTTCGATCAGCAATTCCTCTGGGTGCTCAGCGAGCTGGATGAGCGATGGAACGTGGCCCGGCAAAACGCCCAACCGGTCGACCTGCGGGACTATCGGCCCAACTATTTCTTCATCAATGGCCGGAGTTTCCCCGAGACCATGTCTGATCCAAACGCGATGATGGCAGGTCGCGTCGGGCAGACCGTTTTGATCCGCACCGTCAACGGCGGACTCATCTCGCACGCGATGCACTTTCACGGGTATCACTTCAGAATCATCGCCCGAAATGGGCAGCCGCAAGCTGCGTTCATCGAGAAAGATACTTTCGTCGTCTATCCCGGCGAAACGATGGACGTGCTCGTCACACTCGACCAGCCGGGCCGATACCCGGTGCATGATCACTCGCTGATGGCGGTGACCGCCAATGGCGTTTATCCCAACGGCATGATGGCCGAATTTGATGTGAGGGAGGCGTAACGATGGCAATTCGAGATTTCACACTCTTTGCTGGTTTCGGTAGCACGACGATGCCCGACGGAAACACGTTTCCGGTTTGGGGCTTCTCCACCACGCCTGGACGGGTAGTCGTTCCTGCTCCCACGCTCACGGTGAACGAAGGCGACTGGGTCAGGCTCACGCTGCGCAACATGACGATGATGGAACACACCATTCATCCCCACGGCCTCGATGTTGACACACTCAACGACGGAGTTCCCCACACTTCCTTCACCGTGCCGCCCATGGGCAGTTACACCTATCAGTTCACGGCCAGGCACGCCGGAACGTATGCTTATCATTGTCACGTCAACACCGTGCTTCATCAGCAGATGGGGATGTATGGCGCGTTCATTGTGATGCCTGCTGATGGAAGTCAGCGGGCATGGACGGGCGGGCCTGCGTTTGACAAGCAATACGTTTGGGTGCTGAGCGAATTCGATAGCGCGTGGCATCGAGCGGCGGGCATGATGGGTGGTCCTCCCGTGGGCAACGTCAATTTCGCTTCCTACAATCCCGACTACTTTCTTATAAACGGCAAGGCTGATCCGGAGACGCTCAGCGACGCGTCGACGGCCATCGTCGCGGATCGAGGCCAACGGGTGCTCGTCCGGTTGATCAACATGGGGTACTTAAACCAACGAGTCTCGCTTGGCGCATTGCTGTTTCGAGTGATCGCCTCCGATGGCCGACCTCTGCCGCGAAGTTATGAAGCGAGCCGTATCGTTCTCGCTCCGGGTGAGCGATATGATGTTCTTGTGGCGGTGCCTCAAGAGCCAGGCGTGCATACAGCGCAGGTGGATTATCTGTCGCTGTACGACGGCTCAGTCTTAGGAGTAGCCAGAACCCAGATTCGGGTCGCGTGACGCGGCTCGACAGAAGAGGTGAAACCATGAAAGAAATCAAAGCGATCATTCAACCGTTCATGCTCTCGAAGGTGATTAACGCCTTGAAAGAGCTGGAAGGATTGCCCGGTCTGACTGTCTCTGAGGTGAAAGGCTTTGGAAAAAGTCAGGCGGAGGATGCGGAACACAAGATCGTTGAAGACTTCGTCGGGTATGTCAAGAAAGCCAAGCTGGAGATCGTCGTCCCCGATCATCTGGTCGGAGCGGTCGCTGAGATCATCCAGACGCACGCACACACAGGCAATCCGGGCGACGGGAAAATCTTCATCTCGACAGTGGATGATGTGATTAAGATCCGCACCGGCGAACGAGGTGAAGGAGCGATCTAGAACATGTGAAAGCGAGCAAGCTCTTGCGCGGCAGGTAACAGCCAACCCAAAGGAGGACAACGATGAACGCATTTGAGCGAACAGTCACAACTGACAAATCGTTTGAAGAGGCCGTTGCGGCCATTGAGCAGAAGGCCGCTGAGAAGGGTTTCCGGGTGCTGCACACGCACGATGTGGCGGCGACGTTGGCGGAAAAGGGCTTCCCACGCGAGCCCCTGAAGATTATTGAAATCTGCAACGCCAAGTACGCGAGCCAGGTGCTCAACAGGGATGTGAAGATTTCCCTCATGCTCCCCTGCCCGATCAGTGTGTATGTCGAAGGCGGCCAGACGCACATCAGCACGCTGCTCCCGACTTCGATTGTGCAGTTCTTTCCCCACGCCGGGATTGAGGATCTCGCGTCGGAGGTGGAGAGCATTGTGCTCCGGATTATAGAAGAGGCGCGTTGAGGAAAATGAAAGAGGATAAGAAAATGAAAGAGGACAAGAAGGAAGAAATCTTTGAGGGGAAATGGTACGCTCACCCCCCAATGCGAAACGCATTGATAGCCGCCGTGCTCGCAGGCACCGCATTTGGGTTGGCTCATCTTGGGAGTATTCCTTCGCTGGTCGAGACCGCTCTCTATCTGGTGGCCATCCCATTGGGTGGCTACCACTGGGCTCGCGAAGGGATTGAAGAGTTGATCGAAGAGAACGAGATCGGCATAGAAATCCTGATGCTGGCGGCTACGCTTGGTTCAGCGGTGTTGGGCATGTTGGATGAAGCCGCCTTCCTGGTCGTCCTCTACGGGGCGGCTGAGGGATTGGAGGAGTACACCTACGCCAGAACCAGGGCTTCCATCAGGAAACTTCTCGACCTCGCTCCCAAAGAGGCGAGAGTCATCAGGAATGGGGAAGAAATAATCATACCCGCTGAAGAGATAGCTGTCGGAGATGTCTTCGTCGTCCGGCCCGGCGAGTCCATCCCAACAGATGGCATTATTGTCAAAGGTCGGTCCAGCATCAATGAGGCTCCTGTGACCGGCGAATCCATCCCGGTTGAAAAGAAAGAGGGAATGAAGGTCTTTGCCGCTACTATCAATCAAGAAGGAGCGTTGGAGATCAGGGCCACAGCGACGTTTGAAGATAATACCCTCGCCAAAATGGTCCATCTGGTCGAGGAAGCACAGGAACAAAAGAGCAAGACTCAGCTCTTCATTGAAACGTTTGGGCGGAGATACTCTCCGTTAGTCCTCTTGAGTTCCTTGCTTCTCATCGTCATCCCTCCTCTGATCGGAGCGTCTTTTTCGGAATGGGCAACAAGGGCGGTGGTCCTTTTAGTCGCCGCTGCCCCTTGTGCTTTGGTGATGTCTACGCCCGTCGCCATTGCCGCTGGGATTGGTCGGGCGGGCCGATCTGGCGTGCTGATTAAGGGAGGAATTCATCTCGAAAATCTGGGCAAGATCAAGGCGGTGGCGTTCGATAAGACAGGAACGCTCACCAGAGGCAAACCCATTGTAACCGACGTGGTGCCCCTGAATGGAGACGAATCTCAACTGCTGGCGTTCGCTTACAGTGTGGAGAGATTTTCTGAGCATCCCCTGGCCCAGGCCATTGTGGAAAAGGCGAAAGAATCTCATGTCGAGGCTCTGGAAGCCACCGACTTTAGCGCTCTTGTTGGTTCGGGCGCGAAGGCCAAGATTGCCGGCAGAACGATTTACGTTGGCAAACCAGGGCTATTTGAAGAGCTGGGTCTGAAGGTCCGGGGCATTCCAGACGCTGAGAGGCTCAGGGACGAAGGGAAGACGGTGATTCTCGTGGGCACAGAAGAAAGTATTGCAGGGTTCATTGCCATCCGAGATGAGGTGAGACCCCAAGCCAAAGAGGTCGTAGATCAGCTTCACCGGATGGGTGTGAGAGTCGTCATGCTGACTGGCGACAATGAGGTGACGGCCAAAGCGATTGCTAAGGAACTGGGTATAGATGAAGTGAAGGCCGATCTCAAGCCAGAAGATAAGATCAAAGCGGTGGAAGAATTGGAAAAGAAGTATGGGTCTGTGGCGATGGTTGGTGATGGTATCAACGATGCGCCGGCATTGGCCAGAGCGACCGTTGGCATAGCTATGGGCGTAGCCGGGACCGATGCCGCCATCGAAGCCGCCGATATTGCTCTTATGGCCGATGATCTCACCAAGGTGGTTTATGCGATCAATCTTGGCAAGAGAGCCAGACGGATCAGCTTGCAGAACATTGTCTTTTCGCTCCTCATTCTGGCGGTTCTGATACCCTCAGCTCTCATTGGCATCATGACAGTGGCCATTGCGGTTGTGGCGCATGAGGGCTCAGAGCTTTTGGCGGTGGCCAATGGTTTGCGGGTAGCAAGGGGGTAGAGGCGAACCATGAGTTCAAAGTGCGCATTGACCGCTTCCTGACAGGCAAAGGAACACGCATGCAGGGTTGTTGGACATGGCGGAGATCAAGTCGCTTTTGTCGCTGGACACTTTCACTTGCCGTCTCTAGAATAGTTGAGCAATTGTTCAATTATGATTATGAGGTGAATATGCCGAAAGCGACTGTCACTAAGAAGCGAACCAGCGCCCGGCTCCCAGTGCGCGACACGTGCGAGCAAGTTTGCTACGATGCGCCGCTTGTGCGCACGCTCAAGCGAGAGATGCTCGCCGACGATACTGTGATGGAACTGGTGGCGACCTTCGAGGTTTTGGCCGACCCAACACGCCTCCGAATTATCTACGCGCTCGGCCGGGGCGAATTGTGCGTGTGCGACCTGGCGCATGTGCTGGGGATGAGCTTGTCTGCCACGTCGCACCAACTGCGGCGACTGCGCGATCTTCGGCTGGTCAAGTACCGATACGAGGGCCGGATGGCCTTCTATTCGCTCGATGACGAGTTCATCAAGAAGATGGTGGAAGATGCGGTGCAGCACGTAGAGAGTGATTGAGATGACGAATCAAGAGCCGATTGAGAAAATCCGATCCGAACTGCAAGAGGGCATGAGCCTGGCCAAATGCCGGAAGTGTGGATGCATGAAGGAGACCCTGGAAAATCTCGGGACTTCGCTTTCTTCAATCGAAACTCCGGCTTCTTCAGATTTGCGTCAACAGATCGGAGCCTGGCTAAAGCAAATGGAACCGATCAAGTATGCGTGCCTGGGGTGCGAGTATTGCTTCCCGGCGGTGGCGATGAATGTTTTTCACCAAGCCTTTCCTGAAGCCGCACAGGGTCCATCGCTAGGGTGCGCCTTTGAAGTGAGAGTGCGAACCTGGCCCCCTGTGCCAGGGGAATATTTCGCTTTCTGTGATGGCCCAGCTTGTCCAGTCGCCGTCTCCACTCTGGCCAGTGTGGAACTGGCCGAAACGCTGGCCGGCATAAGACCAAAAGAGCTTTGCATTGTCGGCAAGACAGAGACAGAAAACATCGGCATTGACAAGGTCATCAAGAACACGATCACCAATCCCACGATTCGCTTTCTTCTGTTGGTGGGGGAAGACCCTCAAGGCCATCAGCCCGGCAGGACATTTCTTGCTCTGTCGAAAAATGGTGTTGATGAGAACGGGCGGGTGATAGGCTCTCCTGGCAAGCGCCCTATTTTAAGAAACGTGACCCCTGAAGAGGTGGAAACCTTTCGGAAACAGGTGCGGGTTGTGGACCTAATTGGATGTGAAGATGTGAAGACCATCATTGAGAAACTCAAAGAACTCTCACAGAGTCTCAGCCTGTCCTGCAACTGTGCGGAGTCCACTAAGGAAACCATGCCTGTTCAGAATTCCACCGTGCCAGTCATTCAGGCAGAAGAGCCCACGAAAGTTGAGATGGATAAGGCCGGCTATTTCGTGATCATTCCACAGCCAGAGAAGGGGATCATCGCGGTAGAACATTACTCTTACGACAACCGGCTTTTAAGAGTCATTGAGGGCAAGAATGCCAGAAGCATCTCCTGGACAATCATTGAAAACGGTTGGGTGACGCAGCTCTCTCACGCCGCTTATCTCGGAAGGGAATTGGCTAAGGCAGAACTTTCAATGAGACTGAGATTCAAATACATTCAGGACGGAGCATAAAAACGATGGAAAGGGGAACTTCAACCATAGTGAAACAAGTTTTGGACGCGCAGCGCCAACATTGGGAAAATACATTTTCAAAGAAGCCTGATATGTTTGGGAGCGAGCCCAGTGATTGCGCTCGAAAAGCAGCAGAGCTATTCAAAAAAGAAGGTCAAACCAAGATTCTCGAACTCGGAGGCGGACAGGGGCGAGATACCATCTTCTTTGCTCAAAGTGGTTTTCACGTTCACGTACTTGATTATTCTGGGAACGCAGTTGAAGCCATCACCCAAAAAGCCCGAGCATTGGGCTTGTCTCAGTCCGTCAGAGCGATATGTCACGATGTTAGAGAACCCCTCCCCTTCGATAATGAATCTTTCGATGGTTGCTATTCGCATATGTTGTATTGTATGGCGCTCACAACTTCGGAGCTCGAATTTCTTTCAGACGAAGTCAGGCGGGTATTAAAACCAGGTGGACTCAACATTTACACAGTTAGGCATACAGGTGACCCCCATTATGGAACAGGCATTCATCGAGGGGAGGGTATGTATGAGGTTGACGGATTTATTGTGCATTTTTTTAGTAAAGAAAAAGTACAACATTTAGCCAAAGGATATGAAATCGTTGGCGTTGATGAATTTGAAGAAGGTGGACTTCCCAGAAAACTATTCCGAGTAACACTGAGAAAGAAAGGAGGCGAATCATGACGAAGACAAAACTTGCAGTGCTCACTACCGCCTGCTTAATCTTAGGTGGCATTTGGCTGTCCAGTTATGCTCAACAGAGCGAAGTGCACAAAAAAGCAACGGAAGGACAGTCTCAAATGCAAATGGGACCGGAGATGATGCAGCAAATGATGAAGGACATGGGCAACAATCCTATGATGGCCCAATGCCAGCACATGATGCGCACCGTCATCTATCCCGATAGTGCATCGAGCATCCTTGCCTTGAAGGAACAACTTGACCTTTCCGAAAAGCAGACGAAAGAGCTCATAGCCATTCAGGAAAAGGCCAATGCCGAGGCAAAGAGAGTCCTTACCGAGGAGCAGGGTAAGAAGTTTGAAGCGCTGACCAAAGACTGGAAGCCACAATCCATGATGCAATGCATGCAAACCATGATGTCTCAGATGCAGAAGATGATGGGAGGCCAGATGCCTGCCTGTCCTATGATGCAAATGATGCAAGGAAAGGAGCGACGAACAAAGTAACGGGACAAAAGTTCGGGGCGCTTTTTGCTGGTGCCTTGACAGCTATTCAAGAGCGTTCCTTTGGTTTAAAAGTGTTCCCGAACTTTTGTCCACCTACTAAGGAGCATTGAATCATGAAGCGAGTCATCCTCGTGCTGATCATTGTGGCTGTAGCCGCCGTCGTGACCGTGAAGCTGGTAAGCAGAAAGCAAAAGCCTCAACCGCCATCGGCAGTGGTGACCGCACCATCATCGGCCAGCACCCAAGGCAAGCCAATTCTTTATCTGTTTCACGATCCGTCTGATCAGGATGCCGGTTGTCGGCGCATTTACGCCTATCTGGATCAGGCCGAGAGAGAACTGGCTGGGCAAGTGGAAGTGCGGCGGCCGGATGTTGAGCGTGAGAAGAATCTTGTCGAGCAGTTTCAGGTGCGGGTGCTGCCGACGGTCTTGCTCGTATCGCCAACCGGTGCTGTTGAGCAACGCTTTGAAGGTGAGGACAGTTCAACCGCCGAGCACATCGAGCAGGCGCTCGAACGATTGAAAGGGATGCCACAGTGAATCCACCGAACATTGAAGAGATTTCTTTGACAGCTTTTGTGCTGACCTTTATGGGCGGGATCGTGACCGGCTTCAATCCCTGCTGCTATACGATGGTCCCAGCACTGGTTGGCTACCTGAGCGGGTACTGTGAGCCATCGGTGAAGCGATGCGCGTGGCTGTCGGGCTGGTTTGCCATCGGGCTTGCTACGGCCACTGCGATGTTGGGATTAATCGCTGTGCTTGCTGGTGGAATATTCGGCGGCGTGCATCCAGCGGTGCGTTATCTTCTCGCCGTGATACCGATTGTAATGGGTTTGCACCTGTTGGGGATTATCAATATCAAAGTGCCAGCGGTTCGCCATTGGCGGCCTATCCGCTCTGGTACACTCGGCGCGTATCTCACCGGCTTGCTATTTTCTCTGGCGATCCTTCCTTGTGCTACTCCTATTTTGGCTTCAATTCTCGCGTATACTGCCAGTCATGGCAGTGTGCTTTATGGCTCAGCATTGCTCTTCATCTATGGCACAGGAATCGGTGTGCCAATTGTACTTGTCGGTACAAGCCTCGGCATTCTTTCATCACTGCGACTACTGGCTTGCTGGTGGTCGGTGGTTCACCGCCTCAGCGGCGTAATCCTCATTGGGCTGGGCTTCTACTTGCTCTGGCAAGCATAATTCGCTATGGACCACAAAGAAAAAAGCTGGTCGTTCCAGGCAATAGCCACACTCACCACAACGCCAGCGGGCAGACGGTCAAAGACCTTGTCTGGGGGAACCCTTTGAAGAAATGGCTCGACATGATGCGCCAATTCTGGGCGAGATTTGTCCTGACGGCTCCGATTCTCCACATCCACTGGCCCGATGAGTTGACCATCTCCCAAGTATCGCTCTAACGTCGTATCGTGGGGCAGCTCGCCGCCTATACGCTCTTTCTGTTTAATGGTCGTCTGGCCTTCCAACTGGCGGACGCTGTGGGAACCGGATTTACCAACTACATCTCGAACGCCTCGGTGAATGATGGGCAGTGGCATCATGTTGCGGCGACGGTTCAGCGAACGAGCGGGCCCCCCATGCTCACGCTCTACGTGGATGGCATGTCAGTTCTCACCAATCCGAATCCGAGAATGGGCAATCTGACGAACACGAATCCATTATGGATCGGACGGCGGCATCCTGTTCCTGGCGCTACGACGGACCGGTTCTTCGTCGGAGACATTGACGAAGTGGAACTCTTCAACCGGGCGCTGACTCAGCAAGAGATTCAAGCCATCGTCCAGGCGGGCGCGGCGGGCAAATGCAAGGGGTGCATCGAAGGCATGAAGTGGAACGATGCCAACGGCAACGGTGTGAAAGATCCCAATGAGTCAGGGCTGTCGGGCTGGACGATTCAGCTCAGCGGTCCTTCTGGTGTGATTGCCACGACCACCGGCACCGGCGGCACCTATCGCTTCTGCGGATTGCCGCCGGGCACCTACACGGTGGCAGAAGTGTTAGTGTTGCAGCCTTTCTGGGTGCGCACGTTCCCGCCGCCACCGGGCACGCACACGGTCACGCTCGGCGTCAATCAGACGGTGTCCAACATCAACTTCGGCAATCGGCGGGTGATCGTTCTGCCTGATTTCGTGGTGAAGAATCTGCGCGTGCTGCCGCCCGTGATTCCGCGGGGAGGGACGGCCATTGTTTCGTTTGACATCGTCAATCAAGGTGAAGGGGAAGCCGGTCCGGCGACCCATCAGGTGCGGCTCTTCATCCGGCGTCCCGGTCTTCCCGACCTTGATGTGTTGCTCGCCACGGTGGCGACGGGAACGCTGGCTGCCGGCGGCTCGCAATCGTTCACCGTGGCGATCCGGTTGCCGCAAGAGGTTCCGACCGGCACGGCCCTGATTCGCGTCCTGGCCGATGCAGGGAGAACGGTCAACGAGTCGAACGAGGAGAACAACGTGGCCGAAGTTCAGATCACCATCACCGGAGGACCGTAGTTGGGAAAATCATTCCGTACGGGCGACGGTCTCCGGCCGTCCCCCATCGGCGGGGGGGACGGCGAGACCTCCGTACAGCGGCCCGCGCTCTTAACAGGGAAGCGGAATTGTGGGATCGTTCAAATCCCACCTGCTCTCTCAACGCCTTGCGGGGCGCCCCACGGGGACCCTCTCTGACGACGGAACTCTACGCCTCATTCGCAGCGAAGACTCTCTCCGCCGCCTCTGTAGCTCGGATTGCGGCGCCGGCATCCGACCGGCTCGGCGCGAATCCTGGGGAAAGGCCAGGCTCATCTCGCCGCCCGTCCGGCTAAAGGTGAGGGACGTTTTGTCCACATCACCGGGAGCATCAAAGTCGGGAGCGTATCGGCGACGCCGCTGCCTGGCGGTGATTCGAGACGGGCGACCGGCCGGATCCTCACCGAACCTTCGGATCCAGGAAGGCCAGCCGATTGTCTGCGGCGATCACCGCCAGTCGCCCCGTGGACGAGCGGGTGAGGGAAACGGCCGCCCCCCCCGTGCTCACCCGATCCCGCTCCTTCCCCTCCAGATCGTAGGTCACGACCGCTCCGTTCACGAGAAAACAGCGTGACGCGCGGATCTCGCATTCGTTTGAGGCCACGCCTCAAAAGTGATAACTCAAGCCGAAGACGCCGTGATGGGAGCGAAGGAGCGCTTCGGCGTGACCAGCGAAGATTGCGCCGCGCTGCCGCGTGCGCGTGAATTTGTATTCGCTGAGCACGTAGAGGCCGCGCCAGAGGTGAACCTCCCCGCCGACAGCCCACTGCCACGCGAGGCGTCCCCACTGGTACTGCTCCTGCTCATGGCCCTCGATGGTGCTCTCCGTATGCGGGATTGTGGGGCCGAGGCCAAATCGCGTGGTCACCATCAGGGGGCTTCGACGGGCATCGGCGCGTTGACCGAGCGGCGCGCGGGCGACGACGTTCAGGAGCAGGAGGTTCGCTCCATGAGAGATCGCGTAGCGCTGGACGATCTCCGAGAGCGCGAGTTCTCGCTCCAGTCGCGCGCCGCGATGCAACCCGGCCACGCGCACGCGCTGTTGCGGATCGGCGTAGACTTTCATGTGGATGAACTCGGCTTCAAAGCCGAAGAACCGGAGGCGTCCGGGAAAGTAGCCTCCCCGAACGCCATAATAAAGCGGCGGATCGAAGGAACGGCCTTCGAAGCGAACCCCCTCGAAATCGAGCTCGGTCTTCAGCGTCGGTTGCCGGATGCGCAATCTGGACGGGGTCGTGTGCGCGCCTCCGAGATAAAGGGCGATGACCCAGCGGCTGCGCTCCGGGCGAGGGGATTGGCTGCCGTCGCGGGCTGGAAACGTCGGTCCGAGTGGGTTCGAGCCCGTTGCTTCATGGGGGGACTGGGTTTGGTGCGTTGCTTGAGCGAATGCGGTGGGGAAGGTCGGCGCGAGCGCGAGCAAGGCGGTGAGCGCGAGCCGTTCGATCTTCATGGCGCTTCCTCCGTTCGCCGAGCTCACCCACATTGTGCCACGAGTAGCGGTGTTTGTGAACTGAGCAGGCGAACCGCTGTCGGTGTGCGCCGGATGCGAATCGGAGACGACGCGAACGGACCGAAGGAGGGACACCCTGTTGTGAGAACGGCGCAGCCAGAATCCGGGAGCGTCAATGGCGGATACTTCGAGCTTGCCGAACTTCGAGATCCTCCGCGAGCGGCTGGCTCGGGAACTGATCCTCTGCCTCAGTCTGGACCATTTGACGCTCTGGACTGCCTGAGAGGGGGATCGCGAGCGGTGGAGGGGCCAGCTCGTGGCTGAACTGCGCACCGATGACTTGTCGTGATGGATGCGGAGCTGGCACGTGTGAAGAAGAGAACCGCAAGCGACATCGGGTGATCAATGGAGGGGGAGCGGAGCCTGGGGAGAGGTGCTCGGTCTCAGGAAGCCCATTGAGTCCGATAATTCGACGAGGACCGAGCGTCTGGCGAGGGCTCGGTCGTCGTTGTTTTGTTTGTTTGCGGTGTCCGCTTCCACGCCATTTCATGTGAAGGAGGCGTGGCTTATCCCGGGCGTGTTTCGGCGCTTGAGGCGTGTGGCCTCGTCGTGTATAGTGTTGGTGATTGGGCGGAGGTCATGTGGCACTATGGCTTTTGAGGTGGACGATTATCTGGATCTGATTCGACTGCTGCAGGAGCATCCGGAGTGGCGGGCAGAGCTGCGCCGTCTGCTGCTGACGGAGGAGCTGCTGGCGCTACCGGAGCTGGTCCGTGATCTGGTCCACGCCCAGCGGCAGACGCAAGAACACCTGGCGGCGTTGGCCGAGGCGCAACGGCGGATCGAACAACAGGTGGAGGCGTTGACGCAACAGGTGCAGGCCTTGGCCGAGGCACAACGGCGGACGGAGGAGCGGGTCAGTCGGGTGGAGGAAGAGCTGGCCAAGCTGGCCGAAGCGCAACGGCGGACGGAGGAGCGGGTCAGTCGGGTGGAGGAAGAACTGGTCAAGCTGGCCGAGGCACAACGGCGGACGGAGGAGCGGGTCAGTCGGGTGGAGGAAGAACTGGTCAAGCTGGCCGAGGCACAACGGCGGACGGAGGAGCGGGTCAGTCGGGTGGAGGAAGAGCTGGCCAAGCTGGCCGAGGCACAACGGCGGACAGAAGAGCGGGTCAGTCGGGTGGAGGAAGAGCTGGCCAAGCTGGCCGAGGCACAACGGCGGACGGAGGAGCGGGTCAGTCGGGTGGAGGAAGAACTGGTCAAGCTGGCCGAGGCACAACGGCGGACGGAGGAAGAGGTGCGTGCTCTGGCCGAGGCCCAGCGCCGGACCGAGCAGCGTGTTGGCCATCTGGAAGAAGCGCTGCAGGTCCTGATCGAGAGCCACAAACGCTTGACGGATGTGGTGGGCGATCTCAGGGGGCGCGTGTTGGAACAGACCTACCGCGACCGGGCCGGCGCATACTTCGGTCCGTTGCTGCAGCGGCTCCGGGTCGTGGACCCGTATGCGCTGGAGGAGGTGTTGCGCGTCCATCTCACGGCGGACGAGTTTTACGATCTGCTGCGCGTAGACCTGCTCGTTTGTGGGCAGCCGCGGTTGCGGCCGGAGATGATGGAGGTCTGGCTGGTGGTGGAGATCTCGGCCGTCGTGGATCAGGGTGATGTCGAGCGCGCCCAACGGCGGGCCAAACACTTGCGCCGAGCCGGCTATCGGGCGATTCCGATGGTGGCTGGGGAGCGCGTGACGTCGGGCGCAGAGGACGAGGTCCGCCGGCACCGCGTGGCGGTCTTGCAGGATGGGAGCGTGTCCTTCTGGGAGGAAGCCCTGGAGGCGTGGGCGGGCAGCGCCTGAGGAGCCGATGGTGTGTCGTTGTCCCTTCCTTCTGTGCGAGGAGCCCGTCCCCGGTTCGTGGCAGCCCGCTGCCTGCCCACGAGTGAGGACCGCGCCGTCCGTGGGTCGGTGGGATTCACCGAGGCCGGAGTCAAGCGGTGCGCTGTGCTGCTGGGCACCCCGCGCAATCTCCCGATCACGTGGGAACCCCGTAGGGTCGAGGATCGCCTGAATGCGCAGGCGGTGCGGCACGCCTTCAGGACGATCAACCGGGGGCTACTCGGCCGGCCCCGAGCCAACGCCTCACCTGTCCTGGAGAGAAGCACATCATGAAACGCTCCTTCACTCGTGCCATCTTGGTGTTGGTGGTGATCCTGGTTTCCGTTCAGGAGGGAGTGGCCGGGCAAAGCCATCCGGCGGATTCCATGCCTTCCCCGGTGCGCATCGCCACCGCGCGGCGGCTCACGGCGGAGATCACGCTGGATGGCCGGCTCGATGAACCGATCTGGAACGAGATCGAGCCGATCACCGATTTCACCCAGACGGAACCCGACGAAGGCCAACCGGCAACCGAACGAACCGAAGTTCGGATCTTTTACGATCGCAAGAAGCTCTATTTCGGCTTTCGCTGCTTCGACTCGGAGCCGAGTCGAATCGTGGCTCGCCTCGATGCTCATGATGCCCGCACCTTCTCCGACAGTGTGGAGATTTTGCTCGACACGTTTCATGATCGTCGCACGGGCTATTTTTTCAGCGTCAATGCTCGCGGCGTTCAATTCGACGCCATTGTGTCGGAGACAACTGGAGGCGGCTCCGGCTTTGGCCTGTACGATGGGACGTGGGATGGACTGTGGGAGAGCGCGGCGACGATTGACGAATTCGGCTGGACGGCGGAAATCGCCATCCCGTTCAAGATCCTCCGATTTCCTCGCACATCGCCGCAGACCTGGGGGCTCAATCTCGGCCGGGTAATTGTGAGAAAGAACGAAACCGTGCGCTGGTATCCGGTGGCTCGGTTCGATGCGGTGATGAAGCCGTCGAAGTCCGGCGTCCTTCGAGGACTCGACGACATTGAGCCCGGACGCGATCTGGAGATCATTCCGTTCACCCTCCAGCCGGGGCGCTTTCGCACGACGGTTCCCACCCTTTCGGGCTATCATCCCACCGCCGGCGTGGACGTGCGCTATGGTCTGACGGCCAACCTGAAGGCGAACCTGACCGTCAATCCCGATTTCGCCCAGACCGAAGCGGACGAGATCAATATCACGCTCTCCCGGTTCGAGCTGTTTTTTCCGGAAAAGCGCGCGTTTTTCGTCGAAGGGGCGAATTTTTTCCGCACGCCGCTTCGCCTCTTCTTCACCCGACGGGTGGGCCTGCGGGTGCCCGACGGATCGGAGCAGCGGATCGCCGCCGGAGCCAAGATCACCGGCAAGATCGGGCGATACAGTCTGGGTCTGCTGGAAGCCCGCACCCGCGATCAATTTTTCCTCGATCCCAAATCGGGACAACGGCGCGTGAGTCCGGGAGCCAATTTCTTCGTCCTGCGCCTGCAGCGCGACATCTTCGAGAAATCCGCGCTCGGATTCATCACGGTGAATCGGGATCAGCCGGGGAGCGATTTTTCTCACTCGGTGCGCGCGCATGGGATTGATCTGTCGCTCGCCCGAGGACGACATGTCACCTTTTCCTCGCAGGTGGCCGTGAGTCAAAATCCCGGCGTGCGGGCGAGTCTGTGGCAGCAGGCCGGCGCCACGGCCGAGTTCCGCTATGATTCCGATCAATTCGAATACCAAGTTAAGGCGAAATATCTTGGCCGCGACTTCGATGTCGGCGGCATCGGCTTTGAGCCCGAGACGGGGCGGGTGAGCGGGCAGATGAGTTTCACCTACAAGCCGTTTCTCAATCGCTTCGGCATCCGGCAGATTTTCCTGGAGCCCAACTACGATCACGTCGCTTTGGTGACGGGCGAGCTCGATGACTCGGGCGCCGATCTGCGCCTGCGCGTGCAATTGAAGAATTTCTGGTCGGTGCGGGCCGTCTATTCCTACGACCGGGTTCGATTCAACGAGTTCGTGAACCAAGCGGCGCTCGATCGGATGAGAGTCTACATCATGCCGCGCGTCATTCTGGGGGTGACGACCAATGAGAATCGGTCGGTTTCCCTGAGCCTTCAAGTCGTGCGGCGAAAGTTCGTGGACTTTCGTGACAACTACTACGGTCGTCTCTGGTTTTACGAAGTGGGGTTGAATGCCCGGCTGGCCGGCCGCACGAAGCTCGAACTGCGGGGCCTGCTCTTCCGCGAGTCTTTCATGAATGGGAAGCTGGAGGAGAATCGAAGTTTGATCCTCGCCCGCCTCGGCTATCAGTTCACGCCCAAGCTGCGCGCTCGATGGCTCGCCCAGTTCAACAACGACAATCGCCGCAATCAATTCAACCTCAACTTTCTGCTCTCTTACGATTTCACCGCCCGCAGCGCCCTGGCCATCGGCTACAACACGGAGACGATCTCGCCCGAGTCGCCTTTTCGCCTCGGACGGGAATTCTTCGTGAAATTCTCCTATGTGTTGGCCTTTTGAGCGGGAGCCCGTCTCACGCAGCGGGCGCAACATGCTGTTGGTGGTGGGGCGGCAGGGTTCATCCGCGGGGAGGTGCTCGCGCGAGGTCCATCGAGTCCGATAAGTAATGTTACGCCTCAAATGATATCCCAAGCACCCATTCACGCCGCGTTCGGTCTCTTCGCCCACGCCCCTCACGTCCTCATGCGGAGAACCCCTCCAAAGGTCACGCCCGCAGGCTCGCCGCTCGCATCAGGCTTGCCACTCGCATGCGGCAATGGCCTCAAGGTCGGCCACCACATCCACAGCAGCCTACCGGAAAGCCCGCGCGCCGCGGCTTCCTCCGCGGATTACGACCCTATAAAACCGCAGGAATACAGAGTCCCGGCCCTTCCCGAATCCACGCGCACAACCCGGAACCCAGGTCATTGAGTGGCTCTCACTGCGCCGAGGACGACGACATTTCTCCAGGATCGGCTGTCACCATCTCCGGTTCGGGATCGACGCCGAGAGCATCTGCCACTCGGTTGATGTAGTTGAAATAGGCGATAACCTGAACCAAGTCGAGAATGTCTCGGTCGCTCAGGCCCACGCTCCGCAGCCGATCCAGATCGGAAGGCGTGACGTTCCAGGGCGTGCGCGTCACTTTCTCGGCAAATTCACAGAGCGCACGCTCGCGCTCGCTGAGCGGAGCCCGTCGGTAATCGTGCTTCACCTGGGCCACCAGATCGTTGTTGTTGGTTTCCTTACGGAGATCCTCCCCGTGCGCTTCGACTCAGTAGAAGCAGCGGTTGGCCCATGACGTGACGGTCGCCACCAGCTCCCGCTCGGCGCGCGAGAGCTTCGATTCCCCGTACATCACCGTAAGGTAGAGCTGAACGCCCGCCCGCAAGGCCGCCGGATTGAGGCTCTGTACCTTGACGATATTGAAGACCTTCCCGGCCCGTCGCCGCGCGGCTTCATATTCTCGTGCCAGGAATCCGGTCGCTTCCTCTTCCCCGATGATCCGTATCCATGCCATAACTGCCTCCTCTGAGAAACACCCGCCCACCACACAAGACAACGCCCAATGAGCGGCCATCCTCTCTGCGCCTCATCGGTCGCAACGCGAACCCGCCTCAAAGGACGCGAGGCCCACCACCGCGGGCTCACCCCAGTTCGACACCATGTCGCCAGCCGCAGCGAAACGAGAGGACATACACGTCTCTGCGCCTCGCGCTCGCGCCACGGCCGGCGTGGCCGTCGCATCAATGCCGCCGCTCAGAAGAACCACGGCGTTCTTCATCAGAGCGACATTATACCAGGAGTCCGAAAGATGCAGATGGGCGGCCGCGTGTCACCACAGGCAGATCCGCTCTCCTTTCGCACACCGGCTCCTGCAGCTCCTGAGGACACGCCGCGCCAGTTGCCCCACCGACGGCGAGAAATTCCCCGACCGACCCGGCCCTCGACACATCCGGCCCGGTCGGTCGTGAGATCGGGCGTGGGCCACATGACCAACGAAGTCAATGCGTTAATTGGCCTCTCCGAATCCGCCCGCGGCGTCCATTCCTTGCCGGCACGAGATTTGCTACATTTGTTTAACGCCGATGGAGAAATGAAAGAGAGGAGGTGATGCGGATGCGCCGGTTGACGAAGATGAGCATCGTGTTTTCGGCGGTTTTGTTCGGAGGAATTCTTGTCCTCCCCGTGGGGGGCGGCGGCAAAGCACCCGTCAAACAGTCGGTCCCACCAGAACAGGCGTTCCCGACGAGCCTTCACGCGACGCGGCGGGGCAAAGCAACGTGGTACGCAGCGGCGAACGGCGGTTTTGAAGCATTGACAAACATCCCGATCAACCAGCTTGCTTGCCTCGGTTGTCACCCGGGCACTAAGGCGGATGGTTCTCCAATTGACCCGGCGACTTACAAACCGGATTGCTTCGACTGTCACATCCAGCCCGGCGACAGGGTGAGCGACCAGACTTGCCTCAAATGCCATCGCCGCCAAGCCTCCGAAATTGCGTTCGGCTACCCCGATGTGCACCGAAGTGCCGGTGGCTTCCGCTGCATGAGTTGCCACACGCTCAAAGAGATGCACGGCGACGGTCGCGAATACGCCTCCTGGCTCGAGCCCGGCGCAATGGAGGTGACCTGCGAACAATGCCACCCCGCACCCAAGCGCAATCCTGCTCACGACATTCACCTGGCGACGGTTCAGTGCACTGCCTGCCACACCAAATCGGTCCTCTCGTGTTACAACTGCCACTTCGAGAGTGAGGTTGAGGGCGGGATAAAGCGACCTTATGGTGTGATGCGCGATTTCGTTTTCCTCGTCCGCAGACATGGAACCAACAAGGTCTATGCGGGAACGATGATGAGCTTGACGTACAATGGCAAATCCTTCGTCGCCATCGCCCCGTATCGAGCCCACACGATCGTCAAGGAAGCGCGCACGTGTGACGAGTGCCACAACAACGCGGCGGTTCAGGAATACCGGCAGACCGGCAAAATCACCATCACGAGATGGGACCCCGATCGAGGCAAATTGGTCGGTCCCAAAGGCATCATCCCCATCCCTCCCGACTGGCGGCAGGCGCTGCAGTTTGACTTCGTCGACTACACTGGTGACCCCAAATCACCGACCACCGATCCGACCAAGTGGGTGTTTCTCAAATCAGGTGCGGATTTGATGCAGATGCTTTACGCCGACCCACTCACCCCTGAACAAATGCGGAAATTGTCCACGCCGTATTCGCCTTGATACATGCCGGCAAGTGGCGGGGTGAAAAGGCGAAAGCCTCCCTCCCCCGCCACTTCTTTCACACCGATGGGTCAGACGATAAGGTCGCAATCCTCTTCGTCGCGATCCTCTTGAAAGCGAGTCCCGGGTTCCAACTCTAGGCGACAAGCAATGATTCCTTTACGCACCATCTTGAATGTATTTGAACCCCAGCTTGATGGAAAGCTCTGCCTTCGCCAACTCCTTGCCAAGGTAGGCGGCATGACTGAGTTGCGTAACCCAACCGTTGTTGATGATCGTCCAATAGATGCTCCGCGCATCCTGGCCCTCGATCACTCGCTGGAGCGTGTTATCGTAGGAGTAATGCTCGACGACGATGACCTGCCTTTCTGGTTGAGGGAGAATCACAAAATAGCCTGCCTTATCCATCTCTATCTTTGCGGGCGGTTCCGCGCGGATGATGGGCACTTCTGAGAACGGAGCCGGAGTGGTTCGCTCGCGGGTTTCTCGACAGGCGCAAGACGGACGAGACGTCTGAGCAAGTTCCTTGATTGTCTCAATGATGTTCTCCATATCTTCGCATCCTATCATATCCACAACCCGGACCTGCTTCCGGAAGACTTCCACCTCTTCACGCGTTACATTCCTCAGAATCGGGCGTTTGCCAGGGGAACCGATGACTCGCATGGTTTCGTCAACCCCGTTTTCCCATAGGGCGAGGAAGGTCCTGCCGCTTTGGTGCCCCCTCGGATCTTTTCCGGCGACCAGGAGAAAGCGAATCGTTGGGTTTGTAATGATATTTTTGATCACCTTCTCAATGCCGATGTTTTCCGTCTCGGTCTTCCCCACAATACAAAGCTCTTTTGGCCTCGCGCGGGCAAGGCTTTCAGCAAGCTCTACCGAGGCAAGGGTGGAGACGGCCACAGGGCAGCCGGGACCATCGCAGAACGCATGATATTCTCCAGCAACCGGAGGCCACTTGTGCTCGCTCACCTCAAAGGCGCAACCGAGTGACTGAGATTCGCCGACTTCAGGAAAGGCTTGATGAAACACGTTCATCGCCACCGCCGGAACGCAGTAATCGCACCCAAGGCAGGCATACTTGATCGGCTCCATCTGCCCCAGCCAGCGCTCGATATTTGCAAGCAAGTCCGAGGAAGCTTCGACTTGCAAAGACGAAAGCGAGGTTCGCAGGCTCTCTAAAGTCTCTTTCATACAGCCGCACTTCCGGCATTTCGGAAGCACCATGCCTTCTCGGAGTTCAGATTGAATTTTGTCCTTCCAATTTGCGTCCGTCATATCCAATCCGTACTCCTTTTTATATGTCGCCTAACTATCGATTAAGACTATCAGGCCGTCTCGTCAAGTCGGAGGAGGAGGCGAGGGTTTCGGGTCGCCGGGGCCGTCGCGGACGAGGGCAAGATGGGAACAGAAGTGATGCTCGGATGCGTGCAAAATGCGTTATCATCTTTGCGCCCTGCGCCGAGGCGGGCCTCCTGCGGTAGGAGTCCGAACTCCGCATCCGCATCGTCCGGGAGGCGTAGGCGGGGGCCGGAGCCCCCCGAAAATGAAACTCTGAGACTCAGGTGTGACTGTTCCATTTTTGGTGGGTCAGGGAGGGGACCTGGGACCAGGTCGGCGGGATGGGGGGCAGTGCCCCGCCACTTGCTTCCTCATCGCCGCCCCACAGGTCTTCACCCGTACCAAAGCCGGCCGGGTGTCGGCCCGAATGGGAAAAAGTCCCCACCCACGATGCCTTCATCCGACGGCTTCCGTGACAGCCTCCCGACACGAAAGCACTGGTGCCAGGGAGACCGAGGACTTCGCGGACCTTGAGCAGGAGCTTCTCCAATGCCCCAGCACCGGAGCCGCGTTTCCGAGGCGGGTCGTGAAGGATATGAGGTGCGTCCGTCGGAGGCGCGGCCCGCCCAGGCAATCACCGGCCCGGTGGGGAAATCCGAGGCTGTGAAGGTCGCAATCCTCTTCCAAGCGAGTCCCGGTTTCCCACAGCGCCCGCCATCCCCGAATCGGAAGGCCCGCCTCGTTCAAGTCGCAAGCTTCTTTTCAGCCAGTCCCAGTTGCCGACCCGACATCCGCCAGGAGGAAGCCCCATGCGCACAAGCATGGATTTGCCGAGGACAAAGCCGCCGCCCTCAGAGGAGATCATCCGCGCCATCCCCGCGGCCATCACACTCACCGTCGCGGCCGCCCGTTTGGGCATTCTGCGGGTTCTCCCTTCTGCCACCGCTCACCTCTTCACCACAACACTCGGAGGGCTTTCGCACCGATGAAGCAGGCCATCGAGATGACCCTCGCCATTGATGAGAACGTCCTCACCATGGAGATCGTCGGAGCCTGCTCGCCCTCCGACTCCTGGGGCCTCAGCCTGAGCCTCCCCTGAGGAGAAGAGCGGGCCGCCGCCGCCCTGGCGAACGTCGCCCGCGCCCTCGGGATGCTGCACGAAGACGGCAAGACCCACATCCACGCCGACTCCGACAATCCCTGGGGGTGCGCTTACAACGGCGATCACTACTGGTCGCAATCCTCTTTAAAGCGAGTCCTGGTTTCCGACGGGGGAAATCGAGGACGGTGTTGAATATAGCCGGCCTCGGTTGTCGCAATCCTCTTTAAAGCGAGTCCTGGTTTCCGACGCGGCAAAGCCCGCACGGTGTTGTCGGTAGCTGGATTGGGTCGCAATCCTCTTTAAAGCGAGTCCTGGTTTCCGACAAAAGATGGCCACAAGGTGGTAATAGACATGCTGCTAAGCGTCGCAATCCTCTTTAAAGCGAGTCCTGGTTTCCGACAGAAAGTTGCTCTTGAGTGGGCTCCGGCGTTTACCGGAGTGTCGCAATCCTCTTTAAAGCGAGTCCTGGTTTCCGACCCGAAGTTGAGGAAATTGAGTAGTTACCGGACGCAAACGTCGCAATCCTCTTTAAAGCGAGTCCTGGTTTCCGACTGTGATCTACGGAAAGTATGTGCCTCAGAAGTTGCTATGTCGCAATCCTCTTTAAAGCGAGTCCTGGTTTCCGACGGCTAGAGTTTATCTACGATGCTGCTCTCCCTAATCCGTCGCAATCCTCTTTAAAGCGAGTCCTGGTTTCCGACCGCGTACTTGAACGCCCATGCCGATCTTTTGGCGGATTGTCGCAATCCTCTTTAAAGCGAGTCCTGGTTTCCGACTGCCGTGGGGTTTAGTTCTGAAAGTCCAATGGGTTAGGTGGGCGAAAGTGATAACCCCCATACCCCCTCGGGCTTCGGCCCCCATCTGAAGGGCCATGAAGGGACCGATGTTTCGACCTAACCCTCTGAATCCCCACATCTTAGCCTTCCGGTGATAACCCCCCTTACCCCCCCTCCCAAAACCAGGACCTCCGGGTTGTCAAACACCAAGCCGATTTGGGCACGTTCGCCCTTCTTTTACTCCATCTCACCCAAAAAGTCAACGGTTGTGTATCCGCCCGGCGCCTTTGGGACCCTACAGGTCCAGGAACTGCCGCACGCTGGATCACCTCTTCTGCCAATAAGGCGAGCACTGCGCTCTGGTCCCCCTTTGCGCGCTCGAAGATCGGCTCAAGCTCACCAGATGTAGATGTCCTCCTGACGGGTGACATCGCCTCGCCCCTCGACGATGATCTCGTCCACGCAGGCCTGGCAGAGCCGATAGCAGCGCAGGCTGTCAGTCGCCGGATCAATCTTCGTTCGAAGCCGCCCGAGCAAGACTATGAACTGATCCTCCGTCAGCAGGCACTCGAAGACGCTGTATTGGACGCGGGTGCCGAAGTCCTTGAGGATCTCGGCGACCTGGGTGCGCCGTTTGTCGTCGGTGATGTCGTAGCTGATGATGTAGAACATGACGCGTTTGATCGGCATGCTCAGGGTTCGGCCAAGTAGGGGGTATATTCCCCGCCGGTGGTGACGGCGTGCGCCAGGTGTTCGGCCTGTCCCAGCAGGAGCCGACGAAAGTTCGTGCGGTGGCCCGTATGGCGGGAGATGAAGGCACGCTGCATCATGTCCTCGTACTGGCGGAGGAAGTGCTTCTTCGCTTCCGGCGTGAACCAGATGCCGCCGCTCTCGGTGGCGGTGAAATGCTGGGGCGACAGGGCCTCGGTATTGAAGAGCGTCAGCAC
>JBEPZV010000002.1:0-210908 GCA_041640655.1 bacterium
GGCTCCCCTCGAAGATACGGCGTTCGTCTGGCGGAAATCCGCTCTTCGACCGATTGCTCGATCTCGCGGAGCTGTTATGCTCTCAAGCGAACGCGGAGGTGATCATGCGCAAGCGCATGCTGTGGCCAGCGATCTCAGGAGTCATGATCCTCGTGTCCCTCCCCATAGCCCCATGGGCGCAGACGGATGTCCACACGGTGACTTTCACGACGTCGTGCAAGAACTGTTGGCCGGGTTGGATCGAACTCGCCCGACCGGCCTGGGGCGTCGGACCGAGCGCTCAGAACGGACGAGGGTTCATCTTCATCAATGGCTTCGACGCCGATCCCATGCGCAACCGTCAACATCTGCAGCCGGCTCGCTCGATCGAGCGGACGCATGAGGCGACGGCGCTCTTCCAGTTCAACAACGCGACGATCGGGGGAAAGCTGCCGCTGCTCACGGGCGGATTTGTGTGCCTGCGCGAAGCCGATGTCATCACAGCAGTAGCGAACGAGTTGTTCATCGCCACGATTCGCGACACGGGCGATGCCTGGTACGGGGCCTTCATCGGTGACCTCACGGTTCTTGATCCCGACTTCGTCCCCGATGTGGAGGCGCCCGCGCGGCAAAGCTATTCGACCATCGGACTGCTCCAGCGATCGGAGTCCGGGCTTGAACTCCTGACCGTGAAGGTGATCCCCTCTGTGCGACGCTTCGTCCCGATCGCGCTCACGATCGCCCTTGATGAATCGGATCCGGACGTTCCGGTCCTGCGCGCCGACGTCGCCCTGGCCACAGGTGAGACCTATCGTCTCCACCATGCGCTTGATCCCGAGCGCCTCCTCACGATTGGTCGAGCCGGACTCATGTATATCACCGGCTCCGCTCGGCCCTGCACGACGCTCATTCAGCGAGAGCTTGCCCTCCAAAGCTTCTCTTTCCGCTAGGCGCGGCCGCCCGGCAAAGGATGCTGGCGTGAAGTGCCTCTGGCACGCTCGCTTGGAAATCGCGCCCTGCCCACGCGCCGACGATAAGAGCCCATCATCTCCTGAGCTGGAAGCGCCCGCCCCCAACGTTCACAAGCGCCACCGGATCGCGCCGCGTGGCTCCCAGGATGGCGATGTCGAGCAACCCATCGTTATTGAAATCTCCATGGGTGATCGAGACGGGATCGGCCATCGCGCGTAGCAGCGCAAAGGGAGCAAACGCGCGCGAGTCCTTCATCATGACCAGAGACACCGTGCCCTCGGCGACGCTCACGATGGCGACTCCGGCGACGTTCCCGACGAACGTCCCACTCGCCATGGACAGAGGTGCTGACCCGACATGAACGTCTTGACGGAGGAATCGCCCTCGCTGCCCGCGAGAGAGCAGCAACGATACACTTCCGGCGTTCGCGTTCGCCGAGGCCACGTCCACCCATCCATCTCCGTCGAAATCGGCAACGGCGAGAGCTAGCGGTCCCTCCTGCACAGCCAACGCCCCGACATCCGCGAATCTCCCGTGCCCATCGCCAGCGAGCAGGACGACATTGTCGGAAAGCGCATTGGCGACGACGAGATCGAGCGCGCCGTCCCGATTGAAATCGACCGCCACGAGAGCGCTCGGCCTCTCTCCGCTCAGAATCGGCACCGTCCGCGCTTGTGCCAGTTGCCCATCAGCCCGCCCGAAGAAAAGCGCAATGTCGTTGGATTCGCTATTCGCGACGGCGACATCCAAAAAACCGTCCCGATCGAAATCGCCCACGACGACCGAGCGCGGACGCTTCCCAATCACGGGGAGGTGAACGATCCGCCCGAACGTCCCATCGCCATTCCCGTAAGCGAGAGAGAGAGTATCGGACAACAGATTCGCCACGACCACATCCGTCCGCCCGTCCCGATTCACGTCGCCGACGGCGAGCGCCACGGGGCCATCCCCAACCGTATAGCTCTTGAACCGACGGAACGTCCCGTCGCCACGCCCGAGATAGACGACGAGCTGGTCGTTCTCGAAATCAGCGACGACCAGGCCGAGATGAGGCTCGGGCTGGGCAATCCCCTGATCGGCGAGAGCGACCTGGAGAGAGGCGACGAAGGAGATGCTCGCGATCGCCGGCGCTTCTCCGCTCAACGTGGCCGCCACAGCCTTGCACTGCGGACCAATGGAAGGAGCAATCAGCCAGGGTGCGAACGCCACCCCTTCGGCCACGGGATCGCCACTGCCGAAGCCAATGCCCGACGGCCCGCGTACATCGCCCCACCAGTTGTATCGCGCATCCATGACGATGGGCCCGTCCACCGTCGCCCCGATCTCATTATTCGCGACGTTATTGCAGTGGAAGGCAGACCCCGTTGCCGGAAGAGCGGCAATGGACTTCAAGAAGAGGCCGACCTCACAGTCCTCCACCGTATTGCCTGCGACGATCGCGTTCGGCACGCGATCGACCGCGATCCCGTTCCCCATGATCTCCCGCACCCGGTTGCGACGAACGATCGTGCCTGAAGCCGCATTGTTGCTCGCAACGCTCACAACGAGAATCCCGTTGTTGTGAACATTGACGACCCAATTGCCCTCGATGACGTCATCCTCGGCCACGCCGTTTCCGACACCTCCCCCTCGCACAAGGATCCCCGAATCGCTCTGCGTCGTCACTCCCCGACCTCTCACGAGATTGTTGGACACCCGGACGTCATCCCCCTGAACGAAAATGCCTCGATGCACATGAGCATGGCCACTTCCCGTCACGTCCTCGACGACGAATCCTTGGAAGGTCACGCCATCGCCTGTGATGCGAACGGCGGCCGGTGTGAGCTCGGTGGGCCGAATGACGGTATCGGGCGTATGATCAACGGCCGAACCGTCGAAGGAGCGCACGGTCAGGTTGTTCGTGTTAATCGTCACCTGCTCGACATACACGCCCGGACAGACGAGGATCGTATCGCCCGAAGCAGCCGCTCCAATGGCCGTTTGGATGCTCATGTAGGCCGGTGCCGAGGCGTCGCAATTCGCCGCCGTGGCTTGACCGTCATCGTCTACGACCAGGAGGCTCGCGCTTCGCGTCGCCGGACTCCGCACGAAGGCGACGACGGCGATACCGACGATGAAGATCGAGAGGATTTTGCTCCGCATGGCCGATTACCCTCCTCGCTGGAAATCTGGGACACCCCTCCAGGTGTGAAGAGAACATCGCCCCTCTTGTCGGATCAAAGGTACATACCCCATCCTCGCCGTGACGGCACGCATGATAGCAAAGGAGGGCGATTCGACGCAAGATACGCGCGAACTCGGCCGCACGCTCACGCGGAGGCGCGCTCTGACGCGGTGTAGAGCCTTCGCCATCGGTGGAGGCCCAGGAGAGCAGCCCCCACGGCGCAGACGAATTCGCATTCCGGAGGGACACGCACGGGGAGGCCGAGGCGCTCCTCGAGCGCGGCGATCATGCCGCGCTGTCGGGCGACACCCCCGATGAAGACGATACCGGCAGAGGCGCCCGGCTGAACGCTTCCACCGCTTCCATCGCCGATCCCTACGCGCCGCAGCAGGAGGACGGCGCGATCGGCGAGCGAGTTATGAATCCCGCGCACGATGTCCTCGATGGCGGCTCCCGCGCTCACGTGATTGATGATCTCCGTCTCGGCCAGGACGGCGCAGACACTGCTGATCGGCTGCGGGCGCGTGGCGCGCAGCGAGAGCTCGCCGATCTCCTCCAGCTCGACCTGCAGATACTTCGCCGCGCGCATGAGGAAGCTGCCCGAGCCGGCCGCGCACTTCTCATTCATCTTGAAGGCGCCGACCTTGCCGCGCGCGTCCAACCGAATGGCGCGCGTGGATTGATTCCCGATGTCGAGCACGGCCATCGCCCCGGGGAAGAACCACACGGCGCCGCGCGCGCCGCTAGTGATCTCCGTGATCTGAATATCCCGCCATCCGATCGCATAACGCCCGAATCCCGTCGCCGCCACGTAGACGACTTCGCGCCGATCTCGCCCTGCGGCCTGCAGGGCCTGATCGAGCGCGCGCTCAGCCGCCTCCTCCAACTGCGCCCCCGTTCTCACGATCCCCCGACCGAGGAGGCGCGCCCCCTTCGGAGCGTCCCCGCCTCCGTCTTCGACGTCCATGAGAACGGCTTTGGTGAAACCGGTGCCTATATCAATGCCCGCGATGCACGACATACCCTCCACCTCCTCAGCCGTGCCCTCTCAGCGCGGGGTTCCCTTCCGAGCGATGCTCCATCCGCTCCAGAGCGAAGAGCGCGGCACCGAGCGCGCCCATGAAATGAGATTCCGGACTCACGTGGATGGGGAGCCCGAGGATCTCTTCCAGGGCCCTCACCATCCCGATGTTACGGGCGACTCCGCCGGTGAACGTCACAGCGGGCTCGATCGGGATGCGCCGCGCCAGACTGATCGTCCGCCGAGCGATCGCCAGATGCACGCCGCGCAAGATATCCTCCGGGCGTCGCCCCTGGGCGAGATAGGAGAGGATGTCCGACTCGACGAAGACCGTGCACACGGTCGTGAGTTTGACCGGGTCAGTCGCCCGCAGCGAGAGGGGGCCGATCTCCTCCAGACTGAGTCCCAGGACCTCGGCGGCATTGGCGAGGAAGCGCCCCGTTCCGGCCGCGCACTTGTCGTTCATGACGAAATCCCGAACATCGCCCTCCGGACCCACGCGAATCACCTTGGCGTCTTGCCCACCGATGTCAATCACCGTGCGCGTCTCCGGGAAGATGAAGTGCGCGCCGCGCGCGTGACAACTGATCTCGGTCACCTGCGCGTGACCGAAAGCGATCCGATATCGGCCGTAGCCGGTCCCCACGACCATGCCGATCTCGCGGGGATCGAGCCCGGCTTCCCGACAGGCGGCCTGAAACGCGCATTCGGCCGCGCGCGCGACATTGGCGCCGGTGTCCACCACAGCGCGGGCCATAATGCGCGGGGACGCTGAGGGTCTCTCCTCGGCGAGAATCACGGCTTTCGTCTGCGTCGAACCGACATCCACTCCCGCCACACATCGCATAGCTGCACCTCTTCCCCGGCGCGGGATCAGACGGCGATCCTCCGCTGACCCGCGCGCTGGTGTCGCTCCAGTGCTTCGAAGAAGGCGTCCACGCGATTCCGAATCTGCGCCTCGGCGAAATACCGCGGATCTTCCAAGTCCGATTCGATGTAAAGCGTGGGCACGCCGAGCGCCCTCGTGAGGTACTCGCGCATATCGCCCTGACCGGCCGAGAACAACCGACAGCTCTTGACGAAGTGGATGATCACGCCGTCGGCGCGCCAGTCCTCGACGTAGCGCCGGATCTGATCGTACCGCTGGAGATAATTCCGATTCGTGAGGTTGTGCGCGAGCATGTGGAGGGCGACCGTCTCGAACGGCCGATCCGGATCATGGCGGAAGCCGAATTCCCAAATCCCCCCCACGGTCGAATATGTGGAGGCGACAGCCGTCGCGCGCCAGCGGGCGAACATATCGCGGAAGGCGCGGAAGTAGGGATAGGGCGGGGGGCCTTCGACGACGACGCGGAAGCGCTCGCACTCGTAGACGCCCTCGCCGCGCGCGGCCTTCGCCTCCAGCTCCGCGAGGGCGCGCTCGAAGAACTCCACGCCCTCCGGCGTCGCGCGGTAGACGTAGAGTGGCCCCATGAGCGTGATGGCGTCGAAATAGGCATCAAAGGGCGATGGCTCGCGCCGCGCCAGATGCTTGATGCGCGACCACAAGTCCTCGACCCGCTGCGAACAGCGCACGGCGTCGCGAAACCGATCCAGGTCGAAGCGCAATCCCGTGAGGGCTTCGATCCGGTGCACCAGCTCTTTGAGTTGCGCGACGACGTAGGCGATGTCGGCCGGGCTCGGCTCCTCGCCGCGCAGAAACGGCACGTCCAGGACGTAGAGCGGCGCGTCCAGGAACGCCGCCACATGCTCGAACCACTTGATGTAGGTGTTGCACCCGACGAAGTTGCACAGCACGAGCGCCGGACGCGGCAGCCGTCCTCCGCTCGGCGTCAGCCCCATCAGATACGCCCCGATGTCGGCCTTCACATAGGCGCAATTATCCGTCGCGTAGCCCAACTCCTCGGCTGCGAGGATCGGTCCCAGCGACTGATGCCGGATGGCCAACTGCAGAGCGTTCACCTCCGGGTAGATGGGCACGATCCCGAAGGCCTCCAGCAGTTCCACACAATTGCCCGAGATCATCAGACAGATGGCCGGCGGCCATCCCGTCCGCGCCGATTCGTCCAATCGCGCGTACCACCGCTGCATCAGCTCCTTCTGCCGCTGATGAATCCATCCGCGATACTCGGTCATCGCGTCCTCCCCCCGCTCAATCGAAGAGCAGGGATTCGACGAACGTCTCCACCTCAGTCTGCAGACGCTCGAACGTGTACATCTTCTCCTCGAATTCGAGGAGGAGATGTGGGATGCCCGCGCGCTCCAACTCCCGCTTGAAGAGGACGTAATCGAAGTACGCGGGCTCGCAGAACTTGGCGATGAGGAAGATCACCGCCTGCGCTCGACGCGCGCGCACCTTCTCCAGGAGCGCGCGGCATCGCGGATACCGCCAATCGTGGCGCACCGACGAAGCGACGGAGCGATCGAGATAGCTCTCGGCGAGCGCCTGCAGGGGATCCCCGTTCACGGGGACGTCCTCTCGAAACCAGCGTCGTCCCAGCGTGAGATCCTCATCCACGATGTAGCAGCCGGCGTCCTCCAGGAGCCGAATCACGCCCAGTGGCGGCTGCTCGCAAAAGGCGCTCTCGAGGACGACGCGGATGGAATCGCGGGGCTTCACCTGGCGTCGGGCGAAGCCCTCGCGCGCCTCCCGCAAGAGCGCCGTGTGCTCCTCGACGGGCAGAACGTCTCCGGCACGGACCAGCACATACAACTCCCACGCGCGGATGCGATGCGGCTCCTCCGCCCGCCATTCATAGAGCGCGCGAATCAACCGCCGATTCTCGTTGTAGCGCGCGATCATCTCCCGGATTCGCTCCTCCTCGATCCTCCTCCCGGCCAGACGCTCCAGCTCCGCCTTCAAGCGCGCATATTCGCTTCGGAGGAACGCGCGACTGGAGGCCGATTCCGGATTGTGCGGCAAATGCAGGAAGTCCACGTAGAGCTCGGGGAAGTTCCGTTTCAGGACGAAGCAGAGGTTCCGCGCCGAATCGCAAATCGAGGAGAAGAGCACGCCATCGAAGGGGGCAAGATGGCCCGTCAACCCCAGCTCCAACGTCGTCTTCACAATCGAGCAGATGAAGGACCCGAATCGCGCGTCCGCATGTTGAATCTCCAACCGATCCCCCGCTCCACGCAATCCGACTGGGAGCATGCCGGCGGCGGCGATCACTTCCACCGGGGCGTAGACCGGGAAATACGCGATGGCCTTCCCCTCCGGATGCTCCGCCTTCCACCGACGCACGGTCGGGAAGCTCACATCTCGGACGATCTCCGCACAGCGACGGATCAGCGCCTCCATCGTGATCCCCCTCGACGACTCATCCGACCATCGTCAAGCCACCACTGACGCTGATCACCTGACCCGTGATGTACCGCGCGGCCTCTGAGGCGAGGAAGACGACCAGGGGCGCCACGTCCTCCGGCCGGCCCAAGCGCTTGAGTGGAATGTATCCGGTCATGGCACCGAGGATCTTCCGCGCGAACTCATCCTGCTGCATCTCCTCGATGAGCGGTGTCTCCGTCGGCCCCGGACAGACGACATTGACGCGGATCTGATCGCGCGCGTGCTCGCGCGCCAGCGTCTTGGAGAAAGCGATGACGGCCGCCTTCGCTCCGGCGTAGATCGCCTCGCCGAGCGAACCGACGCGCGCTGCATCCGAGCTGATGTTCACAATGCTCCCCTGCCGACGCGCGACCATGTGCGGCAAGACGACGTAACAGGTGTGGATGACGCCCCGATAGTTGATCGCGATGATCTTCTCCCACAGCTCCGGCGTCGTTTGCAAGAAGGGGACGATCCGATCCCATCCCGCGTTATTCACGAGGACGTCAATGGCTCCGAGCTGATGCCACACCTGTTCGCAGCCGCGCTGCACGGATTCGAGCGAGGTCACATCCATCGGCACGGCGAGGATCGTGCGTCCGGTCGCCTCGGCGATCTCGCGCGCCGTCGCCTCGGCATCCTCCTGTCGGATATCGGCGAGGGCGACATCAGCCCCCACCTCGGCGAAGGCCCGCACGATCGCCCGGCCAATCCCGCGCGCCCCTCCCGTGACGAGCACCACTTTTCCCACGAAATCGCGTTCGCTCATTGCTCTCCCCCTCTCTGAACGGCGGTTCTCATGCCGCTTCTGGCGCCGGCTGCGCGCGCAACGTCGCCTCCTCAAGCTTGAAGAGCTTGAGGGCGTTCTCGCGTAGGAGCTTGCGCTTCGCCTCCGGCTTCAATCCCAGCTCGTTCAATTGCTGGAGATTCTCCTTCCACGGCAGACCATTGGTCCCCCATAGACAGCGATCCTGCCCGAGACGGCTGTTGATGAACTGAATGAGCTCCGGCTTGAGATACTTCGGCATCCACGCATCAATCCCCAACCACACGTTCTCCCACTTGTAGCAGACCGAGATCAGCTCCTCGACCCAAGGCCACCCCGTATGCGCCCCGATGATCTTCAACTCGGGGAAGTCGCATGCGACGCGATCCAGATAGATCGGCCGGCCGCAGTCGCTCGGCATCGCCTCCAGGACGTGCCCGACCTGCAAGGCGACGGGGATGTCCAGCTCCACGCACTTGGCGTAGAGCGGGTACATCTTCCGGTCATGAATCGGGATGTCGAAACCGTAAATGTGGACGTAGACGCCTCGGAAGCCGTATTCTCTCACGGCGATCTCGATCTCGCGCAAACTCTCGGTGATGCGATAGGGGTTGTAGCCGGCCAGGCCCACGAATCGGTCCGGATACCGCTGCGTGTACTGCAGGACCTCCTCAAGTCGCGTATCCATGTACATCCACTTGCGCCAGTAGGACCACATCTTGCACTGCGCGATGAAGACGCGCTCGACGCCTGCCTCGTCCATCTGTCGGATCATCTCCTCGATGGAGTCATACGCGGGAAGCCCGCCGATGGCGCGCTCCATGCGACAGACGAGTTCCCCCTCCTTGGCGCGATTCCAGCGCTCGATGAATTCGCGCGTCGCGACGTAGTACATGCAATCAATGGCCTTCACCTCGTCGGTCATCATCGCTCTTCCTCCTTGTGATCGCGCGCGCTCGGCCCCTCACAGGTTCTTCTCCAACTCGATGAAGGGGCCGCGATCGAACCCCATGGCGGTGAAGAACGAGAGCACATCGCCGTCGGCCCATCCGACCACGGTGCGCACGCTGCGCAGACCGCGCTCGCGAAAATGTTCGAGGGCCTCGGCCAAGAGCCGCCGGCCGATCCCCTGACGGCGATAGTCTGGATCCACCATGAGGACCGTGATCCATCCCGTCGGCGGGAGATGAAATTCCCAGCTCCGCACCTCGCCCACCAAGACGCCGACGATCCGACCATTGACCTCAGCCACGCGGGCCAAAGGCGCATCTCCAACAGGGGGCGCGCTCCCCAGCCCCAGCTTGCGCCGCCAAAACTCGGGCTTCGCTTCGCCCGTCACGCGCGCATCCAAGGCGATGATCGCCTCCACATCCTCCGCGCGCGGCGATCGGGTGAGCACGCCCGCCGGCCTCTTTCGTCCAGACACTCGCCTCGGTTTTCGCACGCTCGCGCTCTCCACCAGAGCCGGAATTTCCTCTTGCAATCCGCGTGCCCAGATCTCGGGTGAGACACCCCGCGAGACGACAGAAGAACGAACGCCAGAGGCGGCAAACACTTCGCGTCTTCGCGCGAGACGCGGATCGAGAACGCACCGGACGCTCCTCTGGTCACTTCGGTCACCGAGCGCGAGGCCGATGTTCCCTATCGGACGAGGAAGGCCTGGCCCTCCCGCGACTTCTCGCGCGACAGCACAGGCACACCCCTTTGCTCACCAGGTGCCACATGTGACACAGCGGGAGCTGCCCCCAGCACCGCGCCGATGAAGACCCCGAGCACTCGCCTCCCTGGAAGAGACCGTCACTCGGGCTTGCTCAAACCGTAGCGCCGCAGCTTCCGATAGAGCGTGCGCACGCCGATCCCCAACTCCCGCGCAACGGCGGGAAGGTCGGCATGGCGCTTGAGCGCTTCAGCCAGAAGCTGCGCCTCGAAACAGGCGAGCTTCCGGCGCAAGGTCGCCTCCCGCAAGACCTCCGGTCTCGGACATCGCGCGAGGATATGGTCCGGCAAATGCTCGGGTCGCACCTCCTCGCCATCTACTCGCGCCAGGGCATACGTGAGGGCGTTCCTCAGTTCCCGCACATTCCCCGGCCAGGGATAGCAGAGCAACAGCTCCCATGCGGCCGGGGAGAGTCGCACCGAGATGCCCGCTTCGGTCAGGAAATGATGGACGAGCGCCGGGATGTCTTGCGGGCGCTCGCGGATCGGAGGGATCACGTAGACGAAGATGGAGAGGCGGTAGTAGAGATCGCGGCGGAATTCCCCGCGCTCGACCTTCTGCTTGATGTCCGCGTTCGTGGCCGCAATGAAGCGCACATCAATCGGACGATCGCGCGCGCTGCCCAAGGGGCGCACCCGTTTCGTCTCGATCGCGCGCAGCAGTTTCGCCTGCGCGTCCGAGGGGATCTCCACGACCTCATCGAGGAAGACTGTTCCCCCTTCGGCCTCCTCCAAGAGCCCCTTGCGACTCCGCGTCGCGCCGGTGAAGGCGCCGCGCTCGTAGCCGAACAGCTCGCTCTCGAGCAGATGCGTCGGGATGGCCGCGCAATTGATGGGGAGGAACGGACGGGCACTTCGGCGCGATCGCTCGTGAATGTACCGAGCGAGCACCTCCTTCCCAACCCCCGTCTCGCCCAGAATGAGCACGGCCTCAGAGCTGCGCGCGGCGATCTCAGCATCGCGGAAGATCTTCTCCAATGATCCGATGACGACCTCCACCGCCGTCGCCTCCCCTTGCGCTGTCGCCGGGGATTGTAGCGCGCCCTTGGAGAGGCGAGCAAGGGGGGATCGCCCGCACGCTCACCGATCCGAGGATGCGCGCGCGACGCTCTCAGTGACGATCACGCGCCCGGCCATCGCCATGTGTTCGGGCGAACACCACACGGTGCAGTAGAACGGGAAGACGCCCGCGCGATCGGGCGTGAAGTCCACCACGTGGACCTCGCCGGGCTTGATCTCCGCGACGCCGATCCCGAAGTCCGGGAGCGCGAAGCCGTGCGAGACCGTCTCCACATTGCGGATCTTCAAGCGCACAGGTCGGCCTCGCTCCAATCGGATCTCATTCGGCTGCCAATTCCCGTTCTTCGGTTGAATGGCCAAAAGCTCGATGACTTCGCGCCCGGCGTCGCGATGGCGATCGTACCAGAGCGCGGCGACGACCGTTCCGACCGTCGCTAGCACAGCCAATGCGACGGCGAGCGCTTCTTGCCGTCTCATCGCTCTCCCCTCCTCATCCGACGAAGAGCCACAACAGTCCCAAAGTCGTGGCTCCCAAGAAGCCGAGAATCGGAAACACCCCGCGCACGGCTGCCCCTGGCTCCGCGAACGTCTGCCGCGCGATCTTGAAGGCGATGTCGATCGAGAAGAGCAGGCCGATCAACAGCGTCAGGATCATCAGATACGGCATGAGCCCGGTGAGCACCGGCGTCCAGGGGAAATGCGCCGTCCCGAACAGGTCCCACCCCCACGCGAACGGATCGGAGAGGACATGCAGGAGGTAGCTCCCATTCGGCAGGATGATGCCGAGGCTGAAGGCGATCCACGCGGCCAATCCCAAGGGCACCGTGGCGTAGGAGAAGTTCACATAGACCTTCTTCAGCGGCACGGACTGACGAGCCGCGCGTCGCGCCCCCCACACGAAGAGGAGGAAGATCGCGGGCAGAACGAGCAGATTCCAACCCGCGTGCAGACCGATGAAGGTCAGATACCCGGAGAGCGTCGCCGCGTTCGCCCAATCTTTGAGCGTCCCCCACGGCCCCTGGAACGTCGTGAAGAAGACGATGGCGATCCCCAGCATGATGAGCGCTTTGTACGCCTCATCCAATCCGCGCTTCTCATCCACGAGCAGGTCCACTCCCGGCGGGCGCAAGTTGACGGCCATGTTGTCGTATTCGCACGTCTTCAAGCACTCGAAGCACATGCCGCAGTAGGTGTTCCGGCGAAAGGCATAGGGCAGCAGCAACCACGGACAGCCATATCCCCGCTCATTGCCCACGACGCACCCTTTCTGCTTGTGTCTGGCGCAGATCTCGGGATCCTTCACCCGCACCTCCGTGAGCGCGAAATTCGAATAGAGCCCCTGGAAGCCGCTCACCGGACACACGTAGAGGCAGAACGTCCGCGCGCGATAGATGAGCGAGAGCACGACCGAGAGGGCGATGATCGCCGCCAGGAGCACGAACGTCGCCGCCGGTCGCACGGTGAAGAATCCCGAGGCGAAGGTCGTCGCCAGAAAGAGAATGTTCATGAGCCACATGTTCGAGAGCGATTTCGGCCATCGCTTGTTCAAGCCGAAATAGGGATTCCGTCCCCTCTCGTACCGGACGCTGAACAGCCGCAGCCGCTGCAGCCACTCGCCCAGAAACGGCAGCGGGCACATCGTGCACCAGAAGCGCGAGAGCACGGGCACCAGCACCGTCATCAGGAGCACCCACCAGAGGATCCACACGATCATGATGCCGAAGTTGTAATTGCCCGGCGAGGTCAAACCGCCGAAGAATCCGGCCATGAGGATGACGGTGAACAGGAAGACGTTGAAGAGGATGAGCGCGAGCGGCATCCAGCGACTCTTGAGGAGCCGCCGGACCCACGGGAATCGCGTCAGCTCAAAGCGCCACGTTTCCGGAATGAGCCCCAAGATGTATCCCTCGCGCATATCCCCGACCTCCTCAATGGCGAATTCGGGACGCCGCGCCGTGATCTCGCTCACGACTCCGCCGAGGGCGCGGCGCGATCCTCGGCGAGCTCTCGCACGAAGAACGCTTCGTGCTCGGCCTCGATCTCCGCCAATTCGCGAAAGAGCGCGCGCAAGGCGGCCTCCTCCACGCGCTCGGCTGACTCCATGTAGAACGCTCGGGCGCGACGCTCGGCGAGCAGACCGACCTCCAGCGCCTGACGCCGCCGCACCCGGTCATACACGAACGCTTCGCCATCCTCGAAGATGGGCGCCTCGACCAGCTCCCGAATGTCCTCATCGGTGAGGTCGCACGTCGCCTCCCCATATCGTTCCGCGTACATCGCGTGCAGACGTCGGCCATGCTCGCGCTCCTCGCGCGCCATCTCCCGAAATGTCTGCGCGACGTCCGGCTCATACCACTCGAACATCTCCGCGTAGTTCTCGTAGATTCGGGCGTTTCGCTCCTCGATCCAGATGGCGACCTTCAAGACTTCCGGCGGCGACAACTCCGCGAGCGAACGTCTCATAGCGGCGTCCTCCTCACGATCCCGAGCCGCGCGTCCCGACGGCGACGAACGCCGCGCCGAAGAGCGCGAGCACGGCGCCCGTCGCTCCCCAGAACCGATAATCCGGCTCGACCTTGAGATACCCGATCATGTACGGATGAAAGGCACCACACGTGACCGAGCAGCGGAAGGCGAATTTTCCCGTCCGATCGGCCACGAAGCGCACGACGCCGTCCTGCCCCGGAAGAGCGCTCGTCTGCACCTCGTAGCCGTCCAGATACAACCCATGGTGCACGTCTTCGCTCACCAGACGAATGGTGACGACGTCACCCCGACGGACGCGCACGATGTTCGGCGTGTAATGGAAGCGTCGGGCGACGATGGTGACGGCCCGTTCTTCTCCTCGAGCCGGCCACCAGGCGAGCACCACGGACGCGAGGAAGAGCATCATCCCTGCTCCGAGAAGGACTGCGCCCACGCGTCTCAGTGTTCGGATCATCACCCTCCTCCTCATCTCCCTGAAGCACCGGCGGGGACTTCGGTCGGCCACACGCGCAGCCGCACCCATCCGGTGATGGATTTGCGCGCTCCGCGATCCCCCTTCGCCCCATCCCACACGGCGAAGGCGACCGCGCGTGTTCCTCCAACGGGCAACGCGGCTTCGTCAGCCGCTCCATCGGCGGCCAGCGCGCGCGTGAGGATCACCGTCCACACCCCCTTCTTCCAGAATCCTCGCCCCTGCACGCGCTGATGCGCGCGCGGGGTGAGCGTCCCCACGCCGCGCGCGACGAGGTCCTCGACGGCCGAGGGCATCGGCTCGGTCGTGATCGGAAAAACTTCGCGCGGTTCGAAGGGGTAATAGTAATCGGCATAGGGGCGCTCGGACTGAACCCTCGCCGAATCCCCTCCCCACACCTGCGCATCTCGCGCGGCCTTCCACGCCCAGATGTTCGCCCCTTCCAAGAATCCCATCATGATCGTATTCGGCTGCGGATTCTCCACCAGCGGCAGCATGACGGCACACGCATCCGAGAACACATCGCGCCCCAGTTGGCGATCCTCCGTTGGATCCCGCCACTGAAGGCGGAAGAAGATGCGCTCGCCATTATGAAAGGCCGCGACGGTGACCTCCGGCACGCTCGCTCTCCCCCAAGGAATGGCCGTCACTTGAGGCGCGAGTGGGAACGTCTTGCTGGGAACCTGCTGCCAGATCGGATCCTCGGCCCCCCGTTCGCTCAACTCGACGCCCCGTTCCAGATACGGGACGTCGAGCGTCTCCATCGGCTGGTCGGCTGCCGGAGGAAACGTGCGATAGCGAAAGAGCGCATAATACGACCCGACCAGGAAGAGACTCACGACGAGTCCGATGAGTCCGACGATGACGAGCGTCCTCCTCATGGCTCCGCCCCTCCTTCCGGGATCGCCCATTGGCGAAACGTCCGGGAATACCCTGCGGACACATCGCCGCAGGATACGGACCAGGGACATGTGCCCCCCCCATCATCCGCGTCGTCGCATGACATCGGCGCCAATCCCCCCGTCCCTGAGGGCACCCCCCACCGCGCGCATTCCCGCTCGAGGAATCGCTCCAGCCACGCGAGCATGCGACCGTAAAATCCCCCTTCGCCCGCGCCGACCTCACGGGCGCGACGACGCACGGCGCGAGCGAGCGCCGGGACCCAAACGGCGAGATGATCGCGCAGGAAGGCGCGCTCGGCGTCCTGCGTGACGCGAAGATGCTCGTCGTCATCGCGCGCGCGCATCTCCTTGAGCGCGAGCACGTACATGAACTCCAACTCCACACTGAGGTGATCGGGCCGTTCGCGCGCCGGCTCCATCCCGAACGCGCGATAGAATCCGTTGAGATCGGCCAGAATCTCCACCCACTGGAACTCGTGCGCGCCTCGATACATGGCCTCGTAGAGCGGCACCCCCCTCTCCAGATGAAAGAGGGCATGATAAGTGCTCCCGAGCCGAGCGATGTCGCCCGGGAACTCCGCCGAGCGCAGATACGCCGCCATCTCTTCCACGAGCGCCAGCTCCAAGCTCGTGGAAGCCGTCGCGAATCCGGCGAGCACCTCGGGCAATTCCGGATCGCGAAAAACGTCCACCACTTCCGGCGAGGGATAGAGGAAGGCCAGCGAGAAGACTCGATACAGGCCTCCCCGCATCGAGGCCTCGCTCATCGCACGTTCGCTCCGGTGCTCGGCGTCTCTCATCTCACGTGATGCTGAAGCGATAGACCTGATGGCGTTCATCGTAGAAGGGTCGCACATGAACGGGCTCCTTGATCGGGACCTTCACCAGTTCCACCCCCTGCTCGTTGTACCCATAGGCGAATCCGTCCTTGACCTTGAAGCGGTGGATGATGAAGGGCGTGCTCCCGAAGAGCATCAAAAGCCCGATGAGCGTCTGATCCCCCTCGCGCGCCGCCTTCAGATACGTCTTCACCGCCTCCTCGGCGCGCGGGCCGAAGAGCATCGTCGTGAAGCTCGTCGGGACGTTGACCGGCGGGATGTAATAGACGTTCGGCTCGGTCCCGAACTGCGGATAGAGGGGCAGGGCGACCTTGCGCACGTGCACCAGATAGTCAATGGGATTATCCTCGCGCGCCCGATCCGGCGTGCTCACGAAGCCCATCAGCCGGATCTTGCCGATGCAGGTGACGACGCATTCGGGCTGAAGGCCCTGCTCGACCTTCGGATAGCAGCCGATGCACTTCTGCGTCTTGCCCAGGGCTTGGTTGAACATCACCTTCTTGTAGGGGCAGGCGCGGATGCAGTCTTGATAGCCGCGGCAGCGAATCTGATCCACGAGCACGATGCCGTCTTCCGGCCGCTTGTAGATGGCCTTGCGCGGGCAGCCGGCCAGACAGGCCGGATACGTGCAGTGATTGCAGATGCGCTGCAGATAGAACATCCACGGCTGATGCGGGATGCGAATGTACTGCCCCTGCTGAACCGGCGCGCTCACTTCGTCCTCGCCGATATTCGGATACGACCAATCCTCTCGTTCGGGCATGATGCCCAGGGCGACCTCGCCCGGCGGCGCCGCCTCGAAGATCGTCTTGCCGCGATAGACGTCGCCCTCCCACTCCTGCACGCCGAGCCGCTCGAGCAATCGCACGTCCCAGCCGAGCGGATAGAAGCCCCAGGGCTTGGTCTCGACGTTGTTCCAGAACATGTACTCCTGCCCATGCCCCGAAGTCCACGCGTTCTTGCAGGCGATGGTGCAGGTCTGACAGGCAATGCATTTGTTCGTGTCGAAGACGGCGGCGAACTGCCGCTTCGGTCTTGGCGCTTCGTAGGGATAGGACATGTCGCGCCCGAGTTGCCAGTTATAGACGTTGGCCATATCCTTCTCCTTTCCACCTTCTGACGCGCAATCGGATGCCGCCCGCACCGCGCGGCCAAATGGCGAAGCGCGTCGCACCGTTCGCGCGAAATGACCCCTTCACGCCGCTCATCGCTTCCTCACGAATTCGCCGTTGAGGAACCGGCGCATCGCTTCGCTCTCGTAGGTTGGGCGCAAGCCCAATCGCGCCGGCCGCCAGAGGCGCTCTTTTTCGAGGCCGCCATCCTCGGCTTTGGTGATCTTGACGAACGACTCTTTGGGCGCGCCCACGGTGCAGTGAATGTCCGGAGCGAAGCCCTTGCCGATCGTCTGCCCGAAGACGTCTTTGCGCACCAAGCTGTCGGTCATCAAGGTGGGCCGGAGCCAGGCGCGCGTCGCCGATTGGTGACTGCCGTAGCGAAACATCGCTTGATAGCCCGTGCGCGGGTTGCGGGCCAGATGATCGGGATTCTTCTCATGCCCCTCGACCGAACCATAGGTGGCCGCGTACATGTGGAACCAGGAGCGCGCGATCCGCGGTGGAATCCCCTGGTAATAGCGCGCCCGGAGCATGCACCGCGAGAGCTTGTACGCTTCGGTCCCCGCTCGCCATCCGCGATAAGGGCGATCTTCGGGATCGCCATCAATCCACACGTAATCGCCGTCCTCGATGCCGAGCGCCTTGGCGTCCTCGGGATTGATGTCCACGTAGCCCTCGCCCACCCACGGCTTGCGCCGATCGCGCCGATAGGGATCGCCGAACGGCCCGAACCACAAGGCCATCAGATCCGTGTCCACGGGCGTCGTGTGCACGCCGTGCCGATACTTGGGCGTGATGTAGACGTGCGTGAAGCCGCGCCGCGCGAGCGGATGGCGGCTCCGCACGACCTCCTCCACCGCGCGCACGACGTTGCGCACCTGCCGCACCTCGACCGAGAGATCCTCGCGCGAGAGCCCATAGGCCTCCGGAGGCGAGGGGCGAATCGCCGGATGCGGACGATTCGCGACGATCACGTTCGGCTCGTGCAGCGTCCCATCCACCGGCTCGCGATAGACCGGGATCGCCTCCCCGTGCTCGAGAAATTCCGGCTCGGGCCGATAGTATTCGAGTCGTCCCGTCTTCGTGTACCAGGGCTTGCTCTCGTTCGTGTGCTCCCAGCCCATGATCTTCGGATACGTGCGCGTGAGGATGAGCGCCGGGATGCCCTCTTTGGCCTTCGCCTCCAGCTCTTCGATCCTGTAGCCGCGCGTCGTCGTGCTCGCATTGATGATCCGCTGCAGGTAGACTTCGACCCGGCCCTCCTTGACGAACCTCCAGTAATCGGCAAACCGCGCGTCCCCGGTCAGCTCCGCGAGCTTCCCGCTGACTCCCGCGCAGATCTCGATGTCCGAGCGCGTGTTGTGCAATCGCGGCAACGGCGTGCGCGGGAAGACTTGAAGGAAGGGATTCGTCACCGACGCCGTGATGTCCGGATACTTGAACTCGGCCCACGAATCCACCGGGAAGACGATGTCGGCATACTCGCACGAAGCCGTCCACCACCAATCCTGCACGAGGATCATCTCCACCTTCGGGAGCGTGTTCACCACGACGTCGTAATGCCATTTGATGTTGCCGAGGATCGAATTCGAGTTGGCGAACCACATCGCCTTCGTGGGCGTCGGCAGGTGCGTGCGCCCGGTGAAGAGCTTATTGCCGATCCGCAGCGGGCGATCGCCGTAGTTGAAATAGTGCGCCGATTCCATCTTGTAGTATGACTTCACGCGCGCCGGCTGCGCCGGATCCAGCTCGATGTCGAAGGGATCCTCGGCGATGAACTGCGGATTGCCGTTGAAGAGGGCCGAACGATAATTGCCCGCATAGGAGCCGATGTTGCCGCCGTGCACGCCGACGTTGCGCGTCAGCGCGCAGATGAGGAAGATCGCGCGGTCCTTGAGATCGTTGTTGAAGAAGTGATTCGGCCCCATGCCGACGGCCACGAGCGTCCCGGCGCGAAATCGCGCCAGATCCCGCGCCAGATTGACGATCGCCTCTTTCGGCGCCCACGTGAGCTTCGAGACCGAATCGGGATCGAAGCTGTCCAGGACGTACTGCTTGATGAGGTCGAAGACGGGCCGCACGCGCACGCGCCGACCATCTGCGAGCTGAACCTCGAACTCGCCTTCGAGCGCCGGGTCTATGCCCTTCTTCTTGAAATGCTCGCCCACATCATCGCGCGTGATGACGACGGGCTTGCCCGTCTTCACGTCCCACACGGTGAAGTCGCCCCATTCGTCGCGCAAGCCCTCGGAGATATACTGCGCCTCCTGGCGAACGGGCGGCGGCGCGCTCTCGCCGGGTCGCAGCACCTTTGTGTTGTTCCGAAGCGGAGCGGGTCGGTAACTCGGGATGATGTCGGAGGCCTTCAGATGCTCGAGCGTATCCATGCGCACCAGCAGGGGCAAATCGGTGAAGCACTTGATGAACTCTTCGTCGTAGAGCTTCTCCCGGATGAGGACGTGCGCGATCCCCAAAGCGAGCGCCGCATCCGTGCCCGGGCGAATGATGATGATCTCGTCGGCCTTCGAGCACGTCGAGGAATATTCGACCGTGACGGCGACTACTTTCGTCCCCTTGAGCCGCGCCTCCGTGAGCCAATGGGCATCGGGCATCTTCGTGGAGATCCAATTCATGCCCCAGCAGATGACCATGCGAGCGTTCTCGGCGTCGCACAGATCGAACTCGACCGTCTGCTGTCCGGTCACCATGGGGTGGCCCGGCGGCAGATCCGTGTGCCAGGAGTAGCTGTCCCAGCCGCGCCCGCCGAGCGCGCGATCGGGCCCGACATTGCGCAGCTTCGCATCCAGAAGCGCCAGCGCGTTGGCCAGACGATAGAGCGCCATGATGCGCACCGTCCCCAAAAGAGGCATCCCGCCGCGGAACTTGAGCGTCTGTGTGCCGGCGCCCTTCATCGCTTCGATCATCGCTTCGTCGTACCCTTGCGCGCGCAGGAGGCGAGCGCCGCGCTCGCCCGTGTAGGTCCGGGCGATGTTCAGGAGCGCGCGCGCGGCCAGATCGAACGCCTCGTCCCAGGAGACCTCGATCCACTCGTCCTTGCCGCGCTGGAACAACTCGCGAGGCGGGCGCCCCAGAGCGTCGCGCGGGAAGCCGCGCTCGACCCACGCCTTGAAGCCGCGCCGCACCATCGGCTGCCGGCACCGCCTCGGCCCGTAGATGCGCCGCAACAGAGCCAAGCCCTTATTGCAGCACCGCGGATCCCAGCGCGCCGAGGCCGCATTCCCGTAGAGATCGGTCGCCCGACCGTAGCCGAAACTCGGCCCGATGCGCACGATGACGTTGTTCTTCACGTAGGCTTTGAGCAAGCAGTTGTGCGTATCGTTGGGCGCGCACAGGAAGTGAAACGTGCTGTCGTAGCGGTAGACATCGCGATACAGCCGCTCCCAATCGCGACTCGGGTAGTGCTGGAACGGATCCACGATCTCATCGCTCGGCTGAAAGAGCGAGAGGCTCGGACGGCACGCGGCCTCGGTGGCGGCGAGCGCCGCGAGGGTGAGGAACGCGCGGCGCGTGACCTTCGAGCCTCCGCGCTCGGATCGGTCCACTGCCCTGTGTTCACTCCGCTCGGCCATACCTCCCCTCCTCAGAGGCGATGCCTCAAAATCGGTAGCTCAGCATGGTGTAGGCGAAGGAGACACTGGCCCCGGGCGCGGCACGAGTGAGGAAGCGTCCGGGGAAGAGATGCGCATATCCGGCAGCAAGCGAGACCCTGTAGGGAAGTGCGATTCGTACGTCCACATCCACCTCTTGCCCCACATGCGTGGGGAGGACTGCTCCGTCAACGGGGCGGAGGCGCGCGATCGGCGCTCCTCCAGCCGAGTAGAGGGCATCGCGAGGGCTCGCCAACCAGAACGAATGATAATCCACCTGCGTCGTGATCCGAGGCCTCAGCCTCAGCTCCATGCCCAGTCGAAAGTTGCGCATATTCTGCCAGCCCACCACATCGGCGATCCCGTACTTGTCGTGATTGGTCGGATAGAGCTGATCGAACGTCTGACGCCGCCCATCCTGAGGGTCGCGATCTCCCGAAGCCTGGTTGTACTCCACAAGCACGCGAGGGCTCAGGCCAGCGGGCCTTATCCGATACCCCAGTTGCGCATGCATGGCCCAGGCGCGCACCACGTCATTCCCCCATCGCCCCCACTGTCCCGCCGTCTCCAGGCGATAATCCAGCGAGGCGGATATTGTCCCCGCCCAGCGCGTTCCCACCGTGAAGACATCCGCATCTCCACGCTCGCCGCGCTCTCCCACCACGCGGGGTCGCGTCCGCCACAGCGCATATCCCTCCAAAGCCCCACCGGGGATCACATTCTGAAACGATCCGTAGAGGCCGTAGAGATTCTCTCCCGCTCGATGGGTGTTGAACGCTCCATCCCGAATGATCACGACTGAGGCCGCGAAGAGATCAACCCGATACTGAGGTCGGGCATAGAAGAATCGCACGGCATCAAAACTGCGCGCCGTATTTCCCCAGTCGAAGGCTCCCAGCAACCGCTCATCCCCAAAGCGCAGCTCCTGCCGCCCAAGTCGCAGTCCCCATCCCTGCCGGTTCCGATCGAAGATCTCCACCATCGCCTGCCGCAGGTCGAACGTATCCTCCACAAGCGGTGGATCGGGCTCGCCCCGAAAGCCCACGGCCTGCGCATCCTGCCCCTGCAACAGGACACGCAGCCAGTGGGTTGGACGGGCTTCCACTCCGATCCGCACTCGCGTCAGCACATACCCGTCCTTCTCTCCCGCCCGCACTCCGCCACCGAAGAGTTGCCCCCCTCGCCATTCCCACCGAAGGCGCAACTCCCCATGCACCGTGAACCCTCGCTCCGTTGATCCCGCGCGGCTCTGTCCTCCTGTTACCCCCCCGCGCTCTTGCGCCCGCGCCTCTCCCCCTGCTCCACCACTCATCCCCCACAGCAGCACGAGCATGATGGCTTTTCCCTTCGACCACGCCCGCAGGCGCGCCGCCGCCCGCCGACGGTCAGCGCGGGTGAAGATCTTGGGGATCAGTCGGAACAACACGGCTTCTTCCTTCTCGATGTGGACCCGCAAGAACTCCCGTAATCGTCTGGCGCTTGACAGGACGGCATCGGCGGCGCCGGCATGCTCCGACTCGCGCTGCGACCATGCGAGGACTGCCTGTGCGAACTCTCGAATCATCTGCCGCAACTCCTCGTGTTCGAACTCAAGGGCCGCGACCGGCCCGCCGATCTCATTCAGATCCCGCCCCACGGGCGGGAACAATACCTCCTCTTCGAGCCTCAGGAGATCGTACACCTCTTGGGTGAAGAACCTGACCAGCTCCTCAAGCACCGCCGTCCCTGGAGGGCACGCCGAATCGCGACAAGCCGTCCCACTTTTCGCGCCGCCTTCCATCGTGCGAAGGACATCCTCCAAGAGGGCCAAGTGCCGATGGATCTCGGCGTGACGCCGCGCGATCTCAGTGATGGCTTCCGAATGCGCCTCGTTCACGTTCACCCCCCGACGCATAGTGTGACCAAGCAAGCATCATACCAGAACGCGGAAATCCCCACCCCTTGAAGAAACGATGGCGATTCAAGGTGTTGCCCGAAGGAAGGGGAACACCCATGGTTGCACTCGGATGCCCCCGCGTTGCATTTTGCAACATCTCTCCTTTGACTGGAGAAGCTAACGATCGCAACATTCGGCTCCCCCGAGGTCGCACCCGTTCACGGAGCGACCTTGGGATGCTCTTGCCTTCCCAGGACCGCTTGGGTATTTTCATCGCGTGCAGATCGCTGGTGAGCAGAATGCGAGGGCATAAAGGGCGTATGGACGCGACCATGCTCGAGGCCGAGGTGAAGATCCCCGTGGAGAGAAACCCCCTTGATGGCCACGCGGAACCGGACGTGCGCGTGGTGAAGCCGCGCCATTTTGAGGAGAATTGGGTGCTCGATTTCGAGGACGAGCGCCTTCGGCGTTCCGCGAGCTTGCTGCGCATCCGTCGTGTGGGGGAGCGCGGGACGATTACCTTCAAGGGACCACCGCAGGCCCATCCATCGCTCAAGGTGCGGGAAGAAGTGGAGACGGAAGTCGCCCATCCGATGCGCGCGCTCGCGATCTTTGAACGGCTGGGCCTGCGGCCGATCTATCGCTATCAGAAGTATCGAACTGAATATCGCGTGCAGCTCCCTTCGGGAGCCGCGCTCTCGGTCATGTTCGACGAAACGCCGATGGGGAATTTCCTGGAGCTGGAGGGAGACGAGAGAAGCATTTGGGAATTCCTCCACCGATTTCACCTGGAGGAGAAGCCGCTTCTTCGCGCGAGCTATCCAACGCTCTACGCCGAATTTTGTCGAGTCCGGGGCAAACCCTTCGGGGATATGCTCTTTCCGGAGACCGAGTAGAGGGAGTGTCCGATGCGCGCGATGATCCTGGCTGCCGGGTTGGGCACGCGACTCTGGCCGTTGACGGCCGATCGGGCCAAGGCCGCTGTTCCCTTCCTCGACAAGCCGATCATCGCCCATCTCCTCGAATATTTGCGGCGGTACGGCATCACCGACGTGATCATCAATCTCCACTATCAGGGCGATTCCATTCGCCGCATCGTGGGCGATGGCTCCAGATGGGGCGTGCGCGTCTTCTATTCCGAGGAGCCGGAGATCCTGGGAACCGGAGGCGCTCTGGATAAAGTGCGCCATCTGCTCCAGGGCGGAACCTTTCTGGTCATCAACGGCAAGATCATCACCGACATTGACCTGCACGCCGTGTGCGAGGCACATCGGCAGCGAGCGGCTCTGGCCACGCTCGTGCTCATGAGGAACACTCGGCGTGAGCGCTTCAGCGTCGTCGAAGTGGATGGCGATGGCTGCATCGTGCGGTTCGGCGGCATGCCTCCCCCCTTGACCGAAGAGGCGCCGACCGATCACGCTCCGCTGCTCTTCACGGGCATTCAAGTCGTCGAGCCCGAGATCTTCGAGTTCATCCCGCGCGGCGCGTTCTCCCACACGACTGTAGACGTCTATCCGCGAGCCATAGCGTGCGGACGCCGGATCGCCGCCTATATCGCGGAGGGACAATGGTACGAGCTGAGCACGCTCGAACGCTACTTGAACGCGAGCCTCGCCTTCCTCCGTCGCGAAGGGCGATCCTTCATCGCCGGCACTGGGACGATCATCGAAGAAGGAGCGAAGGTCACCGAGAGCGTCCTCTGGGCTCGCGTCCGCATCCCGAGATGCGCGCGTGTGCATCACTGCATCATCGGCGATGATGTCACGCTGCCCCCCGGAAGCGATCTCACGCGCGTCGCGGTCGTCCGCGCTGCTATCTGTCCATCTCCTCACAGAGGGACCGTCGTGGGGGAGAACCTCATCGTCCCGTTCTGAGCAGATCCCCACCAAGCTCCTGAAAGGAGAGAGCTTCCATTTTCTCGTGCAAAATTTCAAGGACTCGTCCTCGGATCTTCCAAAATCCTGGAGGGAATTTCCGAGTTTCTGGAAACTCGCCCAATCGAGCGCCCGCGCTCCCTCCAGCCAACCCATTGAGAAGCAAGGAGTAAAGGAAACGAGGGGTTTGGGCACACCCCTTGCTTGAAAAAGCCGTGGCGGTCTTCGCTGAAGGCCGCTGAGATTCAAGGAAGGAGGTGGGAGTGCGATGAAGCGCGTCATGTCATGGGTGATCATGGCGAGCTTGACGTGGGCCTTTGGGATGAGCGCGACGAAGGCGCAAACGATCCTGGGATCCATCTCAGGAGTCGTGACCGATCCTCGTGGGGACCCGATTCAGGGGGCGACGGTCACGATCAAGAACGAAGAGACGGGGCTCACGCGCATCCTCACGACGAACGAGACGGGATTCTATCGCGCGGACTCGCTCCCGATTGGGGAGAACTACACGATCACGGTGGAGCATCCAGGGTTCAAGAAGGAGATCCGCACGAAGATCGCGGTGCGCGCCGTTGCGATCACGCGTGTGGATGTCCAACTGCAAGTGGGAGAGATCGCGGAAGTCGTCGAAGTGACAGCGGCAGGGGCGGAGCTCCTCGAACGCACCGAGGCGCGCGTGGCGAAGTCCATCCAGAGCCGACAGGTCTTCGAACTGCCGGGGCGGAATACGCTGACGGGCCTGGCCCTGCTGGTCCCGGGGACCGTCCCCAATGTCCCGGGGATGCCCGGCTCCGGCTTCGCCACAAGCGGCGGACGCTCGCGCTCGAACAACTTCAATTTGGACGGCTCCAACAACAACGACGATTCGCTTTCGATCCCCCGCCAGACTGTTCCGCCTGAGGCAGTCGCCGAGTTTCAGATCGTGACGAACAACTTCAATGCGGAGCAGGGGCGCAATTCCGGGGCTGTCGTCAACGTCATCACGAAGTCGGGGACCAATGAGTATCACGGGACGCTGCACTGGACGTGGGCGGGCAACGGACTGAATGCGCTGACGCTCCAGCAAGAGCGCGTCTATCGCGGGGCCTTGCAACAAGGTCTCCCGAAACACCAGGCCCTGCGTTCGGCGAAGAATCCGACAGTGGAGAACCTCGGGGGATTCACCCTCGGTGGTCCGATCCGAAAGGAACAAACCTTCTTCTTCGGCTCGTATGATTTCGACCTCCTGCGCAGCACTATCGGATCAGCGGCGCGCAACGCGATCACGCGCGAGGGGCTGGACCTGATTCGAGCGAACGCGGCGGCTCAGGGGTTCACGCCGGAAGCCATTGATTTCCTCGCGAACACCTTCCCCGTGGCCAACGATTTCTCGACGCGATTCAATGTCAACGTGGCGGCTCCCGGGCAACCTCCACTTCTGATCCCCTTCGCCCGCTTCAACCGAGGGTTGGTCGAGACGCTCAAGTACGAGACGAACTTCCATCGGTTCCTCGCGCGAGTGGATCACCGCTTCGGCGAGAAGGATCAGCTCTTCGGTCGCTACCTCTTCGATGACAGCGACGATCCGGGGACGCCCGCCTCGCTGCGGGGACAAGAGATCGGCACGGCCGTGCGGAATCAGAGCCTGACGCTCGTCCACACGCATGTCTTCTCGCCGCGCGCCGTGAATGAATTCCGCTTCGCCTACAACCGCCGGGCCATCACCTTCCCCCTGGGGGAGACCGTCCGCCGCTTCGGAGCGTTCTCCATCGGTGGGGTGGGCGGAGCGTTCACCCTCGGGAACATCAACTTCCCGCAGTTCCGTACCGACAACATCTATCAGTACGCGAACAAATACACGTTCACGTTCGGACGCCACTCGCTGCGCGCGGGCGTGGACATCCGCCGCGTGCAGTTGAACTCCTTCTTCGCGCCGATTGTGGACGGGCAAGTGACCTATCCGAACCTGCGCGCTTTCCTGCGCGACGAGAACGCCACGTTCAACCAGTATGCGGGCGAAGCGTATGTCCCCAGCCGGTTGACCGAACTGGGCGCCTTCTTGCAGGACGATCTGCGTCTCACCCCCAACCTGACACTCAATCTCGGGATCCGCTACGAATATACGGGGACGCCCTTCCAGTACTTCTCCAACGCGAAGCCGGACATCAACAACTGGGGGCCACGCTTCGGCTTCGCCTGGAATCCGAAGACCGAGCGGACCGGATTCTGGGGATGGCTCACCGGCGGCGACCGGCTCGTGCTCCGAGGCGGATACTCGCTCACCTACGACCAGATCTTCCAGAACGTCCTGCTCAACACCTCGCGGAATTACCCGCGCGGCGTTCAGGTGGCTCTCGGGCCGATCTCCGGTCAGCGCCTCTTCCTCCGCAGCAATTGGCCATCGCCGCCGACGCCCCAAGACTTCGTGCGCTTGGGCGGAAACCCGGACCTACTGCCATATCGCTACTTCTCCCTCAACAAGCGCGTCAGCCAGCCCTACACGAACCAGTACAGCCTGACCATCCAACGACAGTTCCTGAACGACTACGTGCTCAGCATCGGATACGTGGGCACGCGAGCGCTCAAACTGATCCGCGAGTACGAGACGAACATCGGGTTCTTCAAAGCGGCCGTGGACCGGAATCCATCAGTGTATCAGAGCGTCCTGCCCTTCTTGCAGTTGACGACGCGAGGGGGACAACCCGTATATCTGCGCGATCCGGCGCGCGGCTCGATCTTAGTCGGCGATGGACACGCGCAGTCCTGGTACAACTCGCTGCAGATCTCCGTGGATAAGCGACTGAGCCGCGGCCTGCAATTCGGCGCTGCGTACACTTACTCCAGCTACATCAGCACGAGTGACGACATCCTTGGGGCCTGGCTCGCGCAAACGCTCCCGGCCAACCCCATCAACGCGCGGTTGGATCGCGGCCGCTCCATCTACGATCGTCCACACCGGCTCGTGATCAACTACGTGTGGGACATCCCCGGATACCGGGGCGAGAGCGGGTTCCTGCGGCAGACGCTCTCCGGATGGCGACTGTCCGGGATCACCACGTTCCAATCGGGGACGCCTTATTCGGTCTTCAACAACAACAATGCGCTCGGCATCCTGCCCGGTCAGATCACGACCATCGCCTTCTCGCAGCGCGTCTCGATCAATCCGAACGGCGATCCACTGCTCGTCACGGGCGTCGGACCAGACGGCCGTCCGATCAACCCCAACGCCTACTGGATCGTCCCCGGGACGAACTCGGGAATCGTGGGGAATTCCGGGCGGAACCGCTTCCGAACCGAGGGTGTGAACAACTTCGACATGGCGTTGGTGAAGGAGATCCGGATCACCGAGAGCCACCATCTTCAGATCCGATGGGAGGTCTTCAACGTCTTCAATCACCGTCAGTTCATCTATCCGCCGCCGAACTTCCTCTCGGAGACCACGCTGCTTGGGCCGACGCAGCCGGACCTGAACCTCGGATGGTCGCACCTGGGATTGACCGGAGCGACGCCCGGCGGCCGCAGCATGATCTTCACCGTGCGGTATAACTTCTAAGCCGTGAGGGCCCGGCCGTACGCGCCGGGCCCTCGCGCACGATCCGAGATCCCCTGGGGGAAGCATCGTTTCGATCCCGGACGGTGAAGCGCCACGCGACCGCCTCCCCCCGCGCCCTACCGAACGACGGCTTTTATCACTTCAAGGCTCACCCCTTCAGGCTCGATCACGTTTCGCACGAAATAGAGCGTTCCATCTCGTCCTATAGCCCTCAGGATCCCAGGAACGGAAGGGAACGTCTGCACATGGTGCCCGTTCGCAGATACCAGGTGAACGGCGTAGAGAGAGGATTGTCGTCGCCCCCCCTCCCGAGACTTCCAGTGATAGACCGATCCACCGGCGATAATGAGCCACTCCGAATGGAGGGCAGAAAAGAAATCAACGAGGGAGAGGGCTTCGACGGCATATTCGCGCATGGCCTCATTGACCTCTCCGGGAAGACTAAGGGAAGGAACTACGACCTTGTGCGATTGGATCTCGTGTCCATCCCGTGCAAACCGCTTTATGAACAGCCCTTCCCCCGTCTCTTCCAAAAGAAGATATCCGTCCCGTAGGATGGCAAGGCGTGGATTCCGCGCACGAAGGCCTTGTGACAGCGCCTGCTCTTTCTCCCCAAAGGATCCAACCAGTGTCCCATCAAGACGCAATCTGTGAACGCGTGTACGGACAGTGGGGCCCGATGGAATATAAGCCGCCAGAAGTATCTCATCCTCTCCACCCACCTCGATCTTCTCCACGCTAAGGTTCGGCAGTTCAAAGGAGTTGAGGAGGGTTCCCTGATCGTCGAAGATCAGCACCCCGGTCTTCATGAACTTGCGCTGTGTTGCGGCAACGATCAGTTTCCCGTTCGGTGTCACTCCAAGATCTCCAATGCCATCGAAGCCATACGTGCGGATATCCCACTCCCGCACGAGCTGACCACCCGGTCGAAACTTGAGCACGTGAGAATCTGAACTGAAATAGAGGTTCCCCGCTTCATCCACTCTCAACCACCCGAACTCCCTCGGATTATGCCTGCCGAAATCAAGCCGCATTCGCCCGACCTCAACGAGAGCCTTTTGAGCAGCGGCTCCGCCGATCGCGGAGAAAAGCAGAAGGAAGACCGAAAGCTTCATGAAGCGCCGAATCCCAATCTTCACCTCAGTCGGTAATAATGACCTCACATGAAGAGACACCATCCCACTCCCCCCACAGATCTTGGCTTCCCTCTCGGCAAGAGAGGGTAGCACAAACGCATGGGAACTGTTATCACTCACGCGAGCGGGGTTCGCAGAGGTCAACTGCGTAACATCGCCACTCATGAAGAACGGCCTGAATCATCCGCCGAGTGAAGCGGGCGAGGAAGATAAGGAAATCCCACCAACGCCCACGATGATCCACCGGAGCCGTGGACAATTATACCCGCGCGCGTGCCTGCTCAAGCGCTCGCCGACACCACACGCGCGCCAGGTGCGCGCGATATTCCGCCGAGGCGTGCAGGTCTTCGAGCGGATCAATACCGTCGGCAGCCTTCGCCGAAGCGTCCGCGATCGCAGAAGCCTCCACCGTCCGCCCCCGAAGCGCATCCTCGACGGCCCGCGCGCGATAGGCTTTCGGCGCGACGCCCGTGATGCCCACGGCCACGTCCTGACACACGCCGTTCTGATCGAGCGTGAGCACGACGGCCACGCCGCAGAGCGCAAAACCCGAGGCCTTCTGCGCGACTTTCACGTACGCCGTCCCCGTGCGCGGCGGTAACGCCGGGACCTTGATCTCGACGAGCAGCTCCCCAGGCTGAAGCGCCGTCGTCAGCATATCCACAAAGAAATCCTCCGCTCGAATCCACCGCTCGCCTCGCGAGCTGACCGCTCGCATCTCCGCTTCCAGCGCCAGAATGGCCGCCGGATAATCGGCCGCCGGATCGGCGTGAACCAGACTCCCTCCGATCGTCCCCATATTCCGAACCTGCGCGTCTCCGATCACACCGGCCGTCTCGGCCAGAAGCGGACAGCGCTGCCGGAGCAGATCGGAGGTCTCAATGGCCACGTGCCGCGTCATCGCGCCGATGAGCACCTGATCGCCCGATTCCCGAATATACTCCAGCTCGCGCACACGACCGAGATCAATCACATAGCGCGGCTGCGCCAGGCGCAGCTTCATCAACGGGATCAGGCTGTGTCCCCCGGCCAGAAGCTTCGCCTCGTCCTTGTATTGATCCAAAAGCGCGAGCGCCTCCTTCACGCTCGTCGGTCGGAAATATTCGAATGCCGCTGGGATCATACGTCCCCCCTCCTTCACGCCCCTCGGATCGCCCGCCAGACCTTCTCCGGCCGAAGCGGCATATCCAGATGTCGGATGCCTAACGGTGCCAGCGCATCCACCACAGCATTGACGATGGCCGGCGTCGCCGCGATCGTCCCCGCCTCGCCCACGCCCTTCACCCCCAGCGGGTTCACGGGCGAAGGCGTCTCGGTCCGATCCGTCTCCAACCACGGCACGTCCGTCGCCTTTGGGATCGCATAATCGGTCAGCTCTCCCGTCAGCAATTGCCCGTTCTCATCGTACACGGCCTCCTCAAGGAGCGCCTGTCCGAGCGCCTGCACGATCCCTCCGTGCACCTGGCCATCCACGAGCATCGGATTGATCACCCGCCCGCAATCATCCACCGCCACATATCGGCGAAAGTGCACATCCCCCGTCTCCGGATCCACCTCGACGACGGCGATGTGCGCCCCGAAGGGGAACGTGAAATTGCTCGGCTCGAAGAAATAACTCGCCTCCAGCCCCGGCTCCATCCCCGGGGGCAAACTCTTCGCCAAGTAAGCCGCCAGCGCCACGTCTTGAAAGGTCAGCCGCCGCTCCGGACGATCCTTCAGAAAGAACTGTCCCGCCTCAAACGCCACGTTCGCCACATTCTCCTCCCCGAGCAAATGGGCAGCTAAGCGCGTGGCTTTCTCCTTCACCTTCTGCACCGCTCCATAGACGGCTGTGCCGCCGACGGCCGTCGCCCGACTGCCGAACGTTCCGATCCCATATTGCACGATGGCCGTGTCCCCATGAATGACGCGAACGTCCGACAGATCAACCCCCAGCTCATCGGCGACGATCTGCGCGAACGACGTCTCCTGTCCCTGTCCATGTGGCGAGGCGCCGCTTAAGACCGTCACCTTCCCCGTCGGTTCGACGCGAACCGTCGCGCTCTCCCACCCACCGGCAGGAAGGGCCGGAGAGGGTCCCAGCGCACAAATCTCCACATATGTCGAAATCCCAATCCCGAGATACCGCCCTCGTTGTCGAAGCAATTGCTGCTCCTGCCGCAGTTGCTCATAGCCGACCAACTCCAGAGCGCGCCGGAGCGCCTGCGGATAGTTCCCACTGTCATAGGCGAGCCCGCTGGCCGTTGGGAATGGGAATTCATCCGGCTGCGGGAAATTCCGCATTCGCACCTCGGCCGGATCCAATCCCAGTTCTCTCGCGATCCGATCCATCATCCGCTCCAGCATGTAGGTAGCTTCCGGTCGCCCTGCCCCCCGATACGCATCCGTCGCCATCTTGTTGGTGAAGGCGCCGATAACCTGCACATGCAGATTGGGAATCTTGTACGGACCCGTAGCCATCAATCCGGTCAAGGTTGGAATCGCGGGCGTGAGTAACTGGTGGTATGCGCCGATGTCCTGAATGATCTTATACCGCAGCCCCAGCACCGTCCCATCGCGCTTGACCGCCGCCTCGACCTCCGCGATCTGGCCCCGACCGTGAATCGTCGAGAGGAAATTCTCCCGCCGCGTCTCGATCCATTTGACCGGGCGTCCCAGCCGCATCGCCAGATACCCCACGAGCGCTTCCTCCGCATACACGTTCAGCTTGCTCCCGAATCCCCCCCCGACCTCCGGGGCGATCACCCGCACGCGGTTCTCGGCCAGTCCCAGCATCGTCGCCAATTGCGTGCGCAGCAGGTGCGGGATTTGCGTCGAAGTCCACACGGTGAGCTGCCCCTCGCCCGGATGATATTCGGCCACCACGCCACGCGGCTCCATCGCTACGGGGATGACCCGCTGGTTCACCATGCGCTGCGAGACGACCACCTCCGCTTCCCGAAACGCTCGTTCAATATCTCCCCCGCTCAACTGCCACACGAACGCCACGTTCGTCCCGAACTCTTCATGAAGGATCGGCGCCCCCTCCGCGATCGCGCGCTCCGGATCTACGACAGCTTCCAGGGGCTCATACTCCACCTCGATCAAATCCACGGCATCCCGCGCCTGATACCGATCCTCTGCCACCACGACCGCCACCGGTTCCCCCACATAGCGTACCTTCTCCACGGCCAAGACCGGATGCCGCGGGATCTTCAAATCCGGCAGCCGACTCGCCACGGGAACCGGACCGATCGCCTCCCGCACATCCTCTCCGGTGAAGACCGCGATCACGCCGGGCGCCCGCCGCGCCGCCTCCACGTTGATCCCCTTCAATCGGGCATGCGCATATATGCTCCGCACGATCGCCGCATAGACCATCCGCGGTCGGACAATATCATCCACATACTGCGACCGCCCGGTGATCAATCGCTGATCCTCCACCCGAGGCACGCGCTCACCCACGAACTGCTTCGCCATCGCTCTCCCCCTCCTTTCCGTTCACGCTTTTTGGCCCCGCAGCTTCTCTGCGGCGTACCGAACGGCCTCGATGATATGCTGATACCCCGTGCACCGACACAGATTCCCCTCGATCCCACGCCGAATCTGCGCCTCGGTCGGATCCGGATACCGCTGGAGCAATTGATAGGCCGCCAGGATCATCCCCGGCGTACAATACCCGCACTGCAACCCATGCTTCATCCAGAACCCTTCCTGAATCGGATGCAACCGCCCCGCTTCGCCCAACCCTTCGATGGTCGTGATCTCCGCCCCATCCGCCTGCACGGCGAAGAGGGTGCACGACTTCACCGCCGCCCCATTGAGCAATACCGTACACGCTCCACACAAGCTCGTCTCGCATCCGATATGCGTCCCCGTCAGTCCCACCACGTCTCGAATGTAGTGGACCAACAGCAATCGAGGCTCCACCTCGTGGCGATACCGCATCCCGTTGATCGTCACCTCAATTGTCGTGCGCGTCACGCCCCACCTCCTGTAGCGAAGAATTCGGCAGTATTATATCGCCTCTCCATCTCCTGTCAAGGGAACTCTCCAGGAGAGGGGGCGCGCTCATGCCCCTCGGGTCGGCACATCGGGATGAAAGAACACCCCGCCCTTTTGGCCGAGTCTGTAGCCGGAACACGATCACACTACGGGTGCACTCCCGTATGGAGCTCGGCACCGTCACCGGCGATCGGAACGGTGCGCGTTCACGTGTGCGCCAGCGCCCGCTCAGTCCTCGAGAATCTCCAACCCCACCCGCTTCTTCTGCTTCATCCCGGCGGCGCTGAGGATCGTCCGAATCGCCTTGGCGTTCTCCCCTCCCTTACCGATGACCTTCCCCAGATCGGACTTCGCCACCCGCAATTCGTAGACGATCGTCCCCGTTCCGGCGACTTCCCGAACTCGGACCTGATCGGGATAATCCACCATCGCTTTCACGATCTCTTCGACCAACTCTTTCATACCACCCGGACCGTCCATACGCCGATCGTCTCACTGCGATAACGCGGATTTATCATACACGCTTCTCGGAGATGTTTCAATAGCTCTCTGCGCGAGGACGCCGAGGGTCTTCACCCCGTCCGCTCCCGGATGCTACACTGTAAAGGGCGAGGCGACGAACATGAGGAGAGCGATCGGATGAAGAAGGCGAACGGCATCGCGCGATTGCCGATCTTTCCCCTCCCCGTTGTGTTGATCCCGGAGATGACGCTCCCGCTTCACATCTTCGAGCCGCGCTATCGACTCATGCTCCGCCGGTGCCTGGAGGGCGATCGCCTCTTCGGCTTGAGCTATCATCCGGATGCGGAGGTGGGCCGGCTCGCCATCCCTGATTTGGAGAGCGTCGGCTGCGCGGCGCGCATTCTCCACGTGCGCCCGCTCCCCGACGGTCGAGCGAACATCCTCACCATCGGGACGACGCGGTATCGAATCGCCCGCTATCTCTCCCAAGACCCCTATCTGCTCGCCGAAGTCGAATTCTTCGCGGACGATCCGATTGAGGACGAAGAGCGCGATGCCGTGACGGCACTGGTCGCTCACGCCACGGCGCGCTTTGTGCGCTTCCTGCGCGCCCTGCAACGTCTCCACGATCTGCCCGAACGCTCGGTCGCCCTGCCCGACAATGTCGAACGTCTCTCGTTCACTATCGCCGCTGCCGTATTGCATCAGCCGGAGGACTTGCGCCATGTTCTGGAACTGGTCTCCACCCGAGCGCGCCTGGAATTCCTGCTCGCCCATCTGGAGCAGCTCGCCGAGGATTACGAGCAACGCGCGCGATCGCATGTGGAGGCGAGACGCAATGGACATCGGCGGTCTCTGTCTCGCGCGCCCTGACCCCCATCGGCCCTCGCGCGAAGTGGGAGGTGCGCTCGCTTCCGCGGGGCGAAAGGAGGAGGTCGCCATGATCACCGTGAGCGTTCGATTCTTCGCGCATTGTCGGGAGCTGGCGGGCACGGCCGAATGCGACGTGCAGCTCCCTCCATCGGCGACCGTCACCCATGCACTTGAAGAGGTGTACGAGCGATTCCCCGCACTGCGCGAACTGCGGGGCCGCGTCCTGGTCGCCGTCAACGAGCGATATGCGGCTCCCGAGACGCCCCTGCATTCGGGCGATGTTCTGGCGCTTCTGCCTCCGGTCAGCGGGGGACAAGAGGCGGACGTCTTCGCGCTGGTCCGCGAACCGATCGAAGCGCGCGCGCTCGTCCAACGTCTGCTCCGGGGCGCGGCCGGAGCCGTCGTCACCTTCGATGGCGTCGTCCGCGAGCAGACGGGGGGTCGGCGCGTCCGCTATCTCGAATACGAAGCCTATGAGGCGATGGCCCTGCGCATGCTGCGCCAGATCGGACGAGAGATCCGCGCGCGCTGGCCCATTGACCGCATCGGCATCGTACATCGGCTCGGGCGCCTCGAGATCGGTGAGTCGAGCGTCGTCATCGTCGTGACCTCAGCCCACCGACGTCCCGCCTTCGAAGCCTGCCAGTATGCCATTGATCGGCTGAAGAAGATCGTCCCCATCTGGAAGCGTGAATATTTCGAGGACGGGAGCGTCTGGGTGGATGGCGAATGGCCTTCGCCCGAGGAGCTGCCCTCCGAATGAGCTATCGCACACGTGAGGGCGCGCGCGCCGGCCGAGAGACGAACGGATTCCCGTGGATGTAGAACCGCCAGGGCTTCTCGCTCCACGGCCCGGCATACTCCACTCCGATGCGCGGAGCGGCGACGATGTGCTCCGGCGCGATCGCCTCTCCCCGATCCTCCACATAGAGGACCGACCCGCAGAGATCGAGGCCGTTGAACGTCCGATCCACACCCAGATACCGGCAGACCTTCCCCGGCCCGTTGGGGATCAGAGGCGCGCGCGCGGCATCGGGCGCAATCGGCTCCAAGGCCCGGATGAGCACGGCCGCCGGATACCCCTCGCGCTCGGTCACGATGTTGAGACAATGGTGCACGCCGTAGATCAGATAGACGTAGGCATATCCCGGTGGACCGAACATGACGGCCGTCCGTGGCGTGAGACCGCGCCAGGCGTGCGACGCGCGATCCTCAGGACCGACGTAGGCCTCGGTCTCGACGATTCGCCCGACGATCACCCCCCGTGCTGTGCGATGCACGAGATATTTCCCCAGCAGCTCTCGAGCGACCTCCACCGTCGGTCGCTCGTAGAATGCGCGCGCGAGCTTTCGCCCACTCGTATTTCGCACGTGGTGCGAGACCCCGATCCTCGCGAACGAGGAGCGGCTCACCGCTCCAGCAGTTGGAGTTGATACCGACCTCTCCCCTCTCGCCGCACGCTGTTGACGCGAACGAAGTAGCGACCCGAGCGAGGGAGCGTGCACCGAAGTTGCGCATGTCCGTGCTCGCCGCTATCGCTGAGCATCTCCACCCCGTTCTCGTCCATGAGCGTCAAGTAGGGATGAAACTCGCGTGAGCGAAGGTGGATGACAATCCGCTGCCCACGATTCCCACGGAAGACGTAGAGGTCGTAATACGACCCATCGGCCATCTTCCGATCGCCCTCTTCAAGAGCGCCCTCGACCGTCTGCCCGATATGAATCGGCGTCTGCGCCCGGACATCGGCCGCGAGAGCGACGACCGCGAATCCGAAGACGGCGATCCACCGCCGCCGATGTGAACGATCGTCCGGCGCGACTCTCCCCATCTCAGGATCTCTCTGACAGCGCCCCATCTTGTGGGGTCCGCTATGCTCCGCCCGACTTCCGCGATCCGCCCCCACCCGAACGCTGCCGTTCTCGCTCGATCCACCGGGCGAGCTTCTCGGCGCGATGACGGACCATCAGGAGCACATCCTCATCCTGCTCCAACTCGCGCAGCATGGGCAGGAGCTTCTCCGGCTCCCCGAGCCATCCGTTCTTCAGCTCGGCCTCGAGACCGCGCAGCTGCCGATCGAGATCGAGAGGACCATGCTGCCGGGCGAGGGTGATCAGGAAGACGCGATACTCCTGCATGGCGATGCCTCGGAGCAAGTGCGCCAGCTCCCGCATCTTCTCGTTGCGCGTGAACGTGAACCGCACGCACCGTTGGCGATCGCCCCGTCGAACTCCAAGGGTGACCGTGCCCAGGGACGGCATCGGGCGCTCGGACTGATACTCCTCATCGCTCTCCAGAAAGCGCACGGCCTCCAGATATGCCCTCACGCGTTCCACGGTGCGGGCCAGCAACTGCAGAGGAAGGACGACGGGTTCCTCGCTCTCCTTGCGCCAGAAGGAGAACGTCCCCCGCCCGGTCTCATCGAAGCGAAGCTCGAAGCGCGTGGGATCGAGCTGTGGATGCTCGAACGTATAGGAGTAGTGCGTTGTCCCTTCCGAGGTCGGGCGCGGCGCGGCTTCCTGTCCGAGCGCGATGCCGGAACTCACCGTGCTCATCGCGACGAGAAGCCACAGCGCGCGCCCCCCTCTTCCCCCCCTCATTCGTCGGTCCCCCCTCTGCAAAGCCCCATGCGGATCATCCGCACTATTGTAACCGAACGGAGACGACTTTGGAAACACCCGGCTCTTCCATCGTCACGCCGTAGAGGACATCGGCCACCTCCATCGTCTCCTTGTTATGCGTGATGAGGATGAACTGCGTCCGCTGGCTCATCGCGACGATCTGACGCGAGAAGCGGGCGATGTTCATGTCATCCAACGGAGCGTCCACTTCGTCGAGCACGCAGAAGGGGCTCGGCCGGTAGCGAAAGATCGCCAGCAGCAGGGCGAGCGCCGTGAGCGCCTTCTCCCCCCCGGAGAGGAGTTGCAGATTCTGGAGCCGCTTACCCGGAGGTTGCGCGAGGATGTCCACGCCGCTCTCCAGCACGTTCTCCGGATCGAGCAGGAGCATCTGCCCGCGCCCACCGCCGAAGAGTTCGCGGAAGACCTCCTCGAAATGGGCGTTGATGGCCTCGAAGGCCGCCAGGAAGCGTTGACGCGCGCGCCGTCGGATCTCGCGCAGCGCCTCTTCGGTCGAGGCGATCGAACGCTCCACATCCTCGCGCTGGGCGCGAAGGAAGGCGAGTCGCTCTTCGGCCTGCTGCAACTCATCCAGAGCCATGAGATTGATGGGCCCCATCTCCTCGATCTTCCGCCGCACATCGTCCAAACGCGCGCGCACGGCCTGTGGATCCTCGCCGAAGGACGCGTCCTCGACGGAAGCCGCGAGCGCGCTCTCAAGCTCCTCCCCCAACTCGGCCCAACACCTCTCGCTCACGTGACGCATCTCGGTCAGGAGAGCCGCGCGCTCGACCTCCTCTTGTCCCATGCGATCCCGAAGCTCCGATTCTCGCTCGCGCAGCTCGGCGAGGCGCGCGCGCAGGGAATCCGCCGCCGCGTGCGCTCCCTCCAGGTGCTCCATCGCGCGACGGAGCTCATCCTCGGCCTGCCCCCGCGCCTGCTCCAACTCGCGCTCGCGTTGGTGCCACAGGTGCTGCTGCTGCAGGCCCTGCTCCCGCTCGCGATGAAGGTGCTCGCGCTCACGGCGCAGTTCCTCCAGGCGTTGCAGGAGGTTCTGACGCTCCTGCTCCAAGCGCCGGAGTTGGGCTTGCACGGCCTGTCGCCGTTCCGCTTTCGCCGCGAGCTGGATGCGCAGCGCCGCCACCCGCTCGGCTGAAGCCTCACATGCCCGACGTCGGTGCGAGAGCGCTTCGTGCTGAGCGCGCTGCTGCGCCTCCAGCATGCGAAGGCGCTCCTCGGCGCGCTGCTGCTCGGCGCGGGCTCGCTCGCATTCCTGCTCCAAGTGCGTTCGCTCGCGCTCGGCCTCCGATCGCTCGAACTCGACCACGGCCACATGTTGCTGCGCGCGCTCCAGATCCCGCTCGACCTCCGAGAGGCGCCCCTGCGCCTCGAAAAGGGCGCGCTCCTGTTCCCCGATGGCCGCTTCCAGGCGAGCGCTCTCCTGAAGCCATGCCTGGACGGCGCGTTCGCCTTCCTGGCACTGCTGCTGCCATTGCTGGAGCTGTTGCGTCAGCTCCTCGCGGCGAGCGCGCAGCTCACGAATCTCGCGCTTCATCCCCAGGATCCCGACCGGTGATCCCCCCCCGCTCCCTCCGACCAGGAGCGTCCCCCCTCGAACCCATTCTCCACGTCGGGTCAGGAACACCCGCTTCGGATCCGCCACCGATTGCCGCACGGCTGCCTCCAGATCAGAGGCGATCTCAACCCGCTCGCACTCGGGGAAGGCCCGCGCCAGCGCGCGCGCCACGGCAGAAGTCGCCCCCAGTGCGGCGAGGAATCCGTCGCGCTCGGCCTCCTCCTCCGAACGCTCTCGCCCGTCGGTCGTGCCGATGCCCTCGGCAGAAGCGCCGTCCTCGACCACCAAGAATTGCGCCCGCCCCAGCCGCGCGGACTCCAGAACGGCGAGCGCAGCCCGCGCGTCCTCCCAGGAGGGGACGAGGATCGCATGCAGCCGCTCGCCGAGAAATCCTTCGACCATACGCTCGTCCTCGGGCGCCACGTGCAGGGCATCAGCGAGTGTGCCGAGCACCCGCACATGACCATTGCGCCGACTCACCTCGACTACATGCTGCACGGCGCGCGAGGCATAGGCCTGTCGCTCCTCCAACTCCGAGAGCGAAGCCAAGCGATTCTCGACGGCGATCATCGCCTTCTCCACCTCCGCCCGTGCGGCGCGCGCCTGCGCCGCGTGCTCTTGAGCGTGCTGCACGCGCTGCCTCACAGCCTCGCGCTCAGCACGCAAGGCGTCAAGCCGCAGGCGCAGCGCCTCCGCCTCGTGATGCCAGCGCTGGCGTTCGGCCTGAAGCTGCGCCTCCCGACCGCCAGCGCGCTCTCGCTCGGTCTCCAAACGCCGCAGCTGCGCCTCCAGACGTCGCACCCCCTCCGAGAGCTGATGCACGACATTGCGCCAATGTGCGACCTCGCCAATCGCCTCCACATACTGAGCCCGCATCTGCTCGATCTGCTGCTCGCAGGCCCTCGCCTCGGCGAGAGAGTGCTCGTGACGCCCCTCCTCGGCGCGAAGCTCCTCCTCATGTTCGGCGAGTTCGCGGAGAATCTCCTGCAGTTCGCCGGAGAGCCGCGCGATCTCGCGGACGACGAGCGTCAACCGCTCCGCCACGGTCTCCTCCTCGCGCTGCCGGGCGCGCTCGCGCTCGTCGAGCTCTTCAATGTGCGACGCGCTCCGCTGACGCTGCCCGCGCACGCGCTCCAGCTCCACTTCGATCTCGGCCAAGCGCTCGCGGGCCGAGGCGATGCGCGCTTCGCGAGCGCGCTCCTCATGAACGAGCTGCCGATGCTCGGTCTCCAGCGTCGCCATCTGCTCCATCACCTCGGCGCGCGCGCGCTCCAGCGCCGCGATCCGTTCACTCACCGCCGCGAGCGCCGATTCCAACCGCCGATATTCCAGGCGAAAGAGCCGCCGCGCCAGAGCGCGCCATTCCTCCCGAAGACGCCGATACCGGCGAGCCCGCGCCGCCTGCCGTCTCAACGTCCCCACCTGGCGCTCGATCTCCGCGATGATGTCGTTCAAGCGCGCCAGATTCTGACGCGCCGACTCCAAGCGGGTCTCCGCCGCGCGCTCGCGCAGCTTGAGTCGGGTGATCCCCGCCGCCTCTTCGATCACGGCTCGGCGTTCCGCAGGCTTGGCCTGAATGAGCGCCGTCACGCGATCCTGCCCGATCAGCGCGTAATGCCCCGGCCCAAGCCCCGTCCCCGCGAACAGGTCATAGATGTCGCGCAGACGAACCGATTGGCCATCAATCCAGTACTCGCTCTCGCCCGAACGATATAATCGGCGCCCGACGGTCAGCACCGTGCCCGCCGGGATGATCTCCGCAGGCCAGGACCGCCGCGCGGATCGTTCCGCTCCCTCTTCGGGAACGCCAGCTTCATCCCCCCCTTCCTCGCGCAGCCGAATATCTTCAGTCGCCACGAGCGTGAGGATGACCTCCGCCATTCCCAGTGGGGGGCGCGCGCGCGTCCCCTGGAAGATCACATCCTCCATACGCGCCCCCCGAAGCAGCCGCGCGCTCTGTTCGCCGAGCACCCACGCGATCGCATCCGCGATGTTGCTCTTGCCGCAGCCGTTTGGACCGACGATCGCCGTGATGGCGCTGGGGAAGACCAACTCCGTCGGATCGCCGAAGGACTTGAACCCGCGCAACTCGATCTTCTCCAGCCTCAGCATGGCCTCCGCCGCACCCACAAGATATTCGACTTCGTGCCGAACCTGCCTCAATATAATGGAGTCACCAGGGGTTGTCAAAGGGGCTCCCCGGAGGAGGGCGTGCCCGGACGACCGAGCGCCTTCCAGGCGAGGGGCAGAAGTCCGGCCGCGATCAGCACCTTCACCGCATCGCCCGGCAGGAAGGGCCACACGCCGAGCGCGAGCGCCCGATCCACAGGCGCGAAGCGCAACAGGCCGAACAGTCCCCCCAGGTAGATCAGGACCTGCCCGATCCCCATCGCTCCGACGGCGGTCGCCCATCGGCGATCCCATCCGCGTTCGGCCAACGCTCCGGTCACATAGGCGGCGAGAACAAATCCCCACAAGTATCCGCCCGTCGGTCCCAGCAGGTGCGCCACCCCGGCGCGCCCGCCCGCGAAGACGGGCCATCCCAAGATCCCGTATCCGAGATAGAGGAGCATCGCCAGCATCCCACGATGAGCCCCCAGCGCGGCTCCCCCCAGCAGGACGACGAGCGTCTGCGCCGTGATCGGCACGGGCGTGAACGGTAAGGGGACGGCCACTTGCGCCGCGAGCGCGACCAGGAGGCTGACGCTCACGACGGCGAGGCCTCGAGCGATGGTCGCCTCCTCGGCCGCGAGCACATCCACCAATGTCCGTCCCGGAGCGAGCACCGGCATCGCACCTCACCTCCTTCTGGCTTCATCATTGCGCGGAGAACCGCTCGTTGAGGGCGCGCAACCGCATAATGATAAGGACAGCGATCGGCGGCAGCAAGAGCACATTGATGAGTCCATGGCTCACGAGCAATCGCCCGTTGATCCCCAGCAGCGCATAGCGCACGAGAGAACCGAACACGAGCGCCAGCAGATACCCCCCCACGAGGAAGGCCAGCACCGCCGTGCGCGAGAAGGGCTTCCCCGCCCTCTCCTCTTCCAAGCGCAGGAGGGAAGGCGTGATGTCATCCGGATATGCGTAGTAGTCCAGGCACGCCATGACATCGCGCACCAGCTCCCACATGCCGAGACCGAACAGCCCCAGGCAGATCGCCTTCCCCATGACGCCGAGCATCTCGAAGATCGGAGGGCGGAACAGCGCCACGAGGAACGCCGAGGCGAACAGCGAGACCGTGAGCATCACGGCCATCTGGCGAATCGTCGTCTCCTCTCGCTCTCTCCGAAGCAGCTCCTCGATGATGACCTTCACGCGCTCCTGCAAGACGGCCGCTCGTTCCCGCTGCCGCACATACTCCTCGTAATCGGCGAGCAAGCCGCGATCATAGAGGGCGCGCAGTCGCCGACTGCTCAGGACCTTGTACGCCTCCGTGATCCGCGCGAAATCCTCAGCGGCCGTCGGCGACGGATTCACGTCCGGATGATAGAGCTTGGCCAACCGACGATAGGCCGCTTTGATCTCCCGCTCGCTCGCCTGACGCGAGACGCCCAAGAGGCGATAGAAGTCGGCCATCGCCTGATCTCCTCAGACACTTCTCCCGCGCGTTCGCCCGATCCCGCAAAAAGAGCGAGGGGCATCCGGGGCGATTCCTCTCCATCGGTCACCCTGCTCGAGATCTCGCACATGGGGTCTCAGGCGCGTACGGAGCAGAGTCCTCGCGAAGTCTCCGACGTCATCTCCCGGCAAGGAGCCTCAAATCCCACCGCGAGAGGATTCAAGCCATCGTCATCCTCCGCCACCGTTCGATCAGCTGCAGCTCCTCCGCTCGACGGGCGTAATTCTCCGGCGGCGGCCCATGATATTCCCGCTCGAACCATTCGATGCTCGCCCGCATCCACTCTCTCCAGGGCGTGGACCGCCATCCCAACTCCCGTTGCGCCTTCGAGATATCCAGGATCCACGAGCGCGGGATCGAATACGGGGAGAACACGGGGTCAATGCGCTGAGCGCGCAGCCATTGCAGCGGGATGTCCACGGTCTCCACGTTGACCCCGAAGATCTCGGCCGAGAGTTTGACGAACTCGCGCACCGAGATGATCTCCTCTTGCGCGATGTTATACACGTGCCCGATGCTCCGCTCCTCCTCCAGGAGCCGAATGAAGGCGCGCACGACGTCCTCCGAGTAGATGAAGCGCCAATCCACGCGCCCCCCATCGGGGAGGATCAGCGGAGCCCGATCCTTGATGCGCACCCAGTAGCTGTACGCCCGCAAGGTATGATCGCGCGGGCCGATGACGATCGGCAACCGCAGGATCGTGACCGGGAAGCCGCGCTCCCGATACGCTCGCTGCAGGACCCGCTCGGCCTGGAGTTTCCCGAACCCATAGGCGAGCTGCGGATCCTGACGGGCTCGCGCCCGCTCGGGAAGCCGCTCGGTGTCCTCCTCCCGATACGGATTCACAAGGTCCTCAAAACAGGCATACACAGCCGCCGTACTCGTGAAGAGGAACCGCCCGGTCCGCCCGGCGAAGATCTCCACGGCCAGACGACCCTCCTCCGCCGTGAAGCCGATGTTGTCAATGACGACATCCCACGTCCGCGAGCCGACGGCCTCTCGCAGCGACGCCGCCTGACGACGATCCCCCACAAGATGCTCGACCGAAGGGGGCAACTGAGCGGGCGTGAGGCCGCGCGTCAGGACCGTCACCCGATGCCCTTCCGCCGCGAGCCGATGGACGAGTTGAAAGCCGAAAAAGCGCGTTCCTCCGAGAACCAGGATTCGCATCGGCACGCTCCCACCGTTCTCTCGGCGCGCGAGCGCCGAATCCTCGGTGACCGAGGGGGGGAACGCCTCTGTCGAGTCAGCCCCGCTTGGCCGCCTTCGCGCGCTTGATGCGCTCCGCCGCCTTCGGATCCGCGTAGATCAGGATCGCGCGGAATTGGCTGTTGGTGACTGGCCCCAGGGCGTAATAGATGCCCGCCTTGCCGTACTGCTTCATGAACGCTTCGACCATCGCATGCGGGTTCTGCCCATTCCGAAAGCGCAGTCGAGCGACCAAGACCTTCCCCTCGCGTTGCTCCGGAGAGACGAGGAGACGCCCGCTCGCCAACCGCTCGCGACGGCGTTGTCGCCACCGCCGCTTCTGCTCCTGATACTTCTCCGGATTCGCCCGGATCCACGCCTTCTTCATCTCCCGCTTCGTCTTGGCTGTCGCTGCAGTCGCCATACTCCTCCCCTCACTCGAGATATTCGCGCGTCGCCGAAAGGGCACCGCCTCTCACTGACGATCCGAGGACTCCCCTTCGGCCGATTGGCAGACGAAGTGCGCGAGCGTCCGCACGCCCATTCCCGTCGGCCCGCTCGCCACATAGGGCTTATTCTCATCAAGCCACGCCGTCCCGGCGATGTCCAGGTGCGCCCACGGCGTCTCTTCGGCGAACTCCTTCAGGAAATAAGCGGCCGTGATCGCCCCGGCCTTGCGCCCTCCCACGTTCTTGAGATCGGCGATCTCGCTCTTGAGCTGCTCGCGATATTCGGGGTCCAGGGGCATCGGCCAGAGTTTCTCCCCGGCCTCGCGCCCGGCGGCGATCAGCTGCTCGACCAGAGCAGAATCATTGCCGAAGACGGCCGCATACACCGACCCGAGGGCGACCACGCAGGCTCCGGTGAGCGTGGCCAGGTCTACGATCTTCTGCGCGCCGAGCCGACGCGCATAGGTGATCGTATCGGCCAAGATGAGGCGTCCCTCGGCATCCGTGTTGATCACCTCGACGGTCTTGCCGCTCAGCGTGCGGACGACGTCGCCTGGCTTCTGCGCGCGTCCGCTCGGCATGTTCTCGGTCGCCGGCACGAGGCCGAGCACTTTGACGCGGGGTCGCAACTGCGCGATCGCGCGCATGGCGCCGAGCACGGCGGCTCCCCCCGCCATGTCGTACTTCATCTGCTCCATCCCCTCGGCCGGCTTGAGCGAGAGGCCTCCGGAATCGAAGGTGATCCCCTTGCCGAGCAACGCGATCGTCGGCAGACGACTCAACAGGGCCTCATCCTCCTCGGGGACATACCGCAGGATGATCAAACGGGCCGGTTCGTCGCTTCCGCGAGCCACGCCCAAGAGCGCCCCCATGCCCAGCTCCTTCATCCGATGCTCATCGAGCACCTCGATGTCCAAACCGTATCGCGCGGCCATGTCCTGCGCCCGACGCGCCAGCTCCACCGGCGTGAGCACGCTCGCAGGCTCGTTGACGAGATTACGCGCGAAGTTCGTCGCCTTGGCCAAGATCGTGCCGCGCTCGATCCCCCACTGCATCTCCGCTTCGGATTCCCCCTCGGCGACCAGACGCACCTCTTCGATCGTCCGCTCTTCCTTCTCCTGCGTCTTGTAGGTGCCCGGATCGAAGAGCGCGAGCAACACGCCCTCGACGGCCGCCTGCGCGCTCCTGCGCAGATCGAGCGAGGAACGCCGCACGAGGGCCATCGAGCGGATCCCCCGCTGCCGCAGGAATCGCGCCGCCGTGCCCGCCACGCGACGGATGGTCTCCGTGGTGAAGTCGGACCGCTTCCCCGCTCCCACAATGAGGACGCGCGAGGCCGCCAACGCGCCCATCGTGGGCACGTAGAACGTCTCGCCGAACTTCCCCTTCACCTCACCGGACGCGAGCGCCGACGCGAGCACGCCGCGCAAGCGCTGATCCAGCTCGCGCAGCATCCCATCCTCAAGCGTGTCCTCTTCGAAGAGGCTGACGCAGAGGGCTTCGACATCAACCTCGAAGAATCTCCGAAAGTCCGGCTTGATGCGCATATCACCTCCGGTACTCCTTCAAAATGGCCTGCGTCTCCCGTTCGATCGCCTTGCGGCGCGCGGCCTCCCGCTTATCGTGAAGCTTGCGCCCGCGCGCCAACGCGATCTCGAATTTCACCCGCCCGTTCTTCAGATAGCATCGGGTCGGAACGAGGGTGAGCCCTTTCTCCTGCACCTTGCCCATCAAGCGCATGATCTCCGATTTGTGCAAGAGCAGCTTCCGCGTGCGCGTCGGATCATGATTCAACCGCCCCCCGTGCGGATACGGACTGATGTGCGCATTGACCAACCACGCTTCGCCATTCCGAATTATAGCATAGGCGTCCTTGAGCTGAATTCGCCCCTGGCGAATGGACTTCACCTCTGTGCCCGTGAGCACGGCACCGCACTCGTAGGTCTCCAGGAGATCGTAGTTGTGGTACGCCTGCCGATTTGTGGCGATGATCTTCTCCGTCGCCATGGTGAGCCTCGCTCAGATCTCCCGCTTGAGCGGCCGCTCCATCAAAGCGGCGGCGACCTCGCGCGGGTCCCGTCCCTCGTACAAGAGGGCATGTACGCCCGCCGTGATCGGCATCTCCACGCCGAGCCGCCGACTGAGACGGTAGACGGCGCGCGTCGTCCGCACGCCTTCGGCCACCTGACGCATGCCGGCGAGGATCTCCGGCAATTTCCGCCCTCGCCCCAGCTCGATCCCCACGCGCCGATTGCGCGAGAGCTGCCCCGTGCACGTGAGCACCAGATCGCCGAGGCCGGCCAATCCGGCCATCGTCTCGGCCCGCCCGCCGAGGGCGACGACCAGACGCGTCATCTCCGCCAAGCCACGCGTGATGAGCGCCGCGACGCTGTTGCTCCCCCAGCCCAATCCCGTGACCACCCCCGCACCAATGGCGATGACGTTCTTCACCGCTCCCCCGAGCTCCACCCCCACGACATCCGGACTCGTGTAGATCCGAAACGATGGCCCCGAGAGCAGCCGTTGAACCCACTGGCTGTACTCGAGCGGATACGAGGCGGCGACGACGGCCGTCGGATCGCCGCGCGCGACTTCCCGTGCGAAGCTCGGACCGGAGAGCACGACAATTCGGGGCTCGAACTGATCGCGCAAGACCTCGCGCAAGACTTCGGACATCCGCATCTGCGTCTCCACCTCGATCCCCTTGGTCGCGCTGACAAAGAGCATGCGCGGATGAAGGAGCGGGCGCAGGCGTTCGTACACCGCGCGACACACATGCGAGGGGAGGGCACCGATGACCACCTCCGCACCCTCCAGCGCCTCCTCAAGCGACATCGTCGCGCGCACACTCGGAGGGATCGAAAAGCCCGGCAGATAAACAGCGTTCTCGCGATGCTCGCCGATCGCCCGCGCGATCTCCGCATCATGACTCCACAGCCGGACGGTATGTCCGCGCTGGGCCGCCAAGATCGCGAGCGCCGTCCCCCAACTGCCGGCGCCGATGATCGCGATGCGATGCGAGCCCTCGTTCATGAGAGGCGAGCCCCGAGCTTGCGCTCCGTCCCCGCCAGCAGTCGCCGGATATTCTCCCGATGCCGGAAGATGATCAATCCCCCGGTCACGGCGGCCGTCACGATCAACGGTTCGATCTCCTGCGGCGGATGGCGCAAGACCCTCCCTTCCCAGAACCAGATCCAGAAGGGGATCGAAGCGGTCGCGAAGATGGACCCGAGCGAGACATAGCGCTTCGCATACACGACGACCGCCCACAGCGCGAGTCCCGAGACGACGGCCAGGGGAGAGAGGAGCAGATACCCCCCTGCCCCCGTTGCGACCCCCTTTCCCCCACGAAACCCGATCCAGATCGGGAAGATGTGCCCGGTGACGGCGCACGCCACCGCCCATCCCATCCACCAGGGGTCGTTCGCCGTCAGCTTCCCCGCGAAGAGCACGGCCGCCATCCCTTTCCCGATGTCCAGAAGGCCCGTGAGCACCCCTCCCTTCGCCCCGGCGATCCGACTCACGTTGGTCGCCCCGATGCTGCGACTCCCGATCGTGCGCACGTCGAGGCGATCCGTGAAGACGTACTTGACCAGCAGGTATCCGAAGGGGATCGAACCGAGAAGATACGCGCCGATCATCCCGAACATGGAACGCATGAACATCGCTTCCCCCCTTTCGCGAAAGGGAAATCATATCGGATGCCTCCGACGCTGACAAGGAAGGCGCGCGCCTCCCCCTCGCGGGAGGGACGTCCTCCATCAAGCCCTTGATCGAACCGAGCGGCCTGCGCCATACTTCTGGCGGACCATGGAAGGAGCGCCCTATCTCTCCGTCATCGTTCCGGCCTTCGACGAGGCCCGTCGGATCGTGCGCTCGCTTCGAGAGATCACCGACTATCTGGAGCAACGTCCCTTCCCGAGCGAGGTGATCGTCGTGGACGATGGGTCTCGGGATGGGACGGCCCGTCTGGTCCAAGCCTTCGCCGACGCGTGGCGGAGCGAACACGTGAGCGTGCGCCTGTTGCGGAATGAGCGCAACCTCGGAAAAGGCTACAGCGTTCGCCGAGGCTTCCTGAACGCGCGCGGCGAGATCGTCCTCTTCACTGATGCCGATCTCTCCGCGCCCATCGCGGAGGTCGAGCGGCTGCTCCAGCTCATCGAGGCCGAAGGTGCGGACGTCGCCTTCGGCTCGCGCGGTCTCGATCGCCGCTTCATCCAAAAACCCCCCACGCGAGCGCGGCAGTGGGCCGGGCGGATCTTCAATCTCCTCGTGCGCCTCCTCACCGGCCTCCCGTTCAAGGACACGCAATGCGGCTTCAAGGCGTATCGGCGCGCGCCCCTACTCCCCATCTTTCAGCACCAGCGGATTCGCGGCTTCGGATTCGACGTGGAGATCCTCTATCTGGCGCGAAAGTGCGGCTTGCGCCTTCGCGAGACGCCGGTCCTCTGGGCCCATGCGGAGGGGACGAAGGTCCGCCTCCTGCGCGATGCCTGGCGCATGGCGCTCGATCTCATACGTATTCGGGTGAACGATTGGCTGGGCCGCTATCGGCTGCCGACGGCGGCTGCTACGACCATCGCACGATGCCCGCAGGATGCGGCATTGACGCGGCCTCGCGATCTGCCGTAGCATGATCCTTTCCCCGCGGGCGAGGGGATGGGCAACATGGGTGAGACCGAACGCATTCGGTTGACACAACTGAGCCACGGTGCCGGTTGAGCGTGCAAGCTCAGCCAGAAGGACCTGGTCGAGGTCCTGAGCACATTGGCGCCGGTGGACGATCCGCATGTGCTCATCGGGGTGGCGACCTCCGATGATGTGGGCGTCTATGTCCTCAACGAGGAGATGGCGCTCGTCCTCACCACGGATTTCTTCACGCCCGTTGTGGATGACCCCTATGCGTTCGGACAGATCGCCGTCGCCAATGCCCTCAGCGATCTCTACGCCAAAGGCGTCGAGCCGCTCGTGGCGCTGAATCTCGTGGGATTCCCGGCGAAGAAACTCCCCCTTCGCCTCTTGAGCGAGATCTTGCGCGGCGGCAGTGACAAGGCGCGCGAGGCGGGCGTCGTCATCCTCGGTGGACATACGGTGGATGACCTGGAGCCGAAATACGGCCTGGCCGTGCTCGGCCTCGCGCGCCCGACGGAGATCATCCCGAATTCGGGCGCGCGCCCGGGCGACCGCTTGGTCCTGACGAAACCGCTCGGCCTGGGGATCATCACAACGGGCATCAAGCGCGAGCGCGTCTCGCCAGAGATCGAAGCCGAAGCCATCCACGTCATGACGACGCTCAACCGCGCGGCCGCGCGCGCCATGCGGCAGATCGGTGTGCACGCCGCGACGGACGTCACCGGATATGGACTGCTCGGCCACTTGCGCACTCTGCTTGTCGCCAGCGGCGTGAGCGCCACGATCTGGCTCTCGCGCGTTCCGGTCCTCACGGCGACCTGGGAGCTGGTCGCCGAACGCATCGTGCCCGGCGGCACGCTCACCAACCACGCCTACCTCGCGCCGTTTGTGGACTGGGCACCGGACATCTCCGAAGACGCGCAGCTGGTCCTCTGTGATGCGCAAACGTCGGGGGGAGTTCTGATCGCCGTCGCTTCGGAGAAGACGGAGGCGCTCTGCGACGCACTGCGCGAGAACGGCGCGCTCGCGGCTTCCGTCATCGGGGAGATCACCGCCGGAGCCGCAGGGCGCGTTCGCGTCCTCCCCTGATTCACCCTTCCATCAGGCCCGACTTCACCAACCCCTCATCCGGCACGCGCACCAACAGGACGGGACATCTCGCGTGATCGAGGACCTTGCGACTCACGCTGCCCATGAGGAAGCGGAAGATCCCACTGCGTCCGCGCGCCCCCATGACGATGAGATCCGCGCCCATCTGATCCGCGAGCTTCAGGATCTCCTCGGCCGGATCGCCCATGACCATGAGCTGCCGATGCGACGTCAGACCACGTCGCGCGAGCTCGGCGTTGGCTTCGGCGAAGATGCGCTCGGCCTCCAACTGATGCGCGGCTCGCCACTCGGCCTCTCGCTCCGGGCTGACATAGCTGCTGCGCTCGATCCGAGAAAGCGGCGCGACGTACAACAGCGTGATCTCCGCCCGCGCGGCATCCAGCAACTGACTCACCCGCTCGACGGCCAAGCGGGCATTGGGCGATCCATCCACAGGGATGAGAATGCGACGCGCGCGCTCAGCCCGCTCCGGTTGCGCACTCTCGCTCAAGGCCGCGACCGCCGGCAGCGGCATCCCGGCCAGGACTTTCAGCGCCGATTCGCCGCCCGTGCTCAGATGGCGAATCCGCTCCACGGGGAGGCCGAAGTGACGAATGGCTTGCGTCAGGCTGTCCCCGCAGACGATGATGTCTTTCTTCTCCGCCGGAACGCGTTCGGTCACATACTGAGCCAAGGCGCGCGTCCCCTCTGCGAACGGGGCGTCCTCCCACCGCCCGAGCGGCCCGTTCCAAAAGATCGTGCGCGCCCAATCGAACAGCTCCACCAGATGATTGACCGTCATCGGCCCGATGTCCACGGCCACGGCATACGCCGGGATCTCCGACGCCACAACGACATGGCGCGGGAGCGCGGCGATCTTCTCCGGATCTCCCTGCGCCTGCTCCAAAGCCTCCGCATCCACGACGACGAAGTCCGAAGGGAAGACGAGTCCGGTCGGATAGATCTCCCCCCGGCTCCCGAGCACCTGCTCGGCCCGCGCCAGGAAATTCTCGGCGAGCTTCAGAAACGCGGTCTCCACCGGAGAGTGCCCGACCTCATATCCTTGCGCCTTGAGGAAGGTGAAACAGAGCGCGCCGCCGATGAACAGACGATCCACGCGGGGGAGCAGATTCTCCAAGACCGGCAATTTCTCCGACAGTCGCGCCCCGGCGACGAGCGCCAGAAATGGCTTCTGGGGACTCTTCAACACGGCCTCCAACATCAGCAGCTCACGTTCCATCAGCAACCCGGCGGCCGCCGGGGTCACATAGCGCGTGATGCCCACGGTCGAGGCCTGCCCGCGATGCGCGAGCCCAAAGGCATCGTTGCAATAGACGTCGGCCAGATCGGCCAACTGACGGGCGAAGGCCGCATCGTCCAAATCCTCCTCCGCGTGGAAGCGAAGATTCTCCAACATCAGGACCTCGCCCGGCTTCAGCTCATCCACGAGCCGTTCGACCTGACGCCCCACGCATTCGTTCGCTTTCCGAACGGGCCGTCCCAAGATGTGGCTCAAGCGCTCGGCGAGAGGATCCACGCGCCAGGCTTCCACCACTTGCCCGCCCGGCTGTCCCCAATGCGTGCCGATGACGACGCGAGCCCCCGCCTCGATCAACAAGCGCAGCGTCGGCACCACCTGCTGCAGCTTGAAATCATCGGCGATCTCCCCGGTCGCTCCCCGCCGCGGCACGTCCCCATCTATGCGCACGAAGACGCGCCGTCCCGAGAGCGTATCCCGCAGACGACCGATCGTGAGCTTCTCCATAGGCCCCCCTCCCGATCACAACCCCCCCCACATGGAGCAGAATAGGGGGACAGAGCGCATCGTGGTCCGAACCTTCGTCCGCGCGTGTCACGCCTCGGTCTCATGCCTGCGTCGTGGCCACCAAGCGATGGACCAGAGTCGTCAGGCGCGACTTGTACCGAGCCGCCGCATTCCGATGAATGACGCCCTTCTGAATGGACTTATCAATGATCGAGACCGTCTGCGGCAGAAGCTCTCGCGCCAACTGCGCATCGCCCGCCTCGATCGCCCGGCGCAGCTTCTTGATGTACGTGCGCAGACGCGAGAGATTGCGCCGATTGATCTCGCGCCGCTTCAGATTCTTCCGCAATTGCTTCTTCGCCGATTTCGTACGCGGCATGTCCTCCCCTCCCAGGCTCATCCCTCGATCGAAGGGAGATCAAGTATACGGATGCCCTCGGATGAGTGTCAACCGCATCCCCCCCTCAGCGCGGTGGGTTTGACGACCTCGAATTCGAAGAGGATCTCCTTCCCCCGGATGATGAAGCTCAAGTAATGCTCCCAGAAGCGGCGCAGGAAGCGCAGCGCCGGCCAACGTTCGTCCAGATTGATGAGCCATTCCCATCCGAGATATTTCCACAACCGAAGCACCGTGACATGAACGCGCCGGGGCTTCAAGCGCACATCCGTGTAGAAGGGGAAGAGCGGCTCCTCGTCCGTGAAGCAGCGGAAGGAGAAACTGTTCAGGTGGATGCGGTGCGTCGGGTCGGTCGGCCAATCGGGGTTCGTATAATGCGGCGCGAGCAAGCGGATGATCCCTCCCGGCCGCGTGATCCGATGCAGCTCCGCCATGACGCCGAGCACGTCCTCGACGTGCTCGATCACATGACGGCCCACCACCTCGTCGAAAGCATCGTTCACGAACGGATACGGGGGACGATTCAAATCGCAAAGCACATCGGCCGCCGTGCGCGGATTCACATCCATGCCGATCGCGCCCTCGATCTTGTGGAGCCCACAGCCGATGTCAAGGATGCGCGGCACGACGAATCCCGCTCACATGGGCGAACGCCTCCCAACCGGGATAGCGGGCGCTCTCTCCCAGCTCTTCCTCGATGCGGAGGAGCTGATTGTACTTCGCCACGCGATCGGTGCGGCTGAGCGACCCCGTCTTGATCTGCCCGAGATGAGCCGCTACGGCGAGATCCGCGATGAAGGTGTCCTCGGTCTCCCCCGAGCGATGCGAGATGATCCCCCCGTAGCCCCGTCGGCGGGCCAGCTCGATCGCGTCCCATGTCTCCGTGAGCGTGCCGATCTGATTCACCTTGATGAGGATCGCATTGGCGACCCCCTCCTCGATGCCCCGCCGCAAGAGGTTCACATTGGTGACGAAGAGATCATCCCCGACCAATTGCACGCGATCGCCGAGCGCCTCCGTCAGCGCGCGCCATCCCGCCCAATCCCGTTCGGCCAATCCGTCCTCCAGAGAGATGATCGGATATTGACGGATGAGGTCCTCGTAGAATCGGATCATCTGCTCAGACGTGCGGCGCGCGCCACCCGATTTCCTGAAGACGTAGACGCCCTCCTCGTACAGCTCGCTCGCGGCCACATCCAGAGCGAGCGCGATCTGCGTTCGCGGCGCGTATCCCGCCCGCGCGATGGCCTCCAGGATCAACTCGATCGCCTCCTCAGAAGAGCGCACGTTCGGCGCGAATCCCCCCTCATCTCCGACGGCCGTGCTGTAGCCGCGCTCTCGAAGGACGGACTTGAGGGTGTGAAAGACCTCAGCTCCCCACCGCAAGGCTTCGGCGAAGGTGGGCGCTCCAACGGGGACGATCATGAACTCCTGGATGTCCAGGGTATTATCGGCATGGGCGCCGCCGTTGAGGATGTTCATCAGGGGAACGGGCAGCGTGCGCGCCCCGATCCCACCGAGATACCGATAGAGGGGGAGGCCCAGCGCCATCGCCGCCGCCCGCGCCGTCGCCAGCGAGACGGCCAGGATCGCGTTCGCCCCCAAGCGGCTCTTGTTCGGCGTGCCATCCAACTGCCGCATCGCCTGGTCCACCGCCACCTGATCGAGCGCGTCCATGTTGAGCACGGTTCGCGCGATCGGCCCGTTGATGCTCGCGACGGCCTTGAGCACGCCTTTCCCCTGATACCGCGCCGAATCGCCATCGCGAAGCTCCAACGCCTCGTTCTCTCCCGTCGAGGCTCCCGAAGGAACGGCCGCGACGCCCACAGCGCCTCCGGCCAATCCCACCTCCGCTTCGACGGTCGGATTCCCCCGCGAGTCCAGAATCTCCCGCCCGCGCACGTGCACGATCATCGTCACATCGCTCATCGTCCCCTCCTCCATTCCCCCTCAGGCGAGCAATTGTGGCCGATCCGCGCCACAGAGTGCAAGCGCTCGCTCGCCTTCCCTCTTCGCGCGCCGGGCCATTGCTCCTGTCGAAAAACCGGCCTAAACTCTCGCCGTCAGGAGACGAGGACGCATAAGGAGGAGAACGATGGCGAGAGAGTGGGGGATCAACACCATCGCCGTTCACGCGGGTCGAGAGGTGAATCCGACGCGGTCGGTCGCGCCGCCGATCTTCCAAACGGCCGTCTTCGAGCTGGAGGACGCCGCCGCCGGAGCTCGGTTCGCTCAAGCCGTTGCCCCCACGGAGTACTACACGCGATGGGGCAATCCCACGACGCGACACGCCGAGGAGATCATCGCGGCTCTGGAAGGCGGCGAGCGCGCCCTCGTGCTCTCCTCAGGCATGGCCGCCATCGCGACGGCCGTGCTCGCCTGCGTCCGAAGCGGTGATCACATCGTGGCCGGACGCTCGCTCTACGCCGCCACGATGGAGCTGTTCCGGCACACGCTCCCGCGCCTGGGTATTGACGTCACGTTCGTCCCTCCCACCGATCCGGAGAACTTCCGTCGCGCCCTTCGCCCAAACACGACGCTCATCTACGTGGAGACGCCCTCGAATCCCCGCCTGGATCTGACCGATCTGGAGGCCGTCGCTCACATCGCACGCGAACACGGCGTGTTCACCATCGCCGACAACACGTTCGCGACGCCGTACAACCAGCGCCCGTTGCGCCTCGGCATTGACGCTGTCGTGCACAGCGCGACGAAGTATCTCGGCGGACATCACGATCTGACGGCCGGGGCCATCGTCGGCTCCGCAGCGTTCATCGAACGCTGCTGGATGCAGGCCAAGCTCTTCGGCCCGACGCTCAGCCCCTTCGACGCGTGGCTGCTCATCCGCGGGATGAAGACGTTCGGCCTGCGCCTGGAGCGGCAAAACGCCAATGCGCAGCGCATCGCGGAATTCCTCAACGCCCATCCGAAGGTCGCGCGCGTCTTCTATCCGGGACTGCCCGCTCATCCCCAGCACGATCTGGCCCGACGACAGATGCGGGGCTTCGGCGGGATGGTCGCCTTCGAGCTGAAGGGCGGACGGGAGGCCGGTCGCCAACTCGTCGAATCCCTCCGCCTGATCACGCTCGCCGTCAGTCTCGGCGGAGTCACTTCGCTCATTCAGCATCCGGCCTCCATGTCGCACGGCCCGATCCCGGAAGAGGAGCGCCAGGCGACAGGCATCACCGAAGGCCTCATCCGCCTCTCGGTCGGGATCGAAGATGCGGAGGACTTAATCGCCGATCTCGAACAAGCGCTCCGTCGTCTCCCCTAGGCGGATTCACGCCGAAGGCTGACGCACGGTGAGCACCGGACAGCGCGCCAAGCGCACGATTTTCTCGGCGACCGAGCCGAAGACGAGATGGCGCCATCCCGTGCGCCCATGCGTCGCGATGACGATCATGTCTACTGCCTGCTCCTCAGCCGCCCGCAGGATCTGCTCGGCCACGTCGCCATGCGCGATGATCGGATGGATGACGACGCGCGTCGCCAGCTCCTTCACAAACGCCGCCATCTGCCGCTCCGCCTCCTCATGGAGCGCTCGCTCGTATTCCGGCACATCGAAATGATAGGTCGGTCGCGGCTCCACATACGGGAGCGCGGGGATGACGTGGATCACATAGAGCTCCGCGCCGAAAGCTTCCGCCAAGGGAATCGCCAGATCGAACGCTCGTCGAGCGGCTTCGCTGAAATCCGTCGGACACAAGATGCGCTTCAGTTGCAGCATAGGCCCCTCCTCAAAAGGTTCCCCCACGCGATCCCTGGGATCGTGTGCGGTTCAGACACAGAACTCAGAGCGCGCGGTCGTATTCAAGAACCCTCGGGGGACGTCGCGCCGGGGCGAAAGCCCACGCCCTCGACGGAGATCACACCCGGTCTCCCCACTTCTCCGTCCACCTCGAACTTCACGGGCAAGAATTGCTCGATGACCCAGACATTGGTCACCAAGTGAGTGGTGATCTCCGAAACGGTCATGGTCGAGCGCCCCTCGGCCAGCGCCATGTAGAGCAGCAACTGATCCGCCAAATGCCGCTCCACCACTTTGCCGGAGCGATGATGCGCCATGAACGCGCGATGGACCTCATCGGCAACCGTCTCAGCGCGTTTCCCGACCTCGCCCAGAGCGCTGAATCCCGCCACCACATCCCCATAATACGCGAAGGCGAACAACCCCGCTCCTTTTCCCGAAGCCGGCGCCTGCAACAACTCCACTTCGGCCACCAGCTCGGAGTGCGCCAACCGCTGCAGCAGGCGCCGACAGAAACGCTCGGCGATCGAAAGCGGGAGATTGGAGACGACGGCCAATCCCTCGATCTTGACCAACTCCTCCCGTCGGGTCAGCTCCACGGCCGACAGCCGCTCCACGGGCTCAATGTCGGCTTCGACGATCCCTCCGCCTTGAGGATACCATCCCCAACGAACCGTCTTCAGACTCGCGCGTCCTCCCATTCGGCGCAGGGCGGGCAAGAAAACTCGCTCCACGTACGTCGTCGGAGGGCTGAAGGGGACATGCGTGCCCCCTCTCAAGATCAAATGCGTCGGGCGCGGAGCGAAGAGCAGAGCGGGCAGGACGGTCTGGAAGATCAGGCTCACCGAGCCGGCGCTGGCCCGAATCTTGCTCACGTCAAATTCGTAGACGCCGCCATCATACGTCCCCGGCCTGAAGATGAGCAACTCCGATCCCAATTCGTCCCCGAGCGTGCGCCCGCGCGTGATGTCTCGAATCGCGCGCACGGCCGTCAGATGCTGCGGCTGCAAGCCAGGGACTTTGCGCCCACGACGGATGTTGACGATCTCCACCTCGCGCGAGAGCAAGGCCGCCAGCGCCAAACTCGTCCGCAGGATTTGCCCCCCTCCCTCGCCGACCGATCCGTCTATGCGCACGACCATAGCCCCACTCCCCCCGTGCCGATACCGCGATGCGGATGGAACCTCCCATCCGCCCTCGCCTCTGTCACACGGCGGCCGATCGGTATCAATTTTAGCCGGCGCACGACACAGTCTCCAATTGCCCGCAGAAGAGCACGGGCACGTCCACTTCGAGCGCGCGAGGGACACATCGGCCGGCATCTCGCGACTTCAGCCCCGCCCGAGCCTTCGAACCCTCCACCTCTGGGACCAAGGCCGCGTCCGCTTGCAATTCTCCATTCACAAGCAGATGGGGCGCGCGCGAATCGTCCGCACGGCCTCGTGCACTTACTCCCCCGATGGGCGCTCACCCTCGTGGGGAACAAGAGCGACGCGCGGCTCCAGCTCTGCGCGCCTTCGGCCGATGCGATGGCAATGTCCGCCCTAAAGGAGCCGTTTCAGAAACGGAGACCTAAGCCGAAAGAGAACTGGGGATTGTGACCGGTGAAGCGTTCCGACCAAATCGGCCCGACCGCTGTCCAGCTCGCCCGACTCCCGAAGCGAACGATGGTGTCGCTAACTTCGAAGCACACAAATCAGCGGTTCTTCTCCGGAGGAGAGGTCTCGACGACGCCTCCCACATCTGCGGCGGAATTTCCTTGATGCAGCCGCGCAATCGGCACAGCTCCATCCGCACTGGTGAGGAAATCTTTAGTGAAGTTGAGGAGCCCTCTCCTAGCCTTCGTGAAGAACCCGACCTTCGTGAAGCGTCGTCCGACCTTCGCCCTCCATGACCATTGGCTCTTCCAACCGTCGGCGATCCTCGAATCCGGGAAAAAAGTTCACGACCATCTCGAGAGCGACACGCTCGGTGACGTTGTATCCGATTCGAACTCCGATGCCCATAAAGGCCCTCCTCGGCTGGCCCTTGAAACTTCGCATATGGAGGATGGCCGGAGTTCCACCTCAACCCGAGACCATCAGTCCTGCGCGCGAGCCGCATCTCTTTTCGGAAGAAGGGCCATCGGGGCGATAACCTCCAGAAGGAGCTTCGGCTTTTCCCTATTGGCTCCTCCCCTCTCGCCTTACTGCAGTGCATGCCGACAACGCCGTCATCCCGTGGCCAGGCGATCCCAGTCCTTCCGCTCAAGAAGTCGAACCATGAGGAAATGGAGACCGAGGACCAAGAGAACAGCGATCCCATGACCAACTACGATGAAGGACCACCGTTCGGAGAGCCGGGCGAGCGGCATGAGCTCATTGGGATAAAAGAACGCCAGAAACACGCCGCTGTACCAGATCACGACGATGATGATCCCAGCGAGGCGATAATCGAGCCAGAGATATAAGAACAGCGCCAACTGCGTCAAAAGCACCATCACAATGGGAATCCACCTCGCGAGGGCAGTTCCAAATGACCCAAGCACATCCATCTCGTGATCCTCTTGCAACGAGAGCACCAGCGACCGAGCGACGACGACCACCGCCCCCAAGAGCAACAGCATGCTGAGCGCGACCACCTCCTTTGCGATAGCAAGATGATGTGCGCTCAACGGAAGGAGCCGAAGCAAGAACAATGTGCGCTTGGCCTTTTCCATCCCGATGAGCCAGTACGCGATGAACATCGGGAAGAGGAACGCCACGGGAAGCAAAGCCAGCGAGAGCGTAGGGACGACTCCACCGGGTCCCAGGAGAAGAGGCAGAAGCTGAGATGTTGCGATCACCACCAGGAAGCCTAGCAGATGGGTCGCATGCTCTCGGAAGTCCTTCTTCACCAATGCCCAGATGGATGCCCTCACGCCAGCCCCAGGAACAGCTCATGCAAGGTCGGCGCCCGCACGTCGAGGACGGCGATCCCGCGAGCGGTCAATTCAGCGACAAGCCCTTCTGATTCCTGACGGCGACAGAGAAGGCGCACCGAACCGTCGCGCCCTCGAATCACAGGGAAAGCACTCCATTGCTGAGCGCTCGTCCAGGAGGCCACGGACAGAATCCTCCACTCCCTCTCCAGGTCACCCAAAGACGCATGTGTCACCACTTCGCCATGACGAATGATCACAATCTCGTCAGCTACAGCCACAACATCTTCAAGGATATGCGAGCTGATTAAAACCGCTCGTCCCGCTTCGGGAGCGATCGCGTCCTCCCGCAGCCACTGCAAAAAGTCGGCCCGCGCGATCGGATCGAGCCCCGCCATGGGCTCGTCCAGAAGGAGCAAGATAGGCCGATACGCCAACGCGGCGATCAATGCGAGTCCGACCCGCATGCCATGCGAGAGCTCGCGAATTTGCTTATGGGGATCGAGACGAAAGCGTTCAAGGAGCCGCTGACAATATGCGTCATCCCAGGTCGGATAGTGAGCAGCGATGAATCTCAGGAACTGCTCGACGCGCATCCAGTCGTACAACGGATGCGATTCGGCGACATATCCCACCGATCGTCGCCACGCCACCTCACCATACTCCCGCTCGACGCCCTGAAACCGGATGCTCCCCCGATCGCGCGGAATCACTCCAAGGGCACATTTGATCAACGTCGTCTTCCCCGCTCCGTTGCGTCCCAAAAGGGCAGTAACGGTCCCCCTTTTGAGGGTCAAGCTCACATCCCTCAGGGTGAACCCGGGATACGACTTCCACAAGTGCCGAATCTCCAATACCGGCACCATCTCGCCCACCTCACCTTCACGCTCTCTCGTGCGACCCTCGGCTCGAAAGCTCACCGCGCTCGATGAGGAAGCCCCCTACACATACTCGGTGGAGCTCCTTTCTCAGGCGTCCCTCATCGTTCCTCAGTGCCACGCATCACGCCCTCTGCCGCTACCGCACGGACTCCACCTCAGGCGGAGGAGCGAAGAGCGACAGAGGAAGATCACCTCCCATCGTGACTTTCGTCGTGAGGATCGTGATCTTACTCTCGCGCTCCATGGAAGGAGGCGTCGGGATCGCCGTGCTCTCGATCTTCCATGGGATCGCATCAGGAATGCCGATCCACAACCGCATGCGCACATCATACAGACTCAAGACCGCCGCCTCGAACACGTAACAGGGGATGCGCTCGCCCGTTCTCGTTTCGACATCTTCCTGCCCACGAAGCACGATCTCGCGAACGATGGGGGCCGTGGGCGGAGTCAAAACCACGGCGCTTCCCATCGGCACAGGGATGAGGAGCCCAATCCATGAGTCGAACCATAACGGGCGTTGTGCATTCACCGGTCGTTTGTACCCCCGACTTCGCTCCGGATATTGGGTGACGTGCCACACCCACTGACCATCGGAAAGGATAAGCTTAGGGAACTCCCCTCGCAGCTCGAACCGGAAGAGATTCGGCCGTTTAAAGGCGGCCCAGAATTCTCGCTCCGTCCGCCGAATCATCCCCTCATACCGGGTCTCGCTGACGACGAGCCCTTCCAGTTGCACTTCGGCGATCTGCTGCCGCCGCGCTTCGATCTCTTGGATCAGCCTTTCGGGAGCCCCTTGGCCCCAAGCGTGTCCCCAGAGAAATCCGAGCTGGAATATCACAACCCCTACTGCCCCACCTCTCCGCAACATAGTCCCCTCCTCTCCGGTGCCAAGGCTCCTCTCACAACGAGCCTTGGAAGTCGTAAATATGAGCTGTTCGGCATATGCCGTCAAGAGAACGCATCCTCAGACGCTCCAGGCATGAGATGAGAAACGTCTCGGACTGCCCGTCCTCATCCTCATCTGTTATTATTCGGGCCCTCACACCACTCCTCAACACACTGATCCTGGCACCTCTCTAAATCGGAGCGAATACGGCTGCACTCTGCATTGAAAAACACCGAGAAGACAGCAATGGCCGCAGCGATACATCCGGCGATCGCGAGCAGATTCCCTGCGCCGCAGCAGGCAGCGATTGCGGTGGAAAGACCTGCCCCCACATAGTTCCTCAGGGTCGCATAGGAACTCTCAGCAAACTCGCGACAGCGACTCAAACAATCGGATCTGCCTTTCTCATTCATCAATCGCGAACTCGCAAGACACATATAAGGTAGAGACGTCGCAATCGAAAAGGCCGGGATCGAGTCCTGGCTCAGAACACACTTCTTCCGAATGAACGATAATCCCGCCTTGGGCGTTCGGCGTACGCTTCAGCAGGCTCGCGACACGTTCGCTTTCGCCTCCTGCTGGAAGGGTTTTTGCCGAGGTAACGCACGCAGCTATTAGGGCGAGTCCAACAGCCGCCCCTCTGAGAGCCCTCATTCTCCCGGTCATGTGAGCCCTCCTCGCCTCAATATCCCACTTCATGGCGGCCTTGAGTATAGTGTCTGTCTGTCTGTCTGTCTGTCAAGCCTTTTTTCGCGCGCTCGCGCGAGGGGTCGGTCGCGCGCCACATGGACCGAAAGAGCCGACGACCGGCATGGCCCTGGCGGGAATCGAGCACGTGACGACATGCGGTGGCGAGCAGGGAGGAATCGCCGCCCTGGTTTGGGAGCTGCTCACGGGGAGACGCGTCGAGTTCGACGATGGCCGTGCCACAGGTTCGGGACGCTCCCCCCTGCGAGGTGACGCGCGGCCTTCGCCGCCTATGGCGCGTGGGCGTAGGCCGTGGGGTCGAGGAGACCGGCTTGCGCGAAGGCCTGCTGGCGCTCGGCGCATTTACTGCACCGACCGCAGTGGTGGTGACCGATGGGAGAGATGCAGGAGAAGGTCAAGTCCAGTGGGAGATGACGACCTCGCCGGATGATCTCATATTTCGAGAGCCCCCGATAGGGGGCCAGGATCGCGATCGGATGAGCCAGGCCTTGGCTCACCGTCTGCGCCATGAGAGCGAGAAATGAAGGCGTCGCATCGGGAAAGGGATTCCCCTCGAGCAGTCCGATGGCGATGGTCGAGATGCCGCGCAGAGCGCAGAAGACGGCCGCCTTCGCCAAGAGGATGAGATTGCGCCCCGGGAGATAGACCGAATCCCAGGCCGCCTCTCGCTCGGGGACACCATCTCCGGTCACGCTCCAATGTCTCCCGTAGATGTCCTCCATCGGAAGCGTCATGATGGTGAGCGGCTCAAGTCGCGCATCGCGCAGACGATTGAGGAACTGCCGCAACCAATGGAGCTCGACTTCCTCCCATTGAAGCCCGCTCCGAACATAGACCGGGAAGACGCGCGCGTACCGCGGCAGCAGCTCGGCGACAAGGACCGCGCTATCCAGTCCCCCGCTGGTGAGGACGCACACAGCTGCGGATTCGCTCATGGAAGACCTCCCACCCCAATCGTTCGATGGCGGAGACGAACATCCCCTGCCTGAATCTCTCCGCACACTGTGGATCCCCGAGCGCTTCAGATGTCGAGGTTCTTCACGTCCAGGGCATGCTCCTCGATGAACTTCCGGCGCGGCTCAACGGCATCGCCCATGAGGATGGTGAAGATCTCGTCCGTCTCCACAGCATCCTCGATGCGCACCTGCACGAGCGTGCGGCGTTCGGGATCCATGGTCGTCTCCCACAACTGCTCGGGATTCATCTCGCCCAGCCCTTTGTAGCGCTGGACCGTCAGGCCCTTCTTGGCAATGGCGAGCACGCGCTCCAGCAGCTCATCGCGTGAGAGCACCTCGGTGCGCGCCCCGTTCTCGATGATCTCATAGGGCGGCACCATGAGATCGCCCAACTCGCGATAGAGACTGAGGGCGCGTTGAAACTCCACGTGCGTGGCCAGCTCCCAGTCGAGCGTGGCGCTCCACTTCGGTTCTTCGCCGATCCGGAGGCTGAAAAGGCCATGCTCTTCATCCTCGACAAGATCCGTCCAATATCCGGCTTCGGCCAGCCGCCGCTCCACCTGCGCGAGCCGATCGCGATCGGCGAAGAGCTGATGCAAGGTCACGCCCTGAGCGAGTACCCCGCGTTTGCCCCCGAGCGCCGCGAGGACGGCCTCGGCGAGTTTCCGATCGTGCAATCGGCGCTGGAGCTTCTCGAAGTACGCGTTGAACTCGACGAGTCGCTCCAGCTGGTGCGCCAGCTCGCGCCCGGCGATCGTCCGCTTCTTGCCGACGACGAGCGTGATCTCACGGGCCGCCTTGCTCATGAGATAGCGGGTCATCTCCCGCTCATCCCGCACATAGTGCTCCATCTTCCCGTGCGTGACCTTGTACAGCGGCGGTTGGGCGATGTAGAGATGCCCGCGCTCGATCAGCTCCGGCATCTGCCGATAGAAGAACGTCAGCAGGAGCGTGCGGATGTGACTGCCGTCCACATCCGCATCGGTCATGATGATGATCCGGTGATACCGGAGCTTCGAGATGTCGAAATCGTCCTTGCCGATGCCCGTGCCCAGGGCGGCGATGAGGGCGCGAATCTCGCCATGGCCGAGCATCTTATCGAAGCGCGCCTTCTCGACGTTCAGGATCTTCCCCTTCAGCGGCAGAATGGCCTGGAATCGCCGATCGCGCCCCATCTTGGCCGATCCTCCGGCGCTATCGCCCTCGACGATGAACAGCTCGCAGAGGGCCGGATCCTTCTCCTGGCAATCGGCCAACTTCCCGGGCAATCCGCTCTGCGCATCCAGAGCGCTCTTGCGGCGCGTCAGGTCTCGGGCTCGCCGCGCCGCTTCGCGCGCCCGTGCTGCTTCGACAGCCTTGGTCAGGATCGCCTTGGCGACCTTCGGATTCCGCTCGAAATAGAGGCTCAATTGCTCGGAGACGAAGGATTGGACGATGCCGGAGATAGGGTTGAGCAACTCCCGCTTCTCGTTCCCCTTGAACTGCGGCTGCGGGATCTTGACGCTGATGACCGCCACCAACCCCTCGCGCACATCCTCGCCGGTCAGGTTCTCCTTGAGGTCCTTCAACAGCCCCATCGCTTGCGCATACTGATTGAGTGTGCGCGTCAGGGCCGTTCGAAATCCGGTCAGATGCGTCCCGCCGTCCACCGTGTTGATGTTGTTGGCGAAGGAGAAGACCGTCTCCGTATACGTGTCGTTGTATTGCAGAGCCACTTCGATCGTGAGATCATCCCGCTGCGTCTCGAAGAAGATGACATCGGGATGCAGCACGTTCTTGTTCTTGTTGAGATGGCGGACGAACTCGGCAATCCCCCCCTCGTAGCGGAATTCGCTCCGACGCTCGGGTGTCGTCCGCTCATCGGTGAGCGTGATGAGAACGCCCTTGTTCAGGAAGGCCTTCTCGCGAAGCCGCTGGGCGAGTAGCTCGAAGCTGAATTCGGTCGTCTCGAAGATCTCCGGATCGGGCTTGAACGTGATCTTCGTCCCCCGCCGGCGGGTGACGCCCGTCTTCCGCAGCGGGCCCTTCGGGACACCCCGCTCATACTCCTGCTCGTAGACGCCACCATCACGCCAGATCTCCAACCGCAGCCATTCCGAGAGGAAATTCACGCAACTGACGCCGACGCCGTGAACGCCCCCGGAGACCTTATAGGCGTTGGCATCGAATTTCCCGCCCGCATGCAGCTCGGTCATGACGACCTCAGCCGCCGACCGCCCCTTCTTGTCCGTGGGATGCCGATCCACAGGGATCCCGCGCCCATTATCAACCACCGTGATCGAGTTATCCATGTGGATGATGACGTCCACGCGATCGCAATATCCGACCAGCGCTTCGTCAATGGAGTTGTCCACTACCTCGAAGACCAGATGATGGAGCCCGATCTCGTTCGTGGGTCCAATGTACATGTGCGGGCGTTTGCGGACGGCCTCCCGCCCCTCCAGCATCGTGATCGAACTGGCCGTATACTCCGACCCATCCGAGATGGGCGAGGGAGCCGCATGCTCCCCGGGATCGGGTGCCGGCTCCGTCACGTTCGGCACTCCCGCATTCCTCGATTTCGCCCGCTTCGCCGCAAGCTGAAGTTTCGCTTTCGCCATAGTGCTTGACTCCCATCGCGAGATGTCGCGCGTGCGCGCACAGGGTCACACTGTGCTCACGTCAGCCTCCTCGGCCTGGGGCGGAACAGAGGAGGAGAAGATGCGCCCGGCTTCAACGCGAAAGCGAGCGGCGCCGCTCGCCTCGACGATCTCCGGCTTTGAGGTCGTGAGGAAACATTGCGCGCGACCCTGCAGGTACCCCAGCACCCGCGCCATACGCCCCCGATCCAGCTCCGCATCCACGTCATCCAAGAGAAACACGGCCTGATCTTCAAAGACAGAATTATAGACGGAGACCTGCGCTAAATCAAGCACAATCAGCGCACTACGCTGCTGACCGAGGCTCCCATACTGCCGCAGGTTCTGCCCATCGAAGGTGATCTCCAGCTCATCCCGATGCGGCCCCACCAGGGCATAGCCGACGGCCAGCTCAGCTTGAAGCCGCACACGCAGTCGCTCGGCCAGGAGCGCCTCGTATTCGCTCAGATCCCCGTGAGCCGCCAGCGAGGAGACATACCGGATGGCAACCCGCTCCGACCCGAACAGTTCCACGGGCAGATGTTGCTGCAACTGTTCGACGTATCGCGTGCGCGCTCGATGGATGAGGGCTCCGTATCGGACGAGCTGTTCGTTCCAGACCTCGATCTCCTCGACAAAGCGCTGCGGCTCCTCGCTCTCGGCGGCGCGCTTCAGCAGGCGATTCTTCTGCATGAGGATGCGCCGGTACTGCTCCAGCGTGTGGGCGTATTTGGGGTCCAGACTCAGAATCCCCGCATCCAGGAACTGGCGCCGATGTTCCGGCTCTCCGCGAATGATCTCCATCCGCTCGAGCGAACAGACGAACACGGCCAGATGACCGAGATACTCCGAGAGCGTCCGCCGCTTCCCATTCACGAAGAGCGCGCGCCCTCGCGGACTGAGGTGCACGGCCAGCTCCGTGCGCATCCCGCTCCGGCAGATGATCCCGCGCACCAGAGCCTGCGACTGCCCCCGCTGGATCACGTCCAGAAGGCGCGGCGTGCGAAACGAATGCGCGCAACCGAGTACGTAGATGGCTTCGAGCAAACTGGTCTTCCCTTGCGCGTTCTCGCCGTAGAAGAGGTTCAGCTCAGGCCCCGGTTCGAGCTGCTCCCGCACGATGTTTCGGAAACTCGTGACCTCCAGGCGAAGGATTCGCATGGTCTACGTCCGGCGATCCCTCGGCGCACCCACGCCTCTCAAGCCCGAAGCCGCTCGCACCAGGAGCGCTCGAAGGCATTCGAAGGGACGCCTTCGGTATCGGCCTTCTGGCCGTGCCCTCGTCAAAGGCCACGCGATCGCGTTCCAGGCGCCCACTCCCGGCGATCCGCTCAATTGACGATCGAAATGCGCTCGCTCAAGGCTGAGCTGGTCCGCCCGGCACGATCAATCGCCGTGACGCGGAATCGTCCGGCGCGCGTGAAGACCGTTCCCGGAACGACCCATGTGAACTGTCGGGCATCGCCCGGAATATTGTCTCCCACGATGTTCCCCTGCGCATCCCGCAAGGGTTCGAAGGTGAGGCCGTCATCGCGTGAGAACTCGATCCGATGGCGTACGATCCCGACGTCATCGGAGGCCTCCCACGCGATCGTCAACGGACGCCGCGCGACGAAGAAGCGGCCGGGGCCATTCACGTCGAAGACGACCACCGAGCCGATGGTCGGCGGCGCACCGTCTATCGCGAAGTCCGCATCGCTCCGATCCTCCCCGATGTTCCCGGCCAGGTCGCGACACCGCACGAGGACGCGCCCGCGCGTCGTGGAGAGCCCCTCGGGGATATTCCAGGAGAATGACCGCACGTCCGCCGGGATGCGCATCGCCAGGGGCGCGAAGGATGCCCCACCGTCTGTGGAGACGAAGAGATCGCAACTGGACAGGCCGACGTTATCGCTCGCCTCCCACGCGATCTCGAATGGCGCTCCTGCCCGAGCGACCTCGCCCCCATTGGGACGCAGGACGCGCACGACCGGCTCCTCCCGATCGCTGCGCCCGATCTGGAAGTCCCCATCGCTGGTATCAGTCGCCGCGTTGTCGAAGAAGTCACGCACCGTGACGCAGATGCGCGCGGTGGAGGAGAGCACGCCTTCCGGAACCTCCCACGCGAACGAGCGCTTCTCGCCGCTCACGCGCCCAAGCAGGATCGAGCACGTCCGCCCACTGTCGAGCGAGAGCGCGACCTCGTGAAGCAAGATCCCCACATCATCCGAAGACTCCCACGCGATCGGCAACACCGTTCCGGCCAGGACGAACTCGCCGCCGTTGGGGCTGATCACGCGCACGCTGGGCGGCGTCGTGTCTGCCGGAGGAGCCACCCGAGAGAACTCCGACGTATTCCCCGCCTCATCGGTCGCCACCAGCGTCACCGGATCTTGAACCGAGAGCCCAGGGAGGAAGACTTCGAACGTCCCGTCCGGGTTCGGCATGACCCCTTGAGCCACGCATCTTCGCCCCTCTCCAAAACCCGTAGGATCGGGGTCGGCCACATAAACGTCCACCCGCGCTGCCGCCGGATTGACCGTATCTATACGCCCGCGCAGGAGGACGCCGCCGGACACCTCGCGCACCTCGCGCGCGACGGGGAAATTCATGAGCGCGTTCGGCCCATCATCGGCGTCCCCCACATCGTTGGGCGTCACCCCATCACCGCCGAGGTCAATACCTAACCCCTCGTTGCCGAAAAAGGCGTTGCAGCCGATGCGATTCCCCCGGCTCGACACCTCTTCACCATCTAGGATCACGATGCCCGCCCGAGCGTTATAGGCGATCGTATTCGCTGCCGCGAGCGTCGTCCCCCCGATGGTCGTATTCCGCGCGCCGAGGATGGCGATCCCGTTCCCTTCGTTCGGCAGACGGCGCGTTCCCTCGCGATCCGCCGTCCCGATGATATTCCCCACAATCTGATTGTTGCTCGCCCCGCGCGCGAGCGTGATCCCATCGCCCGCATTTCCGGCGATGACGTTGCCACCTGAGGCCTCGAGCCCTCCGATGAGGTTATCCCGTGCGCCCGCCGTCACCAGAATTCCACCGGCGCCGTTGGGCACAGCTTGCGTCCCCATCGCATCCAGACCGATGATATTCCCCGCGATCTGATTCGAGAAGGCATCCGCCAGACGAACGCCATGTTGCGCATTGCCAGAGATCACGTTGCGCGCTGCCTCGGTGGCCCCTCCGACGAGATTCCCATGTGCTCCCCCGACGAGCGTCACCCCATCTCCCCCGTTCGGCAAGGCCCGCCTCCCGGTCCGATCGGTGCCGATCCAATTCCCCTGGACGTGATTCCCGAAGACACCGACGATCTGAACCCCGCTTCCGGAATTCCCCGAGATCACATTCCCCGCTCCCGGCTCGCGTCCACCGATCACGTTATCTCGCGCCCCGCTGATGAAAACCCCCGCCCCACCGTTCGGCAACGCTCCCAACCCATCGGCCGTCGTCCCGATATAGTTCCCCAGAATGAGGTTCCCGAATGTGGGGAAGTCCAGCTCGATCCCGTTGCTGCGGTTCCCCGAGATGACGTTCCGATCGGCCGGCGTCGTCCCCCCGATGAGATTGGCCTGCGTGCGGTTGCGCGTGATCAGCACACCGTAGAGACCATTGCCCACGCTGCGTTGTCCCGTGGGATCCGTGCCGATGTAGCACCCACGCACGATGTTCCCCGTCGCCGTGCCCGACTCCGGCGGATCCACGATGATCTTCACGCCGTTCCCTTCAAACCCATTGATGACCAATCCGGCAATGACATTGAGCGAGGATGTGATCACGAGCCCATCGGCCAATCCCGCCCGCCGTCCGCTGAGCACGATGATCGGCCGACCGCTCCATCCCGGTTGCGTCGTCCCATCAATCATCGTCCCTCCATCCACCAAGCGAGGCAGCGGGCCTAACGTGCCATCCACCTCGATCGTGAAGACACCATCCCGGCGCTCGGATTCCGGAATATTGAAGGCGATCACATCGGGGCCTCTCCGCTGTCCCGCGACATCCCGATTGGGCGGCACGCCGTTAGCGGCGAGAATCGCCTCGCGCAACGAGACGCGACCATCTTCCAGGATCGTATCGGCGGTCGTCGTCACCACAATACGCGGGGCATCCGTGACCGCCAGGAGCCATCCCCCTGGACGCCGCTCGCCAATGAGCAGATCGTCGAGCGCATCCCGATTCATCCGCGCCGACACGAGCGCCGCCACCGGATCGCGCACGTCCAGATCGAACGCCTCTCCAAATCCCCCCCCGCTCTCACCCATCAGCACGACGATGCGCCCACGATCGGCGAGCGCCACAGCCACGTCCCGATACCCGTCGGCATCGAAGTGGCCGGCGGCGAGCGCCGATGCCGGCCCTCCGACGAACCATCGCCCGTGCGGAACGAATCCTCGCCTCGTCCCCTGAAAGAGCTGCACCCCTCCGACGCTCTCGCTGACGACCACGTCGGCACGCCCATCTCCATCGAAATCCTCCAGGATGAGATCGGTCGGCATCGCCTCCAGCGGCAGGACCGTCGGTGGCGAGAATCCACCCACAGCTCCGCGCGCCCAGACGAGCCCCACGCTTGAAGCGAGGACGACATCGGCATGTCCATCTCGATCGAGATCGGCCACGCGCAGCGTCACGGGTTCCGCACGCGCTCCCTCTCCGTCCATTTGGAGAACACCCGCGCGCTCGAAGCGTCCGTCATCACGCCCGGCAAGAAGGACCACGCGCATCGGCGAAGCGAGCGCGAGGATCAGATCATTCCGCCCATCGCCAGTGACGTCTCCGATGGCGATCGCCCGCGCCGATTCCTCCAGCGCGATCTCCCTCCGATCGGCGATCCCGCCGCGTCCATCTCCCACCAGAAGGACGAGGCGCGAGGGATCGGCAAGTGCGAGCACGACATCTGAATGCCCGTCTCCTGTGACGTCCTCAACGGCGAGCCCAATAAGCTCACCCGATCCGAGATCGAACGCCCGTCCCGGACAAAACCGCCCCTCCGTCAGCTGCAATCGCACCGTCAGAATGACCCCTTCCTCTCCTCGCCCGAGGAGGAAGAGATCGGCCACACCATCCCCGTTGAAATCCCCGAGCGCCGCTCCCTGTGGCCAGGCGCGACGTTCCTCGCCGACGCTCACACTAAGGAGCGAAACGTCTCCCGAACACCCATCCCCTTGTGCGAGGAGTTCCCCTTCCTCCACGAGGCGAAAATTCACCCGAGGCCGAGCGCGGGGATCAAGTCGAAGGAAGGACGCACGCCACACTTCCGAAGACAATGCGCGGTGTGATCCCACCGTGCCCTCCCGCGAGATGAACGAAAGCACCACGCTGACAACGATCACCCCCATGCCGACGAGTCCCAAGCGCCGCATAGCTCCTCCTCTCCACAGCCTCCACGGAATCCTCAGGATCGCGTGGGATGCCGATTCGCTGAGATCGCCTCACCGATGTCTCCCCTCGTGCCGCGTTCCGAATCACGCCGCTCACTCCTTCTCACTCGTCGCGCGAAGAGCCCCCTTCGCGCGACGAGGCTATGGTATATCCGAGTCCCACCTCTGTCAACGGCGACCGTCCGCGCGCCGCAGAGGCATCCGAATGGGAGTCCGGAGATGGACGCGGCCCTCACGCTCAGAGGGAGCGATAGCGAATCCTGGGAGAGCGAGGCCCCGCCATCAATGAACGCCCCATTCTCACCGCCATGAGGTGGTGAATTCCTGCGCTCTCACCGCGCGGCTTCCCGTCATGCGATCGAGCTGGTAAAATTGCCCTTTTCGACAACCGATCAAGGAGGATGAGCTATGACGATCGAACGACCTGGTGCAGTCACCTTGCGAGGCAATCCGCTCACGTTGGTCGGACCGGAGATCAAAGTCGGGGACAAGGCTCCCGACTTCACGGTCCTCACGACGGATCTGGCGCCCTTTCAGTTCAGCTCGACGCGCGGCAAGGTGCGCATCATCAGCTCGGTGCCGTCGCTCGATACGCCGGTCTGCGACGCGCAAACCCGTCGCTTCAACGAGGAAGCGGCGAAGTTGCCGGGCGTCGAGATCCTCACCATCAGCATGGATCTGCCGTTCGCGCAGAAGCGGTGGTGCGGCGCCGCCGGTATTGATCGCGTCGCCTGCTACTCCGATCATCGGGACGCTTCGTTTGGCTTGGCCTACGGGACACTGATCAAAGAGCTGCGGCTCGATACGCGCGCCGTCTTCGTCGTGGACGCCGAGGATACGGTGCGCTACGCCGAATATGTCTCGGAGATCGCGAACCATCCGAATTACGACGCCATCCTGGAGACGGTCCGCAAACTTCTGGGAAGCTGACGCGCGCGGGCTCGAAGCCCGATGCGGCGAGCCGATCGCCTCTCGGGCTTCGCCCCCTCCCTTCGGCGACATGCGCCAGCGGGCTGCGGCTTCGGAAGAAACGCTTCTCTTCCCCACAGAACCCTCGATCTCCGTCGGCCTGCTGACCGACGTCGAACACGCGCGCTTCACACTGGAGGGGGAATTCCGAACGCCCGAAGGGAAGACCTTCCCGGCGGGCGAATATCGGGCGATCCCACGCCCTCATCCCGCCGCCCTCGAAATTCGCGATGCTCAGCAGCGCCTTGTGGAGATCACACCGACGCTCATCCTCACCCCGGTGAACCCGGCGACGGCCGCATTCACGCTCTTCGATGTCCCCGTGGGAAAAGGGTTCCACTGGGAGCGAAGGGAAGCGCATCGGTATGCGGGGACGCTGGCGATTCGCCTCTCTCCCTCCGCATCGGGCGCTGCGCCGCGACTCGCGGTCATCAACGAGCTACCTGTCGAGATCTATCTCGCCAGCGTCGTCGCCTCGGAGATGAGCGCCCATGCTCCTTGGGAATTTCTCAAAGCGCATGCCATCATCTCGCGAAGCTGGCTCCTGGCGAATCTGACGCGCCGCACCAACGATGTGGAGTCGGCGTCCTCGCCCGAGCAGCCGCAGCCGGCGACTGGCGAGATGGAGATCCTCCGATGGACGGATCGGACGACTCATCGCGAGTTCGATGTGTGCGCCGACGATCATTGCCAACGCTATTACGGTCTGGCGCCCATCGCGACCAGCGATGTGGTGAGGGCCGTCATGGAGACGCGTGGACAGGTCTTGTTCTTCAAGGGGCAGATCGGTGACGCGCGCTTCTCGAAATGCTGCGGCGGAGCGACGGAAGAGTACCGGAGCGTCTGGGAGGATCGCGACGTGCCCTACTTGCGGGGTGGGCGGTTCGATGGAACGGAATGGCCTCCGAACTTCCCCCGCCCCCTCACGGTCGAAGCGCACGCGGCCGCTTGGATCACGGGTGCTCCCCCTGCATACTGCCACACAACCGACGCGCGCGCGTTAGAGGCTGCGCTCCCCGAGGTGGACCGACCGACGCGCGATTTCTTCCGATGGGAGCGCACCATCGGCCAGGAGGAGCTTCAAGCGCTCCTTCAGGCGCGGCTTGGTCTGGACCTCGGCGCCATCCGACGACTGGAGCCGCTGCAGCGAGGCTCCTCGGGGCGCCTCGTGCGGCTTCGCATCGTCGGGGAGCGCGAGCGCGTGATCATCGGCAAGGAGCTTGTGATTCGACGCGCGCTCTCCGGGACGCATCTCTACAGCTCGGCCTTCATCATCTTCCCCGAGGACATACGCGCCGGCGTGCCCCGACGCTTTCGCCTCCGTGGCGCGGGATGGGGACACGGCGTCGGCCTGTGCCAGATCGGTGCTGCCGTCATGGCCCAGCAGGGACGCACCTGTCAGCAGATCCTCGCCCACTACTATGCCCCCGCCCAGATCGCGCGCGTATATGAATGATCCGCCGCACGCTCAGTCCGAGCCTCCCGTCGCGGACTCGCTCGTGGCCGCTTCCTCGATGATGAGCTTCGCTCGATCGCCATCCAGCGTCGCGCGAACGCCAAACGGGAGGACCTGATTCCGGTCATCGCTATGGCCGGAGCGCACGCCGAAGAGAATCGGGACACCCAAGTCGGCGAGACGATCCCGGATGACGTCCACGAGGGTGTAGTCTTGATGGGGATGCTGCACGCATTCGGTCATCTCGCCGAAGATGAGACCTCGCACGGCGCGAAGTTTCCCGGAATCTCGAAGTTGCGTGAGCATGCGATCCACCTGATAGGGCTTCGCGGCGTAGTCCTCCAGGAAGAGGATCGCATCGGTCGCGTCGAACTCATAGGGCGTGCCCAGCGTGCTCACGAGCAGCGACAAGCACCCTCCGGTCAACCGGCCCGTCGCCACGCCAGGGGAGAGCACGGCGACACCGGACGTATCAATCTCCCCGATGGGCTCGGCGCGCATGAGCGTGCGCCGGAGCAACTCCTCGTCGTAGTGCCCCGGTCCATCGGCGAACTCGCGCGCGACCATCGGGCCGTGAAAGACGACCCACCGGAATCGCTGCTGGAAATAGACGAGCAGGGTCGTGACGTCGCTGTAGCCCATGAAGATCTTCGGATGCGCCCGCAGCCTCTCCTCCTCCAGATACGGGAGGAGGCGGACCGATCCATATCCCCCTCGCGCGGCGAAGATGGCCTTCACCTCGGGATCGTTGAACATCGCCATCAGCTCCTCGGCGCGCCGCTTGTCGGAGCCGGCCAGGTACATCTCGCGAGCGAAGATCGAGGGAGAATACGTCACGCGAAACCCCAGACGTTCCAATTCCCGGGCGCCGGCAGCGAGCCGCTCCGGTCGGACGTCGCTCGCCGGGGCGACGATGCCGATCACATCTCCCGGGCGTAAGACCGGCGGTTTGATCATCCTCCTTCGGGTGGAGAAAGGCCCACCTCGCGTCCGGACTGTGCGAGCCAGCGCTTGACCTCGCCGACCAGATAGAGCGAGCCGGTCACGCAGATCATTCCCGACGACGGCGTTCGCCCCCACGCGCGGTCGAGAGCCGCCCCTACGGGCTCGATCGCCTCAATCGAGCAACGGAGCTGCTGGCGCAGCGCGGCCGTCTGCTCCAGAAGCTGTTCCAACGACGCCGCGCGCTCGTCCGGCACGCGCGTCAGGATGACGGCATCCGCCAGGGGGAATAACTCCGCGGCCATCTCGGCGATCCGCTTGTCGCGCATGGTCCCGAAGACGAGCGTGAGCGGTCGGCGCCCGAACTCCTCCAGATACGCGCGCACGACGCGCGCCCCCGCCGTATTATGCGCCCCATCGAGCACGAGCAGGGGACTCGAAGGGCCGACGATCTCCAGTCGTCCCGGCCACGTGACCTGCTCGATCCCCTGACGCAAGGCCGAGGCGGGGATCGCATAGCCCATCTCGCGCAAGACCTCGGCGGCGCGCAGAGCGACAAGCGCGTTCTCGACCTGATGGCGCCCGCGCAGGCCGAGGCGCACGCTCAACGATTCTCCAGAAGTCGTGCGATAGACGATCGAGAACCGTCCATCAGGCTCGCATCCCGCGATCTCCACCTCCTCCTCAGCCCATCTCGGCCGGACCCCACATTCCCGACAACGGGCGAGCAAGACCTCGCGCGCTTCCGGATGCTGCCGTGCCAGGACGGCGCGCGCCCCCGGTTTGATGATCATCGCCTTCTCGCGCGCGATGGAAGCGATCGTCGAACCCAGATACTGCTCGTGATCAATGTCTATACTGGTGATGAGCGACAGAAACGGAGGGACGACGTTCGTCGCGTCCAGGCGGCCGCCAAGCCCGACCTCCAGGACGGCGATTTCGACCTTCCGCTCGCGGAAGTATTCGAAGCCGATGGCCGTGAGGAACTCGAAATAGGTCGGGCGCGCTTCGATCTCTCCTCGACGAAGCAACGCCTCGGCGGCGTCGCGCACACGCGTGGCCAGAGCCGCCAGCTCCTCCGGAGCGATCTCCTGCCCACCAACCTGAATCCGCTCCTCGACGCGCACCAGATGGGGCGAGGTGTAGAGCCCCGCGCGCACCCCCGCCTGCCGCAGGATGGCCTCCATCATCGCCGCCGTCGAGCCCTTCCCGTTGGTTCCTGCGATGATGATCGAGGGATACGCCGTGTGCGGATCTCCGAGTTCAGCCAGAAGGCGGCGAATCTTCTCCAATCCGAATCGAGCCCGCAGCAGTTCGTGCCCGAGCCGATCCAGATAGGCGAGCGTCTCCTGGTAATTCACCGCGGCTCCTCTGGCCGAGTGACCGCCGAGGCGCGCCGCCGCTCGTCCGGCATCATGAAGGCGAGCGCCCGGATGAGGAAATCCCGCAAGTGGCGCCGATCCACGACGGCATCGAGCATCCCATGCTCGAGCAGGAACTCCGACCGTTGAAACCCTTCGGGCAACTTCTGCCGAATCGTCTGCTCGATCACACGCGGACCGGCGAACCCGATGAGCGCTCCCGGCTCGGCGATATTCAAATCCCCCAACATGGCGAAGCTGGCCGTCACCCCCCCCGTCGTCGGATCGGTCATCACCGAGATATAGGGCACGCCGGCCTCGTCCAACCGCGCGAGCGCCGCCGAGATCTTCGCCATCTGCATGAGACTCAAAACCCCTTCCATCATGCGCGCGCCCCCGGAACAAGAGACGATGATGAGCGCTGCGCGTTTCTCCAACGCCCGCTCGATCGCTCGCGTGACTTTCTCCCCGACGACCGAGCCCATGCTCCCTCCGATGAAGCCATATTCCATCGCCTGGATGATCGCCGGATATCCCCCGATCGTCCCCTCTCCGGTGAGGATGGCCTCCAAGACGCCCGTCGCCTTTTGCGCGGCCGCCAGACGATCTTTGTAGCTCCGCGTATCATAAAAGCCCAGCGGGTCGGTCGAAGCCAAATGCGCGTCAACCTCGGTGTAGACCCCATCATCGAAGAGCAACGCCAGGCGCTGGCGCGCCGAGATCCGGAAGTGATACCCGCATCGAGGGCAGACCATCAGGTTCTCCTCCACATCCCGGCGATAGAGAACCTCGCGGCATCCTTCGCACTTGAGGAAGACGCCTTCGGTCTTCACCGCTCCCGTGCGCTCGACCGGCGGTTCCAACCCCCTCCGTTTTCGTCGGAATAGCGGCATGAGTACGCAAGATTCTAGGCCGTCCTCTTGTGAGACGTCAAACCACAACCGCGTGGCTGACGCGATCCGAGTCGCCCACACGGGCGGTGAGGCATCTCAGGAGTGGGACGACATGTTCACCGCTCTCGCGCGCATGGCATCCCGGCGCCTCACCCGGCGAGCAGAAGCAACAGGGCCACTCCGATGAACGCGCCGGGATCGGTAAGGCTCAGGGACGGCGTTGAGCAAGAGCAGCCATCAGCTCAGTGTGGCGCCGATCCATCTCGCGGAGATAAGTGAGCAGCTCCTCGTGCCGCCGCTCGCCGTCTTCGTGAATGGTGCGCATCGTCTCGTGAATCGCCCGTATCGTCTCTTGAGTCGCCCACATCGTCTCCTGAAGCGCCCGCGTGGTCTCCTGAGTCCCTCGCATCATCTCCTGAATCGCTCGCGTCGTCTCCTGACTCGCCTGCATCGTCCCCTGAAGCGCGCGTATCGTCTCCTGGGTCCCTCGCATCATCTCCTGGATCGCTCGCGTCGTCTCCTGATTCCCTTGCATTGTCACCTGAAGCGCGCGTATCGTCTCCTGGGTCCCTCGCATCATCTCCTGGATCGCCCGCGTCGTCTCGTGCGCGGCCTGAACGTCCTGGCGAATGGACTCAATGAGCGCCCGCGTGGCCCGCCCATTGTAAAACACCCCGTACAGCGTCAGTGCCAGCCCTAAAGCCGACGCCATCACCCCGGCCAGTCCGACAAGCTCCATCGTGTCCCCCTCTGCCGCCATGCTAGAAGGGAATCGGCCTCGTCGTCAAGCGGCGTGCCTGTCGTCACAAGGCCACTGGGAGCCGGAGAAGGCTCGCGGATTCATCCGTCTTTGGGAGAACCGCTTCTGTAGAATCGTCGGGATCGCTGGGTACGAGGGGGGAGTTGGGCACCGACCAAAGAGACCACCTGTGGCGTCTCCGATGATCTGCCCGCTGGTGGTCGAGATCTCACTTCGACGTTCGAGGAGACCCCCGTCGCGCGCGGAGGATCACGGCATCTCCCGCTCCCGAATTCGCGAAGGCGGGGGGGAAGCTTCGTCCAAAAGCTGCGTCGTCCCCTCGGCCACAGATATTGGGGATGGGGCTCCTTCCAGAAGTTGCGTCGTCCCCTCGGTCACGGAGAACGCGCCGGAAGGGAGAGGCGGCGCCGCGGGCTCTTCGCTCACGCGTGGCCGAAGCCCTCCCTTTGTTCTTCGGCGGCTCACCCCTTGCCGCAATCCATAAATCCCCCAAAGCAGGGGTCCCCATCCGAGCGCCCCAGCGAGAAGTCCCAGAAAGATCACGAACCTTTCGAGCTTCGCCGGGAGATCGGAGAGGAGAAGGGCGAGACAAACGGTCATGAGCGCCAAGCCTGCGCTCCCTGTAAGGAGCGCCAGATATGCTGCGCGATTTCTCGCTACAAGGTTCAGAACGTCCAGCTCGGCCGGCTCTAAGACGGCCAGCAGCGCGCCGCATCGTCGGCAAAATCGCGAACCCGCGGGATTCTCCCCACCGCATCTCGTGCAGAGCGGTGCTCGGGCGCCTTGCAGCGCGACTGCTGCGATCGCCTCCGCCTCCTGCGCGAAAACGGGCAGATCGCCCTTCGTGATCCATCCCAATCCCGAGTGCTTGAGCGAATAACTGAACGTCACCTGTGTCGCCTGCTCCCCCGCCGGCTTGAACCCGATGTGAAGGGACAACGGATACTTCAGGACGTTCAAAGAGAAGCTGGTGCCGCCGCGTCGCGCCTGGAGCGGCTCTTCGCTCACCACGTGATACCCCACTCGCTCAAGCGCCCGCGCCAGTTGCGGTCGGAGACGCTCGACCGTCCCCGGCACCACCAGCTTCACGTCGCATTCGGCCGAATCCAGCCCAAACCGATAACTGATCACCTCGGCCTGAAGCCTGACGCTCATCTCGTCCTCCGTGTTCTCCGGCCGGGTTTATACCACAGACACAGGCGGCGAACAAGCCAACACTCGTATTGTCCGCGCGCGTTCGGAATCCACCTTGACGCCGGCTCCGAAGACCGTTTAACGTTAAGTGTCTGCTGAGGGGTCATGTCGGACGCGCTGACCGAACTGATCGAGAGCATCCGCGCCCAAGACACGCGGGCCATTGCCCGGGCGATCTCGTTGGTGGAAAATGACGGAGCCCAAGCTCTGGCTCTTCTCCAACGGCTCTTCCCCTACACGGGGCGAGCCGTAGTCCTGGGCGTGACGGGATCGCCGGGCGTCGGCAAGAGCACGCTCGTGGATCGCCTGGCGCAGTATTATCGGGTTCGCGGAGAGACCGTGGGGATCATTGCCGTAGATCCCTCGAGCCCCTTCACCGGTGGGGCGATCCTCGGCGATCGCATTCGGATGCACGCGCTCGGGACTGATCCCGGCGTCTTCATCCGCTCGATGGCCACGCGCGGGAATTTGGGGGGCCTGGCCCGCGCGACCGGAGATGCCATCCTCATCCTCGATGCCGCCGGCTATGAGAAGGTGATCGTGGAGACCGTCGGCGTCGGCCAGGGTGAAGTGGACATCGTGAAGACGGCCGATGTGACGATCGTCGTCCTCATGCCGGGACTCGGCGATGACGTGCAGACGATCAAAGCGGGATTGATGGAGATCGGCGATGTCTTCGTCATCAACAAGGCCGATCGTGAGGGCGTCTCGCGCATCGAGAGCGAGCTGAACGCCATGCTCGCCATTGCCGAACGGCGCGATGGATGGCACCCGCCGATCGTCAAGACGATCGCGACCGAAGGCCAGGGGATCGAAGAGCTGGGAAACGCCATCGCGCGCTTCCTGGAATTCCGCGAGCGCAGTCCACAAGCCGACCGGCGACGTCAGGAGATGGCCGAACAGCGATTGCACGCGCTGCTGCGGGATCGGCTCTTCGACTTCGCCCTGCGCTCTCTCACGACGGCCGAAGAGATGACCCGATGGGCTGCCGAGATCGCCCGTCGTGAACGCGATCCCTACTCCATTGTGGAGGAGATCCTGAAGCGGTGTGGGAGACCGGCGTCCACGCCCCTTTCGATCCCAGAGCGAGGGGACTGAACCGATGCGACTGGATCACATCGCCATCGCCGTGCGTTCGCTCGATGAGGCGCTCCCGTTTTACACGGAGGCCCTCGGATTGACCTGCACCGGACAAGAGATCATCGCCGAGCAAGGCGTTCGCCTGGCTATGCTCCCGGTGGGCGAAGGGCGCCTGGAGCTACTCGAACCGCTCAGCGAGAATTCGCCCGTCGGCCGATTCCTGGCGCGACGCGGCGAAGGCTTGCACCACATCTGCCTCCAGGTGGACGACATCGAGCGCGCTCTCGCCCATCTGCGCGCGCGGGGAATTCGCCTCGTGGATGAAGAGCCGCGCTGTGGAGCGGAGGGACGCAAGATCGCCTTCCTGCACCCGGCGAGCGCGCACGGGGTGCTCATCGAACTGGTCGAAGTTCCGAAGGAGGAGCAAGAGCCGTGAGACTCTCGACGCGAGCCGTAGGGCTCATCGCCATGGTCGTGGGGATCGCCGCCGCCGCCGTCCTCGTCCAACGCCGCCTCGCAGACCATCCCCCGCTCGCTCACCTCTCGGCTGCAGACATCGAGACGCTGCTTGAAGGCATGCCCGAATCACGGCGCGCCTTCTTCTCCACGCCGGAAGGTCGGCAGCAACTCGCCGAGCAACTCCGACAAGCGCTCGCCATGGCGCAGGAGGCCCGACGGATCGGGTTGTTAGGACGAACGGAAGTCGCCGCCCAAGTGGAGATTCAAAAGCTCACCCTCTTGGCCTCCGCGTATCGCGAGCGGCATCCCGACCTGGAGATCCCGGACGAAGAGATCGAGCGTCTCTTTCGGACGAATCCGACGGCGCTGGATCAGGTGTTCGCAGCTAATCCCCAACTCTCCCGGAGCGCGCTCAACGAGCAGGTGCGCCGCCAGTATGGCGAGCTTCTCCTGCTGGCCGAACGCGCGCGCAAAGAGGGCCTGGATCGAGATCCGCGCGTCGCCCTTCAGCTCCGGGTCTTCCCCTCCTTCATCCTGCAGAGTTATCTTCTGCGCGAGCTGCAGCAACGCACGTCCGTGAGCGAGGAGGAGATCCGTCGCTACTATGAGGAGCACAAGAACGAGTTCGAGCAGGTGCGCGCCCGACACATCCTCTTCAGCACGCGCCCGATCGCGCGGGACGGGAATCCGCCGCCGGATAAGGAGACCGTGCGGCGCAAGGCGCAGGAGGTCTTGCGCCGGGCCCGCGCCGGAGAAGATTTCGCCACCCTCGCTCGAGAGTTCTCCGATGATCCGGGCTCGAAGGACAAAGGCGGAGATCTCGACTTCTTCGGGCGCGGCCGTATGGTGCGTGAGTTCGAGGATGCTGCCTTCGCCCTGCAGCCGGGACAGATCAGCGATCTCGTGGAGACGAGCTACGGCTTTCACATCATCAAAGTCGAGGCGCGACGTATCGCGCCGCTGGATGAGGAGACGCGGCTGCAGATCGAACAGACGATCCGACAGAAGAAGATTCAGGAACGGATCGCGCAGATCCTGGCGCGCTATCCCATCACGATCGAAGGCCTCTCGGCGGAGTCGCGCCATCCCTGACGGAGGCGAATGCTCGTGACCGAATCCATCGTCCTGGGGAAGATGACGCTCGACGTGGTGAGCGATGGGACATGGCGGCTGGATGGGGGCATGATGTTCGGCATCGTCCCCAAAGTGCTCTGGGAACGGGTGGCTCCGGCTGATGAGAAGAACCGCATCCTCATGGGCCTGAACTGCCTGCTTGTGCGCACGGATCGGCACGTTGTCCTCGTGGACACGGGACTCGGCGACGTGTGGGATGAGAAGTTCCACCACATCTATGCTCCCCATCGTCCGCGCCCGCTGCTGGAGCAGCTCGCCGACCGAGGGCTCCGTCCCGAGGATATTGACATTGTCATCAACACGCACTTGCACTTCGATCATGCCGGGAACAACACGCGGCGTCAGGGTGAGCGGATCGTGCCGACCTTTCCGCGCGCCCGCTATGTCGTCCAGCGCGGCGAATACGAGCACGCCATGGCCCCGAACGAACGCGATCGCGCCAGCTATCGCGCCGTCACCTGGGAATCCGTCCGCGAGAGCGGACAGCTCGAATTGATCGAGGGCGATGCGGAGATCGTCCCGGGCGTCCGCGTCCTGAAGGTGCGCGGTCATAATCGCGATCTCCAGATCGTCCTCCTGCACTCGGAAGGTCAAACGGCGGTCTTCTGGAGCGACCTGATCCCCATGACACCGCATGTGCAGAGGCCGTGGATCGCCGCTCTGGACCACTATCCGCTGGAGACGCTCGAGCAGAAGCGTCGCCTGCTGCCACAGGCTGTGCGGGAGCGCTGGCTCTGCGTCTTCTATCACGATCCGCATCTCCCCGTCGGGCGCATCATCGAAGAGTCCGACGGGCGATTCCGGGTCGTCCCCATCACGGGAGGGTGAGATGTCGGAAGCCACGATCGGCATCATCGGCGGCAGCGGATTCTATGAGATGGAGGGCTTGCGCGACGTCGAGGAGATCACCGTGGACACGCCCTTCGGCAAGCCTTCGGACGCCTTCCTCCTGGGCACGCTCGAAGGCGTGCGCGTCGCGTTCCTGGCGCGGCACGGGCGCGGCCACCGGCTCATGCCGACCGAGCTGCCCTTCCGCGCGAACATCTACGCGATGAAGCTGCTCGGCGTCGAACGCATCATCTCGGTGAGCGCCGTCGGCTCCCTGCAAGAGAAATACGCGCCGCTGGACATCGTCATTCCGGATCAATTCTTCGATCGGACGCGCCAACGACCCTCCACGTTCTTCGGCGACGGGATCGTGGCACACATCTCCTTCGCCGATCCCGTCTGTCCGGTCGTCAGCGATGCGCTCGAACGCGCGGCTCGGCAGATCGAAGGCCTGCGCGTGCATCGCGGGGGGACGTACGTGTGCATCGAAGGACCGGCCTTCTCGACTCGCGCCGAATCGCACGTCTATCGCGCCTGGGGGATGGACATCATTGGGATGACGAATCTGCAAGAGGCCAAACTCGCTCGCGAGGCGGAGATCTGCTACGCGACGCTGGCCCTGGTGACCGATTACGACTGCTGGCATCCCGATCACGATTCGGTCACCGTCGAGATGGTGCTCGAGTATCTCAACCGCAATACGGCCAACGCCAAACGCATCGTCCGAACGGCCGTCGCGCTGCTCGCGGAGGCGAGCGGCGCCTGCCGCTGTCAATCGGCACTACGACACGCCATTCAAACGGATCGCGCCGCGATCCCTCCGGAGACCTTGCGGCGACTCTCGGCGATCCTGCGCAAATATTTCCCCATCGAGGAGTGAGCCTATGCGAGATCGGGAGCACCGGCGAAGGGGGCGATCCTCCCCCCACGTTCTGATGGCGATCGGCGCTGGCGCGCGCCGGGGATTCCCCTTCACCGGCATGGCGCGCGCGCTCAGCTTGGGACTCACCCTCGTGCTCCTTCCGCCCCTGGCGCTCGCCGCGCGCCAAGGAAGCGTCTCGCGTGGTCCCTTGCTCGATCCCCGCAACCCGGAACTCGAACGCGCGGCGCAGCACGATCTGGAAGTCGCACGCTTCTACATCAAACGGAAGAAGTGGAAAGCCGCCGAAGGCCGCTTGCAAGCCATTGTGCGCGATCATCCGGCCTTCTCGCGCATCGTGGAGGTCTATTTCTTGCTCGGCGAAGTCTATCGGCAGACGGGACAGCGCGATCTCGCCGTGGAACTCTACTCGCGCGTCATCGAGGAATTCCCTGAACACGAACTCGCCACGCGCGCCCGCGAGCGCCTGCGCGACTTGGGCGCCTCCCCGATCAAAGGGGGATGATCGCCGGAAGCCACCTCTAGGAACTCAGAGGCCGAGCACCGCCCCCAACTCGTCCAACCGCGAGATGACGTAATCGGGATCCACGACATCGTCCGGCACCTCCTCGCCCCGCCGGTTCAACCAAGCCGCGTCCATGCCGATGCTCTTCGCGCCGAGGATGTCCGCCTCGAAGGTGTCGCCGACAAACAGCGCCTCGCGCGGGGAGACGCCCAACGGCGCGAGCGCTCGAAAGAAGATCTCCCGATGGGGCTTGCGCCATGGGACCTCGGCGGAGATGACGATCGTCTCAAAGAGATCGTGAATCCCGAAATCGCGCAGGATGCGACGCGCCGTCGGTGGATGATCGAAATTCGAGACGAGCCCGAGCCGAAAGCGCTCCCTCGCGCGGACGAGAAGCCGACGGTTCTCCTCAGGCAAGTCGGCGCCGCGCGCCCACGTCTCCATATGCGCCTGCACCAAGCGCTCGACAACATCCTCCGACAGGGAATCCAACTGCAACAGTTCGAGCAGGTGTCGGAATCGAACCTGCGAAGGATATTCTCGCAATTCCGTCTTGCGGCGCGCCTCCATCTGGCGCCACGATTCTCGAAAGGCGTCGTAGAAGACATCGAAGGTGATATGGGGAGCGTACTCGCGCAGGACATCATAGACGACCCCACTCGTCGAGAAGAGCGTCTGCTCGCCGATGCGGACCTGCGGCAAGCGCTCGGCATGGAAATCCACGACCGTGTCGAACAAGTCGAAGAGGATCGCGCGATACGTCTTCATAGGCGCTCCGACCGATCCCCTCGCGACAGCAGCGCGAAGGCCACGGCGACGGCTTCCTCAGGTGTCTCCACCACGCGCAGGACGCCTCCGGCCTCTCCAAACGGAGACTCGAACCGCCAAGAATGAAGGAGGACAACGGGCTTCCCCACCTTCAGGGCGAGGGCGATCTCCGAGAGCGTGCCGTATCCGCCGGCGATGGCGATGATGGCGTCCGCCGCGCGCACGTTGATGACGTTGCGCGCTTCGGACAAGCCGGTGAAGATCGCGATCTGAATGTACGGATTCGGTGGCGACTCGCGCTCACTCCCTCCGGGAAGAATCCCGACGGTGATCCCGCCGGCTTCCCAGGCTCCGCGCGCAGCCGCTTCCATCACGCCCCCCAATCCCCCGCAGAGCAGAACGGCACCGCGCTCGGCGATGAGCCGACCGACGGCGCGCGCCTGCTCATAGATGGCGGGATCGCATTGCGCGCTCCCCATGACGCCGATGATCACACGTCGCACGCCTCTCGGGCTCATATGCGAAGCAGCAATTGTAACCGCACGCCCACCGAACGAGCAATCACCAGCGATGACGCGCCCGCGACCTCGCGCTATTATTGAGCGGTGAGCGGAGGTCTTGCGCGAACGATCCGCACCATCGAGCGCGGGCCTTGCTCAATGTCAGTCTGAGGAGCTGCCCATGCGGAAGAGAAACCGACGAGATGTGGAGCGAACATATTCGAAGGAGGCGTTCATCGCTCAGCTCCGGCGCCTGGCCGATGCCCTGGAACAGGGGAGAGCGTTCCGCATTCGCGTAGCGGGCGAGCGCGTGCGCATCCCGGCGCGCGCGACCTTCAGCATCGAGCACGAGCGCGAGCGAGGAGTGGAGGAGTTGGAGTTCCAAGTGCGATGGACGCGTTCCACTCCCGGACCATCATCGCGAAGGCAGCGCCGAGGCACGCGCCGCGCGCGTTCCTCCGCGAGAGCGGGCGAGCGCGCCACTTGAACATTCCAGCGAGCCTCGCCACAATCTTAGGGTCAAGGGGAGGGATCGCATGAACCGATGGTTCTTCGGAGCGATCGTGAGCGCATGCATGCTCGGTGGAGGATCACCGGGCCTCCACGACGTCGGGGGCGTTGATGCTCCGACCGCCTCACCGTCGCTGCAACAGACGGAGGGATCGGCCTTCCTGAACGCCTACTACGATTCTCTCCTCAACGGCCTTCAGGTCATCCTCGTGCAACGCCCCGAGGCCTCTGAGGCCATCATGAGCCTCATGATCAAGAGCGGAGCGGCGTTCGATCGGGCGGGGAAATCGGGCACAGCGGCGCTGACGGCGCGCGCGATCTGGCTGGGAGCCGAAGACCTGAGCGGGGCGACGCTGAGGCAGCGACTCGCAGCGCTGGAAGCGACCGTTCACACGGACGTCACCTGGGATGCGACGACGATCACCGTCGAGGCCCCGGCGCGCAGTCTGCCGGAACTCATCCGCCTGATGGCGCGCGTCGTCTCGCGACCGACGTTCGAGGCCGAAGCGGTGGCAGCATTGAAAGCACAATTCCTCGAGGAGGTGAAGGCCAAGTCCGGCGATCTCTCCGAGGTCGCCGATCAGGATTGGTATCGCGCGCTCTATCATCCGCATCCGTACGCGCGCCCCCCCGAGGGTCTGCCGGAAGAGATCGCTGCGATCACCCCCCTGGATCTCGCGCGCCACCATGCGCGCTTTTTCATCGCCAACAATGCGACACTCGTCATCCTGAGTCCATTCGCTCCGGAGACGGTGATGCCCATCGTGCGCCCGAACTTCGGGGCCATGCTCAAGGGGAAGATCGTCCCTCCCACGTTCATCGCGCCCGCGCCGCTTCAGGGCGTGCGCATCCTCATCCGCGATCTGCCGGCAGCTCCGGTGGCGCACATTCGCCTGGGCGCTTTCGGTCTGGAGCGTTTCTCCGATGACTACGTCCCGGCCCTCGTGCTCGCCGAGGCCATCCGCCTGCGGCTGGAGCGCGCGCTCTCGGACATCGGGAATCCGGCGCCGCGCGCGCACTGTCGTTTCGACCTCCACACGCAGCGCGGCCCCTTCCTGCTCTCGCTCGCCGTCCCGAACGAACACATCGTCCCGACCCTACGGCGCGCCCTCCATGTGTTGACCGAGATACGCGCCGCAGGACCAACTCCGGAGGAGCTAGCCGAAGCTCAACGGCGATGGAGCGAGCAGCTCGCGCCGGATGCGCTCTCTCCACGACAGTGGGTCGAGATGCTGCACCGCATCGAACTCTACGGCCTGGGTCGAGACTACGTGCACCGCTTCCCCGCGCGGCTTCGCCGCGTGACCCGCGAAGATGTCGCGCGCGTGGCCGAGAAGTATCTCTCCCCGCAGCATCTGCTCATCGTCATCGTCGGACGGGCTCAAGGACTCTCTGATGCTCTGAAGGATCTCGGGATCGTGGAAGTGAAGGCCGGGACCTGAACGTCCCCGGCTGCACCTCACTCGCCATACGCCTCCACGGCGGCGGAGACGCCGGATCCGCAGCGCATCCCCTCGCCACGCAACACGCTCTCCAGAGCGCTCAGGAAGAGCAGGACGTTGCCGCGCGTGCTGCCGGCTCCCATCAAGCCCACGCGCCAGATCTTCCCGCGCAACGGCCCCAAGCCCCCACCGATCTCGATGTTGAACTCCTCGAGCAGGCGCGCGCGCACGCGCCCATCCTCCACGCCCTCCGGGACGCGAATCGTCGTGAGCGTCCACAACCGATGCTCGCGCGGGACCAGCAGCTCCAGCCCCATCGCTTCGAGCCCCGCCCAGAGCGCTCGAGCATTCCGCTCATGCCGTCGCCACCGCGCCTCCAATCCCTCCTCCGCGACGATGCGCAGCGCTTCGCGCAAGGCATAATTCATATTGATGGGAGCCGTATGATGATAGCACCGCTCGCTCCCCCAGTAGCGCTCAATGAGCGAGACATCGAGATACCAGTTCGGCACCGAGGTCTTCCGCCGCCGCACTTTCTCCAGCGCCGATTCGGAGAACGTGATCGGAGCCAGCCCCGGAGGGCAACTGAGCGCCTTCTGCGATCCCGAGTAACAGACGCCGATACCATGCCGATCCACGCCCACCGGATGCCCGCCGAGGCTCGTCACGGCATCCACGATGAGAATCCCCTCCCGTTCGGCGACCCATCGCGCGATGGGTTCGATCGGCTGCAGCACGCCCGTCGAAGTCTCCGCATGCACCACGCAAACAACGCGCGCGCGCGAGCGATCGAGCGCCGCCTTCATCGCTCGCTCATCAAGCGGACGCCCCCACTCCCCCTCCACGCGGATCGGGCGCGCGCCCAAGCGCGTGGCCATCTCGTACATCCGCTCCCCGAAGAATCCATGAATGCCGATGATGACTTCCTCATCCGGTTCCAGGAGGTTCGCCAACGCGGCCTCCATCCCGGCGCTCCCCGTCCCGGAGACCGGAAACGTGACCCGATTCTGCGTCTCGAAGACATAGCGCAGCAGATGTTGCACATCAGTCATGCATGCGAGGAAAATCGGATCCAGATGTCCGAGAGTCGGCGCCGCCAGGGCGCGCATGACGCGATCCTCGACAGGGCTCGGCCCCGGGCCGAGCAATAGGCGACGTGGCGGATGGAATTCGGCGATCTTCATGACCCCTCCTTGAGCAGGTGAATGAGAAACCGCACAGGCGTTCCGAGCCCGATGGCCCGAGCGCCCGGATCAATCGGCTCCCCGCGCTCGCCCAATCGGGCTGTCAGAATACCGACGACTTTCCCCTCACGGTTGAAGATGGGGCTGCCGCTATAGCCCGGCATGACCGGTGCATCCAATTGCAGGAGCGTCGGCCCCACTTTGCTGATCGTGCTTCGGGTGAGCGTCGTCGTCGCGCGCTCCTGACCGGTCGTCTGCAGAAGCGCCGAACCGAGCGGAAATCCAATGATCACCACCTCATCCCCTTGCCGAAGGCGCGCCGGATCGGGCTCAAAGCCCGCGACGACCGGAAGCGGAATCGGCGCCTCCACCTTCAAGAGCGCCAGGTCCATCTCTCGCGACCACCGCAGCAGGCGAGCCTCCAGGGCCTCCTCGGGCGCGCGATCGGCGAAGATCACGCGCAGCGATTCGGTGACGGGCTTCTCCACCCCCTCCGAGAAGCGCGCATCGAACTCCCACGGGCGCACCAGATGATAATTGGTAGCGATCAGCCCCCGTGGATCCACGGCGAAGCCCGATCCCTCGCTCACCGCCGTGCTGAGCTCGCGCCCTCGCGCGTCGAGAATCCGGAAGTGATGCTGAATCAGCACGACGGCCGCTTGATTTCGCTCGGCGATGTGCGCGAAGGGATTCGCGTCATCCCCACGGGGCGCACGCGCGTCCCGCAAGAGGAATCCGACGAGGATCCCGATGACGGCGATCGCGCCAATGGCGAGGCCGACCATCCACCGCCGCCACACCCGCGCAGAGCGACGCACGGCACGCTCGATCATCCTCTGCACGGTCGCATGGCCCACCCGCCACACCGACGCCGAAGTCTCAATGAGCGTCGGCTCGGTCCACGTCGCTGAGACCGCCGGATGCGCCTCCGGCATCGGAGCGAGGATCTCGATCACCACGCGCGGCCCCCGGCGACCGAACTGCACAAGATCGCCGCTGTGAATCCGCGCCCGATGCACGCGCACATCGTTCACATACGTGCCGTTGGTGCTCCCCAAATCCTCGATCACAACTCCCTCATCCGTGAGCAGGAGCGCAGCATGATGTGCCGAGGCTCGCACATCCTGCGGACTGAGGCGCACATCGTTATCGGCAGCGCGCCCGAAGGTGATGCGCGGCTTGGACACAACCTCCTGCCGCCCCGCGTACCCCCCACTCACATGCGTGACGCGAATCTCCATACATCTGCTCACTGTCTCGGACGGGCGTCGCCGCCCCTCGGCTCGGAGGGAGCGATCGCCGCCGCCCCCGGCTCGTCCTCGATCAATTGCACCTGGATCGTCCCGAATCCTCCACGAACACGCGCCAGCACCGGCACACGGCGCGCGTCCGCGCTCAACCAGATGAACATCTCGCCCTCTCGGCGGATCAATCGTCCCGGACCGAAGACGAGCGGCTCGATCTTCAGAGCGGAGATGCGACCGCGCGGCGTCTCCACCTCCTCGACCTCATGCACGTGAACCTCCAGATCATAGGTCTCCCCCTCGTCGCTCACGGGGAACCGCAACACACTGCCCGGCACAAGCGGCTGCGTGCGCACGTAGTAGATCCCCGAGAGCATATCCTGCACCCAGGGACGCGCGGTATTCTCCTTCACTCTCGGCGGATCGGTCGGCCTCGTGAGATCGCGCACGATGTACGTCACCGACGCGCTCGCCCGATCGAAGAGGGCCAGATGAAAACTTCGCTTCGCCCCTTCGGCCAGGTGTTTTCGCGTCCGCAACACGCCGAAATCCTGTGGATCCACGAACGACTCGAAGACATCTTCCACGCGAATGCCCAGCAGGGTCATCAGCGCTCCCTCCGAGACCACCTCCCCGCGAAGGTGATAGACGCCGATCAGCGGCCGCTCCGACGAGCGCCCGAAGGTGAACGTGAGACGCCCGACGACGGCCGAGAGGATGAGCTTCGAATAGCGCGCTTGATACACGAGCCGCTCCCCTTCGCTGAAGGGGAGGGGGGACGGCCCCGCGGAGACATCTTGCGCCGCGCGCGAGAGGAGACGACCGCCACGTCCTCCCGCGCCCGCAAGGATGAGAGCGGCGATGAGCCCCCCGATGGAAATCGCGCGCCCCAGGCGCCTCCCCTCGGCCTCCGAGCGCGCCCGAGGGTTCGAATCACCTCGCTTTGACCAGGAGAAGAACGAGGACAAGGACATATCCGAACAGCACGCGATATTCCCGATTTCGCACGTACGCCGACCACTGCCCCGACACCCCCTTCGAAGAGACGAAACGCCGTCCCGGCCTGGGGAAGAAGAGCGGGACCTGCCGCTCATACGCCTCGAAGGCCGCGCCAAATAGCGCGCGCAGATGTTCCGCCTCCAAGATCATCGTCGGCACATACACGACTGCGAAAAAGACAAGGAAACATACCAAAAGCCACGGACTTCGACAAGCCAAAGCGAAGGCCACTCCCAGGAGAAACGAGCCCAAATAAAGGGGATTGCGCGTGTACGCATACGGTCCGGTCGTCGTCAGGACGCGGTCCTTCCGCAGATGCCGAGACGCCCACGCTCGAAGGCCGAGTCCGGGAAGCGCCAGCACGGCTCCCCACAGGACCGAAGCGATCGTCGGCTGCGCCTCCAGCAGAAAAACGAGGCCAAGCCCCAGGCTCACAGGGACACGCGCTCGACGCACCGCCCTGAGCCATGTCGGGCGCGCCCGAAGGGATCGCTCCCACGACGCCCACGACACGATGGGCTCACGGGTTTGACGATGGTTCGATGATCCCACAGGACTCCACGCGCGCGGCCTTCTCACGCGCCCGCGCCAGTCGCCGCTCGATCGCTACGATGACGTCGCCGACGGGAATATCGAGGGTTCCGACGTCGCGCTCCCGTCGGCTGTAATAGCGATGACCGGAAGCCGGCGTCCGCTCGACGACCTGATCATCAGGATGAAAGGGGCCATTGCGCCGCGCCGACGTCGGACCGTAGAGCGCGACGATCGGCGTGCCGCGCGCGGCGGCCAGATGCAGCGGTCCTGTATCCCCGCCGAGAAATAAACGCGCACGGTCAGCCAGCACCGCCAATTGCTTGAGCGTGCACGGAAACGGGATGGCTTTCCCCCACCGCGCCGCGCGGGCGACCGCCTGCGCCAATGCCGCCTCACCTGGCCCGAAAGGCACCAGAGACACCCATCCGTAGCGCTCCCACAAGAAGTCCGCGATCGCCCCATACTTCTCCGGCGCCCACCGTTTGGCCGCCCATCCCCCTCCGGGATTGAGCAGAGCGAAATCTCCGACGTCCAAGGCCTCCAACCGCTCTTCCACGACACGCCGATCGCATTCGGAGATCGCGAGGGGGAATTCGTACACCAGCGGGGGTCCGTCTTCCCCCACCACATGCCGCACGAGCGCGAGATTGCGCTCGATCACATGTCCCTCCGCAGGGACGGCGACCATTTCCGTCAGAAATATCCGACTCGCCCGCTCCTTGAGCGCCGCCGCCTCAAATCCGATGCGCCGCTCAGCCCCGGAGAGCCACAGCACGATCCCCGACTTCATCAACCCTTGGAAATCGAAGCCGAGATCATAGCGACGCCGTCGCAGGCGCGCGAGCGCCGCTCGGATCTCCGTCCACGTCGCCGGATGGAGCCACTGCCGGCGCCACGTCCGCGTGTCCACCTCGAGGATTTCGTCCAACATCGGATTTTCGCGCAACAGATCGGCCATCGCGCGCTCGACGACCCAACCGATGTGCGCTTCGGGAAACGCCCGCCGAAGCTGCGCCAGCGCCGGGAGCGTGTGCACGATGTCTCCGAGAGAACTCAGCTTGACGATGAGGATATTCATGGCGCGCTCACCCGGCGGATCCGCTCGATGATCTCGCGGCTCGAATGGCGCTTCTCGTCGCCGACAATGGCCACCACGCCGCCATATCGCGCGACGATCTCCCGCTCCGGGACCGTCTCCGGCGTGTAATCGGTCCCCTTCGCATGCACGTCGGGACGCAACGCCTCCAGAAGCGGCGCCACCGTCAGCCCCTCGAAGATGACGACGTACTCCACACACGCCAAGGCGGCGATGATCTCCGCGCGCTCCTCGGCCGGCATGAGGGGACGTCCCACGCCCTTCAAGGCGCGAACCGACGCATCCGCATTCACGCCGACGATCAAGAGATCACCCAATTGCCGCGCAGCTTGCAGGTACCGGACGTGTCCGACATGAAGAGGATCGAAGCAACCGTTGGCAAGCACGATGCGCTGATGACGCGCTCGCGCCGCCTCGACCTCGCGCCGCAGGTCATCGAGAGATCGAATCTTCGCCACGCTCATCGTGAGCGTCCCAGGAGAGGATCGAAGCGCGCAACTCCTCCGGACCGACCGTCGCCGTCCCGCGCTTCATGACGACGAGGCCTCCGGCGTGATTGGCCAGATGAGCGGCTTCCAGGAAGCTCGCCCCGGAAGCCAGAGCGAGCGTGTAGGTCGCGATCACGGTATCCCCGGCTCCGGTCACATCCACGGGCTCTCGACTGCCCACGATCGGCAGGTGCACAACCGGATGTCCATCTTGGAAGAGCGACATGCCCTCCTTCCCACGCGTGATCAGCAGAGCCGAGAGCTTCAATCGGCGGCGCAACGCGCGCCCGACGCGCTCCAACGTCGGGAGATCGTCCAAATGCCGCCCGCACACTTCCTCGACCTCCGATTGATTCGGCGTGGCCGACGTGAATCCCTCAAATTCCAACAACCGATGTCGGGAATCCACAGTGACCAGCACGCCGCGCCGCGCCAAGGACCGAACGGTGTTCATCATGAGCGGATGCACGAGCCCATAGTGATAGTCGGAGAGGATCACCCCATCGGCCGCAGCCGCCAATGCCCGCACCCGCTCGGCGAGCGCGCGCACGACCGATTCCGAGGGAGGGGCTTCGGGCTCCCGGTCAATGCGAATCACTTGCTGACGCGTCGAATGGACCGAGCCCGCGAGGATGCGCGTCTTCGTGGGCGTGGAATAGCCAGGCACAACGAACACGGCCGAGACATCCACACCCTTCTTCCGAAGGGCTCGGAGCACAGCGCGCCCCTCGGCATCGCGTCCGACGACGCCGACGACGGCCACCCGGGCGCCCAGCGCGGCCAGATTCGCCGCCGCATTGCCACATCCTCCGGGCTGCGTCTCCTTCCGCTCGAATCGCAGGATCATCACCGGCGCCTCGCGAGAGATGCGCGCGATCTCCCCGTAGACGAACTCATCGGCGATGAGATCGCCCACGACGACGATCCGACGCCCGCGAAACCGGGCGATTACCTCAAGGAGTCGCGCCGCGCTCGGCCTCGCTCCCATGGCGCAAAATCCACCGAACGGCCTCCCAGAGATTCCCGGCGACGTGATCGGGCGGAAGCCGCCCCTCCCGTTGGGAACGCGCCCATTCCTCCCGCCCATGCCCGGTCAGGACCAAAACCCCCCGCGCGCCCACGCGATGGGCCAGTTGGATGTCGCTGTATTTATCACCCACGAAGACGCATCGCCGAAGGTCGAGCGCGAACTCCCGCTGCGCGCGTTCCACCAGTCCGGTCGCCGGCTTCCGACACGAACACACCTGCCGATAGGCCATGATCACCCCTTCGGGATGATGCGGACAATAGTAGATGGCGTCCCACTGAGCGCCATATCGGCGCAACTCGCTCTCGAACCGATGATGCACCTGGCGCACCAGCTCTTCAGTGAAATACCCCCGCGCCACACCTGATTGATTCGTGATGACGATCACGCGGTATCCGGCGTGCCGGAGCGCGCGAAGCGCCGGAATCGTCCAGGGGAACAGCCGGTACGCGGCGACGTCGCGCGCATAGCCGACGTCCTCGCTGAGCGTGCCATCTCGATCGAGGAAGACCGCGCGCGCCGATTCCGAACGCCCCGCGTCGTCCCCGCGAAGTGGGGCATGCTCGGTCCCCCGCTCCCCTTCCTCCACAAGCGCATTCATCCCACCTGCTCCGTGCCGGAGGATACGGATCGAATCGAGGCCACTCCCTGCTCCAGAAGCTGCGAGGCCGGGCGCAAGACGTCCTCCACCTGGATGGCCGTCATGCACCGATGATCAATCGGACACTCGCGTCGCATGCAGGGGGCGCACGCCACAGGCTTCTTGATCACAACGGCACGCTCCGAGAAGGGACGTGTGGCGAAATCCTCCGTGGGGCCGAAGAGCACGATCACCGGCGTGCCGACAGCCGGCGCCACATGCGCAGCCCCGGTGTCGTTGGAGATGACCAGATGCGCGCAACTGAGGATCGCGACCATCAGGTCCACGCTCGTCTCCCCGGTCACCACTACGGGCGTTCGACGCATGTGCCGCCGCACCACCTCCGAGACCGGGCGCTCCGCGGGCGTGCCGATGAGGACGACCGAGACATCGCCCCGCTCCAGCAACGCATCGCCGACGGCCGCAAATCGCTCGGGCAACCACTGCTTCGCCCGACTGTTCACCGCTCCAGGATTCAAGACGACGATCTTCCGGCTCACCTCCACGCCGCGCGCGGCCAGGAAGGCCAGCGCTTCTCGCCGCCGCCCTTCGGAGACCGTCAATCGCGGAACCGGATCGGCGAAGGAGACGCGCTCGGTCCCGAGCACTTGCCGCTCCAGCTCGGCGACAAGATGGAGATAGTCGTACACCTGATGCTGGCGCCTCCACCTTGGAGGGAACGGGATGCGATGCGTCAGCAACCATGCGCGTCCATCGGTCGGATAGCCGGCCCGGATCGGAATCCTCGCCGCGAAGGCCAAAAGCGCTGCTCCGAAGGCGTTCGGCAAAAGCAACGCCAGATCGTACCGACGCGAGCGCAGCGCGAACACCGCCTCCCAGTATCCTCGCGCCGAGCGAAGGTCGAGCGGCAGAATCTCATCCGCGACATCCGCCTCGCGGAAGAGCCCGGCGAGCGCCGGCCGCACCAGCATCGTCACGTGCGCGCTTGGGAAGACACGCCGCAGCTCACGCAATGCGGGGATCGCCATGATCGCGTCGCCGACCCAATTCGTCCCCCGAATCAGAATGCGCTCGATCGAATCCGTTCGCCCCATGATGGCTCATCCGACGGTATCGCGCTACCTGCGGCGACCCGCGCGCCTCATCCCGGCACGACGATGAGGCGCGATTGCGGCTCGGGATAGGGGTGAAAGAGCGCGGCCACGCGAAGATACGCCTGAGCCTCGCGCTCATCCCTCATCACCTGCACGGATTCGGCCAGCAGCCGCAAACAGGCCAAGGCATCGCTCCGGCGAATGCGCGTCCCCCGCTTGGCCAGATCCTCCTCCACCTGCGCCAAGGCCTTCAACAGCGCCTCCGTCACCGCTTGAACGCGCGGCGATTCCGAACGGTGCTCGTAGATGATGCCCCGCTCCAGCGTCTCATACGTTCGGATGGCGTTCTCAAGCCCCGCGAGGACTTCCTCATCGGTCAAATCGCGAAAGCGCTGGCGCTGCACATCCACAACGGCTCCCTCCAGGAAGGCCAAAAGCCCGCTCATCTGAGCCAACATCTCCACCCACGACTCCTTCCCCTGCGCGGACAGATGCCCGAGCAACTGCTCCATGCGCCGTTCCCCCGTCGTGCGTCGCGCATCCTGCAGGTAGGGACAGGGCTCCGGACACGCGAGAACCAACATCCGCAACTGCGCGCAACAGCGCGAACAGATGCGCTCAAGAAGCGCCGCGCACTCGCGCCGCGCGGCTTGCTTCGAGCACTTCGCACACTTCGCCATCCTCTCCCCCCTTCTGAGAACGCGAGGAGCAATCGTCTCCCGCCCCGAGCTTCACGAGTGAGCGCGGCCCTCTCGCCCGCCGAGCCACTCCTTGAAGCGCTCCAGGAGGCTCTTCTCCCCGACCTCCTTCGCCTCCAATCGCGCCAGCTCTTCAAAGAGGCGCCGCATCTCGCGGCTCAACCGCGTCGGCGTGACGACGCGAACTTCCACAATGAGATCCCCTCGACCGGGCCGATCCAGGTGCGGCATCCCGCGCCCGCGCAATCGGAAGACATCTCCCGATTGCGTCCCCGGTGGGATCTGCACCGACTCCTCTCCGTCCAAGAGCGTGGGGATCTTCAGCTCCGCACCGAGCGCCGCTTGAGCGAACGTGACCGGGACCGTGCAGTAGAGATCATCCCCCTGACGCGCGAAGAACTCGTGTGGACGCACGTGGATGATGACGTAGAGATCTCCGGGAGCCCCTCCGGCGATTCCCGCCTCTCCCTCTCCGTCTAGGCGCAACCGCGTCCCTTCATCCACACCCGGAGGAATCCGCACGTCCAGCACGCGTTCGCGCCGGACGCGCCCACGCCCGCGACACTCCTGACACGGGTTTCGAATGATCGTCCCCGCTCCCTGACAATGCGCGCACGTGCGCGAGATGGTGAAGATGCCTTGCTGGTACCGTACCTGCCCACTGCCGCCACAGGTCGGGCACCGCGAGGGCGATGTGCCCGGAGCCGTTCCGGCTCCCCCACACAATGCACACACTTCAGTCCGGGGAACGCGAATCTGCTTCTCGACCCCGCGCGCCGCTTCCTCCAGCGTGATCTCCAGATCATAACGGAGATCCGCACCGCGCCGCGCCCGCGACCGTCGCCGCGTCGTCGTCCCGAACAGGTCGCTGAATCCAAAGAACTCGTCCAGCAGATCCTCGAACGTGGCGAATGGGTCGAATCCAGCGCCATAGCCGGCTGCCGCCGCCGAGGAGCTGACCCCCGCATGTCCGTACCGATCATAGAGGGCGCGCTTCTCCGGATCGGAGAGGACGCTATACGCCTCGACGATCTCCTTGAACTTCTCCTCAGCCTCCTTGTCGCCCGGATTGCGATCGGGGTGGTACTTCAAGGCGAGCTTGCGATACGCGGACTTGATCTCCTGCTCGCTCGCCGTGCGGCTGACGCCCAGGACCTCGTAATAATCCCGCTTATTCTCCAAGGTCGCGCGCTCCCCGTGTGAGAACTCACCGAGGCGCTCAACGCCTCATCTTCGCGCTCGACGGAAAACTTAATTTTGTCCCGACCCCGGAGAATTTGCAACCGTTCGCTCAGGGGGGAATCCTCTCAGCGAAGATCGCGAACGCCAGATTCACGGACACGACCCGGAGAGGGAAAGCGTGAGAAGAAACGAACGCTCGCCCATCGGCGCTCCCGCCTCGATCTCCACATGAATGGGGACGGCGGGATTCAGCTCCTCCAGGGGGATCGCGCGCACCGTGGCCCTCACTCCCTCCCCCGAGAAGCGGATCGCCTGAGCGCCGATCAATCCCACACCGAAGATGATCGCCTCGCCAGATGAGGCGGGAGCGACTTCATCGCCCAGGATGAAGCCATCAGCCATGCTCCGCGCTGCAAGAGATCGAAACGCCCAAAGGAGACGCCCGAAGCGAACGCGCTCTAGCGACGTGATCACCCGCTGTGACCGCAAGGCCCATGGGGGGGCGAGAGCGAAAGCCGAGAGGATGCGCTCCTCCGTGCTGAGGCCGACAATGCGCGGCGTGGAGACGACGAAGACGACGGTCCCACTGGCAACCTCCCCGTGCGGAGTCCTCAGGGAGAAGGCGCGCGGGCCGATCTCCGCGCGCGGATCAACGCTGAGCCAGACGCGCACGGGATCGTTCAGAAGCGGCGCACTGGAAGTCTCCCGCCGAACGACCCCACGAATCCCCCCCGGCTCAGCGAAAGCGATCGCCGTCGCCTCTCGAAGACCCACGCCATGGACTTCCACATCACCACAGGCGCCTGCAAGGGCTTCATTGAACCCGCGCCGATCCGCGATGCCATCGATGCGCGGCTCGACGACCGCGAAGGTGACGCCCGTAGCGCGGCTATCCACCTGACCTGGCGGGCGCGGCACCGTCACCAAGATCGCGCGCTCGCTCAAAGGAGCGTCCGGAGCGATCGTCACATGGACGGTGAGCACCGGATTCAGCTCTCGCTGCTGCTCGGGGAATCCCGGCATCAGCCGGGCTTCGACTCCCGAACCCGAGAACGTCACCGCCGTCGCCCCTCCGAGCCCGACCCCGAAGATGAGGACATCCCCGAAGGAATCCCGGGCACCCTCTCCGCTCAAGCGAAACCCTTCGCCAGGGCGGAAGTTATGCCCCTCCCACACGCCATCAATGCGCGGCGCGACGACCCGAAACCGCACCCGCTCGCTCCTCACTCGCGCTTGCGCCGTCTCCAGGACGAAGGCACGTTCCCCCAAGGGGGCATCCGCAGCGATCTCCAAGCCCACCTCCACAATGGGATTCACGAAGAATCCGACTTCCGAAGGGACGACGGTCCCGCGGATGCCCACCCCCTCGAATTCAATCGCGCGCGCCTGATCGAGCCCGATGCCGAAGATCTCAATTTGTCCCCGCGATCCTGGCGCGCCCTCTTCATCCCACACGGCGAGGATCTTCGGCTCGGCGACGATGAACGCCACGCCTTCGCTGCGCACGGGACCCCGCGGGGTCATGATGGTGAAAGCGCGCGGCCCTGGCTCAGCCGTCGGCTCGATCATCACGCGCACAAGCACTGACGGATTCAACTCTCCCGGCGCCCCTGCGCTCACCACCTCACCCCGAACCCCACTGCCTTCGAATTCAATCCCCGTCGCCCCAGAGAGGCCGATCCCCGAAATGAGGATGAACCCACTGGCCCCCGGCCGCCCGTATCCATTGGGATCACCTCCGCCGGGCGACCATTGGGAGACGAGAGCACCCTGAGCCTCGGTCCTCGACCCTTTTCGGCCAATCCCCATGACGCTCATCGAGCCCAGCTCGAATAGCCGACTCCCATCCTGAATCGAGAGGATGCGCGGCTCGCCGATCCTCAGGACGACCTCTCCACTCTCCACCTTCTCAGGAGCACGCGCCCATGTCCCTCGCCATGGAAAGGAGAGCCCCAACCCGAGCAGGGCGACAAAAACTCCGATGCTCCGCCTTCGGTCCATTCGCCATCGCCTCAGCCTCATGAGCCTCTCTCCTCAGTCCTTCGCATCGCAGGTGAGCCTCACCGCGCTTTAACTCTATCGGGCCGATCAAGCTCGGTCAATGCCGCCGTCAAGGTGAGACCGCCTCCGCGCGCCAGAGGAATTCCGCCGGGAACTCCTGACACAAGCTGAGAGGCGATTTCAGGATGCGACATTTGGCCGAAAAAGGCCAAGGGTTCAGAACACGGCGCACCGCCGCTAGGGGAGGGCCAAACGCTAGTAGGTCACATCCAGCCGATGCAAGAGCATCACCAGCTGTGTGCTCACGGGATGCTGTCCCGCCCGCTTCGCCGGCTCGAAGCGCACGCTGGAGAAGGACGCCCTCACGTCCATCGCGTCCACCCCCGGCGACGGGGTCACGATGTCCACAAGTGAGGCCCGCCCATCCGGATGAACGAACGTCACCACAACGAGCTGATCGCTCGCCGCCGCGCGAAACAGCTCCTCTAAATGTCCCGAGGATCGAAGGCGCGGGAAGGTGTAGATCCCATACGGATGGCTCATCTCTCCATTGAGCAAGCTATACTGCTGCGCATCGAGAGCGATGGGAGCCTGATAGTATGCCAGGGGGACCTCCGGAACAGGCCGAAGGACCGAGAGTAAGGCCCCAAGAAGCACGACCGTGACCACGAGGCTGATCAGCGCCGAAGCGGCTTTCGGATACGTGAAGACCAAACGGCCCGCCGATTGAAGCCAATAGAGCCCAGAGCGCCTCTTCATGCGCTCACCCTCGAGGACACCGAGGAGCTGACTCCTCAAATCGTGAGGAACAGTCGGGCGCGGGAGCCGCCGCAACCCGCACGCCAATTCCCTCAAGTCCTCCAGATAACGCGCGCAGGCCGGACAGAGCGCCACGTGTGCCTTCAGGGACCGCTCCCGCTCCGGCGGAAGCTCGCCATCCAAGTAGGCCGAGAGGTCGCGTCGAACGATCGCACAATTCCTCATGTTCGTTCCATCGGGCAGCTCACACCGCCCATCACTCACTCCTCTTCCCGAACGGGACTCACCAGCTCCGGTTCGATCTCATGGTGCTGGCCTGGTTGTCAAACAGCTCGCCTCGACCCATCGGCGAACTCGGCTCGAACCGGAGCTGGTCAATCCGCTCGTCTCGGCTCGCTGGCCCCGAGAGTGAGCTGCCCACCGCGCCGCTCGCGGAGACGCTGCAGCTCACGCCGCAACCCCTCGCGCCCTCGGGCGATCCGCGACTTCACCGTGCCCACGGAGACCTGAAGCGTCGCCGCAATCTCTTCGTAACTGAGCCCCTCGACGTCGCGCAGCAGCAACGCCGTGCGAAAGACCGGCTTGACCCGCCCGAGCGCTTCCATAAGCAACCGTTCCTCCTCCCGTGCGATCGCCTGTTGCTCCGGATCGGCTCGCGGGTCCACCAGCCTCTCGCCCCCGGAGACCTCCGCGTTCTCCTTCAGAACCTCCATCGAGATCAGGCGGTCCCCATTGCGCCGCCACCACCGATGGCGATTGGCCGCCTGATTGATCGCGATGCGGTAAATCCACGTCTTCAATTCGCACTCGCCACGAAATCGCCCGATATGGCGGTAGACCTTCAGGAACGTCTCCTGCGTCGCATCCCGCGCCTCTTCCCGATCGCCCAGAAGCCGATAGAGCAGCCCGTACACGTCCGCCTGAAACCACGCGATCAGCTGCTCGAACGCTTCCCACTCCCCGGCGCGCAGTCGCTCGAGGAATCGCCGCTCCGCCGCACTCAATGGCTCGCCTTCGGCGCAACCAATCGCGAGCGTGTACTCCTCAATCGCCCCCGCGCGCGCCATATGTTCAGCCCCCTTCTTCATAGACACCAAAATGTGCTCCAGGTTCCCGACGAAAGGTCAATACCCTCGGTGGTGTGGCACAGGATCTTCAAGCGAGAGCCCCACACCTTCAGAATCAGGATCGCCAGGGGACCTCACGATCGCCAACCACAGGGATCACAGCAGGTTGAACTCCACGTTGATCGTCGCGCGCACACTGGCCGGGCGCCCATCGGGACCTCGCGCCGGGATGAACTTGATCTGCTTGGCCGCTTCGATGGCTTTCTCATCCAATCCGTATCCGAGTCCCCGAATGACGCGAATATTGCGGACGACGCCATCTGCGCCGAATGTCGCGCTGAGCACCACGACCCCTTGAATGCGATTGCGCCGCGCTTCCTCCGTCCACTCGGGACGCGGCTTATAGGTAATGATCGGTCGGCCATATCCTCCGCGCCCGGCGATCCCCTCGCCTACGCTCTCCCCAGAAGCATCGCCTACGCCTCGTCCCTCTCCCGCTCCATTCCCCCCACCTGTGCCACCCGTTCCTGGAGGAGCCTCGACAGGCCCGAAACTGAAGGGAGCCGTGATCTGAAGGCGCGTATCAAGCGAGGGCAACTGGGCCTGCTCCGGCGGTGGAGGCGCTTTGAACGGAACAGGGATGGGTACCGGAACCGGCTCAGACCGCAACGGGAGCTTCTGCGAGACGGGCTCCGGAGGCCGGGAATATTCGCGATTCCCCCCTCCTCCGGCGACCTCCATCTCCGGGAACTCGAACTGAATGGCCACAAGCTGCTCTGGCGGCTCCGGCTCCGGAAGCGGACGGCTCGGGAAGAGATTCTCCAAATGGAGCAGGAAGACCACCAAATGGACGAGGATGGCCACACCCGTAGCCCACAGCAGGCGGCGTCGCTCGCGCGCATCCTCGAGGACGAAACGATCCAAAACCCCGGCGACCGGCCCTGACGCCACGACTTGCTTCGATCCCTGCGACATCACTTCCTCCCCCCCACAGGGCTCACGCTCTCAAACACCGCACCCTCGATCGCCCCCCTTCCTTGACAGGGGCCGACCCAAGCTGCTACTACATTATAGCACCCGAAGCGAAGGGGACAAAATCAAGATGCCGGGAAGGGGCGATCGGGAGGGACCTGCACGTGGCGAAGGCAGCGATCAAGGTCAAGAAGAAGAAGGTCAAGATCACCGCCCGAGACCTCAAACACGACGCCTTTCGCGATCATTATGAACGATTCGCCACGTGGGCCAAGCACCACCGGCGCCAGATCATCCGGACGGCCATCGGCCTTCTCGCCCTTCTGGTCCTGGTCACGGGAACAGCCCTTTTCACCACATCCCGACGAGAGAGCGCCGAAAAAGCTTTGGCCGAAGCCTATGAGATCTTCACGGCCGAAGTGACCTCGACCCCCTCATCCCCTGATCCGACTCGCCGAACGTACTCGAGCGAAGAGCAGAAATATCGCGAGGCCCTGGAGGCGTTCACGCGTCTGGCTCAGAGATATCCGAACTATCGCGAAGTGGCTGAATACTACGCGGCACTGTGCAAACTCCATCTCAATCGGTCAGAGGGCACACGTGATCTGGAGCGGCTGGCCCAGGGGAAGGGAGAGACCGCGCGCCTCGCTCGACTGGCGCTGGCTGAGCATCTGCTGGCCAGCGGCGACCCGGCAGGCGCCGAGCGGCAGTATCGGCAACTCCTTGAGGATCCCGGCGAACTCCCTCAGGCTCCTCTGAAACTGGGCCTGGCGCGCGCCCTGGAATTCCAGGGCAAGAAGACCGAAGCCGTCGAACTCTATGTGAAGATCGCGATCGACTATCGCGCCCAGGATGCCGGTCGCACGGCGCGTGAACGCCTGGCGGCGCTCGATCCTTCTGCACTGGAACGCGTACCGGAAGAAGGAACGAGCCCTTCGTGAGCGAAGACCGCGCGTCACAGGCTCCCTCCGAGCAACGGACGCACGCGCCAGGCGCGCTCCCGCACCCGGATGAGACGCCCGTCCCCTAATCGCACCCACTGATCCAGGCGCGTCGGATTGAATGCCCAGATCATGCGAAGCGGCTGCCCGAGAAGGGGCAGACGAAAGCGCCATTCAATACCCGTGGACGTTCGCACCAGCGCATTGGTCGCCCGAAGCACCGAGACCCCCTTGATCGGATGAACCACTGAGATGATCCCCGCATCGAAGAAGGGCACCATGGTGAAGCGCGTGGCGAGCGGCACGCGATACTCCGCTTGCCACGCGGCCACACTGTCCCCGCCGATCGCCGCAATTCCCGAGAGCGTCCCCGCCTGACCCGGTGCCTCGGCTGGCGTCACCGCCACGCGATACCGCGCGAGCGGGCCGAACTCCCCAACCGAGAATCCGCGGACGAGCTGGCCGTCCGAGAAAAACCGCTCGAATGACGGAACGATCCGCCCTCCGAATCCGGCAGCATGAGCGAGGACACTTCGGAAGGCGAACGTGTTCCGACCACCGGTGAGCGGATCCGGCGCGTATCTTCGATACTCCAGCGAGGATTTCACCATCGCCACATCGCCCCCGCTTACGCTCACCGACGCGAGCCAGATCGCTCCATGCCGCGGATCGGCAGCCGCATTAGTCGTATCCCGATTCCAGAAGACCGCGAGCGTCCGGCGCGCGAATCGGGAAGGGGGATCTCCCGGCAAAAGCCACGTCGCACGGACGCGCTCGATCTGAACGCCGAGCCCCGCCGAAGAGAACTCTGTGATCGGATAGCTGCCGCTCAGACGAATCCCCCCCTGGCGATACCAGATGCGATCAAGCGCCGTATCGAGAGTCCCAAGACTCAGCGCGTCAAATCGAGAGAATTGGGAGAAGAGCGAGAGCCCGAGCGTCACCGGCGTGTTCGCCACGCGTCGCACCAGCAGATCGAACAGCACACTGTGCATTCGAGGCCCCGCCATCGCCTCCAGCCCGAGCATCTCCCCGAGCCCCAGGACACTCACCGCTCGATACATCACGCCGAGATACCCCCCGCCGACTCCGCCCGAGCCCCCGATCATCCAGATCCCCTGCCGATCCACCTCGCGGACACGAATCGTCACGCTCACCTCTTGCCGCCCGCGGTCCACACCAAGCTCCACATCCTTCCGATCCACGGGATGCACGAGGCCCGACCGCGCGAGACGCACGAGGCTGCGATCCAGGAGGTTCTCGTCGTACAACTCCCCCTCGCGGAGCAAGATTTCGCGCCGGAGGAGCCGATCGGGGATTCGCCGATTCCCCTCGAACTCGATGCGCGCGACGCGCAGCGGCGGCGAGAGTTCGACTCGAAACAGCAGGGACACGCGCGCGGTCGCTTCATCGAAATCCTGAAGCGCGTCCGCCCGCATCGGAATCCGTCCGGCCGCTGCATAAACGGCGCGAATTCGCTCCAGGACGACGTGCACTTTCCGCGCATTGTACACCTCCCCCGGCTCAAGCGACTGAAGCGCGGCGCGCACGGCCGGTGGGATCGAGGACTCTCCCGTCTCCACCCGCACCTCCCCTACGCGATATTGAGGCCCCTCGCGGATTGGGATCTCCACGCGCAGGTGGACACGGCGACCGCGCTCCTCAACGGGCACGAGCATGGGCTCGCCCACTTCCACCCGCGCATACCCGCGCTCTTGATAGAACGCCACCAGACGCTGCCGATCCTCCTCAGCGCGAGCGCGCGTGTACACGCCACGTTGAGAGAACCGACGAAACAGGGACCTCGGCCGCAGCCACCGCAACACGTTCTGCAGCTCCGCGCTCGCGACCGCCTGGTTCCCGCGAAAGACGACGTCTCGAATGATCCCGCGCGGCCCCCACACGATGCGGAACACGACGTCCACGGAGGCCGATCCCGCATCCTCCTGCTCCTCGCTCTCGACGCGCGCCCACGGGAATCCTCGCTCATCGGCCCACCGTGCGATCACATGCCGCGCGCGCCACACCTCTTGCGAATCGCAGGGTCGTCCCGGGTGAAGCTCGATCTTCGCCTCGCGCAGACGTCGCGCGAGATCGGCCTCTTGCGTCGCCGTCACCCCCTCGTAACGAACGCGGCGCACAATGGGCCGCTCCTCCACGCGAACGATGAGCCGCACCCCATCGGCCACAGCCGCGCGCTCGATGCGCACCGCGCGGAACGCGCCGAGCGCATAGAGTGCCCGCACATCCTGCTCGATGCGCCGCGGATCAAAGGGCTCCCCCACCTTCGTCCGAAGGTGAAACCGAATCGCACTGTCGGGAACGCGCCGATTCCCCTGAATGACGAGCGAGCGAACAATTGGCGCCCCCTCCACATCGAGCGCTTCCGCCGCCCGGACGCTCACCATGAGCCAGGCGAAGGCCAGGAGGAAGCGACCCAGCACTTCCCCTTCGCGCTTTTTCCGGATCATGGGCCGATCTCCTTCACGACCTGCCGCGCGCTGGCGCGATCCGAGCGCGGCGCACCGAGCAGCTCGAAAAAGAGCGCCTCGTAGTGATCCACAATCCGCTCCCAATCGTACCGCTCGCGCACGCGCGCCATGGCGCGCTCGCGCAAACGGATCACGCGCTGCGGATCGGCGATGACCTCCTGCAACCGCTGCCGAAGCTCCTCCGCCGTGCGATAGTAGATACCGACATCCCCGGCGACTTCCCGATTCTCCGGCGTGTCCAGGACGAGGACGCAATTGCCGAACCCCATCGCCTCGACGAGCGCCGGATGCGTCCCCCCGACCTCCGTCGCATGCACGTAGCAATAGGCGTTCTGCTGGAGCCGCCGATAGTCCTCGCCATAGACGAACCCGGCGAAGAGGATGCGCGGATCCCGCGTGCGCTTCAAGCGCTGCACGTAAGCCCGCGCGTAGGGCGCGTCGCCGACGATGAGCAGCTTCATCTCCGTCTCCACCCGCTCGAACGCCTCGATCACCAAATGGGCATTGTTCTCGGGCTCCAGCCGACTCACGTAGAGGATGTACCGCTCGGGTTCCACCCCAAAGGGGCGCACCCCATCAGGATCCGGGCGCCGCTCGACTTCCGCGCCATAGGCGATCATGCGCGTCTCCACGCCGTAGCGCTGCCGGTAGTAGGCGCGGATCACCTCCGCATCGGTGATCACAACATGCGCGAGCTTCGGCGCGAGTCGCGCCGAGATCCGGTAATACAGGCGCCCGAGCCAATTCCACTTCTTCCGCTTCCACTCGAGCCCATCCACATTGATCGCCACCTTCTTCCCCACCAGACGCAGCAGCCCCGCGGCCAGCGCATTGGCGGCATTACAGACGAGGACGACCTCGTAGGGGCGCCACCAAGCATGGAACGCACAGAGGAACGTGTGCACGACCGTGTCGAGATACTTGTGCCGGATCGTCGGGAGGACGACCAACCGAACGCCGCGATACTCGCGTTCAGAGATCGTGACGTAGTGACGTCGCCCGTAGACGGTCACCTCATGGCCGCGCGCCACCAGCCGCGTCGCCAACTGCTCGGCGAAGGTCTCGAAGCCTCCGTAGTTAGCCGGGATACCGCGAATCCCCAGAATGGCGATCCGCATCCGCCGCCCCCCTCATCGGGAAGCGCCCGCGGCCTGAGCCGAAGCCGCGCGCTCGGACTTCGCCCTGTGCCGGACCACATCCTCGTAAGCGCGCAACGTCAACTCGGCCGTACGCCTCCAAGAGAATTGCTGCGCCCGCCGAAGCCCCCGCTCGGACAGTTCGCGCCTCATGGCGTCGTTCCAGATGACTTGCTGAAGAGCCTCTTCGATCGCCCGCTCATCATAGGGATTCACCAGGAGGGCCGCCTCGCCTACCACCTCAGGGAGCGAGGAGCTATGGCTCGTGATGACCGGAACCCCGCAGGCCATCGCCTCCAGCACGGGGAGACCGAAGCCCTCGAAGATGGAGGGGTAGACGAAGACCGTCGCCCCGCTGTAGAGCGCGGGGAGGTCCTCTTCAGGGACATAGCCCGTGAAGATGATGTCCTCTGCGAAAGGCGCATGCTGCGCCGCGCGGAAGATGTCCTGATACAACCACCCCTTCTTCCCCACGATCACGAGCTGATGATCCAGCTCATCGTCCCGACGACGCAAGTTGACATACGCGCGGATCAACCGGACGAGATTCTTCCGGGGCTGAAGGCTGCCAACGCTCAAGATGTACGCGCGCGTGATGCCATAGCGTCGGCGCACGGCGTGAATCCGCTCCCGATCTCGAACCGGCACGAAGAGCGCACTCACCCCCTCAGGCGTCACCACGACCCGCTCCGGCGGAACGCGATACGTCGCCCGAATATCCCGGGCCGAATATTCCGAGACCGTGAGGATACGCGCCGCTCGGCGCGCCGTATAGCCGACGGCGAGCTTGAGGAGCCATCGCTCGCGCGGCATATAAAACTGCGGGAGATGCTCGAACGAGAGATCGTGAATCGTCGTGACGATCGGCCGCGGACAAACGGGGGGAGCCGTATATTGCACGTGCAACAGGTCCACCTGCGTTCGCCAGACGGCCCACGGCAAGCTGAGCGGAATGCGCAGATACCGCGTGTGCGGGCGCACCACCCACACGTGGAAATTTCGGAATCGGTCGCGCCACTGCTCGGCGACTTCTGGACGGGTGAAGAACAGGATGTACTCGTTCTCCTCGTCAATGGCGGCGAGCGCCTCGATGAGGTTCTTGATGTACGTCTCGTTCCCCGCCGTCTGACTTCCGATGGCGTGCGCATCAATGCCGATTCGCATTCGCCCCAGCGGTCTCATCGGTCAGACCTCCGCCTCAGGAGGAAGCCGACGCCTCCGCGCGCAAGCGCCGATAGATGGCCTCCACCTGCGCGCGCGTCTGCTCGAACGGCCCCGAGGTGTCGATCTCGAAAGCGGCATATCGCCGCTTCTCGCTCGTGGGGAGCTGCGCGCGGATGCGCGCCAGCGCATCCGCGCGCGTCAGACCATCGCGCCGCATCAGGCGCGCGATCTGCTCCTCCTCATCGCAATAGACGACAATGATCCGATCGAACCGCGGCTGCGCTCCCGCCTCGATGACGAGCGCCGCCGCCACGAGGAGAATCCCCTTCGGGTCCTGACGCGCCAACTCCGCACTGCGCCGCTCGATCTCCTCCAGCACGCGCGGGTGCACCAAACGATTCAACAGCTCCCGCCGCGCCGCATCTCGAAAGACGATCGCCCCCAATCGGCCCCGATGAATCGTCCCGTCCTCGGCGAGGATCTCCGATCCGAAGGCGCGCACGACATCATGATACGCCGGCCGACAGGGGCGCATCAGCTCATGCGCGATCTCATCCGCCTCCATCGTGTGGCATCCCAGCTCGCGGAACATGCCGAGGACGACGCTCTTGCCGACGGCGATGCTGCCGGTGAGGGCGACTCTCAACATCACGGCTTGATGCGATAGGCGCGCTCCTCGTTGTTGAAGATCCAGCCGACGACCTCGCCGATGTTGATCTTCTCCGACGTATAGGAGGCGCGCGTGATGGCCGCCGATCCCTGATCCACCATCGCGCCGATGTTCTGCGCCATCTCGCGAAACCGCCGCTGCCACACGCGCATGTTCTCGGGCCGCAAATCCACCCAGCCCTTTCGCGCCCACCGCTCCACCGCGGCCGGCGTGACCCGCACGCGCGGCTCGCCCTTGACCTCCGGAATGCGAATGAACGGCCCGCGAAAGAGCTTCCGCCCATCGGGCGCCAGAATCGGCACGCCAATCGAGGTGATCACATCCCGAATCTTGTTGTGGCAGATGAGACGGTACAGACTCTCGGCCATCTCCTCCGGATCGGCCTCAACCACCGCCGTGAGCGTCTTGTAGCGCATCTTCAGCAGATGCGCTTCATAGAGGAGCTTCGTCAGCTCTGGCGGCCCCAACTGCCCGATGGCGATGCTGTAGGTCCCCGTCTCCTTCTCCAATTGCTTCAACCGCTCGATCACCAGACCGCGCAAATACCCGGCGCGATAGCTGGGCGGCATGACAGCCCCATCAATGGCGGCGATCACGTCCACGCCCGTATTGCTCCCCTTGATCTCCAACACAGCCGCCTGCGCGATCTCCTCCGGCGTCACCGCCTCCATCTGATGGAGGCTGGTGATCGTCTCAAATTCCCCGCGCGCGAAGAACCCGTTCTCCCCCGTATCCACCCCCACAACCCGCAACTCCTCCAGGCGCTCGAACTCCTCCGGCGGGCGGATCGTGTGCAACACGTCCCCCAGCGGCTCCACTCGACTCGCATAGATGTAGACGGGCTCGCCCCCGCGTCGCACCGTCTGAAACGCGATGCGCCGATAGCTGACCAGAGCCGCCGGCTTGATCTCCTTGACGATCGGCCCCCCAGCCGTGCGCGCCATCAGGAAGAGCAATCCCGTGTGCGCGAAGGCGATGGCCGATTTCGAAATGAGGAGCGCGCTCGGACGATCCTCACTGTGCGTGTACGGGATATTGAGCCCCATCCCCCCTGTCCCCGTCGTCCCGATCTTCAGATACACTCGCGTCCCCGCCTCCACCATCGCGCGATAGAGCAGGAGCGTGTGCCGCACCAGCTCGGGGATCCCCTGCGAGACGATCAAGGCCTCGATCTTCCGCACCGCCTCATCCTTCAACGCCGCGAGCGTCGCCGCCTCTCGGCGCTCGATCGCCCGCGCGAGCCGAGCCAGGATGTCGCGCGCTTCGATCGAAGTCGTGTAGACGTCCTGATACCCAATGGCCGTGGCCGTATTGATCGAATCCACGATGACCTCGGGCTTGAAGCGACGAATGATGGCCACCAACCACGACTTCTCATACGCCCGATCGAGATCGCCGAAGAGGTCCTGAAAGAGGGCATCTCGCCGCGCGGGATCCTCGATGAGCTGTTGCCGCGTCCGCCCACGATCCTCCGTGCGCAGGAAGATATCCCCCCACACGCCCTCCACCCTCAGCGTCGGGAATTCCTCGCGCAAGGCCGCGCGCGCCTCTTCCACCTCGCGCTCGAAGAGCCCACCAATGACCAGAAGATGGGGTTCGATCTCACGGGCGACGGCCCGGGCGATCTCAAAGCCGATGAGTCCCGCCCCACCGAGGATGAGTACGGATCTCGGCCCGCGCATACCGTGAAAACCTTAGCACACGCGGGCTCACCGAGCAACGAGACGCTCCCGCCTCAGGAGGATTCCCGCGCGCGCCCCGCCGCCTCCACCTCCTCCAAGCGCTCGAACGCCCGCCGCAGATGGGGGATCGTGATCGAGCCGCCGACGACCAACGCCACGTTGAACGCCTCGAGGAATTCCTCCCGCGTGACCCCTTCCTCGTGACAGCGCAGAAGGTGATAGGTGACGCAGTCGTCGCAGCGCAAGACGAGCGAGGCGACCAGCCCCAACAGCTCCTTCACCTTGGGCGAGAGCGCGCCGGCCGCATACGCCTGATGATCGAGCGCGAAAAAGCGCTTGATCCCCAGATGGCCGCTCTCCAGGATCTTCTCGTTCATCCTCCGGCGATACTCTTGCCATTCCTCGAGCGTCATCCTCATCCTCCTCTCGCGAGATCAGGCAAGAGCATACCGCCCCCACGTGCGCCGAGGGAAGAGCATGGCCCACGTTGACGCGGAGCGCATCGGCTGAGTACCATTGGCCTCTCAGACCACCGGGCGGGACACGGGACGATGAAGACCATCCGCATCGCCAACGGCCAAGGCTTCTGGGGCGACAGTCTGGAAGCCCCCATCGAACAGGCCACGCTCGGCCCGATTGACTACCTATCGCTCGATTATCTGGCCGAGGTGACCATGTCCATCCTTCAGAAACAAAGGGCTCGCGATCCGCGCCTCGGCTATGCGCGCGATTTCGTCCCCCTGATGGCGCGCCTCCTCCCGATCTGCTTGGAGAAGCACATCACAGTGATCGCCAACGCCGGCGGGGTGAATCCTCGCGCATGCGCCGAGGCCGTGCGAGACGTGGCGCGAAACCTCGGCCTCTCGGGAGTGCGCATCGGGATCGTCGCGGGCGATGACATCCTCGATCGGCTCGACGACTTGATGGCCCGAGGCCACGAACTGCGCAATCTCGATACGGGTCGCCCCCTGAGCGACGTCCGCCCCCGCATCCAAAGCGCGAACGTCTATTTCGGAGCCTTCCCGATCGTCGAAGCACTCCGGCAGGGCGCTCGGGTCGTCATCACCGGACGCGTGACAGATGCGGCGCTCGCGCTCGCTCCGATGATCTACGAATTCGGCTGGCGCGAGGATGAGTACGATAAGCTCGCCGCCGGCATCGTGGCCGGCCACATCATCGAATGCGGCGCTCAATGTACGGGCGGGAACTCTCAGATCGCGTGGAAGACTATTCCCGACTTGGACCGCATCGGGTATCCCATCGCCGAAGTCTCCGAAGATGGGACGTTCATCATCACCAAGCACGAGGGCACTGGCGGGCGCGTCACCTCGGCGATCCTCAAGGAACAACTCCTCTACGAGATCGGCGATCCTCGCCGGTACATCGCCCCTGAATGCATCGCCGATTTCACGACCATCCGCCTGGAGGATGTGGGCCCCGATCGGGTCCGCGTGTGGGGAGTTCAAGGAGCTCCTCCCACCGAGTTCTACAAGGTCTCAATCAGCTACTTCGCCGGATATAAGGCCGTGGGCACGCTCGTCTATAGCTGGCCCGATGCCTACGAGAAAGCGAAGCTGGCGGATCAGATCCTGCGGAAGCGACTGCAGCGACTCGGTCTCCAGTTCGACGAGATCCTCACCGAGTTCCTCGGCGTCAGCGCCTGCCACGGCCCACTCGCTCCCGAGCCCTCGCCCGACCTCGCCGAAGTGCAACTGCGCATCTCCGTTCGGAGCGAGAACCCGCAGGCCGTCGAACGCTTCACGCGCGAGATCAGCCCATTGATCTTGAACGGACCTCCAACGGCCACGGGATTCGCCGGCGGTCGCCCCCGCGTCGAAGAGATTCTCGCCTACTGGCCCGCCCTCCTGCCTAAATCCGAGGCCACCCCCACCGTGGAGATCGTCGAGACCTAGCCGCCGCAATCCCCCCACAGTCCGAACAGGACGAAGTTTCAATCCCCCTTGGTTCGATTAGCACGTCGCCGCCGCGGTCGCCTCCCGTCCCACCCGCGAGGTTTCAATCCCACCTTGGTTCGATTAGCACCGAAAACAAAAAAAACGGCGAGCCGATCCGATATCAGTTTCAATCCCACCTTGGTTCGATTAGCACCCAACCCGGCGCTCCCTCCACGGCAAACTCGTAGGCGTTTCAATCCCACCTTGGTTCGATTAGCACCCCCAGCACCGCGCTTGCGTGTGTGTGCGCGGCACCGTTTCAATCCCACCTTGGTTCGATTAGCACGAGAAGGACCCCACCTCAAACCTCTCCCGAAGAACCGTTTCAATCCCACCTTGGTTCGATTAGCACTGGTGATGGGCACGTTTTGTATCCTCATCAGGTTGGTTTCAATCCCACCTTGGTTCGATTAGCACGCGGCCACCACTGCCGACTCGCACACGACGGGCACTCGTTTCAATCCCACCTTGGTTCGATTAGCACTGAGGGTGGGGACGGACGGGCGGAAATTTCAACGATCGTTTCAATCCCACCTTGGTTCGATTAGCACCAGAAGCAACACGGAATGAAACACCGAAGTGAGCTCGGTTTCAATCCCACCTTGGTTCGATTAGCACGAGTCCGTCGAAGCCATTGCGGCGGTGGTTTTGGAGCGTTTCAATCCCACCTTGGTTCGATTAGCACCCGGCCCATGTTCATCGAGCTTCCCCCATGTTCCCACGTTTCAATCCCACCTTGGTTCGATTAGCACCCGCTTACGGGTGGCCCAGATTGTGTATACTCACGTGAGTTTCAATCCCACCTTGGTTCGATTAGCACCAGATGCTGAGCTTTACAAACAATACGGAGCGTGCTTGTTTCAATCCCACCTTGGTTCGATTAGCACGGAGCCGCTTCCGGAGAAGCCTCGCTGTCGGTTCTGGTTTCAATCCCACCTTGGTTCGATTAGCACGGGAAGCGAAGCCGTGCTCATCCCCCTGCACGCTCCGTTTCAATCCCACCTTGGTTCGATTAGCACCAGAACACTGGCAGCGGGCGCTTCGGGAGCGCACGGGTTTCAATCCCACCTTGGTTCGATTAGCACCGGCAGGGCCCTTCATTCCCATAGACATCAGCTTCAGTTTCAATCCCACCTTGGTTCGATTAGCACGGCGCGGGGGAAAGATCATGCGACTGCGACATAGTGGTTTCAATCCCACCTTGGTTCGATTAGCACCGCCAGTCTCTGACGGCGACATCCCCTCCATGCCCTGTTTCAATCCCACCTTGGTTCGATTAGCACGATTGGGTCATTAAGCCAGCGGCCCTCCTGTTGTGCGTTTCAATCCCACCTTGGTTCGATTAGCACTTTTGTGACCGGTGGAATTCCCAGCGGATGGAATAAGTTTCAATCCCACCTTGGTTCGATTAGCACCTGAGCAAATACTCCACGATACCATCGTGATCAAACTGTTTCAATCCCACCTTGGTTCGATTAGCACAAGCGGAGATCACGCTGAGCGATAAGTGTCTACACGGGTTTCAATCCCACCTTGGTTCGATTAGCACAGTTGAATCACGAGCGCGAGGGCAAGGTTGATCCGCGTTTCAATCCCACCTTGGTTCGATTAGCACGGGCCGCTCCCACGGCCACAAATCTCCATACACCGCGTTTCAATCCCACCTTGGTTCGATTAGCACCGTAGAATTAAGCGAGCCGTCCCGAGACAGGCGCCGGTTTCAATCCCACCTTGGTTCGATTAGCACAAAATAAAAACTCCACGATCCTGTCGCGATCAAAATGTTTCAATCCCACCTTGGTTCGATTAGCACCGGGCTCCCGGCCCGCAACACCCTCTACGCACCCTGGTTTCAATCCCACCTTGGTTCGATTAGCACCTTTGGAGTATTTTGACCCCGCGCGATATGTAGCCGGTTTCAATCCCACCTTGGTTCGATTAGCACCCGCGCGATCTCAACAAATTCCTTTCGCGCCTCCAGGTTTCAATCCCACCTTGGTTCGATTAGCACAAGAAAAGGATTGAAGCTTCAGCAAGACCCTAGCTGGTTTCAATCCCACCTTGGTTCGATTAGCACCGGTCCGGCGCCGAAGCCGACCCGACGTGCGCAGCTGTTTCAATCCCACCTTGGTTCGATTAGCACCCCGTCTTTTTGATTTCACCGCAAGGAGGGGGAAAAGTTTCAATCCCACCTTGGTTCGATTAGCACGCCCCCCGGTTACGTAGAGCTCCCCAGCAGGTTCCTGTTTCAATCCCACCTTGGTTCGATTAGCACGGGAAGCATGGGGGACGACCGAACTTCCATCGCCATTGTTTCAATCCCACCTTGGTTCGATTAGCACTCGATCGCCTTCTCCTGCTCCCTCAATCCGAGCCTTCGTTTCAATCCCACCTTGGTTCGATTAGCACCTTTCAGCGTTGCACCGTTTTCCTATTCAACCCTAGTTTCAATCCCACCTTGGTTCGATTAGCACCAATCCGTTAGCAATCTCTAACTCGGCAGCCGCATCGTTTCAATCCCACCTTGGTTCGATTAGCACGGTTAATAGTGTTACGGGAATCGCCGTGAATAATAGGTTTCAATCCCACCTTGGTTCGATTAGCACAGGAAGTTTGGCCGAAATCGAACGCCGTGTGGTATCGTTTCAATCCCACCTTGGTTCGATTAGCACCCGGTTGAACCAGACATTCCCGAACCCGTTGAATCGTTTCAATCCCACCTTGGTTCGATTAGCACTGTCCACCGCGAGCGTCTCGACCTCGCGGCTTTCAAGTTTCAATCCCACCTTGGTTCGATTAGCACGGTATTGGGATAGGGTGAGCACCGGGGGATCTTACGGTTTCAATCCCACCTTGGTTCGATTAGCACCTCTTCACAGCAAGCTCCGCCTGCACGCGCTCGTCTGTTTCAATCCCACCTTGGTTCGATTAGCACCCTGCGCCTCCAGCATGTCCCCGTACTCCCTCTCCGTTTCAATCCCACCTTGGTTCGATTAGCACCGGCTCCGCGTGAGGCGGCGCGGTTTGTGCCGCTCCTCGTTTCAATCCCACCTTGGTTCGATTAGCACTCATCCCTCCACACCGAGAAGATTCCAAACGACTGCGTTTCAATCCCACCTTGGTTCGATTAGCACCGTGGTGGGAAGCTCAACGCGGAGCGGGTGGGATCAGTTTCAATCCCACCTTGGTTCGATTAGCACGCTACTCCGAAGCCGATGCGCGACGCGCCATCGCGCGTTTCAATCCCACCTTGGTTCGATTAGCACGGTCGCGCTCCCCGCGCGACTGGAGATCACTACTGGGTTTCAATCCCACCTTGGTTCGATTAGCACTTCTCCCTGCGCGTGAGCTTTTTGTGCACGCGCAGCGGTTTCAATCCCACCTTGGTTCGATTAGCACCTGGGCCCGCGCCGCGTTAAGGATCTCCTCAGCGCGTTTCAATCCCACCTTGGTTCGATTAGCACGCACGAAACCGAAAGGAGGGAAGAGATGATCGCCTGGTTTCAATCCCACCTTGGTTCGATTAGCACGCGCTCGGCGAGATCGCGAGCGTGCTCGCGATCTCGGTTTCAATCCCACCTTGGTTCGATTAGCACCAGCGCATCGTCGTCTTTGACGATGACGCGCTGAAGTTTCAATCCCACCTTGGTTCGATTAGCACGCTACTCCGAAGCCGATGCGCGGCGCGCCATCGCGCGTTTCAATCCCACCTTGGTTCGATTAGCACTAGAATCGGATTGCCATAATCAACCTCCTCTAAATTGTTTCAATCCCACCTTGGTTCGATTAGCACCGATCCAAGACCACGCGCAACAGAGCCGCCTGGACCGGTTTCAATCCCACCTTGGTTCGATTAGCACGCGCGAAGGATCTCCTCCACGGATTGCGTAGTACGTGTTTCAATCCCACCTTGGTTCGATTAGCACCCCGAGAGACGCCGAGCAACCGAGCCGCGTCTGAAAGTTTCAATCCCACCTTGGTTCGATTAGCACCCTTGGCGTCGGAGACGACGCCGATGAACTGGTCCCCGTTTCAATCCCACCTTGGTTCGATTAGCACAACTTGAACAGCGCGGTCTTCCGACCGCGCTACCGTGTTTCAATCCCACCTTGGTTCGATTAGCACTCGAAGTCGCCGGGCGAGTCGGGCTGCACCAATTCAGTTTCAATCCCACCTTGGTTCGATTAGCACCCACGCGGTGGGCGTGAACCTTCCCCTGCCGGATCCGTTTCAATCCCACCTTGGTTCGATTAGCACCCTACTCCGAAGCCGATGCGCGACGCGCCATCGCGCGTTTCAATCCCACCTTGGTTCGATTAGCACGCGCTCAGCCCAAGATCCATCCCCTCGATCTCCTCGGTTTCAATCCCACCTTGGTTCGATTAGCACTCAAGCGCGCGGAGATAGAGCGCGCGCGTCGCACTTGGGTTTCAATCCCACCTTGGTTCGATTAGCACCCCCTCCGCTGCGGGATCGGGTATCATGCCGACGCTAGTTTCAATCCCACCTTGGTTCGATTAGCACGAGCAGATCTTCTCCGAATACGAGCGACTCTCCCGCGTTTCAATCCCACCTTGGTTCGATTAGCACCTTTCTCGAATTGCCGGGGAGGGGGAAACTTATGCGTTTCAATCCCACCTTGGTTCGATTAGCACCAATCTCGCCATAGACAACAGTTCGACTTTCCACCGGTTTCAATCCCACCTTGGTTCGATTAGCACGAGGAGGTCGCGCTCCCCGCGCGACTTGAGATTCGGCGTTTCAATCCCACCTTGGTTCGATTAGCACCACACTGCTCAACGATCTTGAAGAGTGCGTCCGCGTACGTTTCAATCCCACCTTGGTTCGATTAGCACCGAGCTCCGGATCCGGAAGGTCAACCTCCCGAGCCCGTTTCAATCCCACCTTGGTTCGATTAGCACCCGTGCGCGCGGAGATCGCGCGCGGGCGCGGCATCCGTTTCAATCCCACCTTGGTTCGATTAGCACACAAGCGCCCGGGCCTTCGCCCAAAGCGCCATGTCCGTTTCAATCCCACCTTGGTTCGATTAGCACATGGGGATCTCGTTCACATGATCCCCACGATCTACGTTTCAATCCCACCTTGGTTCGATTAGCACCGTGCTCGTCTTCGTTGCCAGCACGGATCCCGACAGTTTCAATCCCACCTTGGTTCGATTAGCACTGGAGCGCCGCCACCGCGACCGCTCCCATGAACGTTGTTTCAATCCCACCTTGGTTCGATTAGCACGGGATCCGATCAAGCAGCGGAACATCGTCTATCCGAGTTTCAATCCCACCTTGGTTCGATTAGCACCGCCGGGCGTGCCCGGCGCCGCTCCTGGAGTCACCGGTTTCAATCCCACCTTGGTTCGATTAGCACCAGGGGTCGGCGATCTTTCTCGCCGACCCCACAAGCGTTTCAATCCCACCTTGGTTCGATTAGCACCTCGATGCGCTCTTCGAGCGCGCGCGCGTCTTCGCTTGTTTCAATCCCACCTTGGTTCGATTAGCACTCAGCACGAAGAACAAGTGCGCCAAGCTAGCGCACGTTTCAATCCCACCTTGGTTCGATTAGCACCGCGCTTTATAGCCGTGGCCCATAGTCACCACACTAGTTTCAATCCCACCTTGGTTCGATTAGCACAAGCGCTCGAATACTTCGATCCCGCGCGCTTCATTGGTTTCAATCCCACCTTGGTTCGATTAGCACGCGCGCGAGTGTACTATGAGGGGTACGATAGACAGCGTTTCAATCCCACCTTGGTTCGATTAGCACGCGCGGCGTTCTCACTGCCTTAATGGCGTTGGCCCCGTTTCAATCCCACCTTGGTTCGATTAGCACGCGCGCCGACCCATTCGCCCGGGGCCAGCGCTAGCAGTTTCAATCCCACCTTGGTTCGATTAGCACCACGCGCCGAATGGGGGGGCTACCGCCGCCCCCCCTGTTTCAATCCCACCTTGGTTCGATTAGCACCAATGGCTATCCCTACGCGCATCCGCACGTCTTCAGGTTTCAATCCCACCTTGGTTCGATTAGCACGGGGACGGATCGAGCGCCGCGTGACGCGCTCGATCCTTGTTTCAATCCCACCTTGGTTCGATTAGCACGAGGGGAAGCGGTGATCGAGGCGGATCCCCACCGCCGTTTCAATCCCACCTTGGTTCGATTAGCACACGTGAAGCGCCGGACGCGCTTTCGCCGCGACCCTGGTTTCAATCCCACCTTGGTTCGATTAGCACCTGAGTGAACGCGACCGCGTGGCCGTGTACTTCGAGTTTCAATCCCACCTTGGTTCGATTAGCACAGGAATTTGGCTCGCTCCGCGCACGTCGTAGATGTCGTTTCAATCCCACCTTGGTTCGATTAGCACCGGCTACTCCGAAGCCGATGCGCGACGCGCCATCGCGCGTTTCAATCCCACCTTGGTTCGATTAGCACGCTGATCCTCGTCTCCTACTGATCCTCTCGCTCCCGTTTCAATCCCACCTTGGTTCGATTAGCACGGGCGATCAATTTACACCACTGACCGTCATAAACAAGTTTCAATCCCACCTTGGTTCGATTAGCACTCCCCTCCGTGACGACCATTCTCGACCTGATCTACGTTTCAATCCCACCTTGGTTCGATTAGCACTGCCTTCACATCCAGGTGAAGACGACAGTGACCCCCGTTTCAATCCCACCTTGGTTCGATTAGCACTTGCCACCCCCTTTCTGCCCCAATGTCGCACACTGAGTTTCAATCCCACCTTGGTTCGATTAGCACGAGACCTATGCGCGTTTGGTCACCTTGGCCGAACGCGTTTCAATCCCACCTTGGTTCGATTAGCACACGAGGTGCTCACGACTGAAAGGCTATTGAAGATCCGTTTCAATCCCACCTTGGTTCGATTAGCACCGTGGCCCCTCGATGATGATCACCTCAAGATCTCCCGTTTCAATCCCACCTTGGTTCGATTAGCACCCGCCAGGTGGTTCCGCGAGATCCTGAAAATCGTCGCGTTTCAATCCCACCTTGGTTCGATTAGCACCGCGGGTTGAACGATTTGCTCAAGTGGCTGTCCGGGTTTCAATCCCACCTTGGTTCGATTAGCACAATACTCACGTCGCCAACTCGAAAACTTCTAACATTGTTTCAATCCCACCTTGGTTCGATTAGCACGCGATAGCGAGAGCGCTCGCTTTCACGCGTGGCGGGTTTCAATCCCACCTTGGTTCGATTAGCACCGGCCCCTCGATGATGATCACCTCCAGATCTCCCCGTTTCAATCCCACCTTGGTTCGATTAGCACATGAGGCGTTCCTCGCCCCGATCGCGGAGTTCCGCGGTTTCAATCCCACCTTGGTTCGATTAGCACCGTCAGGATGGGAATGATTGAAATAATCAGGCGCGAGTTTCAATCCCACCTTGGTTCGATTAGCACCGCGAGTGTGTCAGTTTGACACGCTCAAACCTCATCGTTTCAATCCCACCTTGGTTCGATTAGCACGAAGCCGTGAGAGCATGCCTCCGCAAGACGCCATCAGTTTCAATCCCACCTTGGTTCGATTAGCACCCACCCGCCCTTCTTCAGCCTGGGGTATGGAACCGAGTTTCAATCCCACCTTGGTTCGATTAGCACAAGTAGTAAGCGCTAGGGTGTTTGAGGTGGCCGAACGTTTCAATCCCACCTTGGTTCGATTAGCACCAATCCCCGTCTTCTTCGTCTTCTTCAACGCCCCGCGTTTCAATCCCACCTTGGTTCGATTAGCACTGATGGGCGGCCGGTGATGGATACTCATACCCTCTGGTTTCAATCCCACCTTGGTTCGATTAGCACTACATGGCAGAGACGACCCCTTCGGTTCCATACCCCGTTTCAATCCCACCTTGGTTCGATTAGCACGAGGGTGAGCCCCTTTTTTTGCCCTCACGCGCATCAGTTTCAATCCCACCTTGGTTCGATTAGCACAGGGACGTCGGCTCTTGCGGCGAATGAGCCAGCCTGGTTTCAATCCCACCTTGGTTCGATTAGCACGCGTCGGGAAACCGCCATCCGCTCGATCTCCTCTCGGTTTCAATCCCACCTTGGTTCGATTAGCACTGCTATCGCGGCCAGGGAGGACATGAGCCTATATGGTTTCAATCCCACCTTGGTTCGATTAGCACTTCACCCCGCGCAACCGAATCCGCCCGAAAATCCTCGTTTCAATCCCACCTTGGTTCGATTAGCACCCTTTTGCAGGAGGCGCATGAGAAATGTCGGTCGTCGTTTCAATCCCACCTTGGTTCGATTAGCACCAACGCGCGCGAGAAAGCGCAAGAGATCAACTTTCGGTTTCAATCCCACCTTGGTTCGATTAGCACCAGCCCGGAGGAGATCTTACGGGCGGCTGAGGCCCGTTTCAATCCCACCTTGGTTCGATTAGCACGCGCGCTACGTCGCGGTGGCGCATAGCCACCACTCGAGTTTCAATCCCACCTTGGTTCGATTAGCACCGCTCGGCGAGAGTGCGAGATTGCGAGCGATCTCGGTTTCAATCCCACCTTGGTTCGATTAGCACCTTGCGCATAATCCCCAATGTGGATCTCGCCAAAAGGTTTCAATCCCACCTTGGTTCGATTAGCACCTCTCGGCCTCGGCCTCCGCTGTGCGAAGGATTTCTTGTTTCAATCCCACCTTGGTTCGATTAGCACTAATCCGCGCGCCGTTTTTTTTTGGGAGGGGAGAGAGTTTCAATCCCACCTTGGTTCGATTAGCACTAGTTTGTCATCTTGGCCTCCTCGCTCAATGCCCCGGTTTCAATCCCACCTTGGTTCGATTAGCACCGTTCAATACCGTCCGTGAGCGCCCCCCTATGAACAGTTTCAATCCCACCTTGGTTCGATTAGCACGGGCATCGCCGCCCCGGGTGGAACCGCCGTCTTGTACGTTTCAATCCCACCTTGGTTCGATTAGCACCGTTGCGGCTCCTGTGCGCATGGACGTCAGGAGCCTGTTTCAATCCCACCTTGGTTCGATTAGCACTTGCCCGCCTTTGGCGGTCCCGTCAGAACAACTACGAGTTTCAATCCCACCTTGGTTCGATTAGCACAGCACAGCGTGCACTTCACACCGTGCCCGCTGTGTAGTTTCAATCCCACCTTGGTTCGATTAGCACCCTGACTTTCCACCGTGATTTCGAGGCGGTCACGGGTTTCAATCCCACCTTGGTTCGATTAGCACCGGATTCACAAGCCGGCGACGCGTCCGGGTCTAGCCGTTTCAATCCCACCTTGGTTCGATTAGCACCCTCCGGCGATTTCGCCGCCGACGACCGAACATCGCGTTTCAATCCCACCTTGGTTCGATTAGCACCGGATTCGGAGGGCAGACCTCGCGAGGCTCCTCCGTTTCAATCCCACCTTGGTTCGATTAGCACTGAGGATCCGTTCCCGCAACCGTCGAAAACTCTCGAGTTTCAATCCCACCTTGGTTCGATTAGCACGCTACTCCGAAGCCGATGCGCGACGCGCCATCACGCGTTTCAATCCCACCTTGGTTCGATTAGCACCCCGATCGGCTTTGGCCGAATAAAACCCATAATCCCGTTTCAATCCCACCTTGGTTCGATTAGCACGCGGCTGGATGGGGTGTCCTTTCAAGTGCCCATATGGTTTCAATCCCACCTTGGTTCGATTAGCACTCGCCTACATCCTTAGCCAACGTGCGAATGTGCTCTGTTTCAATCCCACCTTGGTTCGATTAGCACCAGTTTGCAAGGCCGCTTTTAACCAGTTACTCACTGGTTTCAATCCCACCTTGGTTCGATTAGCACGATTCCACGACTCATAGAGTCGTGGGCACCCTCTAGGTTTCAATCCCACCTTGGTTCGATTAGCACCATCCTCAGAGACATCGCCCGTGATGGAGTACCCTAGTTTCAATCCCACCTTGGTTCGATTAGCACCAATTTGTTTCACATTGTCATTTCCCGTGAAATCTTGTTTCAATCCCACCTTGGTTCGATTAGCACCGATGCTTTTCGCGTAGTCCCCTAAAACCCGTTGAAGTTTCAATCCCACCTTGGTTCGATTAGCACCCTTGTGCGAGAAATGTCACAGAAAGAAACATGAAGTTTCAATCCCACCTTGGTTCGATTAGCACAAAACCGAGAGGAGGGAGTATGAGCATGATCGCCTGGTTTCAATCCCACCTTGGTTCGATTAGCACCAGCATGGAGCGCGGAGGCGATTCTTGAGCAGGCAGGTTTCAATCCCACCTTGGTTCGATTAGCACCTCAATCCCCCTGTACTTGATGGTAACCACTCGATCGTTTCAATCCCACCTTGGTTCGATTAGCACTTGTCGCGCGCGGACTTGGCTTCTCGCGCAATCCGCGTTTCAATCCCACCTTGGTTCGATTAGCACGAAGTATGCCGTTCAGACTGGAACCCACCCCCAGCGGTTTCAATCCCACCTTGGTTCGATTAGCACCCCGCCGAGCGCATCGCCGAGGATCTCGTGCAGATCGTTTCAATCCCACCTTGGTTCGATTAGCACGGGACGGATCGAGCGCCGCGTGACGCGCTCGATCATCGTTTCAATCCCACCTTGGTTCGATTAGCACATGCCGTGTAGCGAGAAGCGCGCCCGTCTGCTCCTTGTTTCAATCCCACCTTGGTTCGATTAGCACTCGCCTTCGTGGGGAACCTCATCGCCCACGTGGCCCGGTTTCAATCCCACCTTGGTTCGATTAGCACCCGAGTGGGAATTCATATAACACTGAATTCATTACTGTTTCAATCCCACCTTGGTTCGATTAGCACTGATCGTCGTTCGTCGGTTTCCGACATTTCCGCAAGGTTTCAATCCCACCTTGGTTCGATTAGCACATCCTCGTCTCCTACTGATCTCCTACTGAGACTCCCGTTTCAATCCCACCTTGGTTCGATTAGCACTTTGGAGGGGAAGATGGATCAGAGGCTCTTCGTGATGTTTCAATCCCACCTTGGTTCGATTAGCACCTTGAGTAGGGGGGAGCACTGCGCGAAGATGGCGCATGTTTCAATCCCACCTTGGTTCGATTAGCACCGCGCGCGGGCTTGGCTTTTCCCGCAATCCCGGCCAAGTTTCAATCCCACCTTGGTTCGATTAGCACCGGGCGAAATCCTCGCGGTCAAGACGGCGGCAGGATGTTTCAATCCCACCTTGGTTCGATTAGCACCGCGCAGCGGGGAGTGATCGCCCGTTGCGGAGAGTGGTTTCAATCCCACCTTGGTTCGATTAGCACCTGTCGGCGCTATTCAACATCAATCTCAATAGCGGTTTCAATCCCACCTTGGTTCGATTAGCACCCATTATAGCACAGAACCGCTCCAAAAAGCAAAACCGTTTCAATCCCACCTTGGTTCGATTAGCACTTCGCCCCCCAATGTGCGGAGCGTATGAAACATATTGTTTCAATCCCACCTTGGTTCGATTAGCACATTGCGCGCGCGCTCGGCTACTCCGAAGCCGATGCGGTTTCAATCCCACCTTGGTTCGATTAGCACTGGACGCCCTTCGTCACTTGCGGCAGATGCAGGAACGTTTCAATCCCACCTTGGTTCGATTAGCACTATGTTATTGATATTGCGTGACTTAATGACAGCAAGGTTTCAATCCCACCTTGGTTCGATTAGCACGAAGCAGCTCATCTTGTGCTGGTTCCAAGTCGTCTTGTTTCAATCCCACCTTGGTTCGATTAGCACCCGCACGTGCGGAGGACGAAATCTATCCAAGCCTCGTTTCAATCCCACCTTGGTTCGATTAGCACCGGCGACCACGCCCTCTTTGTCATCTCCCCGGGGAGTTTCAATCCCACCTTGGTTCGATTAGCACTTGTACGCCCGGCCATCCGCCGCGAGGAGGATCTCGGTTTCAATCCCACCTTGGTTCGATTAGCACGCTACTCCGAAGCCGATGCGCGGCGCGCCATCGCGCGTTTCAATCCCACCTTGGTTCGATTAGCACATATTGAAGAGCGCCGACAGCGCGCCCGCCAGCCCGGTTTCAATCCCACCTTGGTTCGATTAGCACCGATCGAGCACGGCGCATTGTCTACACCGTGCTCGTGTTTCAATCCCACCTTGGTTCGATTAGCACCACGAGCAGCTTTGCGGGTGAACAGGGCAGAGTTTGGTTTCAATCCCACCTTGGTTCGATTAGCACCTGATTGAGGTCATCCCTCCGCTGCCCCCCCCGAGACGTTTCAATCCCACCTTGGTTCGATTAGCACCAGCACCTCGCTGATCAGGAACCAAAAATCATCATCCGTTTCAATCCCACCTTGGTTCGATTAGCACTCCCGCCTCCTCCAGCTCCCGGAGAAAGTCCTCTAGGTTTCAATCCCACCTTGGTTCGATTAGCACGATGAGCGCTCTGACCTCCGCGAGTGAGATCACGTACGTTTCAATCCCACCTTGGTTCGATTAGCACCCGCGCCTGCAGGGGCGCGGGGAGCACGAAACCGAAGTTTCAATCCCACCTTGGTTCGATTAGCACCTTCAAGGCACTCATTCTCCGTGAGCGCCTCGACGAGTTTCAATCCCACCTTGGTTCGATTAGCACGGAGCCGCCCGACGTGCGGAGGACGAAGTCCACCCAGTTTCAATCCCACCTTGGTTCGATTAGCACTAGTCGCGTTAAGGGGGGACTGTTGCCTTCACATCCGTTTCAATCCCACCTTGGTTCGATTAGCACCGGCGGACGCGCTCTTACAGCGCGTGGCCACGATTGGTTTCAATCCCACCTTGGTTCGATTAGCACTACGATGAATGGGTACTTCAAGGGGCAGGGTACGCAGTTTCAATCCCACCTTGGTTCGATTAGCACGTCCCTCTCTCATCCCTCTTGACACACTCTTGACACGTTTCAATCCCACCTTGGTTCGATTAGCACTATCCCCTCTGTGACGACCATACTCGATCTGATATATGTTTCAATCCCACCTTGGTTCGATTAGCACTTGGAATGCAACCCTCTCGAGGATGGTGGCGCCTTGGTTTCAATCCCACCTTGGTTCGATTAGCACGATCCATCATGAGGAAGTCGTTCGCCGCATCGCTTCGTTTCAATCCCACCTTGGTTCGATTAGCACCGGGCGCGGGGAAACGGGCACGATGACCGGGACGCGGTTTCAATCCCACCTTGGTTCGATTAGCACATCCTCCCCCACCAATGTCCTTCCCTTGAATCAAATGTTTCAATCCCACCTTGGTTCGATTAGCACGAGGAGACCGTATGCTCGTGCTGACGGAAAACGGACGTTTCAATCCCACCTTGGTTCGATTAGCACGCTTCCGAGTCTACCGAGAGAATACACCGAACTCGTGTTTCAATCCCACCTTGGTTCGATTAGCACCAAACGGCGCGCGGGCCGAAAAGCCCACGCGCCGAATGTTTCAATCCCACCTTGGTTCGATTAGCACCTGCCGCCGGTGTGCTGCTGCTCATCCTCGTTCTCGTTTCAATCCCACCTTGGTTCGATTAGCACGGGACTGAGGAGGCGAAGGCGTTCATCGCCTTCGCCGGTTTCAATCCCACCTTGGTTCGATTAGCACCTCGAACTTCTCAACAGACTGCTCGAAACCGTTCGCGTTTCAATCCCACCTTGGTTCGATTAGCACTATATCTGCACTGGGATGGTGAATGCTCACATTCAGTTTCAATCCCACCTTGGTTCGATTAGCACTCATCCGTGAGCGGCTGCGGCTGCGTGTGCGGCTGAGTTTCAATCCCACCTTGGTTCGATTAGCACCAAATCTCCGGACTTCAGTTGTGAGGTTTTGGCCAAGTTTCAATCCCACCTTGGTTCGATTAGCACCAATCCCCAAGACGCGATCCTCGCAGTCCAACCCTAGTTTCAATCCCACCTTGGTTCGATTAGCACCTTTGACGTCCTCGGCCTCCGCGAGGGGACGCTCACGCGTTTCAATCCCACCTTGGTTCGATTAGCACCCAGGATCCCATCCTCGATCGCCAGATTTCACCGGGTTTCAATCCCACCTTGGTTCGATTAGCACAAGAAGTCGCGCTTCCCGCGCGACTTGAAATTGTCCGTTTCAATCCCACCTTGGTTCGATTAGCACCAGAAGATCAACTTTCGAGGGGAACGCCCGCCCGAGTTTCAATCCCACCTTGGTTCGATTAGCACAGGATGAGCGTATGCCGAGAAGCCGCTACCCACATCGTTTCAATCCCACCTTGGTTCGATTAGCACCGTCTTCGGCGGCGGGCGTGTGTGTTTTGGGGACGTCGTTTCAATCCCACCTTGGTTCGATCAGCACCAACTCCCCCGCCAGTGAAGCCGAGAGACCACACCAAGTTTCAATCCCACCTTGGTTCGATTAGCACCTCAAGCGTCATAGCCATGATCATCCTCCTTCTTCAGTTTCAATCCCACCTTGGTTCGATTAGCACGTGTACACCCACATCCGTCGAACCTACGACCGCATGCGTTTCAATCCCACCTTGGTTCGATTAGCACGTGTACACCCACATCCGTCGAACCTACGACCGCATGCGTTTCAATCCCACCTTGGTTCGATTAGCACAATCGCCGGAAGCGCTCACGTTTTGCCGCACGAAAAGTTTCAATCCCACCTTGGTTCGATTAGCACCGGGTACCCGTACGCGCACCCGCACGTCTTCAGCGAGTTTCAATCCCACCTTGGTTCGATTAGCACGAATTGAAACAATCCTTGAATACGCGCTTGATCGCGGTTTCAATCCCACCTTGGTTCGATTAGCACAGATATCCGCATCCTGCGTCTTGAGCAGCGCGTGCCAGTTTCAATCCCACCTTGGTTCGATTAGCACACTTGAGCGGTGGGAGAAGCTGTCCGAGTATTCGATTGTTTCAATCCCACCTTGGTTCGATTAGCACATTCTCTCGAGTTTTTCGATCCCGCGCGCTACGTCGCGTTTCAATCCCACCTTGGTTCGATTAGCACGCCGCCAGCGCAGGAGTGGATCGAGCTGGCCTCAGAGTTTCAATCCCACCTTGGTTCGATTAGCACTCTGAAGAACTCCGTGTTGGAGACGTTTCCCTCGAGTTTCAATCCCACCTTGGTTCGATTAGCACCACCTCTTCACCGATGCCGAATATGAGCTGCTCCGTGTTTCAATCCCACCTTGGTTCGATTAGCACCGATCTCCCTCCCACCATCGCGCACGCGATGATCGGTTTCAATCCCACCTTGGTTCGATTAGCACAAGCGCTCGAGCACTTCGATCCCACGCGCTACGTCGGTTTCAATCCCACCTTGGTTCGATTAGCACCGCGCGATCTCGACAAACTCGCGTCGCGCGTCGAGGTTTCAATCCCACCTTGGTTCGATTAGCACCCGCTGCGGAGAGTGCGGCGATGTCGAGCGCGTTCGGTTTCAATCCCACCTTGGTTCGATTAGCACCGTCGGGAAACCGCCATCCGCTCGATCTCCTCTCTGTTTCAATCCCACCTTGGTTCGATTAGCACCTCCGCCTGAGCCGCCGCCTGCTCCAAAATTTCCTCGTTTCAATCCCACCTTGGTTCGATTAGCACCATCACTGCGCGCGCGGAGAGCGCGCGCGAGGACGAGGTTTCAATCCCACCTTGGTTCGATTAGCACTCGTGATTGACGCCGACCATCACCGGGGGGATTTTGTTTCAATCCCACCTTGGTTCGATTAGCACCTACGACCTTCCCCCCACCATCGCGCACGCGATGCTGGCGTTTCAATCCCACCTTGGTTCGATTAGCACGATGAGGAGAAGCGGGTGTGGAAGCCGTTTCTCGAGGTTTCAATCCCACCTTGGTTCGATTAGCACCAGCGAAAGCGTACGCTTTCGCTATCTGTTCTTCGATGGTTTCAATCCCACCTTGGTTCGATTAGCACAGGTCTGTCCCCTGCTTCCAAGGAAGCTGCAGAATTGTTTCAATCCCACCTTGGTTCGATTAGCACGATTGTCGAACTTTCGCGCGCCCACGCGAATTCAACGTTTCAATCCCACCTTGGTTCGATTAGCACGCTGGGCCGCCGCGGCCTTCTCGGCAGGCCGATCACGTTTCAATCCCACCTTGGTTCGATTAGCACCCTGGTCGGGGCGTCGAATGAGCTTCCGTCCATCAGTTTCAATCCCACCTTGGTTCGATTAGCACCCCGCAGAGCGCATCGCCGAGGATCTTGTGCAGATCGTTTCAATCCCACCTTGGTTCGATTAGCACCGTCATCGTCTTTGACGATGACGCGCTTGAGGGGACGTTTCAATCCCACCTTGGTTCGATTAGCACACATCCTCGACTCCGGGGCAGGTTCCCTTGCCGCTCGTTTCAATCCCACCTTGGTTCGATTAGCACCCCGGCCCGCCAGCGCCGCAGAGGCCCGCACGACCTGTTTCAATCCCACCTTGGTTCGATTAGCACTGCGTGCGCTTGCGGATGCGGAACTCCGCGTCACGCGTTTCAATCCCACCTTGGTTCGATTAGCACTTTCCGACATTTCCGCAAGTGGTCGAAGCCATGCGTGTTTCAATCCCACCTTGGTTCGATTAGCACCGCTCGGCGAGGCGCTCGGCGAGCCGCGCGCCGTGGTTTCAATCCCACCTTGGTTCGATTAGCACGATGCAGACGAAGAGGTTGAAGAAGCTGTTGAACCGGTTTCAATCCCACCTTGGTTCGATTAGCACGAGGGGGAATCGTCCCCCTCGCTCCAGGAGGGAATCGTTTCAATCCCACCTTGGTTCGATTAGCACCTCTCGGACCTCGACAATAAAATTGCCGACTCGCGTGTTTCAATCCCACCTTGGTTCGATTAGCACAAGCCGTCGAGGCGATCACGGCTGTCGTCCTCGAACGTTTCAATCCCACCTTGGTTCGATTAGCACTGAGAAGCTGCCACCGTCCCTGCCGTCACCCCAAGAGTTTCAATCCCACCTTGGTTCGATTAGCACTTGATGAGCGCGAGCCAATCGTCCAGCCTGCTCCGCGTTTCAATCCCACCTTGGTTCGATTAGCACCCCCATGTGTACTCCCTAGCTAGCAGAACGTTTTCCGTTTCAATCCCACCTTGGTTCGATTAGCACCGTCGGCGCCTGGCACGCCGATGCGGCCGACTACAGGTTTCAATCCCACCTTGGTTCGATTAGCACCGTTGAGCGTGCGCCCGGAGCGACCGCGACGGAATCGTTTCAATCCCACCTTGGTTCGATTAGCACGAGATGATCGTGGTAGCTCCATTGTCGGTGATTCAGGTTTCAATCCCACCTTGGTTCGATTAGCACTGACTACTTCGGGTCTTTCCTGCTCCTTGAAATAACGTTTCAATCCCACCTTGGTTCGATTAGCACCAGCGGCGGGAACCGGTTTCCCCCATCGGCCGAACTTGTTTCAATCCCACCTTGGTTCGATTAGCACCGGCGATGTCGAGCGCGTTCACGGCATCGCCGCGAACGGTTTCAATCCCACCTTGGTTCGATTAGCACAGAACGGCCTCGACAAGGGCGAGGAGGGCTTCTAAAGTTTCAATCCCACCTTGGTTCGATTAGCACCCACGAAATTTGGCCGAAAAAGGCCAAATTTCGGCGTTTATTATGCCGTCGTCCCCCGGTTTCTGTCAAGGGGGCGGGGAACGACGGCACTGCGTTCGAGAAGGGACCCCGGCCAACCGCCTCGGCGTTCCGTGAAACCTTGATAGAGCGAGAGATCGTCGATGCTGCCTCGAAACTCCGTCCGCGCCCCACAAGTTTCTTGCAGTCTCGAGAAGGCGAGAGAACGACCTGCGGATTTCATCCTAAGGTATGCTCTCAGATGATGCCGAATCTCCAACTCAGGCGGCATGAGCGTACGCTCAAAGAGACATACCCTCCGCCGACGTCAAACCTCCCCTTGAGTCTCGTGGGACCTCGTGAGGCACGCTATCCCCTTTCCCAACCGAAGTGGGTTCCCGATGACCCCATCCGCCTCACAAGCAGCTGCCAGCAGAGCCGGCCCCACGGTAGTCTGAACGCATCGCCAGCGGCCGCGAAGATGCTCCAGTCGGGAGCCCCCGCCGCAGCTTTGTTCCTCATCGGGATGGGCGAGCAGCAGTGCGTCACAAACCCTCAGCCCTGCCGCCCGGCATTTCCTCTCACGATCGGAGGAGCGCACCCAACCGTGATCCCGATGTTTCAGCCGGCATCCGTCGCTCGTGATCTCCCCCTGTTCGGCAAATGCGCGCTTTCGTCCCTTACACGATATTCTCCGTCTCTCCCCTGATCTGCCCTAGGACCTCCTTCCTCACCCACCGCGCCTCCCTCAAGATGTAGAGGTAGATGGAATCGCGCTCCTCATCGATGATGTCCTTCAACCCGAGCTTCACACGCTCCAGTTGCGCCTCGCTCAGCTCCCCCTCGAATGCGGAATTCTGCACCCAATTCAGGTAGCGGCGCAGGAACTGACAGACTTTCGCGACCCGCTCTTGCTCCACATCATAGACGAGGATAACGTACATTGCCCTCCCCCTCTCACCACCATGCGCGCAGCGCCTGATACGGCTCAATTCCCAGCAGATGCCGCACGAGCTTGTAGCACTCTAATCGGATGAACCCACGATACGAGACATGCCGCCCAAGGCGCCGATGCTTCACCGTCGTTTGCAGCCGATGCTCGAACTCCTGCACGACGATCTTGCGCGCGCGTTCCTTCAAAGCTGCGAACCCCACCTCCGACAGGAGATCGCCCTCGCCGATCATTTGCCGATTGATCAACGCGAAGATCATCTTGTCTACAATCATCGGCTTGAAGACCTCAGCGATGTCCAGCGCCAGGGAGAACCGACGCGTCCCCGGTTCATGCAGGTACGAGATCGTGGGATTGAGGGGCGTTCGGTAGATCTGCGAGAGCACGGCCGCATACAACAGTGAGTTCCCGAAGCTGATCAGCGCGTTGATCAAATTATCGGGCGGACGCTTCACGCGCTTGAGAAACGGCGTCTCCAGATCGAGAATCTCATTGAAGGCGCGATAGTAGATCTCGCGCATGCGCCCTTCGGCCCCCATGAGCGCCGCGATGGAGTCGGCGCGTTCAAGCTCCGCAGCCTCTCGCTCCAAGGCTTCGATGACCTCTTGCAACGCCTTGCCCCGATTCCGGTAGTAGAGCACGTTGCGATGGAGGTTGTGATAAGCGCCGCGCGCGAACTCCCGCGCGATCGTGAGCCGCTTGGCCGCATCGGTGTAATGCTCCACCTGCCTCACGAGCAGGTGTCCGGAAACGTTCGTCTCTCGCGGATAGTAGGAACCGCTGTAGAACCCATAGTAGTTGAAGACGTGAACCGGAATGCCCTTCTGCGCGAGGAAGTTCAGAAGCTTCGTATTCAGGGCGATCTCACCGAAGAGGAAGAGTTCGGTGACATCCTCAACCGGGATAATCCGCCGACGCTCAGATGAAACTGCGGTCTTACGCCTCTCGTCATCTGGCGGAGATCCGGCTTCTCCTGCGGAATTGGGCGCTCGCCCTACCTCGGCCGCCGAAGATTCTTCGGGCTCCTCGCCCGCGCGTTCCGAGGGAAGCCCGTGCCCATACTCAGTCCCCGCAGAAGATCGCTCGGCTTCGTCCACGCGTTGAGAGATCGCCGGATCTTCCCCCTCCAAATATAACGTGTTCCCTCTTCGCCGAAGACGCCCGTTTTGGAAGACATAATAACTGCGCGCCATCTCGCCCCCTCCCATTCATCATCAGCCCACAAAGCCGCCCCCATCCGCGCGACTCATGTCTCGGATGAGCTTCGTCGGCACTGCGATCTCCACACCGCGCTCAGCGCGCCATAAATCCGGCGCGATTTCGACCGCCTCATTCAGTTCATCCCCAACACAACTCAGCATAAGCGCAGGACCGACAAATCGGCATGAACTCGACTTGTGGCGGCGCGGGAAGCTGCTCAATCCGACGGATCTCCCGCAACGCCGCTTCGACCTCTCGCTCAGCGTCTTCGGTCAGCCACACTGGTTCCCGCCGCCGCTCTTTGGGAAAGCGCAGCTCGCCGGTCAGTCCCGCCACGCCCAGGCGTTTCAGGTAATAGAGGTAGTAGAGGACTTGCCGTCGGGCGGCCTCTTTCATACACTGAGAATATTTAACCTCCAGCACCTTCCATTCGCTTTCCAGAAGATCCACCTTAATGAGATTATCAATGAGCAATTCTCGTCGTGGCTTCTCGCCGTAGGCACGCTCGTGAAGCAATTTGCCCAAAGCCACGCGGTCGCTCTCTTGCTCCATGCGAATGTCGTGGCTATAGAGCCAGAGTTTCCGCGGACAGACCACATAGTAGTTGACCTTGATACCGTTCGTCTTCAGCTCGGCAAATTCTTCATCGGTCATCGTCCATCTCTCCTCAAATGATCCAGTCGGGCACGGGAGACTCGACCTCGCCTTCGCGAACATCCAAAGTTTCATAAACAGCGCGTGACAAATAGGGAAAACCTTCGGTAATCTGGCCGACCGAGAAATCGCCCAATCGCTGGATAGGCATCGAGAGGGTATACGCCTGGAACATCGGTCGGAGCAACCGACTGATGCTGAACGCCAACCGACGCCCCGTCTCACGAGAGAGCTGACACGCATATTGCTTCACTCTCTCTGCTTCAACATGGAGAAATTCTCTCAATGGGCGGAACAATTCTCCCGAGTCACAGAGTTTGCACAGTAAATCCAATGCTCTCATTGGATCTTTACTCGACCACAGCTCAACAGCAATCTCCTTCAAAAATTCAGCCGTCTCATCGGCAATGCAAAATACCGAAACCTTCCAGGCCCGCTCCTCACCACGAAAGAGCTTCTGGAAATCCAGCTCGTCAAACTGCCAGGCGAGCGCCGAGCGCAAGATCTGCTCGGACGGCTCGCTCGACAACCGCCGCTCTAACTCCTCCACATACTCTCGCTGAATCTCCCCATAGTCGCATTCCTCGATGATATTTCGCCTTCTTGAAAGGACATCCAGCGTTGCCGCCGTGAAGAGAGAATCGTAGATGTAGCTGTGGAACTCTCGTCCACGGTCGTTTTCATCATCCACCCAGCGATGCACCCAGACATCGGCCGGCGGTCGCTTGCCAAACCGATTCACCCGCCCGCAGATCTGCAACAGCGAATCCCACGGCGCAAAGTCCCGCACCGCCTCGTCCATATCGAGATCAACGCCGGCCTCGACGCATTGCGTCGAGACAACGCCCACCCACGCCTCCGGATCGCTTTCGATGAGCGTGCGGATTTCCTTGATCCGCCGGAGGCGTTCTACCGGCACAACGCTACCCGATAGATGGAAGAGCCTGAGCTCCCGAAACTCCCTTTCCTCTTCCTTGAGCTGACTGAGACGCGCGAATAGATCCCGCGCGCTGCGAATCGTATTGGCCACAAGCAGAACTTTTTTCCCCTTGCGTTGGAGGAGCCAATCGCCGAGCTGCGATAGATAGTGGCTAAATGGAATGGGCTCCAGGTCGCGATGCAGGCGCGTCCGCGCGAGCGATCCGAAGTAAGATTTCTCATCTCGCACGAGTCCCGGTATGCCCCGCAGAAAAGGCGGATGCGTGGCCGTCATATACAGGATCCGAACGCCGAGCTTTTCGCGAAGCTTTTCCAGAAATGTCCCTACGGCCGGGATGAGCCGCGCCGGGATCGTCTGCACTTCATCGAGCAGCGACACCGCTCCCGGTAGGCGAAAGAAACGACGGATGAAGCCGCGATCCTGCGAGAGGAACGAATAGAAGAGTTGATCAAAGGTCGTCACGATGAGGTCCGCGTCCCAATCCTCTAAGGCGAATCGCGCCTTCTCGAAGTTCGCTTCTTCGTTACTTTTGCTTTCGGGGAAGCTCAGGCTGTGATGCTGGATCACGGAAACGCCGGTTTTGTCTTCTGGGAAAACTCGACGCGCAATGTCCGTCGCCTGCTCGATGATGGAAAGATAAGGCAGCGCGTAAATGACGGGCTTCGATCCTTGCCTATCCTCGTGCTTGCGTTGCACGGCTCCAGCGAGGTAAAGGCCCATCAGCGTCTTGCCAAGTCCCGTCGGCAGAGTCAATCTGAAGGCCGAATCGTCCGAGCCTTCGAGGGCTTTTTGAATCTCCTGCCAGGCTCTCTCGCGAAGCCCCTGAAAGAGCGGGCTGGCCGGCGGTTGAGCGGACGCGTACTGTCGAATCCGTTCGGGATCAAGCGGCGCGGCTTGTTGGGGTTCGGGCGCTCTCACGACGCAAGCGACATCGGCTTCAGTCAGAGCCGAGACGACGAGCAGGAGGGCGAAATAAAGGTCAACGAGCCAACTCTCGGAAGGATTCGCTTCGTCGGCTTTCTGTCTGAGCAGTTGGCCGAATTTTTGAAAGCATTTAGTGATCTGTTGGGCCGTCATTTTCTCGAACTGCTTGCGGTAATCCGCAAAGCGTAGAGTCAGGTCGAGCGGCTCGCATCGCATCACGAAACCCCAGATGCGCTCGTCTATGTTGCTTTGAGCAACGGCGATCTGATGCTCGATACTCGCTTCTTCAAAAGCTTCTTCGAGGTTACAGAGCAGCCCATGATGGCGGTTGACGGCGTAGGCGCAGACGAAGGGGAGCAGCCGCGTCGGCTGCGGCTTCTGGCCGAAAACATGCGAGGCGACGATGAAGGTGAAGACCGAGGAGATCGCCGCGTGATCTTTATCCTTGCCTTTGCCGCCATGGATGTAATCCTGGAACTGATGCTTCGCCTTTCCGAAGTCGTGCGTGCATCCGGTGATGAAGGCCGCTTTAGCGAGATCGTCGGCGCGAACGGCTAAATTCAAACCTGATTTGAGGCGGAGGATGAGCGTTGCGGCGCGACGGCCGGTGTCGCTAAGGTGATCGTAAAGCCGAATCGGCCGCCCCGACGCATCCGGCGGATGCGAGATCAATTCACGCATCTGGGGCGAAGGTATCGTCATGGTCTTTCAGATTCGAAATATTAAGCTCGATCTTCCCCGAAGTCGTTCGTGAGGAGGTTCAAGGAGCAAGAGATGCTGATTGAGTCTACGCCGTGTCCCATCGCTGCTCAATCCCCTATCCTTACAGATCAAAGCTCCGTTAATCATCCTCGGGAAGCTGAGGAAGATGATACTCATTGAGATTTTTCAAGCGATCCTGAACTAGTTTCGACAAAAAGTCTTCCACCACGACATCTCGGAGCTTCTGAAAGGCTTCTTGACCCACCGGTTGGAAACCATGCGCCAAGGGCGAGATGTTGCGGCATTCAAGATAGGGCTTCAGCCGAGATTTAGATTCTCGATACAGGTTGAGAAAATGTTGCCCTAGCTCGTCTCCAAGATCAGCGAGGAGCTCGTAGCCATGGAGCATACCTACCTTGAGGCGCCCGTCAGGCCCCACACGGGATTCCCATTTGGGCCGCACGGCTTCTGGGATAACCCCCAAACAGACGTTGTCACTTCGAATGCCCTTGTCGTGGAGGCGCCGTTGGGCGATATACTCCATCAAACGATAGAGGAGGGCCACGGCCACATCATATCTATGCTCCTTCGCTCGCCGATCCGCATTCGCCAGGATGTCTAAGGAGATTGCCTCGTTTAACGGTAAGCCGCACCTGCAGCTCTCACTTTTACACCGACTATTCCAGATCCCATGGACGATGGGGCTAGCCCTTTTAAGTTCGTTTTCAAGCCCTAAATCCTGTACGATGTCCTCGAAGTCCTTAAGCACCTGGCGAAGGCCCTGAGCTGCATCTTCGTAGTGAAGCACGTCCCAGGCTTCGCAGGCCTTCGCCAGTTGCTCTACAAAATTCAACCGTCTTTTGTGTTCTTCTCTGACTATACGCCACTGAAGGTCCTCGATGCGATTCAGAACGCTCGCAAAGTGGCCCGCATTGAAAAGTTGGACCAATGTCTTCCAATGTCGCCGGAACAGGAGATTTGATGGCGGGAAGCTCAATAGGCGCTCGGTGCCTGACTTGACCTGACCCCGTTCGTCCCGCTCCCCCTCAATATAACTAACGCCAGCCAATTCGAGATTGATGGCCACATAGTCCACAGCGGCTGACATCGCTTTGGTGCCTCGCGTGTAGTCAACATAAACCTGATTAGGTTGAAACCCTCGATCCCGGAATAAAACCCGACGAATGACCTTCTCGTATTGTAATGCTAGCTCTTGAACATCATTGATCTCTTGAAACTCTTCGATCTTGTAGCGAGACTCAGGGAGGGATTGGGTTTGAACGACCTTATCAACGTTGCTTCGGCTCTGAGGCGTACAGAGAAAAAGAACGAAGTCTGGATTATGCTGGTCGGTGGCAAATACCAGCGAGCGATCTACATCCTTACCAACCCCAACTGTCAGAACTAATGCTTTACTCATAGTAGCTGGTCCCTCCGCAAAATAAGAAGAGCGATCATCGAACTTCCTCCACAATCCAGCGCTCGACTTCTTGGCGGGCGCGCTCAAGTTGTCCGGGAGTTTGCGCAGTGGTCGTGAGCCGAAAGCCGATTCCCCGAACCCTCCGCCCCGGCAAATAGAGAACGAGCGCCTTCGGAGCTTCTGCCCTCACCCTGGGCTGCCCTTCCCGCCAGCCGATGTCCTCGATGCGCTCTACAAACAGAAAACGGTTGGCTAAACGGTCTGCCCACTTTCTGGTTTCCTCGGCTTCCTTAGGCTCTTTTCGTGCCAGGCTCTTCTCGCATTCGCCAGCCCGGGGTTCGGGCAGGGCCTCGACGCTCTCCAGGACCCGCAAGACCATCCGCCCCAGATCGGTCGGTCCACTAGCCGTGAGCAGTCCGTTCTGTTCGAGAAGTCCTTTGACCTCGGGACGCACCGAGCTGCCTTTCAGCCCCGCGATGATGTCCCCTAACAGCGGGAAAAGCCCAATGAAGGGCAGATTCACCAGCTTGATCTGGTCGACGGGCGGATGAAGTGCCCGCTCTTGCTCTTCTTTGCTCTTGTTCCGGAGTTTCGAAATGTGCCCTTCCTCCTCCAGCACAGGGTCATCCACAAGCACATGGAAAAGGCGCCTGGCACCATAAAACTGTACTGCCAGCGTCAGGAGTGCCGACATGGCCTTGCGTCCGCCGGCGATGGAGGCGTAGACCTCCCAGCCCTTCTTGCGGTATTCCCTCAGGACGGCGCAGGCTTGATTCATGAACTCCAAGGCGGCTGTATCGGAGTCTACATCGTAGAAGGCTTCCAGGATGGGGGGCTCCAGAAGCGTTACCTTGCCATCGTAGTAATCCGGCAGATGCTCTCTCAAAAGACTCAGTGCATCCCGGGCATCGGTGTCTTGAGTCGTCAGAATGACGACATAGTCTATATGCACGCCGTCTGCCCGGAGGCGGTCAATGGCTTCCGTGACGACGGCGGGGCTCTCCCCCAGCGTGGCGAGGAGGACTTTCTTCATGGCGGCTCCCTCTCCTTTCGGCAAACCACACAAGGAAGCGGCTGGTGTACCCGAGCACCTCGGTCACATCTTCTCTCGACAGCGGGGACAGGCGCGAGCGCCATTCCTGCATCACAATAGCAATTGTGCGCGCTGCCCGTTGAGGATCGGAGCGAAGTGCCGGAGAACTCGCCATCGAATGGGCAAGCTGAATTGCCTTGTCCAACCCTTGGCGCGCAGCATACTGTGCCCACCGCTCCCACTCCGTCCGCCGCAGACCCCCTAACCGCTCGGCAAGCTGACGTGCCAGTTCGACTTTCTCATCCGTGGTCATCAGTACACCTCCCGGGGACACCGTTCATCTTTCGACTCAAAACCCGCTTTCAGCGCATTCCACGACGCCTTATGCAGAAGTCCGCTATCTTGACACGCCTGGAGGTACCGGGAAATGAGCCGAAGCACCTCTTTGCCTTGCACTACCTGGGGATTCAGTAAGCCTTTCACATTCCCGCCCCAGAACCGCATCCTCACCGGACGAAATTCCACTGAGCCAAAGCACCGGGGCTTGGCGCCGCCCAGTTTGGGAGAAAAGGCAATCTGGACCGACCCGTCTGCCAGCTCCCATCCGAGTGCATGCAGGAGTAACCCCAACTCCGCTTCGCTCAGGTTCTCAAACAGGAGAGCACCGCGAAATTTCGCCTCCCTCTGCACAGCCTCTACAAAGCGAAAGTTTTGCTGAGGAATAGAGTTCCCCACGGGCTGAAAGGTCTTGCGCTCATAGAAACGGCGCCGGTTCGGGTCAAAGCGCTTGGGCTCCCAGAGCTCGCCGATTTTCTCCACCTTAGGCTGCGTCTCTCCCTGCACCAGGAAATCGGTGAAATGCACTCGCCCTCGATAGCCGGTCGTCCCAAACAGCCGGCACGCTGGGCAGAGCGGGCTTCTCTCGTCGCGAAAGCGGCAGGGCTGATGCTGGCTTGAGCTAACGCGCTCCCGTGGACGCCGAATCTGTGATACGCACGAATTCGAGATCGCCTCCACGATCGCCCGGATAGCGCCTTTGAGGCTGGTGCCCGGCACGCAGAGCTGCCCGTTCCGACGGTAGAAGGTGTACCACACATCGGGGCGCCGATTCCCGTGGTTCTGGTCGAACTCATACGCCCCGGAGCCTACGAAGAGGTATTCCGAGACGACCGTAAAGGTAAGCTCAAGCCGTCCAGTAAGCCCTGTAAATCTTTCGTGGGTTGTGACCTGCTGGCGCACCGGCGCCTCAGACGGGATCGGCACCAGCACAAACGGCTTAGGCTCAGCGTTCGGATTCCTGGGCATCGCTTCTTACCTCCCGTGGACTGACAAAGGTTGCGACCTTGTCCCGATAAAAGACCCGACATATCAGGCGAGCTTCCCGAGCGTTGACGACAGGGTAGACTTCAAACTGCGGGGCAAAGCGCTTGTCTTCCAGGTTGACCAATTGGCTTGTACACTCCACGACCTCCCACTCTCCCGGGACCGGCCTGAGCGCATCAGGCAGATCCCGGCGCTCCGCATCGCTCAGGACCCAGACCCGATAGAGCCCCTCGGCTGCCTTCTCCCAGCGGATCTCTACCTCGTGGTTGAAGGCACACCCAGCATCCCGGAGTTCCACGCTGTTCGGAAAATCAAGCTGCGCAAGCTCCCAGCTCAGGAGCACCCGCCCAGATAGCCGCTCGATGAGCTGCACGAGCGCTTCTGCGCCGAGTTCGCCCGCATAGACCCAGCCCCGCATCATACCGTCTCCAGAATCTGCGTGAGAGATTCCACCGCCTTGTCTGCTACTCTCTTCCAGGCTTCCCGGTCGTAGGTGCGCCGGAGGAAGACTGCAAGGTCAGTCTCGGCGCTCTCGGGAAGGTCTTCCAGGCGATCGGAAGCCTGAAGGCCGTAGGCCTTGCGTTCTTCCTCACTGACAAAGGCGCCCACGCCCCAGATCGCATTGGGAGAAAGCCCCGGCTTTTTGGCCAGCTCTACCGTGGCGTTCTCAACGCTCATCGAGACTTCACCAAAGCCCCGGTTCTTGCCAAAGCCCAGTTTCACAAGCCCGTCGTTGATCGCCTGAAGCGTCAGCGCCAGAAGCCCCAGCTGCCAGACCTCGAAGTTCTCCAGCACCAGCGCGGTCCGGAAGCGCCCCTGCACCAGCACCTCGATGTCAAAAGGGCCCACGGCTACGGCATTCGTCAGCCGGGAGATCGCCACGCCGTAGCGGGTTTCGGTCTTGACCGCACCCTCGGGGAAGGCGTCCGTAAAGGAGAGCCGACCCTTCAGGCGGGTATTGCCATAGATTCTGCAGGCGCGGCAGGATTTCTTGTAGACCGTCGCCGGATCTTTTTCACTTTCCAATCTACGCCCGCAGTAGTCCGGGTTAGAGGGAAAGGGCTCAGGGCAGGCTCCATCCTCCCTCACGGTCCGCAGCACCTTTTCCGTGAAGCTTCGGAACGTGCCCTTAAGCGAAGAGCCGGGGATAAAGACTATCTCACCCTCGGACGTCCACGTGCGCACAAACTGCATATCGGGAAGCGAGGGATTGGGCGAAGCCAGTCCCGACTTGATGAGAAGGGGTGCACGAGGCTCAATCACAAGATCCAGCTTCAGGGCGTTCCAGCGGCGCTTATGCATGGCTTCCTCCCTCCTTCAGGGCTTGTACAAGTCCCTGCAGAAGCTCCGAATGCGAAACGGCGGGAGGCTGACCCGCACCCGTCAGGTAGTCCAGCAGATTTTCTCTGCCGATTTTCCGAATGGTGAGTTCAACCAGTTCGCCCCAGCCGGGACCGCGGGTGGTCTTGCCGCCCACGGGCAGTTCGCCCTTACGCATCGCTTCCAGCGCCAGAAGCAGGAGCCCCACTTCCCACTCCTCGGCGTTTTCCACCACGATGGTAATGCCGAACGCTGCTCCTGCAGGCACAGTCTCGAAGTCGTATTTGATGCCGGATTTCGCCGAGCCCAGGTCGCGGTCAATTCCCACGCCGTCGCGGATTTCTGTGAGGCGGAGTAGGCTCTCTTGATTGGACAACATAGCATCCCGGAACGAGACCCGGGATGCCAGCCAGGGCGAACCAAAAATCCGACAGGCAGTGCAGGAGTGCTGCCAGACCTGTTGCACGAGCTTTTCATCGTCCAACTGGTTATTCTGCGTTGCACGTTGGACCATACAGTTTTTGCACCTGCCGCAATCGGAACAGCAACTTCCTTTGCAGTCCTCACAGTGCTCACAGCATTTGGCGATGATGCAGCGATTCTTCTCATCCAGCGGGTCGCACGCCCAGAGCCGTTCGCCCTGGTGGGTCTGCTTGAGTTCGTCCATCGTGCGCAGGAGCCGCTCTACGTGCGCGCGCACCGCGCCCTTGAGGGAGGAACCCGGGATGAAGGGAACGCCTTCCGGGGTCTTGATGACGGGAAGGTCGGAGCCAGCGGGCATGAGCGATGCGCGGGCGCCCACGGAAAGGGCGGTCTTCATCCGCAGGGTTGCGGTAATGAGCCAACGGTTTTCGAAGTGCCAGAAGGAATGCATGCTCTATCCCTCCCTCTGCTTTTCTAGCCACACGGCAACTTCTCGGGTAAAGGTGGAGAACTGTTCCGGGGCCTGCTGGAGGGCTTCGAGCACATGCCGAAGATCAATCTGCACGTATTCGTGCACAAGCACGTTCCGAAACCCTCCCGCTCCGCGCAAAGAAGCATACAGGGATTGGGAGATCACACCCACCGAGCACAGCTCTCGCAAAAGCGCCTCGTACGTTTCCGGCTTCCTTCGGAAGTGCTCGGCGAGGATGTGGTCGGCAAGCTGGAAAATCAGCGTTAATCCCGCCAGGAGCCCTCGTTCCACTGTCCAGCGGAGGCTCAGATTGGTCTCTAGCTCCAGCAGGGTTACGGTTCGATATTTCGCCAGCTCCGCACTGACCTTCTGGAGCTCCTCCAGCGCTGCGGCGATGAAGGTGCGGTTCAGTCCCATGGCTTCCTCCTTTTTCCGATGCGTCCGGAGACCTTCCTCCCGGAGAAGTGCTCGCGTAGCGGCTTCCCAGCGCATTCGTTCGCCCGACTCTCGCTCGTAGAGGCAGATTCCCGTGCGCATGATCTGCTCCCGCAGCCAGAGGGGCGCCTGGGGAAGCTCCACCAGGTCCAGTCGGTCGGTGCCGAGCGCTTCGGAAAGCTCTGCATAGAACGGCTGGAAGCGAAAGTCTGGGGCAGGCAAGAGCGCCAGGTCCACATCTTCTGCCTCCTCCGGCATACGGGCTGCCGAGCCGAACAGGTAGACAAGCCGCACCGGGTGACGGGCGAAGAGGGCATCGAGCTCCGAAAGCCGGAAACCTCTTCTCAAGGATGGCAGATGCGCGTATTTCTCTCGCACTCCCATGCCACTCAGCTCTTCCGCTCCGCTACGAACTTCCGCACCAGAAAACCCAGATAGAGGCGGATCAGCTCCATACGCACCCGGCGGAGCAGTTCAGGATTCCGTTGTGCAATCTGCTCCGCCCTCCGACTTAGCTCTCGCATATCCTCCAGAATCTGGCGCCCCACCTCAGCAGGGAGCTTTCTCCGCCCCATCTGGTAGCCGATGAAGTTTTCCAGCGCCAACACGGAATCGGTAGCCGAGGCCAGATTTTGAAGGTTGCGCAGTTGGGATTCCTCAAGGTCTAGGCTCGCTGCACGGGTTCTTGTAATGCAGGACTCCGCCTTCTGCACGATGTCGTCGAGGCTGTGTTCAATCTGCTGCAAAACCTTTGCTTCGGTGCTCATACCGGCATCACCTCCATGTGGAACGGATGGCAGATGAGGATTTCGCCCAGCCCTTCGTCGGTACGGATTCCCACACCTCGGGCTTCACGGTCTTCGAGAAACGGCAAAAGCGCCTGCGGGGAGGCGTCCACCCGGAACACATACACACTCCCCATCGCCGCACCCAGATGGGTGGGCTTAGGCAGCCCCCAGGCCGTGGAGAAGCCTCCCACGAAGGTCGGCTGCGTCGCCCAAAAGACGGGCTCCAGTATCTGCCCGTTGAAGGGCAGAAAGAGCTTCAGTGTAGGCAGACCGTCCGGATCACGAAGAACGGCGGGCACCAGCAGGTCCACGCTGAAGTAGGTTCCAGATGGCGCATCTGGCACGGAACTGCCCACCTGCCGGGCAAGTGCGGCAAGGTCGCGCCAGACCTCGCGGAGCTTGTCATTGAAGATCCTGAGGCGCTCTGCAATCGGGTCCACGCGGGGTTCGGTTTCCCGCAGACGGGCGGCGCCGAAGCCCCGCGTGGTCAGGGCGCCAACGCCTGCCTCTTCCACCGCCTGCTTGAGTTCTTCGATGACCGTTTCGTCCTCGGTCCAGATCCTCCCCACGAAACACCCCTGCGGTTGCATCCCGATCAACCGATAGAGCATTCCTTCCTGCGCGGCACGGCGGTGACGGCTGAGCGCTACCTTCGTTTGCACACCTTGAGACATAGGGACTTTCATCCACCCCTCAGGCAAGCTTGCATAAAATCCACCGACCTTCTCCATCCGTCCGCCGCAGCGCTTATCCTCCGCCATCTGCGCCGTACAGCGAAGGAGCAGCGGAACAGGGAAGCGAGCCCCCAAACGTTTCAACTCTGAGTATGCCACAGCAACGAGGAGACTATCACGGATACCATGTCCTACGTCCTTCCGCCTCTCTCGGAGAACGTTACGAAAGCCACCGTGAAGCTTACACTCCAGGGCTGTCATCGGAAATGGCAAAGCGTACACGCTTTCTGAAGGCGTTGGAAAGAAATTACCAAACCGAATTTGTTGCACGGCAGGCAGAATTTCATTTGTGTTTCCCTGCAGTTTAAGCCACTCCGCCAACGCCCCCCGGAGCACGCTGCCAGGGATATAACCTCGCGTGCCAAGGTAGTCGCCTTTGGGCTTCACATCGCCCGTAAGAATCGGTTCTTCAGGAATCACTACAATGAAATACTCCCTCATGATGCAGCCCCATCAGGTCGTTCAACAAATGCCCTGACCTTGTGAGCGAGGTCATCCTTAGAGATATTCTGTCCGTTCACGCTTGCTTGAAAGTCTTCCAACTCTACCCAGCCTAGACCTCGGGAGCGTGCCGCGCCAATAGCATAGCCCATATTGGCTCCCAGCCAAAGGAGCGCCGCCGCTGCTCTGGCTTCGCTCTCAGAATCGAAAATTCCCTGAACCTTGCCCTCCAATGTCGGATACCATGCCACCTCTGTGGAGAACAATCGCTCTTCATAAGCGGTCTTGCGACGCCGGCTCAAAGAAACACTCATCTTCACATCCCGCAAAGCACCCTGAAACTTAGCATCGTGGAACCGGAGAGGCGACCTATCCCGCGGGTGTCCGAAGACCTCGCACACGGGACAGAGCCCACAGATGGTGGATACTGTAGAAGCGTCGCATACACGCACACCGAGACCCCGCAAGGCGCGTTCTGCTCCCTCTCGCAGCCAACCTTTGAGCGTGGTGGCGGGGATGACAGGATGCTTGCCGTCATGCCAATCCAGCACCAGCGCCTTGTCGGTCCACAACTTTGCTCGCTCGCCGGTCACATGTACGCCCGACGCGAACCGGAAGCGAAGAAGAACTTCAAGCCGACTCCTCATAGACGAACCTCCAAGACGGGATACTTGTGTGCCTCCAGCTCGATTAGTTCCAGCACATCCAGAAGAGCCGTCTGCCAGCCGCCAGCATTTCTCCGCCAAAACCAGAATCCCTCAGGAGCTGGTGTTCCACCGTCCACTAACTCCCCTAACTCCTCATAAGCAGCTCGCAGGTCCTCTTTATGCTCTTTGGAGCGCGCCACCTGATACAACGCATAATTGAGAGACACATGGACGCCCTTTTCCAACGATTCGGCCAAGGTTCTACGCTGAGCGGCTGGGCTATGGGATAACTTCCTCGCCAGCGCTGACAGTCGCTCTGCTTGTGCTACCGTATAAGGGCGAGCGGTCAGATGGCGCGCAGCCTCGTCACGCGCATATAGAGCCTTCAGTATAACCTTCGCCTCTTCGGATATAACCGGCGCTCGCAACCACAGATGGCAGAGCGTTCCGGTTCGTTTCTCTCGCGCCAATCTCTTCGCTTCCTTGAGCAACCCTTCCGCCAGATCGAACAGAAAGCGAATGGGATATTTCACATCGGCGATCGCCAAACCAGCGGACGTGGTCAGACGAGTTCCTCTGCCGCCAAATGCAGCTTGGAGTTTTTGAATCTCAGTATGGCTCTCAAACCCCCTGAGCAGATTCACCGCCAACGCCCAACCAGCACTTGCGGGCACGATGACCACGACATCATCTCCTCCGAGGGCGATGATCTCAAACGGCAGCGTGTTCCGTGCGAGCCGCTCTGATCCGAACGTTTCCCACAGGGCCGCAAAGAGCGCCTCCTCCGTCGCTGTGCTCAAAGCTGTTGAAATATCGCGGTACTCCTGCAACGATTTCGCTCGTTGCAGCAGATCGCCCATGTTATTTCCGTCGGCGTAGAGCAGGGCAATTCTTCCTTCTCCGGCTGCCAGGGCATCCAAATCTTGTGGGGTTTTCCCAATGATTTCCACACCTTTTTTCTCCCGCACCCACTTGCGGAATCTCAGCAAAAACTCTCGTTTCCCCCCTCGGCCTTTCCGGCGCTTCATCGAACACAAGCCGCAGAGCCACTCTGCTGGTTCTCGCGCCTCATCACGCTCCTCTGCCGCCCGTTTCCCGCACGATTGGCACCGCTGGTGAATGGGCAAAGTTTCGTAGAAAGGCGCGCGTTCTTTCCGGCGCTTTGCCTCCTGAAGCTTCCCCGTGAGTTGAGCAACGAGTTCACCGAAGTTCTTTCGATCCGCGCGGTTCGTGACGATCGCATCAAAATGGCTAAAGAGCAAATCTTGGGCAATCCCGCGCCCCTGGAGTTGGTTGAGGGTTCGCTCATCATGAGGAAAGATGCCTCGCTCCAAATCAGCACGATCCATCGGATCCGATGCGACGACAGTGATGGTTGCAGTTTTCGTGCGTTCAAGGTAAAGCCGTTCGATTTCCCGCTTCAACCTGTCCGCCTCACCCGCGGGCACTACGGCAAGGAAACCGCCACCTCCACAATAAATCAGATCCTTCTCTGGAGCATTTTGTGGGAAAAGCTCGCGAATCTCTTCTTCCAGCTCCGTTAAGATTTCGCTCCCGCCACGGATCTCCGGCAAAGCGCTTGTCTCATACACGAACGTCTTGATCGCGTCCACGTCGCCGAGCAGGAGGCGAACAGGCGTAACTTCTTTGCCATTTTCAGTTTGTGCGCTCAATTTATTCTCCTCGTCTCCACATCGCGCGTTTCGTTCGCGGGGATCAAAGTGTGCCAATAATATACCACGAAGCTAAGCAAAGAGTAATAAGACCAGAGATCCCTCACCTTTAGAAAGCCGGAGCTTCGGTAGAGCCATCGCTCAGGGAGCCCTTGAAAATCAGGGCAGTCCTGAAAGCGCTTGCGCGTTGAGCACTCGACTTCGCGCCTTTTGGGCTCAAGATGGGGAATTCCTTTTTCCACTGCCAAGACGCAGAGGATCGAGTAGCGCGATTTGACCAATCGCGCCACTTTAACTGCACGCCAAACCGTATGCTCAATCCACGCATCGCTCAAAAAATACACATTGCACCTCCTTCTTCCTAAGCACGAAGATCGGGATTTTACCTCCGGCACATCGCACCTTCAGCGGTTTCGCTTCGCGCGAGAGATAGGCCAGATAGAGATGGCGAAAGCGACGATCCGGGAAGACTTCGTTGGGAACTCGCTCTTCGCGCAAGATGGCTTCGGACTCGGAAAGATCAATCGCCTTCGCTGTCGCCTCATCGAGAGGGAGGACCGAACAGATATCGGCTTGCTCTACCTCAATCAGTTCTGCAACATCTTCTCCTTCCCACTCGATGTCGGCCAAAAAACCCATGATTCCCATGCAAGGCGGATACACCCATCGTTTCTGCTGGAGACGCTCTCTCAGTTCGTTCATCAGCTGCTCATCCCGATGCCAAAAGACAATCCGATAGTGAGGTCGGCGAATGACCTCCAGGTTCTCCTGAAATGACTCGATCATCTTGGCAGGGCGGAATCTCCCTTTATTCAGGATTGGTGGACCTTGGCGCCACTTTTCAGGAAGACGATCCTTCACGATCGATCGCAGCGGACAGACGGCGATACGCGTCGCGTCTGCCGGAAAGCGTTCCGCCAGCTTGCTACGTGGGACGCCCAAGATCGCGCCGACCATCCCGATCACGGATGTGCGCGGCGGAAAACTATAGGTCAGGGCCGAGGTAGTCGTGAACCACTTGCGCCAGTGCCCAAATGTGCCACGAATGGTGAAAAGATAGACTGGTATCCCATCGCCCATAGTACCTCCATCACGCTTAGAATTCTCGGATGGTCAAGGCATCAGACTTGTCGCCCAGGAGCTCCTTTAACTTTTCGCTCAGCTCCTCAGGCGAGAGCCTCAGCCCGGCATCTATCCAGCATTCGATTCGGGCCAAATTCTCGCGCCGCCGTTGAACGCACTCCAGCACGCCGTCTATTTTCACTTTGTAGTCTTTAGGAGAGCGGATGCGCCGCTCGTCTCCCAGATTGTGCTCCAGCTCGACGCGGTCGAGGAAATAGCCACATTGAACTTCGTTCCGGAAGTCGAAGCGCAAAAGAAGACGCGGATGGTGGAAAGCCTTCGAGCGCGAATGCAGCGCCAACGTGCCGTGCCACAGCGCTTCCATCAGCAGTTTTACATCATCCTCGGTGAGGCCCGTTTCCTTTGCCAGGTTCTCGTTGATCACACCGTAGAAGCCGATGAGCGCGTAGGGGACGATGAACTCGCGCCGAAACGTCTTCTGTCGGGCTGTTTCTTTGGAAGCGAAGCCGCCGGTGCCCGCGATTTCGATGATCTCAGCAGCATGGAGGCTCTGTCCCGGATTGAACTGCACGGCTCCGGTCAGTTGAATGCCTCCGCTCTCGCCCTTTTCCTCGGTCTTCGCTGAGGCTTCGCCCCCACCCTTCTTGCCCTTCGTTGTTTTCTTCTCAGTGATCGGCACGAGAGCGCCGAACAGCCGCACATCCACGCACTTCTTGATGAGCTGCTCTTTAGCCTTTTCCACTTCGCCGGCTTTCGGCAAGCTTCCGAAAATCTCTTCGTAGCGTCGCTCCGCCGTTAGAGCCTTCTCATCAGCGACGCGAACGAAGATTTCCAGGCCATCGTCCCGATCGCGGCGCTTGTAGCGGAGGATATAATCCCGAATGGTCCGTTTGAGGCGCACATCGGTGACATCAATCCGACCCGTTTCGGGGTCCTGTCTTGGGCGGTTTTCGAACGGATCGCCGTTCGGATTGCAGCGAAACACGTCGTAGAGAAAGAGGATCTCAGACCGATAGGGATAGGTTGAACTTTTTTCCATGACGCACCTCCTTGGGTTTAGGATTCACCTTCTATTTCCTCTTCGGGAGAAGCTTCCTCGGCCTCTTCGCCCGGTGGCGTCTCTAACGCCTTACGGACGGCATCCACCGTCGCCCACCAGAGCCCCCAGCCCAGACAGAAGCAAAACCGAGCCTCCTCATCCGAGAGCTCGCCGTCCTGCGAAGCGAAATCGCACGCCGCCTGTTGAATCGCCTGAATCGCCTGGGTGTTGGCGTCTAATTGGCGAAGCTTCAGCATGAGTTCAGGGAAGATCTTCACCATGATCTCTTCCCGCGAAACCGCAAGCCCTCGCAGGCGGCTGACGATGGGCATCTCGCCGGCCTTGCTCTGTCTCTCGCCTCGCTGCTTGCTTTCCACCTGCCCAAAGAGAACACCAATGAGGAACGCCGCACGCTTTGCGGGGGAATCAAGGAGAAGCCTTGGCTTGAAGAAATTCTCCCAAAACTCCGGCGTCACCCCGGACTTTACTGGTTGCGTTGTGGTTTGCGTTGCCATATTTGCACCTCCTTCGAGTTCCGTTGAACGATAAATGAGTGTCCATATTGCCCAGATGAGCCTTGCACGCTCGGCGAGAGCGCTCTGCACGGTTCGCTTTTGGTCCTTGCTGCTGATCGTCTCTTGATATGTGGCCCGCAAGAGGCTGTCAGCATCCTGCCAGAACTCGCGCTCCTGTGGGCGTTGATCCGTCAGGATCGCCGCCACAAGATGCATCGGAGTGAACTTGAGCGCGCCTTGCGTTTCATCTCGACCTCGGCGGGGCCATTTCCAGGCCCGCCCCACGAACTCGAAATCCGCCCGCAGTTGTGAAGATAATCGGCTCCCCTCTTCATCAAGAGCCCCTTCCCGTAAAAGCTCGCGTAGCCTTCCCAACCTCCGTTTTGATCTCCGCAGGTTAGTGGGCAGTATCTCAGAGATGGTGTAGAGGAACATGAACTTCTGACCCGACTGGTAGAAAACGAGCGAAGCCGAACGAAAAGGAGGCCTGTCCTTAAATCGCCCCTCGGACTCCTCGACGAGTCCTTCAAACAGATTCGGAAAAGAATCTCCGCCTTCGTTCTCGGCGTCACCTGCGCTTTTCGGCTTCGCTTTCTTTCCCTTGTCTTGGATTGGAAATTCCTCTTGTGGCACGACCTTATCCTTCGTGCGCTCGCGCCATTCCCAGAGGAAGTGGACGAAGGAACCTTCGATCTCCGCCGCATCAGGCTCCAGCTCGGGCACAAGATAAGTAGGTGTGCCGGCAACTTGCGTGCGCAGGTTCTCTTCAAGGTAGCTCTCAGCTACATAGAGCCATTTCGCGCATTCCTCACAAACGGGAGCGTATTTCCAAAGGTTCACTTCGCGGCCCATCGGACTGAAGCCGAGCTTTTCTACAGTGAAGAAGCGGAAGGGAATAGTTGAGCATACCTCGCCCTTCTTGCCACAGACAGCACAACGACCCTTACCTTTAGCTTGAGCCCTGCGCTCACCGAAGATTTTTCTCTTAATGAACCTCTCACAGAGTTTTTCTTGATCCCCTGGCATTTTTCCATTCCACATAACGCTCAGCAAGACGGAAGTTTCATCCCTCGTCGCCTCATCGAGCTTCTCTGATAAACCACTCTCGCTCCATTCTTTCAACTTCTGAGCGATATCATTGGGTAGCGAGGCGCTTATTTCTCTGAGTCCCGTTTGAATGATTTCCTGGCGGGTTTTCTTTGGTTTCGCACTGCTGCGCCCCTTGGAGCTTCGGTCTTCACGGAAGACCAAGAGCCATGATGGGCCTATGGCGTGCTTGCCCGTGGACAAAGCATAGAGATACTTATACCGCTCATCGTCCTTGTAATCTTCGAGGCGCACCTCTTGATTTGTTACATCAACCACGGCCACCTTGGGGATGATTTTATCTTTGCCTTTTGTTCTGATGGCGCTCTCGCACAGGCGATGAAGGATAACTTGTTCCAGAGTCCAGCCGCGCTTTTTGCTTTCATAGCGGGCCATCTCTCGGGCGACTTGAACCAGTGTTGCGATCATGGCTTACCCTCCGGGCTCTATCATACCAAAGCCCTGGCTATTTTTAATTCCAAGCCCAACGTCGTAAGCGAAGCGGATCAGTCCTTCATCCCCCCACATCTGAAGGTTCAGGTACCATGCTCGCACGGCCGTATCAAAGACGCGAACCAGTTTTTGCTTGGGATTCCAAACACGAATACTGAGCTCCCCTCCGTGCCATTCCCGCCCATGAAAAGCTTGCCACTTGTTGATGAGATTACGCTGAAGCGCTTCGACGAACTCAGGCTGATCGGGACGGAGGTAAATAGGATGTCGCGAGCAATTCGGATCTCCTATCGAAGCGGCGATAGGAGAAGCTGTCCGAAAAACCAAGCCACTTCCAAGTTCGGGGGGTTCGATGCGAACTATGTCCACAACCTCGATAAGAGTGCCAAAGATATGGAGCTTTCCTGCTTGCCGCTCTATGCCTTTTATGAAGGTATCCGTGAATTGCTGGTCTGGACTACTGATCTGCCACGTCATCCACTGAACATCAGTCAGACCGTGCGAGGACAGACTCCAGCGCGTGGGGGTTAAATCTGAGTAGACAAAGAGACGGTATATGCGATTCTTCCAGGAAAAACCCTGATCATGGAGCTTGGTGCCGTAATCTGAATCGGCGGTATTCAAGGTCATGTAAACCACCTTAGTCAGGGCAGCGCGGTAATCCCAAGGGATAGTGATAGGTTTATGAGCTTCAAGTAACAATCGCAATCTCATCCCGATCACCTCACCACTTGTACTTTAGTCCTCCTTACTACATTTTCTGCGGGAGCCGGCTTCTGGAGTTACGCATCTTATGCCCACCTTAAACGGTTCCAGCAAGACCGCCCGTCTTGTGTCCACCCAGAAGTTGCTGGTGGGGCGGTTGGGGTGGAGTTGAATTACAGGTGATGGCGATGTGACCAGGCTCGGTCTGGGTTCGACTGGCCCGAGCCACCAGTGGAGTCGGATTACGGGTGATGGCGATCTCACTTTTGTCCTCCTCGTTCGTGTGCTGATATTTTCCCCACGCATGCGTCTCGGTGTCAAGCGGTTTCTTCACCGAACTCGCCTGCGCCCGCACGTCGTCTCGGCACGGAGCTCCGAGCGGCGCCTTCGTCACCCCCTCATCCCTATCCTCGCTCTGGATCGGGGGAGGGGCCTGAATCTCCAGGTGCTCCCCGTCACGAACCTTTCCACGAATCGCAGAGTGATCGTCGCTCGACCCGAAGGGCTCTTTGCGCACGCAAGACAATATGCCGTCATGTCGTCTGCCCTCACCCGTTCAGATGAAGGAGCATGCTCAACGCATCGCCTCCTCTGCTCTCTCGGCGCCACTCCCGGTGTTCCGGAGGTACGCGGTCGCACTACGGCGCATCCGGTGATGAGGGCGCGGCGGTGAGCGCCGGTTGAACTCATCGCTCCGCGCGAGAGATTCTCGGCAGCGGCCGTGTCCGCCAGGCGAAGGCGTTGTGCCAGGGAGAGTGCGCTCATGCGCCGGAATGCTGCGTGAGCAGAAGTACAGAGAGGAGTCCGAGCGCTTCGGCCGCTGCCCAGCGGCCGAGGGCCATGATGAATCGTTGGACGAAGGTGCAAGGATGCCCTCGCGCGAGAGCGATCAATGGATGGGGACGCGTGCTCTCTGCCCATTTCGGGTCCTCCCTTGACCAGAAGCGGCGCGCGCCGCATGTCCGCCTCCGCTCATGCCCTTTGCCGCAAAGAGGTCGGGTGCTCGTGCGGCAGGCACACCATGCCGAAGCCCTGCGCGTTGCGCTCGCCGAATCCGGCGTCATATCCGAGTCGGATGAGGTCGAGCGATCCACTCACGCGAAACGACATCAGCCATCCGCGCACATCGGTCTCGTTCACCCGCATCAGTTTCGATCTCGGCTCGCTCAGCCACTCGAACTGAAGCTCGCCCTCGGGCGCCTCGCCGTAGATCGCCAGAGCCTTCCGCTTCAAGTTCTCGACGAGCACGCGCGCGAAGTCGGGCTCCGCGGGCGAGAGGAATCGTTTGCGAAACCTCCCTTCAGCGTCACGGGAGCCCGTGGAGGCGAAGATGGGCGACAGGGTCACGAGCGTCATCGTCTCGGCGAACGTCGGGGGCAGAAGGACGCCGATCTGTCCCACGTGGAGCACACTGGCGCCGAGCCGGATTTCCGGTCGCATGAGCAAGCCAAGCGCCAGGGCTTCGATGAGTGACTCCAACGGCGAGGAGACCCACCACCGGAGGCGACCGCGCGCGCGCAACCCTCCGGGAGTTCGCTCATACTGTTCCGGGTACAAGAGCGAGAAGGTCGCGAGCTTATAACGTTTGCCGCCGCCGGAGAACCCCTCGTCGTGCACGTCCCGCGCCAACTTCGGCCGGCCTTGTTCCATCGCCCGGTAGAAGATCCCGCGCAGCCAATCGAGATAATCCCACGGCAGGAAGATCTCGTCCGGGGCGAAGAATTCAACGCTGATTCGCATGGCGTGCTCTCCCGCGGAAGATCTCCTGGCCGGAGCGCATGGACCTCATATCGCCCTCGCCCTTCACTCCTGCTCCTCGCGCGACGCCGACGGAAGGTCCCCCATCCGGCGCGATCCGCGGGCAGGATAGCACACGAGGCCCCGCGCTTCAAAGAGAGCCTTCGCCTTCGATCCCTCCGGAGCGCATCCGCGAAATCGCTCAAGGGGTGACCGAGACTTCAGCCCGATTCGCACTCGTGTGACGATCAGGCGACGAACCATTCATCAAAAGACGATCCCCAAGCCCGTGGTGAATGTCACTTCGTTCTTGCGCACGCCCGGCTGCGGGCGGTTGTCATACGCGTCGCTGACCCCGAATCGGATGGTGAACAACTCGCTCACCCGAAAGCGCAGCGCGCTCTCCAGACGGAATTTGAAGCGCGTGGCCTCGCGCAGATCCTGCAGGAAATGGAACTGCTGCTCCAGTTGACTCTGCGGCGAGAGCTTCTGTCGGAACTCCTGGCGGAAGACGCCGGAGAGAAATTCCCGACGCGCGCCATCGCGGAAGCTCTCGCGAGTGTAACCGCTGCCCCCGCTGATCGAGAGCGCGCGCGATTCGGAGACGAGGAGATCGGCGCCGAAGCCCACAGCGTAGATGCTTCGCAGATTCACGCGCTCGACCTCATCGAACTCGAAATCGCCGGAGGCGAAGACGAAGAGGCGTGGCGAGAAGAACCGATCCAGGCGTCCTCCCCCAAGCCATTCGTTCCCGGCGAGGGAGCGATCCTTGAGCGCGCGGAAATACCGAGAACGCAGTCGGAGGCGCCAGGGCTCGCGCTGCCGTTCGGCGCGCACGTCCAGGACGAGGCTATCCGAATCGGTCGTGCCGCGATGTCCGGCGTAGCTCACATCGAAGGCCCCGCGCCAGGATCGCTCATCCGATCTCGCTGTCGCGGGCGAGGAATCAGGGGGCGAAGCCTGCTTCTCTGTGGGGAGCCGGGCTCCCATCGCCGCGATACTGTTCGGCCCCAAGCTCAACCGAAGGACGTCACTCGGAGCGACTTCGCGCATCGTCCCGTCCGCTGTGCGAAAGACGATCTGCTCTCGACTCCACGAGACGAGTGTTCCCACGAACCGCGTGCCATCGGACAGTATGATCTCGTCCGTCGCAGCGACTTCCTGTGAGGCGAAGATGAGCATAAGACACAAAACGCCGATCCCCATGCTGCCACCGCCTCCTCGCGCGAGAGATTCGAGAACCCGTTGTGATTATGGAGGCGCGTCGAATGGAGGGCAAGCGGAGACGACGTCACACACCGCTTGTCCGCTCACATTCTCCTCGCTGCTGCCAGCAGGACGTCACTCAGGCGCAGTGTGAGCGTTCGCTCTTCCCACCCCAAGCGGGCGAGGCCGCGCATGAAGAACCGTCCTAAGGGAGCGTGCCATCGTCGGAGGCGATCGGCCAGGAGCCTCAGGCTCACGGTGCGCCGCGGATGCGTGAGCGCGAGCACGCGAAATCCGTTCTCCTCCAAGAGTCGGGTCAAGGTCGCGGGCGAGAAGAAATAGTAGTGATCGGGGATGAATTGCCGCCAGCGCCGGCCGAAGAGGCGGAACCAGACCGAAGCGATGTTCGGCGTTTCAAGGACGACGACGCCTCCGGGTCGGAGCACGCGATGGATCTCCTGAAGCGCGCGTCGCGGCGAATCCAGATGCTCCAGGACGTGGAAGAGGACGACGACGTCGAACGACGCGGCCGGATATTGGGCGTCGGCGAGCGTGCCGGGGAAGACGTGGATCCCGGTGTGCTGCTGAGCCCGCGCGCTCGTCGTCGGATCGGGCTCAACTCCATGCGCATGGAATCCCGCGCGAGCGGCCAGGGCGAGAAACGCGCCATCGGCGCATCCGATCTCCAGCAGCCGTCCCGAGGCGACGAAGCGCCGCACCCACTGCAGGCGCTCCTGCATCACGCGCTCGCGAATCGGGGCTTCGCGCGCTTCGACCTCCTCGTCCACCAGTGCGAGCGCCCGCACGCGTTCGGCCAAGCGGCGCGAGCGCTCGGGATCGAACCGCGAGAACGTGAAATCCTCGCGACGCGCGCCCACATAGACGAGGCCGCACCGTCGGCATTGCACGAGTGGTCCGTCCAACCGCTCGCATGTCATCAGGAATCGCGCGTCGGTTCCGCCGCAGAGATCGCAGGGCAGATAGGTCATGCTGGGACCCCGCGCGCAAGCGGCGATCATCCGCCCTCACGCGAGCGCGCGCTCGGAGACCGGCACGGCGCTCCCCGCGAATCCCACCAGCCGTCGTTCGCGGATGAAGAGGTCCAGACGTCCGAGGACGATGCCGCCGAATCCAACTTGAAAGATGAGCGTCGCGCCCCCGCTCGGACGGCGGATGAGTTCCGGTTCCTTCATGAACGTATGCGTATGTCCGCCGATGATGACATCAATGCCCTCGACGGCGTGCGCCAGCTCGCGATCACCGATCGGAGGTGGGGTCACCTTCATCCGCTCGGATTCGTCGTAGAGTCCCAAGTGCGAGAGGCAGACGACAAGCAACGCGTCCTCTCGCTCTCGCAAGGTTCGGACCATCGCGCGCGCCGTCGCGATGGGATCGCGATAGCGTACCCCCGCACGATAGCGCTCGGGGACCAATCCCTCCAGCGCGATCCCGAGCCCGAAGATGCCGATGCGGATGCCGGCCAGCTCCCGCACGACGTAGGGCTTGATGCGATCCCGAAGCAACGTCTCCTGGAAATCGTAGTTCGCCGAGACGACGTCGAACGTGGCGAAGTTGAGGGCGCGCGCGAGCGCCTCCAATCCGCTGTCGAACTCGTGATTCCCCAAGGTCACGACATCGTAGCCGATGGCCGACATTACCCGATAATCGGCCTCGCCGCGATACACGTTGTAGTAGGGCGTCCCCTGAAAGGCATCGCCCGCGTCCAGAAGCAGCGTGTTCGGATTCTCCCGGCGAAGGCGCTTGACGAGCGCAGCGCGTCGCGCGGCTCCGCCCAATCCCGCGTATCGCGGATCATCGTCGGGGAACGGCTCCAGCCGCGAATGCACGTCATTCGTATGCAGGAGCGTGATCCGCGTCTCCGCTTCGCCGGCGGCGAGGCCACGCACAAGCTCCGGGGCGCTGGCGCCCAGGAGCACGGCTGCCCCGGCTCGAAGACCACTCGTGAGAAAGCCTCGGCGTGAGAGATTCATACGTCCCCCTCGCGCTCCGCCACCAAGGCGCGGATGGCGTCATTCACAGCCTCCGGGAAGCAGAGCCGATCAATATGGAATCGGCGCAACCGGCGGATGGCCGGAGAGACTTCGGTGATCTCGCGCAGCGTGCGGCTTCCTCCGTCCACCTCGACGTAGATGCGACTCTCCGGACCCGATGTCTCCGGAGAATAGGGGCCGAGATAGGGGATGTCGCTCGCGCGATCTTCGATCAGGTAATAGCGCGGGTCGAAACCCGCCGCTTCGACGATCTGGCGCGCGCGCTCGATGAGTTGGCGCCGGCGCTCGGCATTGACCTGCAGGTCCACGGCTTTGAAGAGGCGGCGATGGAGGAACCCACTGGCCAGATCGCGCAGGATCGGATCCGGGGCCTTCGTCCACCACTTGATGTGGAACATGACATCGTGATCGTCAAGGGCCAGATATTCCTCGGTCGAGAGCGGTTCGCGCCGCAATACCTTCACCATCACGGAATCGGGGACGACGAGTGACAACTGCCCGCTCGCCATGAGATCAATCGCGCGACGGAAGATGGAGCGGAGCATCACCTCGGCCGTCCGCAAGTTGCGATGGAAGTAGACCTGGCGGAACATGTAGTAACGCGCCTGCAGGTACTCCTCGACGGCGTAAAGCCCTTTGGCCGCGACGTAGAGGCATTCCTCATCGGGAGCGATCTCCAACGTGTGCAGGATCCACTCCAGATCGTAGAAGCCGTATTTGGCGCCGGTCATCAAGCTGTCGCGCAGGAGATAATCGAAGCGGTCCACGTCCATCTGGCTGGAGATGAGCTGCGAGATGAATCGCGGCCGATAGGCGTGCTGCAAGACGGCGACGACTCGCGTCGGGAGATCGCGATCCCTCTGGACGAGGATCCGATGGACCGTCGTCTCCTCATCGAGAATGATGCGCGCTCCCCACGCTTCGTGCCGATACCCGAGAACGGCCTCCACGACGTGAGAGAATGGCCCGTGCCCGATGTCGTGAAGCAGCGCGGCGCAGGTGGCCGTCAGGCGCGTCTCGCGAGCGATCGGGTACCGTCGCCCCAAATGGGCGAGGACGCGCCGCATCAGATGCATCACGCCGAGCGAATGCGAGAAGCGGCTGTGTTCGGCTCCCTGATAGGTGAAGAGCGCCAAGCCCAATTGCTTGATCCGGCGCAGGCGCTGGAACTCGGGGGTATCAATCAACCGGATGAGCACCCGATCATCCGGGTCGGCTTCGTCAAGCGAGATGATGTTGTGCACCGGATCGCGATAGATGCGCTCGGCCATGACCTCACCCTCTCCCGCGAGGCGCGTGGCGGCCCGATCGCGCGTCCACCTGATGCAAGCGCAGGCCGGGCTCGGCCGTCAACTCCCATCCCGAGCGTTCGCCGCGCTGCAGCTTCGGATACGCGGCCGCCGCGATCATGGCAGCGTTATCGGTCGTGAGCGGCGGGCTGGGGACATAGACGGGGAGGCTCGCCTCTCGCCCCAGGCGAAACGCTTCTTCGCGCAACCGGCTGTTGCAGGCGACCCCCCCCGTCAGAATGAGCGTGTGTGCCTCGTACTCCTCCAGGGCGCGCGACAGGCGCTGAATGAGCGTGCGCACGACCGTGTCCTGAAAGCTCGCGAGGAGATCGAGAATGATGTTCGGCACTTCCTCCCCCTCGCGCACGGGGCGAATGCCCCGCTCGCGCACGTAGCGGGCGACGGCCGTCTTGAGCCCGCTGAAGCTGAAATCGAAATCGTTCTCACTCATCCTCGGGATCGTGAAGCGAACGGCGCGAGGATTCCCGCGCTTCGCCAACCGATCAATCACGGGGCCACCCGGATACCCGAGCCCCAGCAGTTTCGCCACCTTATCGAAGGCCTCGCCCGCGGCATCGTCGCGCGTGTGCCCGAGCAGGTGATACCGCTCCGGCTCCGGCATCCAGAAGAGGCTCGTATCGCCTCCGGAGACGACGAGCGCGAGCGCGGGGTATCGAACGGGGGGATTCTCGAAGACGACGGAGAAGATGTGCCCCTCGTGATGATTCACGCCAAGCAGCGGGCGCGAGAGCGCATACGCGACCGATTTCGCATAGCAGATGCCCACCAGCAGTGAGCCGATCAATCCCGGCCCGCGGGTCACCGCGACGGCATCAATCTCTCTGAAGGTGACGCCGGCTTCGTGGAGCGCCTCCCGGACGACGGGGACGATGTTCCGCAGATGCTCGCGCGAGGCCAATTCGGGCACGATCCCCCCATAGGGCCGATGGATCGCATACTGCGTGGCCACGATGTTCGACCGAATGAGCCGCCCATCTTCAACGACGGCGGCCGCCGTCTCATCGCACGAGGTCTCGATTCCCAGGATCAACATCGCCGTTCTCCTGGTCAGGAGCGCTCCGGGGACGATGCGCCCTCGGCGCGTATCCCTTCGTCGGCGGGACTGTGCGCGACATCCGGCTGCGCGGCGAGCGCGCTCAAGCTCTCCCGATAGGGCGGATGTGCGATCCCCCGCTCGGTCACAATCGCCGTCACGTAACGATGGGGGGTGATGTCGAAGGCCGGATTGGCGACGGCAATACCCTCGGGGGCGATGGGCTGTCCGTTGATGTGCGTGACTTCGTGAGCCGGGCGTTCCTCGATGGGGATGTGTTCGCCGGATTCGATGGAGAGATCGAGCGTCGAAATGGGCGCGACGACGTAGAAGGGGATGCCGTGCTCCTTCGCCAAGACGGCGAGCGTATAGGTGCCGATCTTATTGGCGACATCACCGTTGGCGGCGATGCGGTCCGCACCGACGAGCACGCAATCCACCAATCCGCGATACATCAGGTATCCGGCCATATTGTCCGTGATGAGCGTGGCCGGGATCTGCTCCTTGAGCAACTCCCACGCCGTCAATCGCGCGCCTTGGAGGAAGGGACGCGTCTCGTCCACGTACACGTGCACGCGCTTGCCCATGAGCACGGCCGCGCGCACAACGCCGAGCGCCGTCCCCATGCCGCCGGCCGTCGCCAGCGCCCCCGTGTTGCAGTGTGTGAGGACGCGGGCGGGATCGGGGAGCAAGGCCGCCCCATTTCGCGCCATGCGCCAATTCGTCTCGATGTCCTCCCGATAGATGTTCTGCGCTTCTTGAATGAGCCACTCGCGGACGAGCGGCAGCGGCAAGTTCCGCCGACGGGCTTCGGCCAGCGCGCGACGCATGCGCTCGATGGCCCAGAAGAGGTTCACCGCCGTCGGCCGCGCGCGCGCCATCAGGCGACACCAGGCCTCGAACTCCGCCTCCAATTCCTCCACCGTGCGCGCGCTCGATCGCTTCACCCCGAGCGCCAGACCGAACGCCGCTGTCACGCCGATGGCCGGCGCGCCGCGCACGACCATCTGGCGAATAGCCTCGGTCACCTCTTCCGGCGTGCGCAAGAGCGAATAGACCTCCTCATGGGGCAGCTTTCGCTGATCAATCACGCGAACGCCTTCGTCTGTCCATTCGACCGTCTTGATCATGGGCCGGACCTCGCTCGACAACGGGAAATCTTATCCGAAGGTCGACGAGCGGCGCAACCGCACCGCTTCGCGATGTCACATGAGGCGGATCGCTTCCTGCCCCCTCAAGGAAGGCGTCGCTGCCTTCCGACCGCGCCCTCCCCCTTCGCTTGCGCTCGATCACAAATCTCCCCAGAGGAATTGGACCATGCTGAGCACGACGAGCCCAGCCGTCTCCGTGCGGAGGACGCGCGGCCCGAGAGAGAGCAGTGCCGCTCCAGCGCGTCGAGCGGCCTCGATCTCCTCATCCGCCCATCCCCCCTCCGGACCGATGAAGATCGTGAGCTGACGCGGAAGGACATCTCCCCATTGCCGCGCGATCTCGCGTAGCGGCAGCCCTCCGCGTTCCGAGCAAAAGAGCGCGGGCGCGCGCAGGTCCTCGAGCAGAGCCTGCACCGGCTGAGGCTCCTCGACCTCCACCAGACGCGTCCGATGCGATTGCTTCACAGCTTCCAGGGCGATGCGGCGCCACCGCTGCAACCGATGGGGCGAATACCGTTCGACCACCGCGCGACGCGTCAGCACAGGGATGATGCGCGCGACGCCCAGCTCGGTCGCCTTCTGCACGACGAGATCGAACTTCTCGCCCTTGATGAGGGCCTGCGCGAGCGTGAGCGCCAGGGGCGACTCGACCGACGGCACGGTCCGCGCCTGAATGCGTACCGCCACACGTCGCTCGCGTGTCTCCAGCACGATCCCCTCATACTCGATCCCCGTTCCGTCGAAGACGGCGACGAGGGCGCCCGGCTTCAACCGCAGCACGTGTCGCAAATGATGCGACTCCCGTTCATCGAGCCGGATCACCCCTTCCTGCAGGGCCTCCGGAGGAGCGTAAAACCGATGTCGGCTCATATCGCGCGATGATTGTCTGCCATTCGCCTCCCGGCTTGATCTCGATGAGGCGAAAGGCCCTCGCCGCGAGCGCCTCCCGGAATACTTCGTCCTCTCCCTTGAGGAGACCGGAGAGGACGAGTGTCCCGCCCGACTCAAGCCGATGGGGGAACAGCGGCAGCATGCTCAGGAGCACATCGGCGGTGAGGTTGGCTATTACCATCTCGAAGTGCTCCTCGGGGGCGTCCTCGAGCGTCCCGCAAATCACCGTGACGCGCTCGCGAACGCCATTGCGCGCCAGATTCTCCAGGGCGACGGCGCACGCTTCCGGATCAATGTCGAGCGCGACGATACGAGCCTCCGGGCTCATGCGGGCGGCCGCGATGGCGAGAATACCCGTCCCGGTCCCCACATCGAGCAGGGAGCGTCCGCCCCAATATTCCTCAAGCGCGAGCAAGCACTGCTGCGTCGTCTCATGCGTGCCCGTGCCGAAGGCCATCCCCGGATCAATCACCAAAAGGAGGCGCTCGCCAGCATCCGGCGGCTGCGCCCACGAGGGCGTGATGAGGAATCGCCGCCCGACGGGAAAGGGAGTGTACCCTTCCTTCCACCGGCTCGCCCAATCCTTGGCCGGGACGACTCGCACGCGCACCTCGATCACGCGATGCGCGGGAAATCCAGCCTCGCGCACGGCGCGCCGCACCTCCTGCGCCCACCACGTGGCGTCTTGCGGCTCATCGAAATAGGCGAGGAGCTCAAGGCCGCTCTCTTCTTCCGCGAACGCGAGTCCGCGCGTCCCCGCGCGCGAGAAGAGGGGGAAGAGGATCTCGCTCAGGTCCTCCCGAAGCCGAACGCCGACCTCCCAAAATGTCCGCATAGCGCGTGCGAGGGCGACCGATGCGGTGTCATCCCATCAGCAGCCGGCGCAATTCGGGCTCGCGCTCTCGCGTGACCAGAGCGACCACCATATCGCCCACTTCCAGGCGCGTCTCTCCACGAGGGATGAGCGTCGTGCCCGCGCGTTCGATGGCCACGATATTGCAGTCGGGCGGAAAGGCGATGTCGCGCAAGGCCTTTCCAGCCACCGGACAGGTCTCGCCGAGCACGTACTCGATGATCTGGGCTCGCTCCCCGTGCAGATTCAGGAGCGTGCGAATAGGAATCGTCGGCAGTTCGCGCTCGATGACCTGCTCGATGATAGCCGTCGAGCTGACGGTGGCATCCACGCCGAGCCGACGCATCACGGGCTCGTTCTTCGGATTGCTCACGCGCGCGATCGTCTTGGGCACATGGAACACGCGCTTGGCGAGCTGACAGGCGATCAGATTGTTCTCATCGTTGCCGGTGACGGCGACGAAGACGCGCGCGCGCCGGGCGCCGGCCTCTTCGAGGACGGGCCCCAACGTCCCGTCACCGATGATGACCGGGCAGTCCAGCTCCGTCCGCAGCCGCGCGGCGTAAGCGACGTCGCGCTCGACGAGCGCCACCTCATGCCCGCTGCCGAGCAGCGAACGAACGAGATTGATCCCCACCTTCCCCGCGCCCACCACGAGGATGAACTTCGATTCATCAGCGCGCGGGCGCGTCGGACGCGGCTCCCGCACCGGCAGCACCTCCGGCCGCGTCATGGGATGCGCCGCCCATTCATCCACGCGCTGCATGATGGCATCAACCGTATAGAGCGTGGGACAGACGGTGATCAACTGTCCATCGTCGGTGACGTCCCGATGGCTCGGCTCATAGACGCGGGCGATGGCGCGCGGCACTTGGAAGATCAGGCGCGCGACCTGCGCCGCCATCAGATTCACGTTGTCCTCGCGCGTGAGCGCCAGAAAGAGATCGGCATGCTCCACGCCCGCCTGCCGTTGCACGTCCACATCGGTGCCATCTCCCTGCACCAACTTCACATTGGGGAAGTCCACGGCGCCGCGCAACCGAACGGCCTCTTTGTCAATCAACGTCACTTCATGACCGCGCTCCAGCAATTGCGCGATCGCGCGACGACCCACGCGTCCATATCCGACGACGACGACTCGCATCGCCTCCCCTCCCCATTCGAGATGCCCACTCAGCTCACCCTTTCGGGCACCATGTCAATGATCACTTCGACGCCTGCCCGGCGCAGGATCGTCTCGATCCCGCGACCGATGGAATCCCCGGCCGCGACGCGTCGAGGATTGAGCCCGATCACGACCAGATCCACATCGTAATCGGTGACGACGCTCACGATCCCCCGGCCGACCTCGCGATCGCGTCGGACGACCGGAACCGGCGTGAGGTGATGTAGCCGCACCAACTCGACGGCGCGCTCCAACGCCTCGCGCGCCCGCTGCTCCTCTTGATCGAGGGGGGTATTCAAGGGGAGCGACAGCGGGACCTCGATCACATATGCCAGGATCACTTCGGCCTGCTGCTCCTGCCCGAGGCGACACGCCAGCTCCACGGCCCGATCGCTATACCCCGTCCCCTTCACGGGGACGAGGATGCGCTTGAGGGCGCTCACCCCGCGATAGGCGCGCGCGACCGCCGGCCCAATGGGCGCCGGTGGATGCAGCATCCACCAGAGCATCCCCCCCAAGGAGGCCGCGAAGATCACGGCCAGGATCACGCCCACTAGGGAGACGTGAACGTCACCCCCTGACATCCGAACGCTCCTCCCTCTTCCGAGCGAAATAATAGCCGAGGACGAAACGCACTCGGTAGACGCCCAGGAGTACGAAGCCCCCGCCCACGCCGAGCCCCACCGGACTCCCCCCCAGGCGGATCACCCGATAGAGGATGATCAGGCCGAGGAGCACAAAGAGGACCCCGTAAACGATCAGCACCACGTCCCGAAGCGAGACGCCACGTGGTTCATTCACGGGTGAGCTCGGCCTCATGGGTCCGCCTCCTCCATCGGTCGCGTTCGGCCAGGGCGATCCGGTATTGTTCCAAGAGGTCGTATTCCTCAGCCGCTTCGAGCACCTCCATCTGCTCCCGCTCCCAATCTCGCGGCACGCTCCGGAAGATCGGGAGCCCCCGCCGCCGGCGATACCAGGCATAGTAGCCGAAACAGAGGAGCACCCACGATGGTCCCGCCACAGCCGCGATCTCATGCGTGAAGAGCACGATCACGAGGACCGTCGTGATCCCCACAAGTCCGATGATCCCCAGCACGGGGACGTGAATCGTCGCGCCCGGCCGTCTCATCGGAATATTGAACGGCACGCGATAGGGACGAGGCGTGTACGGATCAGTGAACCGCAATCGAATGAGTGAGAGCATGACGAGGGTGTATCCGAGCGTGGCGCCGAAAGCATACATGTTGGCCAGTGTGTCTATAGCGCTCTCGGTCAGGGAGGCCAGGACGACCTGCAGCGCCGCGATGGACGAGAAGACGATGATCGTGCGCGCCGGCGTGCGATAGCGCGGATGGACGTGCTCGAACCACGAGGAGATCGCCTCATATCGGCTCATCGAGAACGCCACGCGGGAGACGCTCATCACCCCGGAATTGGACGAGAGCATGAGGACGAGCACGGCCAGCGCCGCCGTCACATCCTCGGCCGCGCGCCCGATCCAGGGCAGATGTCCCGCCACAAGAGCGACTGAGCGCCCCACATTGCGCTCCTCCAGAAAGACCTCCCAGCGCACCGTACCGAGCGTCAGCACCGAGAGCGAGACGGCGAAGAGGAAGACCGTGAAGACCAACGCGATCGAAGTCCGCGGGACGATCGTGGCCGGACGCCGCGTCTCCTGCGCCGCTTGCGAGATGGACTCCAAGCCCACAAAGGAGATGATCGCCAACGACGCCCCGTAGAGGAACTGACGCGGATGGAAATTCGCGAACGTCTCGCTCCACTGAGCCGCGAGCAGCTCCGGCCGCCAGGCGAAGATCAAGCCCATGGCGATGATGAGCGTCTCCACCAGAATGATCAGGACGCCGATCAGCTCGTTGAGCAGACTGGCCTGCCGCATCCCCCGCACATTCAACCACGCCAGAAAGGCGATGAGCAGAAGCGTGGCCAGGGCCAGGCCGATCCGCACGTGCGCGAACGGTCCGAGAGCGATCGTGGCTTCGGCCAATTCCGGGACGAAATGCGAGAAATAGGTCGTGGCGAAATAGGCGAAGAGCGCCGTGCAGAGCGTGTAATCGAGCACGAGCGCGCTGCCGGCGATCAGGCTCCAGAAGTCTCCCAGGCCGCGCAAGGCGAAATACTGTCCCCCTCCGGCGACCGGATACGCCGAGGCCAATTCCGTGTAGGCCAACCCCACCAAGATGTAGACCGTCCCGGCCAGCAAGAAGGCCAACGGCGCGGCTCCCTCCGAGAACGCGAAGACCAAGCCGAGCGCGACGAATGTGTCGGCCCCAACATCGGCGAAGCCCCACATGTACGATCCCCAGACGGTCACATCCCGTCGCAACTCGGCGACCGCCGTTCGTCCCTCCGCCATCGCGTCTCTGTTCCTCCCCAAGGCATCACCTTCCTCAGCTCAGAAGGGGGATCTCAACGGAGTCATCTTGCGGGCGAATCACGGCTTGCGCGAGGACATCGCCAGCTCTTGCGCCAACTCGCGCGCCTCCGCATCGTTCGGATCCAGGGCTAATGCCCGTTCTACGCTCAAGCGCGCGCGCTCGCGTTCGCCGACGGCCAAGTAAACACGGGCCAGTAACAGATGGGCCGAGATCAATCGAGGATTCCAAAAGGCCGCCGCCTGCGCCGCATCGGCCGCCTCGCGCCAGCTCCCGCGCCGAAAATAGAGGCGCGCCTTCAGCAGATGCGCATCGGCCTGATCCGGAGCCGTTCGCAGTACGCTCTCCACGAGTCCCAGGGCCTCCTCCTCCCGACCGGCCTCCAGCAGCGCCTCCGCCTGACGCACGGCTTCGGTGGGCGACATCGCCAGAGCGCGCGAAGCCAGACCGATCGCGCCGCGAGCTTGAGGACGCGCGATCTGCAGCTTGAGCCGAGGAGCGATAGGCGGGTCGGCCATGTTCTCCCACTCGGCGAACGCGGGCAAAGAGCGCCGAGCGATCGTCAATGCCCCCTGTGCTTCCTCGACTCGCCCCAACCGTTGCAAGCTCTTCCCTAGGAGATAATGCGCCTCGACATCGGCCGTGCGCTGCCGCACGACTTGTCGAAACTGTCCCGCGGCACTCTCAAACTCCCCGAGTTTCCACAGCGCGTAGCCGTAATTGAAACGGATGTCGGGATCGGGACCAGAACGCTCAAGCGCCTGCGAGAAATCAGCGGCGGCTGCCGCTGTTTGCCCCAACCGCAGTTCGGCGACAGCCAGGTTGTTATATACCTCCGCCAATGGCCACACGCGCGCGAGCGCCCGATAGATGTTCACAGCGCGCGACCAGTCTCCGTGCTGGAGGGCACACACCCCCAGATAAAACTGCGCTTCTTTGTCGACGGACGCGTCCGACGTGAGCCGATGCAAGTACGGGAGCGCATCGGCACACTGCCCCTGCCGGACATAGGCGCGCCCCAACTCCAGAAGCAGGGGGGCATATTCGGCCGCCCTTCGCCCCGCCGCGCGTTCAGCGCGACGCAGCAAGGGAATCGCCACCTGCGGATCGGCCGCCATCCACGCTTTCGTGTAATACTCCAGCGCACTTGTGGGCAAAGCCGTCGCCATTTGTGCCACCGCCTGACGCGCTGATGGAGAGAGCCGATCTCCGAGCACCTCCCCGACCAGCGTCGCCAGCAATGCGGGCAAGTCTCGCAGCGGAGCGCCCAACGTCAGTTCGTTCGTCAACATCCGCGCCTCCGCCACGTGAATCACCCGAGCCGTGATGGCGACGCGCTCTTGTCCTCTCGGACCGGTCACCTGATACGTTCCCACCAGCAGTCGCTCGGCTCCCAAACGCTCGGCGACGACGAGTGCCGAAGCCCGCGTCACCACCAAGCCCTTGGGCAACCGAAGCTGCTCGTAGAGCGCCCGCCGATCATCCGGGGAGACGACCGACTCTCCCGCCCGCGCCAAGAGCTCCGACAGAAGCAGCGCGCATGCCTCCCCCACCCAATGGTAATCGGCCTGCCGCGTCTTATTCTCGAAGGGCAGCGCCAGCCAGGACGCTCCGCGCGCCGAAGCGCGCGCGCCGAACAAAAGGAGCGCAGCGGTTATACCCAGACTCAACCGCAGAGCCCGCTGCGCCCTTCTCACGCTCGATCTCGCTGCATCGGCCATAAAAACAGATGGTGAGCCGTGCAGGAATCGAACCTGCGACCCTCGGGTTAAAAGCCCGATGCTCTACCGACTGAGCTAACGGCCCACACCGTGATGCTCACGCACGTGAGATGATAGCGCGTCCCTCGCCTCCTTGTCCAGCAGTGGATCGAGAACGCGCTCGTGATCGTGGGAGAGCCGCTCGCCCTCGCGCCTCCGAGGAGAGCGATTCACCGTCAGCGCCTCTCACCGATGTGGCACACGCCCCTCCGAAGGGGCATCCGTTGGGCTCTTCCCATCGCCCAGAAGTCCCTGATGCTCGATTGACAGCGAGGCGGTCAAGCTTTAGTATTGGGTGTTTTTCGACGCGTCGTCCGAATGAGCGACGCGGACATCGAGAAAGGGGGGATCATGGCGAAACGAATCATTCACGGCGAGCATTCGCGTCAGGCGCTTCTGCGGGGGATCAACAAGCTGGCCGATGCGGTGAAGATCACGCTCGGGCCGCGCGGTCGGAACGTCATCCTGGAGAAGCGATACGGCTCGCCGACGATCACCAAAGATGGCGTGACCGTGGCGAAGGAGATCGAACTGGGCGATGCGCTGGAGAACATGGGCGCGCAGATGGTGCGCGAGGTCGCAGCCAGGACATCCGAGGTCGCTGGCGATGGGACGACGACGGCCACGATCCTAGCGCAGGCGATCTTCCGCGAGGGGGTGAAGAACGTGGCTGCCGGAGCGAACCCGATGGCCCTCAAGCGCGGGATTGAGAAGGCCGTCGAGCGCGCCGTCGAGGAGATCCGACGCTTGTCTCGCCCCGTCAAAGGCGATGCGATCGCCGCCGTGGGAACGATCTCGGCCAATGGGGATGCGACCATCGGCCGCCTCATCGCCGAAGCCATGGAGCGCGTGGGCAAGGACGGGGTCATCACGGTGGAAGAATCGCGAACGATCGAGACCACGCTCGATGTGGTCGAAGGCCTGCAGTTCGATCGGGGGTTCCTCTCCCCGTACTTCATCACGGACCCGGAGCGCATGGAGTGCGTGCTGACCGACGCGGCGATCCTCATTCATGAGAAGCGGATCAGCTCGGTGAAGGACCTGCTGCCGGTGCTGGAGCACATCGTGCGGGCGGGGCGGCCGCTGCTCATCATCGCCGAGGATGTGGAGGCGGAAGCTCTGGCGACGCTCGTCGTCAATCGGCTGCGCGGGACGCTGCAGGTCTGCGCCGTGCGCGCTCCCGGATTCGGGGAGCGGCGGAGAGCGATGCTGGAGGACATCGCCATTCTGACCGGCGGCCGCCTCATCGCCGAAGAGTTGGGCATTCGGTTGGAGAACGTGACGCTCAAGGACCTCGGTCGCGCGAAGAAAGTGGTTGTGGATAAGGACACGACGACGATCGTCGAAGGGCTGGGGAAGAAGAGCGACATCGAGGCGCGCATCAAGCAACTGCGCGCCCAGATCGAGGAGACGACGTCCGACTACGATCGGGAGAAGCTGCAGGAGCGTTTGGCGAAGCTCGCCGGCGGCGTGGCCGTCATCAAGGTCGGGGCGGCGACCGAGACCGAGCTGAAGGAGAAGAAGGCGCGGGTCGAAGACGCTCTGCACGCGACGCGCGCGGCGGTGGAGGAGGGGATCGTCCCGGGCGGGGGCGTCGCCTTCATTCGCGCGTCGAAGGCTCTGGAGGCGCTGCGACTGGAAGACCCGGATGAACAAACGGGCGTCGCCATCGTCAAGCGCGCGCTGGAGGAGCCGTTGCGTCAGATCGCTTCCAATGCGGGCGTCGAAGGCGCCGTCGTCGTTGAACGCGTCAAAGCCGAGCGCCACGATCACATCGGCTTCAACGCGGAGACGGAGCAATTTGAGGACCTCATCACGGCCGGCATCATTGATCCGGCGAAGGTCAGCCGCGTCGCTCTGCAAAACGCCTCATCTATCGCCTCATTGCTCATCACGACGGAAGCGCTCGTGGCGGAGATCAAGGAGGAGACGGAGGAGTCGCCGACCCCGCCCATGGAGCTGTGAAGCGCGCGCCATCTCCGTGAGCGGCTCGCCCAGCACAGCGCGTTCTCCCCTCATCGGTGGAAAAGCCGCTCGATCTCCCGGAGCGTGAACCGCACCACCACGGGGCGTCCGTGCGGGCAGCTCGCCAGGAAGGAGGCGCGGAATAACTCCTCGACGAGCCATCGCATCATCGGTTCGGTCAACGGGGTATTGATCTTCACGGCAGCGCGGCACGCGAGGCTGGCCGCTAAGCGATCGCGGAGGCGTTCCGGCGATGCCGTGCGCCGCTCCTGCTCGGCGATCTCCAAAAGCTCCAGGATGAGGAGGCGTGCTTCGGAGACAGGCACGTCGGCCGGCAACGCCGTGACCACAAGCGCACGCCCGGAAAACTCCCCGACTTCGATCCCCAGCCGCCCCAGCTCCTCGCGCACGCTCTCGAAGATGGCGTGTTGAGCCGGCGTCAGCTCGATGACCTCCGGCACCAGAAGGGGCTGTCTGGGTAATGCCTCGCGCGCCAGATGCTCCCGAAAGCGCTCGAAGAGGATGCGCTCATGCGCGGCATGTTGATCGATGAGGAGCAGCTCCCGCTCCGTCGCCGCCAGGATGAAGCTCCGGCGGAATTGACCGATGACGCGAATTCGTTCGGCCTCCTCCCCCTCGATCGTCGCTTCCAGCGAAGGACGCGCCAGGCACTGCGGGCTGATCGACGGGCGATCCGGCGATACTTCAAGATGGGGTCGCGCGGCCTCGGGCGCAGATTTTGGCGAGAAGGTGAGCGCCAGCGGCGATTGGCGTGGTGTCGGTGGGGTGAGCGGCGCCTGCAGGCGAAAGGCCTCGCGATGGAACGCGCGCTCGGAACTCACCGCTGAGGCGCGCTCCCGCGCGAAGGGGACGGCGCGCCCGACCTCCACGACAGGCCGCGCGCGCTCGAGCGCTCGTCGCACGGCCTCGATGATCGCCGCCTGAACCTGAAGAGGGCGCCGAAATCGCACCTCGATCTTCGCCGGATGCACATTCACATCCACTTCCGACGGCGGCAGCTCGACGAAGAGGATCGCCGCCGGATGCGTGCCCGAGGGCAGGAGCGTGCGATAGCTCTCGCCGAGCGCCTGCGCCAACACGCGATCGCGCACATAGCGACCGTTCACGAAGAAATACTGGGCCTCGCGCGTGGTCCGTCCCCAATTCGGCTTGGAGGCGAACCCGTGGATGCGAATCCCCCCCTGCGCGTGCTCCAGCTCGACCACGTGGGCGAGGAAGTCCGCGCCAAAGATCTGATATGCGCGGTCGCGCACCGCCTCGACCGGAGGCACGTCCAAGAGCGTCCTCTCTCCATGCTGCAGGCGGAAGGCCACCTGCGGATAGCAGAGCGCGTAATGCGTCACGAGATTCGTGATGTGGAACAATTCGGTGGCCTCGCTCTTGAGGAATTTGCGCCGAGCCGGGACATTGAAGAAGAGATCGCGCACGCACACCTCCGTCCCTCCGGCCCAGGCGCAGTCGCGCACCTCCTTGATCTTCCCCCCCTCGATCTCGACCTCCGTCCCGACCAGCTCGACCGCCGCCTTCGTCCGCACGAGGACGCGCGCGACCGCCGCGATCGAGGGGAGCGCCTCGCCGCGAAATCCGAGCGTCGCGATCCGTTCCAGGTCTTCGAGCGCGGCGATCTTGCTCGTGGCATGTCGCTCGAAGGCCAAAAGGGCATCATCGCGCGTCATCCCCTCGCCATCATCGGTGACGCGCACGAGCCTTTTCCCCCCGAGCTCCACCTCGATCTGGATCCGTCGGCTCCCGGCATCCAGAGCATTCTCGACCAGCTCCTTGACGACCGACGCCGGGCGCTCGACCACCTCGCCCGCGGCGATCTTGCTCGCCAGAAGGTCCGGGAGAATGCGAATCTTCCCCATCGCCTCGCCTCGGTGAATGCGGCGCAGCGCGCGGCGTCCTCACTCGCTGCGCTTCGAGATGATGGCCAAGCCCAATTCCTCCAATTGCGCGGGCGAGACCTCACTCGGAGAATCGAGCATGAGATCGGTGGCGCTAGCCGTCTTCGGGAAAGCGATCACCTCGCGAATGGACGTCTCCCCCGCCAGCAGCATGATCAAGCGATCAAAGCCGAGAGCGATCCCCCCATGTGGGGGCGCTCCATATTCGAAGGCGTCCAGCAAGAAGCCGAATTTCCGTCGCGCCTCTTCCTCCCCGAGTCCGATCACACGGAAGACACGCTGCTGCACGTCTCGCCGGTGGATCCGAATGGATCCTCCACCAATCTCCACGCCGTTCAGCACCAGATCATACGCCTTGGCGCGCACCGACGCCGGGTCCGTCTCCAACCGATCCACATCCTCATCGCGCGGAGAGGTGAAGGGATGGTGCACGGCGCTCCATCGCTGCTCCGACGCCTCCCATTCGAACATGGGGAAATCAGTGATCCAGACGAATCGGAACTGCCCGCCATCGGCCAAGCCCTCGCGTCGCGCGATCTCCACCCGCAACAGCCCGAGCGTCTGGTTCACCACGGTACGGGGGCCGGCGGCGATGAGCACGAGATCGCCGCGCTCCGCCCCGACAGCGCGCGCGAGTGCTTCCAGGCGCGCCGGTCTGAGCGCGGGCGCAGAGGCGATCTCCCCCTCGCCCAGCTTCACCCACGTCAGGCCGGAGAGTCCCGCGCGTCGCGCGAGGTCCGCTAACTCCTCCAACCGCTTTCGCGAATATTTCGCCCCCCCTCGCACGGCGATCCCCTTGATCACCCCCCCACCGTCGAGCGCCCGCCGATAGGGCGCGAACTCGACGTCCTGAAGCCAGGGGCTCACATCCACCAACTCCATTCCGAAGCGGAGATCCGGCTTATCCGTCCCATAGCGCTCGATCGCCTCCGCGAAGGGGAGGCGGGGAAAGGGTCGGACGATCTCTCGCCCCACCAAGAGACACAGCTCCTCGATGAGCGGCTCAATGAGCGCGAAGATCATCTCGGGTGTGGCGAACGACATCTCCACATCAATCTGCGTGAACTCCGGCTGGCGATCCGCGCGCAGATCCTCGTCGCGAAAGCAGCGCACGATCTGGAAGTACCGATCGAATCCCGCCACCATCAGGAGCTGTTTGAAGAGCTGCGGTGACTGCGGCAGGGCGTAAAATTTCCCCGGATGCAACCGGCTCGGGACGATGAAGTCGCGCGCTCCCTCGGGCGTGGACTTGATGAGCATCGGCGTCTCGATCTCCAGAAAGCCATGCCGATCGAAGTACTGGCGCACCGCGAGCGCCGCGCGATGGCGCAGCAGGAGATTCCGCTGCAAGCGCGGCCGGCGCAGGTCGAGATAACGATACTTCAAGCGCACCTCTTCGGACGGCGGACTTCCCCGCTCGTCCTCAATGGGGAAGGGCGGCGTCTTCGCCGGGTTGAGGACGATCACCCGCTCGGCGACGACTTCGACTTCCCCGGTCGCGATCTTCGGGTTGACCGTCTCCGGCGCTCGGCACACGACCGTCCCGATGACGGCGATGACGTACTCGTTGCGCACCTGCTTGGCCACGGCATGCGCCTCCGGCGCCCGCTGCTCATCGCAGACGATCTGCGTGATCCCGTAGCGATCGCGCAGATCCAGAAACGTCAGCGGGCCGAGATCGCGCCGCCGATGCACCCACCCCATGAGGATGACGCGCGCGCCGGCATGCTCCGGACGCAATTCGCCACAGGTGTGCGTGCGCACAAGCTCCTGGTCACACTCGCTCGCCCTCATGCCTCGCTCATCCGATCGCGCGACATCCATCAGAGGCTCATCCCCCTCGTTTGACGTTCCCGCAGTCAACGGGACGCGCTCGCCGATGATGCGCGCGAGGCCACGAGCTTCTGCACGAGCGCGTCCTCCGAGAGCGCTTCCTGTGCGCCGGTCCGCATATCGCGAAGCGTATAGCGCCCGGCCGCCAACTCATCCTCGCCGATCAGCACCGCGTACCGCGCCCGCACGCGATCGGCTTGCGCCATGAGTCGCCGCAGCCTCCGCTCCTCAAAATCGTAGAGCACGATGAGACCCTCGCGGCGCAGCCGCCGGGCCAAGCGAAAGGCGTGTTGGCGCGCCGCCTCCCCCAGATAAGCGATGTAAAGGTCCGGCGCCTCATCGGCGACCGCCGCCTCCTCGGGCAGAGCCAGCAGAAGTCGCTCCACACCCAGCGCGAATCCGATCCCCTTAGCCGGCGGTCCGCCGAGCAATTCCGAGAGCCCATCGTAGCGCCCGCCACCAGCGATGGCATTCTGCGCCCCCAGTCGCGCGCCGGTGATCTCGAACGCCGTGCGCGTGTAGTAATCAAGCCCGCGCACAAGTCGGGGCGAGATCCGATAGGCGATCCCCCGAGCGTCCAGATGCCGCCGCAAGGTCTCGAAATGCGCCGCACACGCCGAGCACAGGTGATCCACCAACGCTGGCGCCCGCTCGATGAACGGTTGATCGCCCTCCACCTTGCAATCCAGAATCCGCAGCGGGTTCGTCTCATACCGCCGCCGGCAGTTCTCGCACATGCGCGGGATCGCATCGGCCAGCGCCGCCTTCAAGCGTCGCACATATGCCGGACGACACTGCGTGCATCCGACGGAATTCAAGAAGAGCGCGCGCTCTCGAACCCCCAGGCGTTCCAGATACTCCTCGACCATCTCGATCAGCTCGGCATCAATGGCCGGATCATCCGTTTGCCCGATGGCCTCCGCGCCGATCTGATGAAACTGCCGGAAGCGCCCCTTCTGCGGCCGCTCATATCGAAAGTGCGGCCCGATATAGAAGAGCTTCACCACGCTCCCCCACGTCCACATCTTGTGCTGAATGTAGGCGCGGACGACCGAGGCCGTGCTCTCCGGGCGCAGGCTCAAACTCTCGCCGCTGCGATCCGTGAATGTGTACATCTCCTTGGCGACGATGTCCGTCTCCTCACCCACACTGCGGGCGAACAGCTCCGTGCGCTCGAAGATCGGGGTTCGAATCTCACGATACCCATAGCACCGGAAGACAGCGCGCGCCGTCTCCTCCACCAACCGCCAGCGCGGCAGCTCATCGGGCAAGATGTCGAAAGTCCCCCGTACCGTTTGGATCATCGCCCCGATCGCATCCGCTCCGCGAGATAGTGGTCCTTCAGCTCACAATAGCCTCGCCACCCTCCCTCGATCCGACGCCATTCCTCCTCGGTCAGCGCGCGCACGACGCGCGCCGGAACGCCCGCCACAAGCGATCCCGGAGGCACCACCGTCCCCTCGCGAACCACGGCACCGGCAGCGATGAGCGATCGTTCGCCGATGACGACGCCGTCCAAGAGAATGGCCCCCATCCCGATCAGACATTCATTCCCCACCGTGCATCCATGCACGATCGCGCGATGCCCGACCGTGACGCGATCGCCGATGAGCGCGGGAAACCGACCACCGGTCACATGCACCACGGCTCCATCCTGGATGTTCGTATAGCTCCCAATGCGGATGAAGTGCACGTCCCCCCGCACCACCGCGTGAAACCAGATCGAAGAATGCTCCCCGATCTCCACATCCCCGATGACCGCCGCGCTCTCTTCCACAAAGGCCGTCTCGGCGATCTTGGGCCACGTCCCGCGAAACGGTAGAATCATCGTCCACCCCTCATGCGATGCCTCACTTCATCCTGGAACCCGTAAGGCTACCACATGACTTCTTCACCTGGCAAGAAATGGCGAAGACAGGGGACCTTCCGCCGATCACCACATGGTCGAAGAGTCACCCCTTATCGCCGTCCAAAGGTGAAGACGATGCCGACTGAGAGTCGCGCGTTATTTTGCGTCTCGCCGCCGAAGCGTGTGAAGAGATAGTCGGCCTGCAGCAGTCGAAGCGTGAAGCGCTCATTCAATGGCACATCCACACCGCCGCCAAAGACCATCCCGAAGGCGGAGAGCGCTCCGCCATCCCCCAACCGCGCTCCGCCGAACAGAAAATGCGTGAAGGCCGTGACCGTATTGCGCGCGGCGAATCGAGGCCCCACCGTGTACGCATGGAGGGAGAGGCCCGACCGATAATGACCGCTCACATCGGCGGCAATCCCCAACCAGGAATTCACGTTCCCCACAATCGAGACATTCCATCCGTGGGAATTGATGGCGTCCGCCAGCCGAGCGTACGAATAGCCAGCGAAGACCTCAACACGAGGGACCTCCTGAGCACCCCCCTGCTTCACTCCGCACAGGATGAGGCCGAGAACGATACCCAACCTTCTCCGCATGTCTCCCCTCCTCGCCTCTATCGAAGGGTCCCCTCGCCCATCATCAGGCGCCATTCGCTCGATGAGACGGCGCCGCGGAGGGCGCCGTCGGCTGCGCCAACGCCTTTTGGTGAGAGGCTCTCGCCTGACCGACTGCACGCTCGAACGTCCGCGTCCACGCTGCGAGATGTCGCCGCAGCCTCCGCGTCACGGCGCGCGTAAAAACTCAAGACATTCTCCCCCTGTCGAAGCTGCCGCACGCGCTCGAACTCACCGTAATGCGTTGCTAAGGCGCGCTTGGCATGATGCATGACGATGAGTATGCCCTCTGGCGCAAGCACCGAGGGCGTGCGCGCCAGACGCTCCAACACGGCCTCGTAGAGCTCCGAGGCATACGGGGGATCGAAGAAGATCACGTCAAACGCCTCCCCCCGTCTCCCAAGCTGCTCCAAGGCGCGAGCCGCATCTTGCTGGAGGATCTCGATGCCCTCGCGAATCCCACAGGCGGCGAGATTTTGCCGAAGCTGTGCGATGACGATCCGCGAGCGCTCAACGAAGGTGACATGTCGAGCCCCACGGCTGAGCGCTTCAATCCCCACGGCTCCCGTTCCAGCACAGAGATCCAGAACGCGCGCCCCGATCAATCGCGGTCGCAAGACGTTGAAGAGCGCTTCCTTCAAACGATCGGGAATCGGACGGACCGCTCGCCCCGAGAGCCCCTTCAACCGCCGCCCCCTGTATATCCCCGCGATCACACGCACGGAATCATCTTAATCGTGTCGCCCCGGAGGAGGCAATCAGCGATTGGTGAAAAAGAAAACCCCACCTCCCTCCGCAGGAGGGACCGGTGGGGATTCGGAATACAGAAGGCTCCTCCAGCTGCTCGCTACGGCCCCGAGGACACGCCAAGCAGCAGGAACACAAAGAGGAACAGCACCAAAAAGATCACAAGCACCAACAGGGTCGTCGTATCCATCTGACCTCTCTCGCGCATCGTCTACTCCTCCCAATAAGATGAGGCCGATACATCCCCTGCGTCTCGCTAGCGCGATGCCACAGGGGATCTCTGCTCAGAAGGCGCTTAGCCTCCGCCGCCGCCTCCTCCAAGCAGCAGGAACAGGAACAGGAACAAGATCACAAACGCCATCACGAGCACGAGCGTGAGCGTATCGAGTTGTCCTCTTTCGCGCATATCGCCTCTCCTTTGCAAGATCGAGATTCAACATCGGTCCGGAGTATACAGAGAGTCCCTGGCATTGTCAAGGAAAAAATCGTATGCGCTTTTTCTCGTCGGAGAAGATGGGGCAGCTCGTGGGCTCCCACACGACCTTTGGGGCTCCACCGCAATGGTTGCTATAATGCGGTGATGTGAGGGAGACGCTTCTTGGACGAACGCGAGGCGAGCTGAAAGAGCTCCTCAAGGCGCGCGATCCGAAGCCGTACCGGGCGCACCAGCTCTTCGAGGCGCTCTATCGGCGGCGCATCACGGAGCTGCAGGCGGCGACTGATCTGCCCGCATCGCTTCGGGCGGCGCTCAGCGAGGCATTCGTCATCACCGACGTCGAGATCGCCGACGTCTTTCGCGCGAGCGATGGGACGCGACGCTACGTGCTGCGCCTGCGGGATGGGGTGCTCGTCGAGTCGGTGTGGCTTCCCGAACCCTATGCCGATACGATCTGCCTCTCGACGCAGGCTGGCTGCCCCTTGGCCTGTGCCTTCTGCATGACGGCTCGGCTGGGCTTGAGGCGAAATCTGGAAGCTGGAGAGATCGTGGCTCAAGTGTGGCTCATCCTCAACGACATCTACGGTCCGGGGGTGAGGCCGGAGCGGGGTGTCAATCTCGTCCTCATGGGGATGGGCGAGCCGCTCCTGAATTACGAGAACGTTTTGAAAGCGATCCGACTCTTCTGCGAACCTCGAGGGATGAACATCTCCCAACGGCGGATCACCCTCTCGACGGCGGGCGTCGTCCCGGGGATTCGGCGCCTCGCGCACGAACCCATCCGCCCGGAACTGGCCATCTCGCTCTCGGCCACGACGAACGCGCTGCGCGATCGGCTCATGCCGATCAATCGGCGATGGCCGCTCGAAGAGCTCCAGGCCGCATGTCGCGAGTATCCGCTCCGACGGAACGAATGGATCTCCTTCGAATACGTGATGCTCGACGACGTCAACGATCGTGAGGAGGATGCCCGGCGGCTCGTTCGCTGGCTCCGCGGGATTCGCGCGAAGGTGAATCTGATCCCGCACAATCCGGCTCCCGAGCTGCCCTTCGCCGCCTCGCCAGAGGAGCGCATACTGCGGTTCCAACACATCCTGCGCGCTGCCGGGATCCCGACATTCATCCGTCACCCTCGAGGCCGCGAGATCGCCGCCGCGTGTGGACAGCTCGCCGCCCGGCGACGAGAGGACCTCATGATGCTTCTCGCGTCGTCGCCCCCTCGCGATGTCGCAGCTCGCGAATGAGCTTCTCGTGAATCCCTCCGAAATCTCCATTGGAGAAGACGACGACGACATCCCCAGAGGTGAGTCGCGAACTGAGGTGCCGGACGATCTCCTCAACGGAGGAGAAGGCGTGAGCCGAACGCCCCCGCTCTCGAAGCGCGCGCGCCAGCTCCGGCGGAGAGAGCCGCGCGTCTTCCGGGACCACTTCGGGGCGAAACACCGGGCCGATGAGGGCGACATCGGCCAAGAGCAAGGCGTCCTCAAAGGCTCGTTGCATGATCCGAAGGCGCGAGGTCCGCGATCGCGGCTCGAAGACGGCGATGAGCCGCCGATCGGGATATCGCTGCCGAAGCGCCTCCAGCGTGACGCGCACGGCCGTCGGATGATGCGCGAAGTCGTCAATGAGGGTGATCCCGGCGACCTCCGCCTTCACCTCCATGCGACGTCGGACGCTGCGGAAGCTGGCCAGAGCGCGAGCGAGCGCTTCGCGTTCGACGCCGAGCAACGTGGCCGCCGCGATGACGGCCAGACAATTGCGCACATTGAATATGCCGATCAGCGGCGTGACGAATTCGCCCAGCGAGCGATCGCCATGCCGCACCTCGAACCGGGTGCCGCGCTCATCCTGGCGGATGCCCACGGCGCGCCATTCGGCCTCCGGCGTCGTGCCAAACGAATGGACCGGACACCAGGCGCCAGCCACGACCTCGCGCACGACCGGGGAATCGAAATCGGCGATCACGCGCCCGCGCCGCGGGATGATGTTGATCAATCGCCGAAAGGCCGTCTTCACCGCCTCCAGATCCGCATAGATGTCCGCGTGATCGAACTCGATGGCGTTCAGGATCACGGTATCCGGCAAATAATGCAGGAACTTCGGTCCTTTGTCGAAGAACGCCGTATCGTACTCGTCCCCCTCGATGACGAAGTGAGCGCTCTCGGTCCAGCGGAAATTCGTCTCGAAATTCTCGGCGATGCCGCCGATGAGGAAACTCGGGCGCAACCCGCCCTGTTCGAGCGCCCACGCCATGAGCGAAGTCGTCGTCGTCTTGCCATGCGTTCCGGCGATCACCACCGAATGCCGACCGCGAATGAACTCCTCCTTGAGGACCTCAGGCAGAGAGACATAGTGCAACTTCGCATCGAGCACATATTCGATCTCCGGATTCCCGCGTGAGAGGGCATTGCCAATGACGACGCGATCCGGATGGGGCTGCAGATGCTCCGGCCGGTATCCCCGGAAGACGGGGATCTCCAAGCGCTCGAGCAACTCCGACATCGGCGGGTAGATGTCCTGATCTGATCCCGTGACCCGATATCCCTTGGCCAGCAGGAGTCCGGCCAAGCCCGCCATCGCCGTCCCGCCAATCCCGATCAGGTGATAGTGGCGCGCGCGCATAGGGCCTCAATGCTACTGTCCGCCCGCCGATCCGTCAACGGATGACGCGATCCCCCTCACTCCGGCTCCACGCAGAGGAAGGCTTCGAGCGTCTTCAGCTTTCGCGCGCCCACGCCGCGCAGGACCAGCAGCTCCTCCACGCGATGGAACGGGCCGTGTCGTTCTCGATAGCGCACGATCTCCTGCGCCAGGACAGGGCCGATGCCCCGAATGGCCTGCAGCTCCGCCAGCGTCGCCCGATTCAGGTTCACCCTCCCGGGCGAACACACCCACTCGACGGATGGTCGCTGCTCACGGATCGCGCGCTCTTCCCTCCACCGGCGAAAGCGCGCGAGCGCGAACACAAGCACGGCGAGGAGCACCACCGCGCTGGCGCCTCTGAGGCCGCGCGCGAGCGATTCGCGCCACTCGGTCTCCCTGATCTTCCGGCGCGCACGTCGAGCGACAGCGGCGATGATGCCCCACGCATTCCCGATAGAGCGCCTCATAATGCGCGCGCCCTTCCCGCGAAGGGGTTCACCGAGTCGGAAGTCCGCCGAAGCTGTCGCCGGACATCGGGACGCTCGACGATCCGGCGGAGCGGAGCCGTGATATCGCGCACGCCCCCGCGCTCGAAGAGCTCCTTGTTGTGACCGAGCTTGAGGCGTTCCATCCGCCCCCCGCACGCGCAGACGACCGAGCATTTGGCCGCGAGGGCCAGAGTCTCGATCCCGCCGATCCCTTCGAGGGAGAAGCGATGAACGACTACTGCGATCCTCACGCCTCCTCATGTTAGCACACGCACGCGGCGCACGATGAGGCGAAGACCATGCTTTGACAAGCACACGCCTCCCCCGTTAAACTGAAGGACTTTCGCGCGAGCGCCCTTTCAGTGGAGAGGGGGATATGAGGCGGCCGCTGATCGCCATCTCGATGCGAAGCCATCCGAGGCGGGCGCATTTTTACCTGGAGCGCTCATATGCGGAGGCGGTGCGCGCAGCCGGCGGTGTTCCGATCCTCGTCCCCGTGCTGCCGGACCGCGCCCTCCTCTTCAATCTGGTGGAGCGATGTGACGGGGTGCTCCTCAGCGGGAGTCATAACGACGTGGATCCCCGCCGCTATGGGCATCCTCCGCACGCGCGTTTGAGGTCGGTGCTGCCGGAGCGTGACCAGACCGATTGGTTGCTTCTTGAGGCTGCGGAAGTCTATCGCCGACCTGTACTCGCCATCTGTTACGGGATGCACGTGCTCAACGTCTTTCGGGGCGGCACGCTCTATCAGGATATCGCCTCGGAGCGAGAGAGGGCCGTGCGGCATGAACCGGACACGCCCGGGGAGCATCCCACCCATCGTATCCGGATCGCGGCGGGGACGCTTCTCGCCCATCTGGCCGGCGGGACGACAGCCGACGTCAACAGCTTCCACCATCAGGCTGTGAGAGACGTGGGGCGCGATCTGAAGCCGATCGCGTGGAGCGAGGACGGGATCATCGAGGCCGTGCTCGACGCGCGACCTGATGTGTTCATCCTCGGCGTCCAATGGCACCCGGAGCTGACGTTCGCCTCGGACGCCTTCTCACGGGCGATCTTCGCGCACTTCCTGCATGAGGCGGCCAGACGAGCATCATGACGCGGAGGCACACATGTCGCGAGAAGGACGGCGAGCGCTCCTGGTTCTCGGATTCGGCCATTTCGTGAACGACTTGCATACGAGCACGCTCTATCCGCTGCTGCCGCTGATCGCGCGGAAGTTGCATCTGAGCGAAGCGGAGGTCTTCTGGCTCGCGCCGCTCTTGAATTTCACCTCCTCGCTCATGCAGCCCGTGTATGGATTTCTCGCTGATCGGTACTCGCGCCGCGCGTTCGCCATCGCGGGGCCGGCGATCGCCGGATCGTTCCTCTCGCTCATCGGCACAGCGACGTCCTATGGGATGCTCTTGCTCTTCCTCGTCTTGGGGGGGATCGGCAACGGGGCGTTCCATCCGCAGGGCGCGGCTCTGGCCGCTCGAACCCATGAGCATCGGCGCCGGCTCGCGCTCTCGACGTTCTCGTCCTCGGGGACGCTCGGTTTCGCCCTCGGTCCTCTGATTATCACGGCGATCGTAGCGGCCACGGACCTGACGCGAACCTATTTGCTGATGCCGCTCGGATGGCTGGCGGCTCTCTTTCTTTATCGCTATGCCCCCCGCGACGATTGGCGCGAACAGCCCTCGAACAGGTCGCGCGCCCTCGCCGAATTGGCGGGGACGCTGCGTCGCGTCTGGCGCCCGATGCTCTCCCTCTACGTCATCACCGTCTCCCGCTCGGCCATGTATGTGATGACCAACAGCTACATGCCCTTCATTCTGACCCAGCGGGGATATGGCTTGCGCGAGACGGGTGGGCTTTTGACGGCATATCTGCTGGCCGGGGCCTGCGGGAGCTTTCTCGGAGGAGCCTTCGCCGAACGCTTCGGCGGCCGATGGCTCACGTTCGGGACAGGCGTGCTCATCCCGCTCTTGTTCGCCATGGCGGCGCTCGGACGCGGTCCGCTGAGCGTGGCCGCCCTCATCGCCGGAGGGTTCACCCTTATGTCCGTCTTCCCCGTGAACGTCGCCACGGCTCAGGAGCTGGCTCCACGGGAGACCTCGACCGTCTCCGCGCTGATGATGGGATTCGCGTGGGGAGTCGGCTCGATGGCTCCGGCACTCTGTGAACCCCTCACCCGAACGTTCGGATTTGAGGGCGTGCTCGCCGTGATGGCGACTTTTCCCTTCGCGACGTCTCTCCTCGCCCTCTGGATCCCCGAGGATCGCGCTCTCGCCCTCTCCTCCCGCGCGACCTCCCCACATCCGGCCCGATGAGGCTCACATCCAATACGCGCGATCAAGACTGCGATACTGAATCGCCTCGGAGATGTGATGCGGTCGAATGACGTCACTCTCTTCGAGATCGGCGATCGTGCGGCTCACCTTCAGGATGCGATCGTAGGCGCGAGCAGATAGCCCCAACCGCGAGACGGCGTGTTCCAGGAGGCGCTCGGCCGATTCGTCCAGCCGACAGTATGTGCGGATCAACCGGGGCGTCATCTGCGCATTGCAGTAAATCCCATCGGCCACATAACGGCGCACCTGCCGCTCGCGAGCACGAACCACGCGCTCTCGAACGGTCTGAGAGGTTTCACCCGCGGCACTATCGGCGAGCTCTCGAAATCGCACCGCCGGGACCTCGATGTGAATGTCTATGCGGTCCAGAAGCGGCCCGGAGATCTTCGAGACGTAACGCTGGATCATGGCCGGCGTGCACGTGCACTGTCGCACGCGCGATCCCCAATACCCGCACGGGCAGGGATTCATCGCCGCCACCAGCATGAACCGCGCGGGGAACGTCAAGGACATCGCCGCGCGGGAGATCGTCACGCGCCCGTCCTCCAGCGGCTGCCGCAAGACTTCGAGCACATTTCGATCGAACTCCGGCAGCTCATCCAAGAAGAGGACGCCATGATGGGCGAGGCTGACCTCCCCCGGTCGGGGAATAGCACCGCCGCCGATAAGCCCCGCATCACTGATCGTGTGATGCGGGGCGCGAAACGGTCGGGTCACCACAAGACCGCGCTCTTCGGTCAATCCCGCGACACTGTGAATCTTGGTGACCTCGATGGCCTCCTCGAAGGTGAGCGGCGGCAGGATCGTCGGGATCCGCTTGGCGAGCATCGTCTTGCCGCTTCCCGGCGGACCGATCATCAAGATGTTGTGCCCCCCAGCGCACGCGACCTCGATGGCCCGCTTGGCCGCCAGTTGCCCCTTCACCTCGCTGAAATCAACAGGATACCGGTTGATCTCCCTCAAGAACTCGCCGGGAGAGATCTTCAGGGGAGCGGTCGAGATCTGCCCGATGAGCATCCGAACGAGGTCCGGGAGCGTCCGCACCGGGTACACGTCAATCCCCTCGACGACGGCCGCCTCGCGCGCATTCTCCTCCGGCACGAACAGGCGTCGAATACGGCGCGCTCGCGCGGCCACGGCGATGGGCAAGGCGCCGCGAATCGGTCGGAGGCGACCATCCAGGGAGAGCTCTCCCACAAAGAGCGCATCCTCGAGGCTCACCCCCTCCAGATATCCGTTCGCGCCGAGAATGCCTACGGCGATCGGCAGATCAAAGCTCGACCCCTCTTTCTTGATGTCCGCCGGAGCGAGATTCACCGTGACGCGATGAATGGGGAAGAAGAACCCACAATTTTGAATCGCCGCGCGAATGCGCTCGCGACTCTCCCGAACGGCGGCATCCGGCAAACCCACCATGATGAAGGCCGATCCGGCTTGATCCCCCGCCCGAGGAGAGAGATCCACCTCGACCTCCACCAGATAGGCATCAATGCCGAGCGTCGCCGCGCTCACGACCTTGAAGAGCACGGGGCATCGCCTCCACCTGGCGAGGCCCCCACGGAGGGCCTCAAAAAATAAACACAGGACGACTCTCGTCGGGCATCGGATCCCCTCCGGATCACCTCCCGACGAGAGTCGTCCCATCAACGAAGATCCTCACGGTGTCCGAGCGGCCGCTCGGGCCACCTGGACGCGGATGGACTTGAGCAAGCACTTGCCGCCGGATTCATCGCAGCGCGTGGTCACGCGATCGCCCGGCTTCACATCACTCAAAGTGATCGTCTGACGCGCCCTCGTGATCCGAGCGTCCGGGGCGACCTCCAGCGTCATCTCCTTGCCCGTCCGCTGCTTGATCACGATCTGGTTCTTCACCGTGTCGACGGAGACGACCTCACCGGAATGAGTCTTGAGCGCCGGACGCGCCGCCGCTTTCGGCGCCGGTGCTTGCCCGGTTTTTTGCTCCTGAGCCCACAGGCTGACAAATGGGACGATCAGGGAAAGCGCGACGCTGTATGTGATCATTCGCCTCATGGCTCCATCCCTCCTCGCTGTCGGAATTGAGCGACTGTCATTTTATGGGGTTAAGGGGCACGACGTCAAGAGCGCCGGTTGGGGAAAGCCCCCCTTCGCGTGATCCCGGGGATCACGCCCTCACAGAGGGCAGAGAGGGCGCGCCGAATCTCAGCGTCGCGACGAGGCGGCTCGCTCCGATTCGACTTGAAGCGAATTCAGGAATTCCGCGTTCGTCTTCGTCTTCGCCAGGCGCTCCAGCATGAGCTGCATGGCCTCGACCGGCGAGAGCGTGGCCAGAACGCGACGCAGGACGATGATGCGATTCAAATCCTGAGGCGGAATGAGCAATTCCTCCCGCCGCGTCCCCGACCGATGGATGTCAATGGCCGGGAAGACGCGCTTGTCCGCCAACGCACGGTCCAGGTGAATCTCCATGTTGCCCGTTCCCTTGAACTCCTCGAAGATGACCTGGTCCATGCGCGATCCCGTATCAATGAGCGCCGTGGCGATGATGGTGAGACTGCCCGCATCCTCCAGATTGCGCGCGGCGCCGAAGAAGCGCTTCGGCTTCTCCATGGCGCTGGCATCAATCCCCCCGGTCAGCGTCCGACCGCTCCGCTCCACGATGGAGTTGTGCGCGCGCGCCAAGCGGGTGATGGAATCCAACAGGATCACCACATCGTTCCCATACTCGACCAGCCGCTTGGCCTTCTCCAGGACGATCTCCGCCACGCGCGCATGCCGCTCCGCTGGCTGATCGAAGGTGGAGGCGACGATCTCCCCGTGCACCTTGCGCTCCCAATCGGTGACCTCCTCCGGACGCTCGTCAATCAGGAGAACGATCAGCTTCACCTCCGGATGATTGCGGGTGATCGAATTGGCGATCGTCTGAAGGAGCATCGTCTTCCCCGTGCGCGGCGGAGCCACGATCAGACCGCGCTGCCCCTTCCCGATCGGGGTCAACAGATCCATCACCCGCGCCGAGAGGTTGTCCGGCGTCGTCTCCAGGCGAAATCGCTCCTCCGGGAACAGCGGGACCAGCGTCTCAAAAGGCGGCGTCTCGCGCCGCTTGTCCGGAGGTTCCCCATTGATCGTCTCCACCCGCACCAGAGCGAAATACCGCTCATCATCGTGGGGCGGGCGACAGAGCCCACACACGACATCGCCCGTGCGCATCTTGAACCGACGAATCTGCGATTGCGCGACGTAGATGTCGTCCGGGCTGGGAATGTAGCCATTCTCGGGCGAGAGCAGAAAGCCATGCCCTTCGGGCAGGACCTCCAACACGCCCTCGATCAGGATGAGATCATTTTTCGTCATAGTCGAATGGGATGAAGTCTCATGTCCGGTCTGGAACTCCTCCATCCGCTCTCCCATAGCCCTCAACCCAGGAAGGACTTGAGCTTGGAACTGATCGCCGGATGTCGCAGTTTCGCCAAGGCCCGAGCCTCGATCTGACGGACGCGCTCGCGCGTGACGCCCAAATGCTTGCCGATCTCCTCCAGCGTGTATTCCTCTCCCTGCGGATTGAGGCCGAACCGCATGCGGATGATCGTCTGCTCGCGTGGCGTGAGGACTTTCAGCGATTCCTCCGTCACGCGCTTGAGGTTGTTCTGAATCGCCAGCTCAATGGGATTGTTGGAGCTCTTATCCGGGATGAGATGACCGAGCCGGACCTCTTCGTTCTCAAACATGGGCGTCTCCAAGGAGACGGGTCCCTGCGCGGCCTCCATCAGTTGTCGCAACTTCTCGGTCGTGATCCCCACCTTCCGCGCGATCTCGGCCGGCGTCGGCTCCCGTCCCAGCTTCTCGCTCAGCTCCCGCGTCACTTGCCGGACGCGCTCCAACGTATCGGTCACGTGCACGGGGAGGCGAATCGTCCGCGCCTTGTCCGAGATCGCTCGCCGAATCGCCTGTCGAATCCACCACACGGCATACGTCGAGAACTTGTACCCCCGCCGATAGTCGAACTTCTCGACCGCCTTCATGAGCCCGATGTTCCCCTCCTGAATGAGATCGAGCAACGGCAGCCCCAAATGCGCGTATCGCTTGGCGAAGGCGATCACCAAACGCAAGTTCGCTTCCGTCAACTCGCGCTTCGCCTGCTCCGACTGCTGCTCGCCGCGCGTGATCCGCTCCAACGTTCGAGCCGGGTCTTGAAGCGCTACCCCGTACTGCTCCTCCAACTCCCGCACCCGCCGTCGGGCCGCACGCAGGCGCGCGCGCGTCTCAGCCGACTTCCGCCGGCTCCGCCCGGCGGTGGCCTCGGCTTGCGCTAACTCCTCGCGAGCCCGCCGCAGCTCCTCGACCGCCTGCCGAATCTTCGCGATGAGTTTCTCGCGAACCGAGGGCGTCAGGTCCAATTCCCGAATCTTGCGCGAGAGCTGAACCCGCGTCTTCTGAAATTGGCGCAGCAGCCGACGCCGACGCGCCCCATCCTTACGCAGCGTCCGCAGCCGCTCCGCTTGCGCGCGACAGCGCCGATAGAGCTTCTTCACCTCGTCCAGAATGTGCAACACCTGCGCCCTCAACTGACGCGCCCGCTCCTCGGACGAGGCCTCAGTTTCCGTATCCACGAACTCCTCCAGCTCGATCTCCCCCTTCCGAAGCCGCTCGCCCAGCGCCAGAAGCTCCATGACGGCGATCGGCGAACGAGAGAGGGCCTTCCGCACCATGCGCTGCCCGCGCTCAATGCGCTTGGCCAGCATGACCTCCCCTTCCTGCGTCAATAGGGGCGTCGAGGCGATCTCCCGAAAATACGTCCGAATCGCATCAACCGCCTCAACCTCCTCGATCTCTCCCTCTCCCGCGATCTCCTCCTCCAACGCCTCGCCCTCAGAGAGGCCCTCCAATCCCTCCTCAAACTCCTCCTCGGGATAGGCGAAATCCAAGAGGTCCTCACGGGAGAAGCCCTCCTCCAGAGAGGACGGGTCTTCCTCCATCAGGAGCTCGTCATCAATGGATTCCAGTAAGGTCTCCATACGCGTTCTCGTCTTCCTCAGAGTCTGCCCCACGCTTACTGGATGTCGGGTCGTCTTCGCACGTTGCTCTTCCGACGAAGCGACCGAAGTCTGGTCCCGCACAGAAGGCTCCACTTCCTCCCCGGCGGCACGTCTTGCCCCCACACGCGCTCTCCGACAGCCCGCCGGGTGCCTAAGATTCCCACCCTCTCTACAGAACCATCTGAGTATATGGAGAAGAGGTCCCTTTTGTCAAGCACGAAAAACAAAAATCCCCCTCCCCGCTCAGGAGGGGGATGACAACCCTCACTTGGCCGCCGCCTCGGCCGCCCGGGGAGCTTCTAACACCTTCACCTGAACCTTCTTCACCTCTAGCGCCGCCGGAGCTGGCATCACCAACTCCAGGACGCCATTCCGATAGGTCGCCTCAATCTGGTCCGTATTGACACCCTCAGGCAGCGGGATCACCCGCTCGAAGCTCCCATAGGCGATCTCCCGACGGATGAAGTTGGCCTCCTCGACTTTCCGATCAAAGGTCTTACGACCGCGAATCGCGAGCTGGTTGCCCGTGACACTGATGTCCAGGTCCTTCGGATCCACACCCGGCACCTCCACCCGCAGATGCAGCTTCCCCTGATCCACGAACGCTTCGACCGGAATCCACGAGCTGGACAGCCGAGGAAGCCCCTCCTCCTCGGACCGAGGCGCGAACCACTCTTCAAGATCCCGGGTCAGATCATAGAAGACCCGGCGAAACATATTGTCAATGTCCCGATAGAGATTGAAGAACTCATCAAACGGCCGCCATCTCGCCAGCATAGCCCTCACCTCCCAAAAGTTTCGTTTCGTTTGCTCAACTTTCCTGACACTAATATAGTGAGATTTTCTGACTTTGTCAAGAGCATATATTGATCTCGCCCCACCTTCTCCGGGCTTCGTTAAGCCCAAGCTATTTCAGCACTTTGAGCCTCACAATGCAGTATTCGCCATCTGACCCGACCAGCTCAACGTCGAACTCAGGGGAGCTGCGAAGCTCGCGCACGTGGCGCTGTTGGGTTACAACGAGCACGGAGCCGAGATCGCGCGCGATTTCCCATAACTCTCTCTGGGAGAAGATGATGCGGACCCTCCCGTGCTCATCATAGATCGAGCGCGCATTGGTGTAAAAGGTCAACGTATGGTGGAACCAACCGTATCCGACGAGTCTCTCCCCGGGCTGGAAATTTCTCAGAGCGATCTCGGCCACGGTTCGATAGGACTCTTTCCTCTCAATCGCGGGCTGGAAGATCGTGAGCAATATGGGCACACCGGCGACGCACATCGAGAGGATGAGGAGAATGAGGGCCCTCTGTCGAGCGGCGAGCGCCAGTCCGATTCCGACCAAAGCTCCTCCTCTGATTCCCCACAGCAGGAGGGGCTTCATGGAGTTGACGTCCCCGAGCTCTCGTCGGGCATAAAGAAGCGCCGCCTCAGCAATGGCGAAGAAGAAGATCGGGAGTGAAATCGCCTGCAGCTTCATTGCGCGAGCCGGAGGCGCCCCCCATATGCGGAGCAGTTCGGCAGCGGCCAAGAGCGCTGCAGCCGGGATGACGGGCAACAGATAGCCCGGGAGCTTGGACTGAGAGAAAGAGAAGAAGAGGAAGGGCCAGGCGATCCACAGGGCCGCGAACACCCTGAGGCGTGCAAGGGGGTGGTTCTCGGAATCCCCGCTCGAGGCGATTCCGCGTCGCTCTCCGAGAAGCCGCGCGAGGGCCAGAAGGAGCAGAGGCGTCCACGGGAACATGCCGACGAGCAGAACGGGGAGATAGTAGTAAACAGGGCCGGGATGTTGGAATCGGTCGGTCGTGTAACGCTGGATGTGGTGCTCGATGAAGAACTCATTGATGAATCGCCATCCGTGTCGCGCGAGCATGGGACCATACCAGCTGGCACACGCCAGCAGGAATGCGAGGCTGCTCCAGGCGAGCTCTTTCCCCCGCGGGAATAGCCTCAGCGACCGGCGAAGGAAGAACGAGCTTCCCATGATCAGGATTGGGAAGAGCACCCCGATGAGCCCCTTCGCGAGGACAGCGAGGCCGAGGCAGAAGCCGGCCGCGATGAAAAGCCGGGATCGTCTTCGGGGCGCAGTCGCCTCCGAGGCGAGGAAGAGGAGGCAAAGGCCGGCTGTGAGTGTGGCCGAGAACGGCATATCGGTCGTCGCGCCGCGCGCGAAGCCGAAGGCCATTGGAGTCACAATAAAACAGCACGCGGCGAAGAATCCGTAGAGGGGAGAGTGAGCCCGCCGTCCTACGCCGTAGAGGACAAAGGCCACGGCTGTCGCCAGCAGCGCCGAGGGCAATCGAGCGGCGAGCTCACTGACGCCCAGGGCCCGCATGCTGAGGGCCATCAGCCAGTAGGTGAGGGCGGGTTTCTCCAGCCAGGGCTGTCCGCCGATTGTCGGGGTGATGGGATCTCGGCGGGCCAGCATCTCTCGAGCGACCTGGGCATAGCGCGGTTCATCGGGGCCGATGAGGGCCATCGCGCCCAGGCGGTAAAAGAAGAAGAGTCCGCACAGTCCCGCCAGCAGGAGCGGCCATAGCGTCTCCCTCTGCAGCCGGCGTGCGAGCACCGAACGAAGATTATGGGGGGTCCTTATTGGGCGGGCAAGCTCGATGCGGCATGCGGGTGACGGAGCGCGGTGCTTACAGCGGCGCATGGCTTGCCCTTCCGCATCGGGCTTCATTACACTTGACACGCGATGACGCGCGTGGCAGTCATCGGCGCGGGGCGAATTGGGAAAGAGCACGTGCGGATCTACACCTCGCTCCCGGAGGCTACGCTCGTTGGCGTGTGCGACACGGATCGGACGCGAGGCGAGCAGATCGCCGCGCAATACGCCGTTCGGTATTACGCCGATTATCATGAGCTTCTCGGCCGGGTGGATGCGGTGAGCATTGCCGTCCCGACCGAGAGCCACTGCGAGATCGCCTGCGAATTCCTGAAACATGGCGTGGCGGTCCTCGTGGAGAAGCCGATGGCGCGCACATTGGATGAGGCTGAGCGCATGATCTGGTGGGCGCGGCAGACGGGAGCGCTCCTGCAGGTCGGGCATCTGGAACGCTTCAACCCGGCCGTGCGAGCGCTGACAGCGCTCATCGTCGAACCCAAGTTCTTCGAGGTCCATCGCCTGGGCGAGTTCACCGAGCGCAGTTTGGACATTGACGTCGTCCTCGACCTGATGATTCACGATTTGGATATTTTGCTCTCTCTGGTCCAGGCCGACATTCAGGCGATTTACGCTGTGGGTGTCCCCATCCTGACCGATCGCGTGGACATCGCCAATGCGCGGCTGGAGTTCGCTAATGGCTGCGTCGCCAACGTGACGGCGAGCCGCATCTCGCGGGAGAAGGTGCGAAAGCTCCGGGTTTTTCAACCGAACGCGTATCTCTCCCTGGACTACACCCGCCAGGAGCTGGAGGTCTATCGCCTCGTGACCCCCTCCGATCTCGGCCAGCGCCCGCGCATCGTCGCCGAGCGCGTTCCGGTGGCGAAAGACGAGCCGCTGCGCGCGCAGCTTCAGTCTTTTCTGAGGTGCGTGCGCGAAGGAACGCCTCCTCTTGTGAGCGGCGAGGATGGGCGCAAGGCGCTGGCGTTGGCGTTGCGCATTCTCGCGGCGATCGAAGACCACGGGCATCGCGTGAGGATCGGTTGATTCGGCGGCCAGCTCCGGGCTATCATTGTGAGTGTTTCGGGTCACGAGGCAGCGTTCAGTGAGAAGAAGCCGTCGGCGAAATTGCGCCGCGCGCGTCGTGCGAGGTTGCTCCGCGCACGCTCGGCTGGGATGAAAGGATGGGCAGATGGAGCGCCTCTCCTTCCAGACGGCCCTCGCCCTGAACGAGACGTTCCGTCTGACGCGGGAAGCGCGCGTCGGAGCGGTGATCTCGCTGCTGCTTCATCTGGCCCTTGCTCTCGTGATCTCGCTTTGGGGAGCTTCTCCGCCGCCACCTGCTTCGGCGGAAGAGGAGGGGGGGATCACGGTCGGATACCCTCGCGCGCAGATCATCGAGCTGGATAGGCCCTTCTATGCGCCCCCGCCGGAGGTGATTCGGCAGCTCGGAGGGGTGGAAGCTGTGCGTCCGCCGCGACATCCCGAATTTCTCTCCGAACGCACGACGATCGCGCGTGGAGAGCCGAACCCAAATCCCACGGGCTCTTCCTCGTTGCCGAAGGTGAGTGGCCGAGGTCGCACGCTGCCGGAGCTGATTGAGGACAAGCCACCAGCCTCTCGCCCCCTGGCCGGTTCGTCTGCTCAGGAAGCGCGGGCGGACCCGCGCCTGGCCCCAACTCTTCCGGCCCCGGGATCTCACAGAGAAGCGCTCGATCGTCGTCGCGACTCCATTCCGGAATCCATCCTCGCCGCGCTTCGTGGCAGCAGTGCTCCGGCTTCGGTGGAATCGTTCAGCAATCCCCAATCGGGCGTGACGTTGGAGGGCCCGCCGTCGGTGAATGCGCAAGCCGTCGCCGCCATGGAAGAGTATCGCGCGTATTTGGAGCGCGCGATCCAGCAACGCTGGTTCATCCCCCCGGAGGCGAACCTGCTGCAGGCCCCGACGACGGTGATTGTCGTCTTCGAAGTCGCGCGGGATGGACGACTCCTGCAATTGCGGCTGCGACAATCCTCGGGCATCCCGGCGCTGGATCGGGCGGCCATCAATGCGGTCCGTCTGGCTGCGCCGTTTCGTCCGCTGCCGAGCGTGTACGCCTTCGAGAGTCAGTGGTTCACGGACAAGTTCATCTATTATCCGCCTCGATGAACGGACGGCCGTGAGCGTGGGTGTTGGTCGCGCGCGTGAGATCCGCAGAGCGCGCGCTCAGACATGCAAACCAGAGGTGACCGCACGGACCGGAAGATCGGGATAGGAGATCGCTCATGACGCGGGGGCAACGGTGGGGGGCATGGGTGCTCTTGACCGCGCTGCTGCTGCTCGGCCTTCTGCGCGGATTCTGGCCATGACCGCAGAGCGTCCGATCTTGGCCGTCGTGGGGCCGACGGCGTCAGGAAAGAGCGAGCTGGGGATCGCCCTGGCCGAAGCTTTCGACGGTGAGATCATCAACTGCGATTCCGTGCAGCTCTACCGAGGGCTGTACGTGGGCACGGCGAAGGTCCCGCCGGAGAAGCGGCGCGGCATCCCGCACCATCTCATTGACGTTCTGGATCCCACGGAGCATTTCACGGCGGGCGAATACGCGCGTCGCGCGCTCTCGGTCATCGAGGAGATCGAGGCGCGGGGTAAGCTCGCCATCCTCGTCGGCGGGACGGGCTTCTATATCCGGGCGCTGCGTCAACCGCTCTTCCCCTCCCCGCCGACGGACCTCGTCTTACGAGAGCGATTGAAGCGCATCCTGCAGCGGCGCGGGCCACCGCATCTGCATCGGATGCTCGCGCGCGTGGATCCGGAGGCAGCCGCGCGCATCTCCCCACGAGATTGGGCGCGCACGACGCGCGCGCTGGAGTATTTCTTCCAGACCGGGCGGCGCATCTCCGAAGCGCAGCGCGAGCGTCCCGCTCCCCCATCGCTGGCGCATCGGCTGCACCTGATCGCCTTGAATCCGCCGCGCGAGGAGCTGTACCGCCGTATCAATCGGCGCGCGGAGGAGATGTTCGCGCGCGGATGGGTCGAGGAGGTGCAGGCGCTGCTGCGATCGGGGGTCCCGGAGACGGCCAAGGCGCTTCAGGCCCACGGGTATCGGCGGATCGTGCAGTACCTGCGCGGGGAGATCTCGCTCGCACAAGCGCTTGAGCTGACGCAGCGCGACGTGCGCCATTACGCGAAACGACAGCTCACCTGGTTTCGTCGCGAACCCAACGTCATCTGGTTTCACGGATTCGGCGATGATCCTCATCTTCAGCGCGAGGTGATGCGCGTGATCCGTGCGCGGTGGGGTGAGCTCTTGACCGATGTTGAAAACCGGGCCGCGAGGTGTTAGGGTTAGGGGTGGTCCCATGCGAGGGGTATTCATCACGTTCGAGGGGATTGATGGGAGCGGCAAGACGACGATGCTCGAACGCGTCGCGCTGAAGTTGCAGTCTCTGGGTTTTCGTGTTGTGGTGACGCGCGAGCCGGGAGGGACTGAGTTGGGTCGCGCTGTTCGCGATCTCGTGCTCACGCGTGAGATGTCACCGATGGCGGAGCTCTTCCTCTACGCGGCGGATCGCGCCGAGCATGTCGCGCGCGTCATTCGACCGGCCCTGGAGGCGGGGCTCATCGTCCTCTCCGATCGGTATGCGGATGCGACGCTCGCTTATCAAGGCTACGGGCGGGGGCTGCCTCTTGAGATGGTTCGCGAGGTGAACCGGTGGGCGACCGATGGGGTGATGCCAGAGCTCACGATCGTGCTCGATTGCGAGATCGCCGAAGCGCGGCGCCGCAAGGGGTGGCTCACGGATCGGTTCGAGCGCGGTGGCGAAGACTTCCTGGCCCGCGTGCGGCAGGGGTATTTGGAGGTTGCGCTGGAGGAGCCCGAGCGCGTTCGCGTCATCTCCTCCTCGGGGCCGAAGGATGTGACGGCCGAGCTGGTCTGGACAACGGTGGCGTCCGCGCTCAATCTGTGACCGATCACCTGTTTCACCCCGCGGGCGAGGTGGTGGACGCTCACCGAAACGACGGCTTGCGACCATCCTTGACGATGGCCTTTCGCGATCTCATCGGAAACGAACCGGTGAAGCGAGCGCTTCAGGTGGCCGCGCGCGAGGGGCGTCTCGGTCACTCGCTGCTGTTCTCCGGGCCGGAGGGCGTCGGCAAACGCCAATTCGCGCTCGCGCTGGCGAAGACGATCAACTGCCCGAATGCGCAGAGAGATCCCCTCCCCGACAGTTGCGACGCATGCCCGAGCTGCCGGAAGTTCGACCGAGGTGAGCACATGGATTTCTCCCTCATCCGCCCGGAGACGACGTTCCTCAAGATCGAACAGATTCGCGTGCTTCGCGAGCACGCGTATCGGAAACCATTCGAGGCGCGCCGGCGCATCTTCCTCATTGATGGCGCTGAGGCGATGACCGAGCAGGCGGCCAATGCGTTGCTGAAGACGCTGGAGGAACCGCCGGTTGAATCTCTGCTCATCCTCGTGACCGACCAACCGACCCGCCTCCTGCCCACGATTCGCTCGCGATGCCAGATCTACCATTTCGCTCCACTGAGGACGGCTGAGATCGAGCGTTTCCTCCGGGAGCACTTCACGCGCCCGGAGGAGGAGATCCGCCTGCTGGCCCGCTTGGCCTCGGGCCGAATCGGAAAGGCGCTCTCGATTGATCTCTCGGTCTATCGGGAGATGCGCCACGAGATCCTGGAGCTCCTGGCGGTGCTCGCAACCGGAGACCGCGTGCGACTCATCAAGGCGGCGGAATACTTGGGACGGCGCCTCGATCGGGAGGACTTCGAGCGTCGGCTGGAGGTCCTCGAGCAGGTACTTGGCGATCTGCTCCGTCTGCATCTGGGCGTGGAGGAAGTGGTGAACGCGGATGTCGCTTCGCGTCTGACCGCGCTCGCGCCCTTCTTCCCGCCGCCGCGGCTGATGCGGCTCGCGGAGAAGCTCGCCGCCTTGCGGCGAGACCTCTGGCGGAATCTCAATCGACAATTGGCCCTGGAGGCTCTGCTGCTGGCCGAATCCGAAGCCGCCTCGCCCTAGGCAAATCGCCGCCGCTCGCGTAAAATATCCTGACTCGCTGTGGAAGGCGAAGGGGGGATATATGCGGTGGTCGAGAGCGTTCATTCCGACCCTGCGCGAGACGCCGGCGGATGCCGAAGTCGTCAGCCATCAACTGCTGCTGCGCGCCGGGATGATTCGGCAGCTCGCTTCGGGCATCTACAGCTTCCTGCCGCTGGCCTGGCGCGTCATGCAGAAGATCATCGCCATCATCCGTGAGGAGATGGATCGCATCGGGGGACAGGAATTCCACCTGCCCGCATTGCATCCGGCGGAGATCTGGAAGGAGTCGGGGCGCTGGGAGCTCATGGGAGAGAACATGTTCCGCCTGCGCGACCGACGCGGGAGCGATCTCTGCCTGGGTATGACGCACGAGGAGGTCTTCACCGCGATCGCGCGCCATGAGCTGCGATCCTACAAGCAGTTGCCTCAGGTGTGGTATCAGATCCAGACGAAGTTCCGCGATGAGCCGCGTCCGCGCTCGGGCGTCTTGCGCGTTCGCGAATTCATCATGAAGGATGCCTACACGTTCGATCTCGACGAGGAGGGGCTCGATCGCGCGTATCGAGATCAGTACCAGGCCTATTGTCGCATCTTCGACCGCTGCGGGTTGAAATACCTCGTCGTGCAGGCCTCCTCCGGCGCCATGGGAGGGCAGGAATCGGCCGAGTTCATGGTCCTCACCGACGCCGGAGAGGATCACATCGCGCTCTGCCCCTCGTGCGGCTATGCGGCCAACACGGAGAAGGCGACCTCCCGCGTGCCGGAGATCGGAGACGCCGATGGGCTTCCGGCGCCGGAGATGTTCCCGACTCCGGGCGTGCGCACGATCAAGGACCTTGAGGAATTCCCCGGCGGCGCGCCAGCCGAGCGACAGATCAAGACGCTCGCCTACTTCCTGGACGATCAGTTCACGCTCCTTCTGCTCCGCGGCGATCACGAACTGAATGAAGCGAAACTGGCCGATGCCACTGGCGCCGCGCACATCCGTCCGGCGCAGCCGGAGGAGATCAAGGCGGCGCTTGGCGCGTACCCGGGGAGCATCGGCGCTGTGGGCGTCACGACCTATCCGATCCTCGCCGACCTCGCTCTGCGCGGGCGGCGCAACATGGTCACCGGGGCCAACCGCGACGATTTCCACCTGCGCGGGGTGGACGTCGAGCGAGATATCCGCGTGACGCGGTGGGCCGATCTGCGTCTGGTGAAGACGGGCGAGGGTTGCCCCCAGTGCGAGGGCACGCTCGTCGTCCGGAAGGGGCTGGAGATCGGCCACATCTTCAAGCTCGGCACGCGATACAGCGAGTCCATGGGGGCCTATGTGCTCAATCAGGAGGGGAAAGCCGTGCCGCTGGTCATGGGCAGCTATGGCATCGGCGTCGAGCGCGTCATGGCCGCAGCCGTCGAGCTCTACCACGATGAAGACGGCATCATCTGGCCGATCACGATCGCTCCGTTTCAGGTCGTCCTCGTCCCCGTGAACATGGCCGATGACGCGCAGCGCGCGGCGGCCGAACGCCTCTATGCTGAGCTGACGGCGGCCCATGTCGAGGTCCTCTACGACGATCGCGAGGAACGCGCCGGCGTGAAATTCAAAGATGCGGATCTCATCGGCATTCCCCTTCGTGTGACCATCGGACCGCACAAACTCGCGCGCGGTCAAGTGGAGATCCTCCGCCGCCGCACGCGAGCGATCGAGGACGTGGCGCTCGAAGCCGCCGTCTCGCGCATCCGCGAGATCATCGAAGAAGAGACCCGCGAGGTGCTCCGACGATGAATCTGATCCTGACCAACGCCGGAAGCTATCCACGCATTGGCGATTCGCCCGAGTTGCAGGTCCTGCGCCAGACGCTGGCGCGCTTCGATCGCGGGGAAGCGGCCGAAGCCGATATTCGGCGCGCCGAGGATGAGATGGTGCGTCGCGCCATCGCCGAGCAGATCGAAGCCGGGCTGGACGTGGTGACCGACGGGCAGATCCGTTGGTATGATCCGATCTCTCATCTGGCGGGGAAGCTGCAGGGGACGAAGATCAACGGTCTGCTCCGATACTTCGATACGAATTTCTACTTCCGCCAACCGGTCATCGTGGGTCGCCTCGTTCGCGAGCGGCCGATCCTTCTCGAGGAATATCGGTACGCGCGCTCGGTCTCCTCGCGACCGGTGAAGCCCGTGCTGACGGGTCCCTATACGCTGGCTGTCTTCTCGCTGGTCGAGCGAGGAGAATATCGCGATCTGGAACGGCGCGTCGAGGACTATGCTACGGCCCTGGCTGCGGAAGTCGCTGAGTTGGCCGCCGAGGGCGCCGAGCTCATCCAAGTGGATGAGCCGGCGATCGTGCTCGAGGACGCGGCGTTCGATCTCTTCGCCGCTGGGATTCGCGCGCTCGTCGAGGCCAAAGGCGCCGCTCGCCTGGCCCTCTATATCTCCTTCGGCGACGTCTCGACGCTCTATGCGCGGCTCCAAGAGCTTCCTGTGGATGTCCTGGGACTGGATTTCACCTACAGCCCACAGCTTGTGGAGCGCATCGCCGTCGAGGGGTCGGCCAAGGCCCTTGGTCTCGGTCTCATTGATGGACGCAATACGAAACTGGAGCCCGAAGCCGAAGTCGCCGCGGCGCTCGAACGGTTGCTTCCGGCCATTCGCGGCGATGTCGCTTATCTGAATCCTTCTACAGGACTCGAATTCTTGCCGCGCGATCGCGCGTTTCGGAAGTTGCGGCATCTGGTCACCATCGGCATGAGGTTCAAGTCATGAGTCGAGAGAAATTGCGCGCTTTAGGCATCGAACTCCCCCTGCTGCCGACGACCTCCGTCGGGAGCTTCCCCAAACCCGAGGAGCTGCAACGGGCGCGCGCGCAGTGGGCGCGTGGCCTCATCTCGCGCGAAGAGCTGGAGCGGCTCGAACGCCGCGCGACCGAATTCTGGATCCGCACGCAGGAGGAGCTGGGGATTGATGTCCTCGTGGACGGCGAACAGTATCGCGGGGACATGGTCACCTACTTCGCCGAGAACATGCGCGGGTTCGAGATCGGCGGCCTCGTTCGCTCCTACGGGAACCGGTACTACCGAAAGCCGATCATCGTCTCCGAAGTGCGATGGGAGCGACCGATCACCGTCTCCTGGTGGCGCTTCGCTCAAGGCCTCACGACGAGACCGGTCAAAGGCATGCTCACCGGCCCGTATACGGTCATGGACTGGTCTTTCAACGAATATTACCCGGATCGCCGTGCCACCTGCTTGGCGCTGGCGCGCGAGATCCGAAAAGAGGTCGAAGCGCTGATCGAGGCTGGCGCGCGCATCATCCAAATTGACGAACCCGCGCTCTCGGTCCGCCCCTCCGAATTGGGGCTCGCGCGCGAGGCGATGCAGATCGTGACCGAGGGACTCCCCGCCTACTTCATCAGCCATGCGTGCTACGGCGCGTTCGAGAAGATCTACCCGGACATGCTCGCGCTGCCGGTGGACAACTTCGACCTGGAGATGTCCAACAGCAACCTCGATCTTCTCGAGCATTTCAAGCGCTTCCCCTTCACGAAGGATTTGAGCTTCGGCGTCGTAGATGTGCACTCTCATGTGCTCGAGGACGTGGAGACGGTCGTGGCGCGCATTCGGCAGGGTCTGGAAGTGGTCCCGACCGAAGCCCTGTGGATTGATCCCGACTGCGGATTGAAGACGCGTACGGTCGAGGAAGCGATCGCGAAACTGCGCGTCATCGTGGAGGCCGTCACGCGGATCCGCGCGGCCCTGGCTTGAGCTGATCAGGTCTGCTCCTCCGCGGTCGGGAGCACGCCGCGAATCTCCCGAACCACTCGCTGCACCGCCTCAGCATCGGCGAATGCGATCAGGAAGAACCGGACGCCGTTGTGCACGCAGATGAGTCCGTTGGAGAAGAGCCAGAGGCGATTCAGAATCGGATTGCCCCCGAGGATCAGCTCGATGGGCGCTCCGGTGAGGCGCGCTGGCGAGAGGCTCTCGGCGATGAGCGTTCCGCCCAAGGTGACGCTGAAGACGCCGAGCAACGGCGCGCCCACATACCGCGCGATCACCTGTTGGAATGCGATCCGAGCTCGCTCAGCTTCGTCCAGGCGTCCCTCGGCCAGCAGACGCTCCTGCTCGCGAAGATACGCCATGTAGCGCTCGGTCAGACGGCGCAATCCGTACGGAGCGAGCGCGCTGTGAAAGAACCAGTGATTCGCGCCGCCACCGCCCAGCAAGACCGCGCCTAACTGAGGGAAAGCACTCCCGGCGCGCACCCCCGCGATGAAGGAGAAGGTGAGGGCCGCCGTTTTCCCCGGATTCCGCTCGATCCACGCACGCACGTCCCCCCATGCCGAGCGCAGACGCTCCTCGGCGCCCGCTGCACGCTCGAACGCGTGGCCGAGCCTCTCCGCCTGCCGATATTCGGTCTCGATCCGGCGCGCGAAGGCTTCGGCCTTCTCGCGCGCCGCGTGCGCGGCGGATTCGACGCCCTGCCGGATCTCCTCCACCGTTCGCTTCACCTCCTCCCGAACATCGGCGCTCTCGGCGGAGGTCTCGATACGGTGACGGGCCGCTTCGAGCCCATCCGCGAGAAGGTCCGCCCCCTTTTGCGCGGCCGAGGACACAGCGGCCGTCACCTCCGCGATCGTCTCTCGCACGTGATAGCGCTCATCCCACTCGCGGACCTTTCGCCAGAGGGCTCGCTTCATCGCCTCGATCCCTTGCGCTCGCTTCATACGCCCGGCCTCCTCGACAGGATACGCCTCCTCCCTGCTCTTCGTTCCCAAGTCTATCACAGGAAGTCCGAAGGACCCCCGCCCCCATCGCCATCGAGTCGCGTCCCCCCAGGTTGACAAGGCGATCCGGCCCGTGCTATATAGGGAGCCTTCCGCAAGGTGAGAACGGGCACGGCGAGGTCGAACGATGGGATTTGCCTTAGCGTTGATCATCTGGGCGATCACCCTTGCCACAGTCGTTTTGTTCGCCGGACGATTCTGGTGGTTTCCTGAGGCGATCTCCGAACACGGCCCGAGCATTGATCGGCAGTTCATGCTCACGCTCACGATCATTGGGATCGCCTTCGTCTTGGCTCAAGCGACGCTCGGATTCTTCATCATTCGGTATCGGCGTCGGGGAGAAGAGCGAGCGAGCTACTGGCACGAGAGCCGCCGATTGGAGATTCTCTGGACGACGGTCACGGGCGTCGTGTTCCTCTCGCTCGCCGTTCTCGGGCAACGGGTCTGGGCCAAGCTGCACCTGAACGCCCCGCCTCCGGGAGCGCTCCAGGTCGAAGTCACAGCTCAGCAGTTCGTGTGGAATATCCGATACCCCGGTCCGGACGGGAAGTTCGGCCGCACGCGAACGGAGCTCATCAACGACGTGGATAATCCCGTCGGGCTGGACTTCACCGATCCGGCGGCGCGCGATGACATCGTGACGGTGAATCAGATGGCCATCCCCGTCAATCGCGATATTCATGTGATCTTACGCTCGAAGGATGTGATCCACAGCTTCTGGGTTCCGCCTCTGCGCATGAAGCAGGATGCCGTTCCTGGTCTGGCCATCAACATTCACTTTAAGGCGGTGAAGACCGGTCAGTTCGAGATCGCCTGCGCGGAGCTGTGCGGGCTCAGTCATCATCGAATGCGCGGGTTCCTGTCGGTGCTCCCCGAGCCGGAATTCGAAGCATGGTTGAGACAGCGGGCGAGTCAGTGAGGCGTTGATCCACCCTCGCGCTTTTCGAGATATGAGCCGTGAGAGGACACAGAAACAGAATGAGGAGGGAAGGCGATGACACAGGCTGTCGCGACTCACGAAGCCCCGAAGAGTTTCATCCGACGCTATATCTTCAGCACCGATCATAAGGTGATCGGCCTGCAATATCTCTTCCTCGCTATGGCGGCCGTCACGATTGGCATCGTCCTCTCCCTCTACATGCGCCTGCGGCTGGCGTGGCCGACCGAACGGTGGCCGCTTCTGGCGAAGCTCTTTCCACAGGCGATGGCCGGAGGGACGATCAGCCCCGAATTCTACCTCTCGCTGGTGACGATGCACGGGACGATCATGGTCTTCTTCGTGCTGACGACAGCGCCACTGGGTGGCTTCGGCAACTACTTCCTGCCGATTCAAGTCGGGGCGCACGACATGGCCTTCCCGGTCTTGAACATGCTCTCGTTCTGGGTCACACTGGCCGGATTCCTGGTGTTGCTGGCGGCCTTCTTCGTCTCTGGGGGAGCGCCGATCTCCGGATGGACGGCCTATGCGCCGCTGAGCGCCGTTGGGGAGATCGCCGGCCCCGGACTCGGCATGGGGCAGAATCTGTGGATCGTCAGCATCGCTCTCTTTTGCATCGCCTCGCTGCTGGGCGCGCTGAACTTCATCACGACGACGCTCAACCTGCGCACCAAGGGCATGTCCATGACGCGGCTGCCGTTGACGGTCTGGGCGTGGTTCACGACGGCCGTGCTCGCGCTTTTGGCCTTCCCCGTCCTGCTGGCCGGCGGTATTCTCCTGCTGTTGGATCGCGTGGCGGGGACGAGCTTCTTCGTCCCCGAAGGGCTCATCGTCAGCGACAAGATTCTGCCACACAAGGGCGGTTCGCCCTTGCTCTGGCAGCACCTCTTCTGGTTCTTCGGACATCCCGAGGTCTACATCGCCATTCTCCCCGGCATGGGGATCACCTCGCATGTGCTCTCGACCTTCGCCCGCAAGCCGATCTTCGGCTATCGCGCGATGGTCGCGGCGATCTTCGCCATCGGCCTGCTCGGCTTCCTCGTGTGGGGACACCACATGTTCGTGAGCGGCATGAGCCCGTACTCGGCGATCGCCTTCTCGCTTCTGACGCTCTCGATCGGCGTTCCCTCAGCCATCAAGACGTTCAATTGGCTGGCGACGCTCTACAAAGCGCAGATCCGCTTCACCGTCCCCATGCTCTTCGCCCTCGGCTTCGTCTCCATCTTCGTCACGGGCGGACTCTCGGGCATCATCTTGGGACAGACCTCGCTCGACATTCCGATGCATGACACCTACTTCGTCGTCGCCCACTTCCATTTGATCATGGGCGTGGCGGCCATCTTCGGCATCTTCGCTGGGACGTACTACTGGTTCCCCAAGATGTTCGGGCGGATGATGAACGACGCGTTGGGGAAGCTCCATTTCTGGCTCACGTTCATCGGCATCTATGCCATCTTCATCCCGATGCATATTCTGGGCATCGCCGGGCACCCGCGGCGGTATGCGGAGACGGCAGGCTTCGACTTCCTCGCTCCGCTGCAACCCCTCCATATCTTCATCACGATCGCGGCGCTCGTCACGGCGGCGGCGCAAGTGCTCTTCTTCTTCAACTTCTTCTGGTCCATCTGGAGGGGCCGACGGGCGGAGATCAATCCCTGGCGGGCGACGACGCTGGAGTGGACGATTCCCTCTCCACCCCCACATGACAACTTCGGGCCGCAGGCTCCGGTCGTCCATCGCGGCCCGTATGAGTACAGCGTGCCGGGAGCGGCTGAGGATTACATCCTGCAAACGGCTCCGCCAACGGCGGTGAAGCCCTGAGGAGAGCGATGGCCAAGACGATCCCCTCGCTCGCCGACATCGAGACGATCACCATCGGCTCGCGCCCTCCAGGTCGCCCGGACGATGGGGGACGAGGCGGCGGGGAGAGGCCGCCGAGCCTTCCGGAGGGGAGCTACCGCCTGGCCATGCTCTTCGCCCTCGCCTCGATCGGCATGCTGTTTCTGGGCTTCACGAGCGCATACATCGTCCGGCAAGGGCTCGGGGAGGATTGGCATCCGTTCAGCCCTCCCTCGATTCTGTGGGCGAATACGGCGCTGCTGCTCATGAGCAGCGCCACTCTACATCGCGCCCGCTCCCTCTTGCGGCGCGAAGCGATCCGAGAATCGCTGCGATGGCTCTCCCTGACAACGCTCTTGGGCCTGCTCTTCCTCGCGGGTCAATCTGAGGCGTGGCGGCAATTGACCGCTCAAGGCATTTATCTGAGCACAAATCCGCACAGCTCGTTCTTCTACCTGCTAACGGCGGTGCACGGCGCCCATCTGCTCGGAGGTCTTCTCGCGCTCGGATATCTCACATGGCGCGGATGGCGCCAGCGATTGCTCCTGATGGGGACGCCGAACCACCTGAAGCGATATGGCGCCCTCGTGGGAGCGGCGGCTCTGTATTGGCATTTCATGGACGGGCTGTGGGTGTATCTCTTCATCCTGCTCTTCCTCTGGAGGTGATGCCGATGGCCGAGCACATCGAACGACTCCGATTCGCCGAATGGGAGGGCGGTGTCTCCCCCTTCGCCGTGGGCTCGAAGAAGCTCGGCATGTGGCTCTTCATCGTCTCGGACTCGCTGACCTTCTCCGGGCTCTTGGTGGGCTACAGCTACGTGCGGATCGCGAGCGAGCGCTGGCCGATGCCCTTCGAGTTCTGGCCCACGATCGTCATGGCGACGCTGATGACCTTCTGCTTGCTCTCCAGTAGTCTGACGATGGCGCTGGCCGTGCGCGCGTCGAGTCTCGGTGATCGCTCCCGCACCGTTCGGTTCATCCTTCTGACGATGCTCGGAGGGATCCTCTTCATCCTCCTGCACGCCAAGGAATGGGCCGGGCTCATCGCCGAGGGTGTCCGAATGTGGGAGAACCCCTGGGGCGTGCCGCTGTTCGGGGCTTCGTTCTTCACGCTCACGGGCTTGCACATGCTGCATGTCGCGAGTGGCGTGATCTATCTGGGCGTCATCGCGCTCGGCGTCTCCCGCGGGCGCTTCACGCACGAGGACGTTGAGATCAGCGGCCTCTACTGGCATTTCGTGGATCTCGTCTGGATGTTCATCTTTCCGCTCGTCTATCTGCTCTCGGTGAAGATGCCGTGAGGAAGGAGGGCGCTATGGAGACGACGCATGCCGGACACGCGGAGACGGGACCAAAGCTCTACTACCTGACGTGGGTGTGGCTGCTCACCCTCACCGCCATCGAGGTCACGTTGGCGTACTTTCACCTGCCGGTCGGATTGATGCTCTTTCTGTTGATGGGGCTCTCCATCGTCAAAGCCGCCCTCATCATGGCGCACTTCATGCATCTGCGGTTTGAGCGCTTGAGTCTCGTCGTCACGCTCATCCCGGCGATGGTGCTCTGCATCGCGTTGCTCGCTGTCTTCTTCCCGGACGGCGTGCGCGCATTCCGATTGGCCGTTCGATAAACGAGATGATGAGGCGACTCGGCATAGGTGCGTTGCTGGGGCTCGCCCTCGGACTCATGGGGGAGCTCTGTCCTCTCCTCGCTCAGTGCGCTATGTGTCGAACGGCCATCGCCGGATCATCGCGCCTGGACGAGATCGCGAGGGTCTTGAATACGGCCATCCTCGCACTGCTGATCCCTCCGGTCGCGATCCTCGGCCTCGTCTTCTGGCTCGCCGTCACGGTATGGAATCGCGCGGAGGACGACCGCTCAGGGGAGAGCCGGGAGATCGAAGCACATGAGACCTAACAGCAGAGGCAGGTAAACGATCGAAGCCTTGAGGACCTGATGGGCATGCCTCCGCGCGCGCGTGCGGGCGGCGCGAAGGCTTTGCCCAAGGAAATATCCCCCCAGAAGGATCGCCCCGATCAGATACACCGGCCCTGAGAGTTTGAGCCACGGAGGAAGAAGGCTGACCCCCACGAGCAAGAGCGTATAGAGCACGATCTGCCGCCCCGTTCGCCGACCGTCGGGATCCACAACGGGCAGCATTCGAATCCCTCCGCGCGCGTAGTCCTCGCGATACATCCACGCGATGGCGAAGAAGTGCGGGAATTGCCAGAGGAAGAGGATCGCGAACAACACCCACCCCTCCACCGTGATCTCGCCGCGCGCGGCCGTCCACCCCATCAGGGCAGGCATCGCCCCCGGAATGGCGCCGATCGCCGTGCAGAGCGTCGTCCGCGTCTTCAGGGGGGTATAGATGAAGAGGTAGCTCCCGAAGGCCAAAGCCCCCAAGAGCGCCGTCAACGGATTGAGGAAGAAGAAGAGATGCACTTCGGCGAGGATCGAAAGTCCCAGACCGAAGATCAACGCCTGATGCGGTCGCAGCCGACCGCTCGGCAGAGGGCGTCGGCTCGTCCGACGCATCCGTCCATCCCGCTCTCGCTCCAGATAGTGATTCATCGCCGCGATGCCCGCCGAGAGCGCCGTGACCCCCACGAGCACATGTCGCAAGCCGAGACGATCCACCGGATGACCTGATCCGAGCCAGAAGGCGGCCGCCGCGGTGATGACGACAAGCAGCGTGATGTCGGGCTTGGTCAGCTCGACATACGCCCAGGCTGTGGCCAGCCCGCGATGTCGTCCCAACGTTTCGCGAATGCTCCAAAGCTGGATCCCGCGCGCGCGCATCAGAGAACTCTCTCCGCCGGTCGAGGCGCGACCTCCGCGCGCGCCCGTTCGCTCAGCCCAAATGTCCACCACGTGAGGATGAGGGCGACAGCCAGAAGCGCGGCCCCACCCGCCACGTGCGCGACAGTGAGCGAGATCATCGGCTCAAGCGGTTGCGGATCGAACCGCGAAGCGCGACGCGCGAAATAGGCCGCGATCCCCAGAGCGATTTGCGCGATGAGAAGGCCCGCGGCCCAGAGCGCCCGACGGGCGAGTGCTCGAACCTCACTCGGGGCTTCGGGGGCGCGCACCGCCCTCCGCACGGCCCAGACGACGCCAAGGACTGCACCACTCACCACGATGGCTCCGAGGATGTGCGGGAGGATCCCCAACCCGCGATGACGAAATCCCGCCCCCAGAAGGAGTTGAACGAACAACCCGACGACCGCCGCGCCGCACAGCTTCGGGAGAGAAGCCGGCAGATAGACCGTTCTCGCATGAGCTTCCCATCGCCGCCATCCCGGCGAGGTGACCACCGCCACGCTCACCGTGAGGCCGAAGAAGAACTGCGCCATGAAGGCATGCATTAAGGCCAGCGCGAACCGATGCTCCAGAAAGAGGACGCGCGCACCGCCGAGCAACGCCTGTCCGAGAACGGCCAATAGCGCCATGAGTCCCAGCCCGCGAACCCATGACCGCTCTTCCCTGCGCCACAGCATCACGTTCAGCCAGAGCGTCATCAGCGCCACCGTCGCCGCCACGACGCGATGCGTGTATTCATAGACGACGTTCCCGACGATGTGATCCAGCGGCAGCCAGCGTCCGAAAGCCGTCGGCCAATCCGGCACGGAATCACCTGCCTCGTTGCTTGTCACCAGAGCTCCGAGGACGATGAGGAGAAACGTCGCCCCCACCGTCACCAGAGCGAGCCGATGAACCACATGTTCTCCCCTCATGAGGCGATCCTCAGCAAAAGAAAAAACATCTCGCGGGAGGGCGCGCTCAACCCTCCCGCTTGGCGGGATCGAAACTCTTCCTCGCCTTTCTCCTCACCGCTTCGAGATGCTCGCGTGCCCCATCCCTTTCTCACAGCAGGGCAACACGAGCGCCGGCATCAGGCGCAGCGATCCCGGACGATAGGCTTGCCCCGCCGCGTAAGTGAACTCAATCTGTTTCGTCTCTTTCGCTCCCACGGTTACCTTCGCCACTTGCGCTCCATATCGCTCGTGCCAGGCTTCGATCTCGTATTCGCCCGGCGGCAAGCCCTTGATCTCGAAGCTCCCATCCTCCTTGCTCACGGCATGGAACGGATGGCGCAGGACGCCGATGTAGGCCCGCATCCACGGATGCTGATTGCACTTGACCGGGATCATCACCTCCGGGCGCGGGAAGGAGCGAATGATCGGATCCGATCCCGGTGGCTGGTTCACATTCCACTCGGGATTGTTCTTCGGCGTCGGATGGATATTGTGATTGGTCGGATCGCTCGTGATGATCTTCACATTCTGATTGGCCATGACGCCCAGCACGTGCGGACGATACATGCACCCGTTCTGGTCGAGCACGACTTCCTCCGCAGGCACGGGGAAGGAGTACTTCTCCAATCCGCTCTTGACGTAGACGAAGACGTTCTGCAACTTCCCGTTATTGACGATGACCTCCTCCGAGAGCGCATTGGGATTCTTCTGCGCGCAAACCGGATCGGCATCCATTTGGATGCGGCGTCGCTGAGGTGGCTGTCCCGTGAAGTTCACGACGCCGACGATCGCTCCCTCGTCGCCGGTCGGCTGATAGGTCGTCGTGGGCGCCGCTTCTTCTTTGGGCGCTTCGCTCACTTCTTCCTTCTTCCCGCACTGCAGGCTCAGTGCGGCGAGAGCAAGGATCAAAGCGAGAGCTGAGAGTCTCCAGGTCTTCATCGCACTCCCCTCCTGTCATGAGATCACTCACGTTCCCCCCTTTCGGCCTCGCGAGCGGTCGGAGGCCATGCTCACAGTCGGTGGACGAGCGCGCACCGTCAGCCGCGTGGCCGCCAGCAGGCGCCGTTGTTCCTCAGCCGTCAGCTGAAACATGTAGCGCACCAGCAGATCCACGTGATCCCCCGGATAGGTCCGGAACGCTTCCGGCAAGGGCCCGGCGAAGACCCAGCGATCCCCCTCGCGACGGAAGAGTCCCGAGGGCATGGCTGTGCCTGGACTGATGGCTTGAGGATCGATCATCCAGCGCGCCGTCCACCCGGGCTTCAAGCGCTCGCGCGCGATCAGGAAATTCGGCGCCGTCGCCCGCTGATCGTGCGCGGGATCTCCGGTCATGTGGCAGCGCAAGCATGGAGCCGCGGGCGAGGTGAAGAGCTGCCGCGCCAGAGCGCGCTCGGTCTCCGTGATCGGCTCGAGCTTCGGCTCGATATACGGCTGCGCCTGCGCCGACAGCGCCTCGAAGAACCGCACGAGGATCCGAATCTCGTTGGGCGAGAAGAAGAAGGTCGGCATCCGAACCTTCAGGTACTCGCGCACGCCGTTGCGTTCCAGATTCGTCTCGCTGAGCGCCGGATTCTCCAGGAATCGCGCCAACCAATCGGGGCGCACCCGCGCTCCCTCGCCGATCAAGCTCGGCGGCAACTGGTCCTTCCAATCCGGATCCTGATACCGAGGGAGCTGGCTCAAGACCGAGCGCTGTCCCGGCAGGATCGTATGGCAGCCCATGCAGTTGTACTTCTTGATGATCCACCAGCCCTCCTGAATATCCTTCCGCTGATCATCGGGCGTGTAGTAGTAACTCGGCGGCAGTGTGGCGTTGACGCTCCCGAGCAAGAAGGTCGTCAGCGCTCGAATCTCCTCCTCGGTGAGATTCGGATTCGGCATACGGAGCCGATCCTCAGGGGCCTTCAGCTTGCCGCGATCGTAGAGGTCAGGCTGCCGCAGCTTATTCTCGATGAAGCCCTTGTGGTTGTACCACCCCTGACGCTTCGCCTCGCGAGCCAGAAGCCCGAAGTCGAGTTGCTCCAGCGGCTTGCTCCCTTCGCGCGTCAGCTCCGTCCCGATCTTCGGCTCCTCCTCGAACCCGCTGATCTCGTGACATCCGGCGCATCCATAGCGGCGGATGAGCTGCGCCCCGCGCGCCTTCAGCTTCGGATCATCCATGAAGGGGGCCGGCGGATAGGAGACACCCGGACGCCGCTGCGTCATCAGGAAGCTGGCGATATCGCGCGCCTCCTGCCAGGACAGGCGCAGGCTCGGCATGACGGTCATCTGCTGCACCTGCATCTCGGAGCCGCAACTGGGACACTTCGAGTGATTGAGATCGAAGCGGAAGGGCAAGCCCTTCTTCGCGTAATCCTCCGGCCCGATGTCCCGACGCTCGTTCGGGCAGTAGGGACGCGCGCGCTCGCGCGGATTATGAATCCAGCGCACGAGGTAATCGTAGTTGACCTTCTCCCCGACGCGCGAGAGATTCGCGGCGAATGTCCCGCCAATGGCTTGCGCCCCTTCACCGATCGCATGACAGGCCAAGCATCCGCGCGTCTCGAACAACTCGCGGCCTCGAACCGGATCGCCCGGAGGTTGCGCGGGCACGGGATCGCGCAAGGCCGTCTGCCAGAGATAGGCCGAGATCGCCTGGACCTCCTCCTTCGTCAATCGGAATCGCGGCATCTTCGTCGTCGGGCGGAAGGCGTGCGGATTCTCGATCCAGACGGGGATCCACTCCTTGCGCACCTTCAGGCGGATCTCCTTCAGATTCGGCCCGACCTTCTTCTGATCCTGCATGAGATACTTGGCCTGCAGCTCCAACTGCTCCAACCGATCGGCGATCTGACTATTTTTGACGCGCAGGCTCTCGGCCAGGGCATAGAGCCGGCGCGCCTCGCGATCATCGGTCGCCTGATCGGCCGCGCGCAGCGTGCGCCGAATCTCGCGCTCGTTCTCCGCGCGCTCCAAGTTCAACTGCCGGATCGTCTTTCGAACCTCGGCCAAGGCATCGGTCTCCCGATCATAGCCCTCGTAGCGGTGGCAGCCGACGCATCCCTTCAACTCGTAGAGATCGCGCCCGAGATTGAAGATCTCCGCCCCCTCCAGGACGCGATCTCGGAAATGGCACTGCACGCAACCGGCCTCGTAATTCTCCGGCCGATAGAGCGGCCAGAGCCAATGCTTGTTCAACCCATGCGCCTTGACGACGCTCGTGGTGGCGCGCCCATTCCCGCCGTGACAGGGCGAGCAGCCGAACCGCTCGGGATTGTGAATCCGCAACAGCCGGGGATTCGGATGGCTGACGAAGGCCTTCCGCCCCATGATCTGTTCCGTCAGCGGCAGCGGCTCCAGGATCCCCACGTGGCACGAGATGCAGCGATCCACGAGATCCCCATCCGGGACATGGATCTGCTTCAACTCGATCCTGAAGGTCTCCATCTTGCGGATCAGGCCATCAATTTGCTTCTGGTCGAGGCCGACGAGGTGGTCCTGCAGATACTGATTCATCTTCCGCTCGATCTCCACAACGGGTTCCAGCAACCGCGCCCGCTCGGAGACGAGCTGCGCCTTGCGCTCCTGCAGCCCCAGGAATCGGCGTTGCAACTCGTCGAAGGTCAAGCGCCATTCCGCATTCCTCCCCTCCCCATCGGCGGCGATCAGTCGCACGCGGAACGGCCCCCGCTTCGCCTCTTCGATCTCGCGCATCTTGCGCGCCTTGGCGCGCTCGCTCGTCGCCACCTCCCATTCGTAGGTCAAGGCTCCGATCTTGGCGCGCGCATCCTGGAAGACCGGTCGAATGGCCTCCAACTGCCGTTCGATCTCCGCCAATTCCCGATCGATCTCCTGCACGCGCGGGGCGACGGCCTGTCGGGCAGCCACCAATTCCTGCTCGAGCTTCTTGTACTCGGGCGATTGCTTGAGCGCCGCCTCAGTCGCCGCCTGCCGCGGTCTGATCCGCTTCAAATAGGCCGTATATCGCTCCACGAACTCCCGCTGCATCGCCTTCCACGGGCGCCGCCCGTACACCTCATCGTAGAGCGCCCAGATGAGCGTACCGATGAGCACCAGCGAGGCGATCAACAGGGGACCGCTCATCGAGCGGCTCGTGATCGGATCAGGCTCCTCGACGCCCATCTGATTCTCCACCTCGACGACCTCCCTCTCCATGACGCCCCTTCCCCCTCAGATGTTGAACCACGGCGTGATCCACACATACTTGATCCGGAACAGAAGTCGCAGCAGGATCTTCGCCGGAAGGCCGACCAGAATCGTGATGGCGAAGAATTGGAAGACCAGGTACTGAATGAGGCTCGTCCGCTCATAGATCTTGCGATTGAGCGGCGAGCGCGTCACCAATTTGTGAATGCCGAAACCGGAGACCAGATAAAAGAGCAAGACGGCGAAGAGGCCGAAAATCCCCTTCCCCCAATCGCTCGTGATCCCGAAGATGTCCGGCAGATTCCGATTCACCTCGTAGACCAAGCGCGTGTGATCCCACGTCTGTCCCGGCCAGAAGAGCATCCATCCCGGCCCTCGCATCAACGTGCCCACGATGATCAACGCGATCCAGAGGTAAAAGCCGATGAGGAACGCGCCGATGGCGACCGTCCGCTGCCGCCACGTATAGTAGCCGTTGCCCAAGGGGTTCTCATCCACATAGGGGAAGGCCATCAGCCCGAGGATGATGAGCGTCGGCAAGACGACGCCGGCGAACCACGGATCGAAATAGACGAGCATCTCCTGCAAGCCGACGAAGTACCACGGGGCTTTCGAGGGATTCGGCGTGAGATTGGGATTGGCCGGCTCCTCCAGCGGCGCATCCAGCGTGAGCGACCAGACCATCAGCAACGCCGTCACGATGATCGCCGCCAGAAACTCGATGCGCAGCAGATACGGCCAGACATGCACCTCCGTCGGCCACCCAGGCTTATACGGGAACGTCTTGCGATGATGCGTCTTGGCCAGCTCGGGATTGGCCTCCAGCTCCTGAATGAGCCGATCGTTCGCCCGCGCCTGTCGCAGTCCATACCACGTATAGAACGGGACGATGACGAGCAGCCCCACGATCGGGACGTTGTCCGGCGCGGAGATGATCTGCCACAGTTGATACCAATCCATAGCGCCCTCCCATCGGCGTCAAACCTTGCGCACCGGCCGCATCTCCGATTCGAGCATCACCGGAGCGGGACCGGAGATCCCTCCGTCCTTGCGCACGCGCCAGAAGTGCACGCCCATGAAGATGGCCGCCAGAAGCGGCAGCGCGATGCAATGCCAGATATAGGCCCGCAAGAGCGCATTCGAGTCCACGATCGAGCCGCCCAGCAGCGCGAAGCGCACATCATTATACGGCGTCATCCCTAATTGGGGACCGAACGGTCCCTCATGGCCGATGAGCGGCGTCGCGCGCGCCATGTTCGTCCCCACCGTCACCGCCCAGAACCCCAATTGATCGTCCGGCAAGAGATACCCCGTGAAGCTCAAGAGCAAGGTCAGCACGAGCAGGATCACGCCCACGCACCAATTGAACTCGCGCGGCCGCTTATACGAGCCCGTGAGCACGACGCGGAACATGTGGAGCCAGACCGTGATGACCATCAGATGCGCCGCCCACCGATGCATATTGCGCAGCAGCCGCCCAAACGGCACATCGTGCTCCAAATAGAGGATGTCGCGAAACGCTTGAACCTTCGTCGGGTGATAGTAGAACATGAGCAGGACCCCGGTGAAGGTGAGCACGATGAAGAGATAGAAAGAGATCCCCCCCATACCCCAGGTGTAGCTGTAGCGGACGGCATCGCGATTGATCCGCGCCGGATGCAGATGCAGGAAGACGTTGGCCAGGACGGCGATGGCGCGATTGCGCGGCGTCGTGCGCTCGTGCGGGACGCGAAAGATGGACTTCCACAATTGCGTCCGCTGCGGCTCTCGGAGATCCTGCTTCAGCTCCTCCAGCTCCTCCCGGACCCGCACCCTCAGATGCTGCGCCTCCTCCCGGACTCGTTCCAGGACCCCGACGCCTCCACGATTCCCTTTCTCGCGCTCCATACTCTCCTCCCCTGGTCAGGCGATCGCGCGTTCACACCGGGATGTACGCGCCCGGCTCGTTGAACTCCTTATAGGTGTAGAGCCGGCTCACATCCACGACGATCTGCCCTTCGGCATCCAATTCGACTTTCGCGCGATCCATCGGGCGCGGCGCCGGCCCCTCGAAGTTGATCCCCTCCATGTCGTACCCGCTCCCGTGGCAGGGGCACTTGAACTTATTCTCGCTCGGGCTCCACATGGGCGTGCACCCGAGGTGCGTGCAGCGGGCGTAGATCACAAAGAGCCGATCCGTCGTGCGCACCACCCAGATGCGATATTGATCCTGAAATCGCGTATCCACGCCCAGGCTGAAATCCGAAGGATAGCCGATCCGAAAGACGGGGCTCGGTTCAAAGAGCGCCCGGGGGAAGAAGAAGCGCAGGAACATGAGGAAATTGGTGGCCAGGAAGCCCCACACGGAGGTCCAGACCAGACGACGCCGCATCTTATTGACCATCTCCGTGAGCGGCGTGGAGTCGGCACCTTTCTCGACAGCCGGCGCCTCCCGCTCGACGGTCGAAGGCGGCGATGTCTTCATAATCCACCCCCCGAATTGAAGAGTCGGTCACCGAATCCTCTCAGACGACCGCCGTGATGACTGCACGGGATCACAACCGAGAGCCTTTTGAACTCACGGGAAACAAGGAGCACTTCGCCCGTGAAACAGCCGTTCGCTCGCCCCCATGCACACGGACCCCGGCGAATCTGCTCACCACGTTGGCACATGATGGAATGAGTGCCCCACGGTGAATCTCATCTCACTGCCAGATGAAACCTCTCTCTTGAGAACGGCACGCACGCACCTTTCCACCATCTCAACGCTCGCCACGCCTTGCCCTCTGGGCAACTGTAGAAGCTCTCTTATAATACGCCCGTCTTGGGATGTCAATATCCGCGCGGCGTGCCTGGAGGCGCGCTTGCTAATGAGCGCACAGGTGTGCTACTTCTCCGACGACATTCATCGGGAGGGAGAGGGATGAGAGACGTGAGATCTCTTCTGCTGCTTCCGCTCGTGATCTTCTCGACCGTCGCGAATGGGGGCGCGCCGTCGGCACCAGCGCCCGGTCCCGCATTCCTTGTCCTCAAGGCCGGCGCGCTCTTGGATGTCCGACAAGGACGCCTGCTCCCGAATCACGCGCTCCTCATCGAGGGGGATCGCATTAAGGAAGTGGGCCCGACTGAGGTCGTGCTCGCGCATGCTCCCCGTGGGACGCCCGTGCTGGATCTCGACCGCCTGACGGTGCTGCCCGGGCTCATTGATATGCACGTGCATCTGACGGCGAATCCTGAGCATGCGGGGTATCGGGCCTTGAGCGTCTCCGTGCCTCGCGAGGCGCTTCACGGTGCCGCCAACGCGTGGCGGACGCTTCAAGCGGGATTCACGACCGTGCGCAACCTGGGGGCTTCCGGCTACGCAGATGTCGCCCTTCGCGATGCGATCGTCGAGGGCGATGTGCCCGGCCCACGCATGCTCGTCTCCGGCCCGGCCCTGGGCATCACCGGCGGGCATTGCGACAACAATCTGCTCGCCCCCGAATTCAAACATAAAGCCGAAGCGGTCGCCGATGGTCCCTGGGCCGCCCGCGCCAAGGTGCGCGAGGTCGTCAAGTACGGAGCCGATCTCATCAAGGTGTGCGCCACCGGCGGCGTCCTCTCCAAAGGCGATCATCCGGGGACTCAGCAGTACACATTCGAGGAGCTTCAGGCGATCGTCGAAGAAGCGCACAAGCTGGGTCGAAAAGTCGCCGCCCACGCGCATGGCGCTGAGGGCATCAAGGCCGCGATCCGCGCCGGGGTGGATTCCATCGAACACGCGAGCCTCATTGACGAAGAAGGCCTTCGATTGGCGA
>JBEPZV010000003.1:0-50000 GCA_041640655.1 bacterium
GCTGCATCATGTCCTCGTACTGGCGGAGGAAGTGCTTCTTCGCTTCCGGCGTGAACCAGATGCCGCCGCTCTCGGTGGCGGTGAAATGCTGGGGCGACAGGGCCTCGGTATTGAAGAGCGTCAGCACAAGCCGATCAATCGTGGCGGCGCGGAACTCCTCCATCAGGTCGAGCGCCAGGCTGCACCGTCCGTACTCGGGAGCGTGGAGGAATCCGAGGTACGGATCAAAGCCCACGGCGGAGACGATCGCCAACGCCTCATTGAAGAGCAGAGCGTAGCCGAGGGAGAGGGCGGCATTGACCGGATCCTGAGGCGGACGGCGCGAGCGCTTGTGGAAGCGAAGGGAGCGACGGAACATGCTCCCGTAGGCCTGAAAATACACGGCGGCGGCCTGCCCTTCCAGACCGCGAAGGGTGGCCAGCGGCTGCGGTCGCTCAAGAGCCGCGAGCGTGCGCTCCAGCTCCGCGACGGCTTCGTCGGCTGACCATTCGGGATGGTTGCGCCGATAGCGAGCGATCACGCGCAGGCCAGACTGCACCTTCGCTCGCACGATCCGGCGGGCCAGCTCGCTGGCGAAGGCTTCGTCGCGAGCCCGTTCGTACTGCTTCAAGCGCAGCGGGATGTTCTTCGATTCCACCGCGACCAGGCGGCCTTTGAGCCGCCCATGCCAGGAGAAAAAGGCCGTATCAATGCCGTGCCGCAGGAGAGCCGAGATCGCCCCGGTCGTCACATGGACATGACCGAAGACGATGACCCGCTCGATCTTCAGAAGCGGAACCTCGGCGATCGGCACCTTCTCGCGATAGAGGACCAGGCGCTCACCGTCTTGTCGAACGAGCAGTCCTTGTTCCACCAGATACAGCGAACTCATCGCGCCTCCGCGAGCCGGCACGAGGGGCCGGATCAAGGCCAGGCCCCTCGGCCGGCTGTTCAGGCTGCAGCTTCAGGCGCAGAATCCCCAAAGGTGCTGATCGTCAGCCATTGGCGCGCAGGCCGAGAGAACCGGCACCGGATGCGGCGGGAGCTTCGCGCGACGCTTGGGCTTCTTCTTGATCGTAGCGATGGCGTGCTTGTTGCGATAAGCCGTGATGAGCCGACCGTCGGCGACGATGAGCGTCGTCCCCACCAGGCGCTCCAACTGGCGCTCCAGGCCGCGCGGAATCTGACGCCGTCCGAAGAAGTAGAAGGTCGCCCCCGTGCGGTGGAGCCGCTGCCCCAGCCGCAGCACGATGTTCACATCCTCAAGAGAGATCCCCCGCTGGGCCAACCGCCGGGCCGCATGGCGAGAGATCCGAACCCTTGTGATGTCCATCGTTTTCATCATCATGGCCCCTAGCTTACGGCTGAACGTGCTCTCGCACAAGAGGGGGCCATCTTGACGGCAAGGCTTCCGCCTGACGATGCGTGTCCAGGGCTGCGCGAGTCCTCGGGCGAATTGTCAAACAGCGCGGCGAGATCAGCCACGATGTGAAGACCGCGCGTTCGGCTCACCCGGGCGTCTGCGGGCTTCCCACCAGGTGAATGCGGCGGGGATCGAGCCGCACCCCATAGCGCGCACCGCGTCGCGTCGGCGTGATGTTGACGATCTGCAATTCGTCGGGGAAGCCCCCCTGCCGGAGCACGCGATTGAGCTTGGCGCGGTAGGAGAGGAAGAGGTCCTGATCGAATCGCTCGCTCTGTTTGGCCGTCGCCGCGCCGCTCGTGGGAGGAGCGAACGCCCGGCACAGCTCACGATAGGACTCGACGTCGAACTCGCTGTACTCCTGGAAGCACTGGGGGCACTCCGGAAGCCTGGCGGAACCGCTCGCATGCTGCGGGTGGGCGGCGCGGCGCTCGGCGAAGTAGACGAGCAGCGCGAGCCTCACGCCGCGCACGGGCAACAGGCGATCGCCGAAGTGCACCTGCCGCGTCGAATAGTCAATGACGAGCGTCTCCCACTTCTCGGCCTCGCGGTTCAGCTCGCGCTGCACCACGCGAATCTGCTCCTCGATGGTCCGGCGCAACTTCTTCTCCTTGAGGACCCACGAGCGCAAGCGCACAAACGGAATCTCGGCCAGATCAATGCGGGCTTCGCGCGTGGACACGGCCGGCCCGATGCCGACCCCGATCCAGCGTTCCCGTCGCGGAGGGAAGAAGAACTGCGGGTTGTGCTCGAACGGCTCGGGCACGAGCACGTGATAGAGCCGATCCTGCTCTCGCCCGTAGAGCGTGAAAGCCAGAAGCATATAGGCCGACATCGTCTTGCGACCGCCGGCGATCGAACCGTGCACGACCGTGCGCGGATCGTCGGTGAGCTGTTGGATGATGCCGAGCAGTTGTTCGGCCAGGCAGCGATTGTCCTCCACCGTGCGAATGTCATCCAGTTCGATGCCCCCGTGTGAGGCGGAGACCGCTTGGTTTGTCCGACGATGGCGCGGCGAGGTTCGGGTGATTGTCAGAATGTGCGCCTCGTCGAAGCGGATGGCCCGCGGATCGAAGCCGTACTCGCGGCAGAAGGCGAAGAACTGCCCCTGCGCCGGATCGAGCAGATCGCGTCGAATGCGTTCGGCGCCGACGCGGGTGGTGATGACGAATACTTCCGAGATGGGGATGTGCCGCTCGACCATGAGCGCATAGAGCGTCTCGGTGACGATCTGCGGCGTCTGTCCCGTCACGGCCACGAAGATGTGGCGAGCGTTTTGCGATCTCATGCGTCGTTTTACCATAGCTCGTTGCGTTCTCCTCGAAGGAACTTGTGAGGAGCGGAATTCCCCTCGCGTTTATTGCCCCCCATCCTGGGCACTTGTGTTTCCATCGTTTGAGGGAGCGATAACTCACGCGCGCTCCGAAAAGCCGTTGTGCTCATCCCGGGTCACCTCCCGGTTCTCCTCTCACCCATCCCAACGGATACATGGGCGCGCCGCCCTCATAGCCGATGCGCCGCGTGTGGGGGAACGGGGCGTTGACGTCTATCCGATGCGTCCTCGGATCTTCGCCCAGGCGATACCGCCGGCGCAGCTCGGCGAATTCCTCCGGCGAGAGCACCCGCCGCAAGAGGTCGCCGATGGTTTTCACCTCCCAGCCGCCCCCCCAGCCGATGTTGAGCAAAAACGCGCCGTCCGACAGCCCGTCGAGCATCGCCCCCAGCTCGGCGTAAAACTCCGCGATCGGGCGCAGGTCGTACTGCTCGAAGAAACCTCTCTCCGCCTCGATGACGGCGCGGGCATAGGCGTTGCAGGTGCGCGCCAGTTCGCGCAGCGCCTGCTCTCTCGGCCCTCGAAAATGTATCTCGCGCTCGGCGCGTTCGGTGAAGAGGAAGTCATCGGTGCGGAGATCGAAGGCGAGCGCGGTCTCGGGCCGGAGCCACTCGACGAAGATCTTGTATTCGCCTTCTTGCTCCCGCTTTTCGATGAGCCGATGGCCGCGCAGCGTGTACGTCCAGACGAGGCCGATGGCCAATCGGTCGCGCCCGACGGGACGGCTGTCGCTCACCTGAAGCGCGCGCAGAAGATCGTGGTTCGGATCTCGCCCGAGCATGGCGCGTTCGACCGGCTGGCCGAGCCATTCGCGGCTGCGGCTCAATTGCTCCAATCTCCGCCGAAAGGCGTGCGCCTCGCGTGCCAACCGACGTTCCTCGACGTTCAGCACCCGATAGAGCGTTTGCCGCAACGCCTCGGCTTCATCCTCGTTGACACCGAAGATCCGGGCGAGCACGGCGCGATGTTCGTCAGGGCGATCGAACGCCTGGCGCTCTCTCAAAGCCGTCAGCACCTCGGACGCCTTCAAACAGAGCAGCACATAGCGCGCGGCGAACTGCCGACGATCGGGCTCATCACTCATCAAGCGCCAGAGAATGGCCGTGCGGATGGCACCTTTGATCGAGCTGCCCGGCAGATAAGGCCGCCCGTGCGCGTCCTTCAGAGCTTCGCGGATGGGAGCGTCTGCGGGGTCCTGCGGGCACGGCAGGTCATAAGCGGCCACGTCCGAGGGCGCGATCCCTCTCTCGTTGAGCCAGGCCGACCAGGTGAACGCGCGCTCACCCATGGCTCGCGCGAGCGCATTCGCCTCCCCGCCACGCGCCAGCACGCGGTCGAGATCTATCATGTACCAGCGCCCGTCGTGATACGCGCCGTCGAATCTTCCGTATTGCCGTCCCGCCCCGACGTGAACGGGGCTGAGGCAAACAAGCCGGTAAGGGGTCGTCATCGCGCCTCACCTCCCACGGGCAAAAATCGAATTCGAATGCGCCCTTCTTCAAAGACGACGATGCTCCCCTGCTCCAGTGGCTGTTCCAGAGCAGGGAGATTCGCCAACAAAAGGGCGAGTTGTCGATCGGGGCGCCTCTCCGTCCCTTTTCGGAACAAAATAAGCGACGGCATAGACCCTTTCCACGAAGCGAGCAACACTCCAAAATCGGTATCGGCAGAGATCAGGATGCGTCCTTCGGCAACAGCCCGCTGAAAGATCTCCGCATCGCTGGCCCGCTGTAAACCATATTCGCGGACGTGGACGGCGTCGTGCCCGGCCTGTCGCAATCCGTGAGCGACGAATGGAGAGAGCGCGTTGTCAACGAGGAACCTCATGGTGCCGTGATCAAGGGAAGGTGTCGCTCGCGCACCGCCTCAGCGGCGTAATGCAATGCTTGGCGAATGTCTTCGGGCTCCAGGTCAGGGAATGCATCGAGGATTTCTCGTTCCGTCATCCCCTCGGCCACCATGGAGACGATCGTCGCCACCGGAATGCGCAATCCGCGAATGCAGGGGACTCCCCCCATCTGATTGGGATCAACGGTGATTCTCGTGAACTCCATAGCTCTTTCCCCTTGCGATGAGCTATCGGCTTCCGATGTGGGATTCTACGCCATCCGGCATACGCGCGCTACCGCACGCCCACAGGAAAAGCATACCCATAGCGCCAGACGTCGTGGGGACACGCGTCGGGCTTCACGTTGACGAGTCGTCCGGCGCGCGGCGTGGGCGCGACGGCGAACACGGACCCTTCGGCAAACATCCAGACGGTCTTGCGCCGGAGGTTAGCCGCTTGTGGCGACGTCACCCAGCCGCGACGCGGCATCAGCTCATAGGCGGCTCCCTCGCCCGTCAGCCGACCCAACTCGGTGACATCCTTGGGGCCGAGCGGCGAGAGCGTGACGAAACGCGCGGCTCCCGCCGCGTGGGGCAACGGCTCTTGGCTCGGCCCCTCGACCGCGAACGATCCGCGCCCGGCACCGCGCTCGCCGCCCAGGCCCATATCGCCGAGCGCGCGCAGGACGGCATCGAATCGTCGCGGCAACTCGTGGCCGTGATCGCGATTGAACTCGACGGCGAACCAGAGTCCGACCCGGTCGGCGAAAAGAACCTCACCGAAATGCCAGATCTCCGACGCCGCCGTCAGGCGATCGAGCGTCACGCGCGGCACGACCGCCGTCCTCCAGAGCACGATGTCGCCGCTCGTGTCATCGGTCCATTCGGCGAGATGCGCCATCTCCTCTTCGGTCACCCACACGGTCTCGCCGGTGATGCACGACGACTTTCGGAACACGAGGGGCTCGCCGTTTATGATCGCGGCGAAGATGCGTTCGGAGACGAAGCGGACGCGTTTGAAGGCTTTCTCGTCGCCCTCGGCGATCGTCACGCCGGCGAGTCGCCCGATCGGCTTCGGGAAAAAGCGCACATCTCCGGCAAAGGGGAACGCCGAGGTGAGGAAGAAGGGCTCCGCGCCGACGTCGCCTTCGGTGAACCAATCGAGCACATCGCGCTGAAGCGCCGCGACGCCGTACAGCTCGTGCCAGGCCGAACAGATCGCGCCGAAGAGCGTATCGGCGGGAACGTGCGTGCGCGTCACTTCCAGCCCCACGCCCCGCTCGCCGATGTGAAGCGGCGAGCGGAAGCGCAGCCGATAGGTCGCGAACGCGGGCATGGTCATCCCCCCTCCCGGATCAACGCTTGCAGGCGATCGGCGTAGCCTTCCGGAGGAAGCTGGCGCACCTCGTCAACTCCCTGGGCAAGCGTCACGAGATCGCCTTCTCCCTCATAGTAACGGCGCGGCTTGAAGACGACCGTGATCTTCTGGAACTTGATCTTCCCCGCTCCGCGCGAGCCGTAGCCGCCGAGATAATCGTCCTCCAAAAGCTCCATCGCCTTGAAGACGTAGCGCAGCCACTGGATGTCGCTGTCGCTCCCGCTGCCGTTCAGATCGTAGAGGCTGTAGACCAGCTCGAAGGGGGCGAAGACGGCTCCGGCGGGCACGCGCTCGTTTTGACGTGGGACGGCTGCGGCCGTGATCCGATCAATGGCGGCTTCCCATTTCACTTCGGTGAACGGGAGATCGGTCTTGGCGCGACGCAAGCGCTCGGTCGCCTCGTGATCCCGTGCCAGATAGACATCGCGCACGATCAAGCGCGCGGGCTTCAGGTTCGTCCAGCCGCGCCGTTCGCGCTCGCCCGGCGTCACGCCGAAGATCTGGCAGACGGGACACGCCGCATATTCCGTTTCGTTCTCGCAGACGTGCACGCGGACGACGGGCTCGCGCCGCTGGATGGAATGGTTCGCTTCTTTTCCGAAATGCCGATCCAGAAGCGACCGCATCTTGCCGCGCAGTGAGGAGCCGGGAATGTAGGGTTCTCGCGTCACCGGATGGCGGATGATGGGATTGTCAATGCCGCCGATGTCCAATCCGGCCGCCGCGCCGCCGATGTGCAAGCCCGTGAGGGCCTCAATCTCGCCGGTGATGATGACCTTTCCTCGAAGCAGGAGATTCGGCATGGGGGTTCCTCCTTTCATCGTCCGCCGGCCGCCCGGTGGTAAGCCAGGATGGCCTCGAAGAAATCCACGAAGCGGGCGAATTTCGCGGCATCGGCGCCGACTTCGTCTATGGCCCAAGTCAACACCTTCTTCAGATCCCGCGCTCCCCGTTCGTTGGCGCGAGCGGCCGCATAGGCGAGCTTGGGCTTGAGCAGGACGAACTCGTTGGCGTCGAAGCCGCGCATCTCCATTTGCTTGACCATCCCGTAGATGTTGCGGATCTGGCTCGTCGTGAGGCCTCCACGATGGAGTTGCGGGCCGAGCCGCTCGGCGAGCTCGACGAGCGCGCGACCGCCTTCGCGAATGGCCCGTCGGACCTCATCGGGAGACGGCATTCCCGTCGGCGATGATGATGGACGATCGTGTCGCGATGGATTGCCTCGCGTCATAGCTCATCCCTCCCTGGTCAGGAGTTCCGTCCAGCGGGCGAGGACGTGCAGTCGGGCGATGAATCCGCTTGGTTGCACGAGCGCCTGCTGGAGGCTTTCAATCGTTTCTTTGTGAGCGGGGTATCGCTCACCGAAACGGCTGAGGTGATAGACCAATCGCCATTGCCACTTGTCGTAATGGATCAGCTCTTCCATCTGCTCGCGCGTGATCTCGCGTCGTCGCTGGGCTCGTCGCCAGCGGGCGCGATTTTCGACATAGAGCGCGTGAATCTCCAGAAGCCGCATGAGGAAGGCGCGCGGCAAAGCCGGCTCATCCGTCGTGGGCGCGAGCATCTCCAGAAGCCTCTCTTTCCACTCCGCGAGATGCTCGAAGTCCTCCCATCCCAGCGCCGTCTGCAGAAAACCGATCGCATCCTTGGCGCGCCCGGAGGGACGCTGAAACTCCTTCGCCTGATCGTCAAGAGCGTGTCGGGCACTGGCGGCCAGTTGATAGAGGGGGAATTTCTGGTGCTCGATGGCGATGCCGCCCGAGAGCGTGACGTGATCGCCGCCGATGAACCGGCGGAAATCCTCGCGAATGCGCCGTGCCAATTCGGGCAGCACGCTCCAGGCGCCGACGACGAAGAGATCGTCGCCCCCGGCGTAGATGAGATAGAGCGCGTCCTTCCCCCCACGCTCGAACCGATTGAACTCGCGACAGAGACGCGGCACCCAGGCCTCGAAATAAAGGCGCAGCGACTCGCTGAGCGTACTCATGCGCGACAGCGTCGCGTGCGCGCCGAGGCCGCTTTTGAACACGTCGCCCAGGCTGTCCACATCCATGCGCAGCACGCCGAGCCACTTCACGCCCTCGGCGGCCTGGGCGAGGTCGGCGAATTCGGCGATGTTCTCTTCGCCGCCGGCGCCGCGCTTTCTCGGCGTCGCATCGGCCAGCCAGCGAAAATCGTAACTCACCGGCAGATCGCCCCAGCGGAAGCGACGGCGAATCTCATCGTTCAGGAAATCCGTCGAATCGAACGTGTAGACGAGGGCTGCCGTCGCTCCCGCGGGTTTGGGCGGCAGGCGCTCTCCCTCATGGACGAGCCGGGCCTCCGCGCCGAAGGCCCGCAGGGCATCGCGCCAATCGCCGTGCTCCGGCGGCTCGACCTCAGGTACGGTGAAGAGAACCAGATGCGTCGGATCGCGGAGCCATCGGCCCAGCTCCTCGAATCCACGACAATGTTGACACTTGCGCACGCCCTCTTCGATCTCGAGTGCTCCTTCGTTATGACAGACCTGACACGTGTCTTCGGCCGTCGTGCCCCGCTGTCGAGGGGTGAACAACTCGCGCTGCATCGCCTCGAGGCCGAGGTCGCGCCATTTCTGCTGCTTCTGCTCGTTGACCCGGACGGAGACTTCTCCCCACTTGTCGGCGAAGGCGTTGCCTCCAGCCTCCACCTCCAGAAAGTCGAGCGCCGCGACCGGCACGGAATCTATGAGCAGCGCGAGATCGCCTCGATGCACCGTCCAGAGCACGCGCGCGATATGCCGCCGATACTGATCCAGATGCTCGCTCGCTTCTCGATAGGGCAGCAGGAGATAGAAATGTCCGCCGCCGGCAAAGAGCAGATTGGTTGGTGGCAGATCGAACCGGCGCAAGAGCCATTCCGCCATCGTCTCCGTGAGCAGTTGCAGATAGAAGGACCGACCGCGCAGCCCACGCGCGGCTCCGCTACTCGTGAGCAGATAGAGGAAATCCTGCGTCCCCGAGATGTCGCCTTTGACCAGGGCGCAGAGGGGGCGCGTGAGAAGCGCTTCCTCGGCGGGAGTCAACCGTGCGTTCCGCCAGCGATTGGTCAGCGCTCCGTGAAGCGTCCGCAGGTCCGATTCGCTCAGTTCTTCTCGAACCAGGCAGGCGGCGATGGCCGCCGTCGTCTTCAGATGGTGATAGAGCGAGATGTCGGGGATGAGATCACGTCGCGTATCCGAAGGGATGGCCCAGGTGAACCGCCGCAGGAGCGCGAGGAGCGTCCGCAGGTCTCCCTGTGGCACATGGATGACGTCGCACGTGAACTTCGCCCATAACGCGCGATAAGCTTCGACGGATCCGACGGCATCCGGGCGCGGGAAGATGGCCGAACGTTCGAGCGACAGCTCGACCAGTTCGTGATACCGAGCGGCTTCCGGTCCGAGACCGAACAAGCGCGAGAAGACCGTGCGGATGGCCGTCTCGGCGCGACCCCGAGCGCCGTCGGCGTCGCCCTCGGCTTCCGCGCGTTCGTAGGCGGAGAGCCGATCGGCCAGCGAGACCAGAAGCTCATCGGGAAGTGACGGGACATGATGCGTGAGGACGAGACGGCCCACCGTCGTCACGTCCGCCGGCCAGCGACCGAGATGCTCCTGGACGAAGACGGCGCTGTACGGCTCATGGCTGTATCGGGCCTCCTGCCGATAGCCGACGGCCCACGCCGGCAACGGCTCTCCCGTCCGTTCGCCGAACTTGCCGATGTCGTGAAGCAAGGCGCCGAGAATGACCGCTTCGCCCTCGGTCATAGACCCTCCTCGCGCTCGAATCGGCGATCAGTGTAGCACAAGGGCGAACCGATCAGTACCGCCGGAAATACGGCCGGCAAGATTGCCCGCCGATGAAGGGACCTTCGCCAAGCAATCCATCGCGGCGGAGTCGCGAGGGAATCGCCCCCCACGAGCACTTCCGGCTCTATGGCGGCGACTCGGATGCTCATCCCCTCACTTGCCCGACGTGGTCGCGGAGGTTGAGTTATGCTACGCTAAATGCGTGTCCTGCGAACAAGGAGGGGAACGATGGCGACATGGAAGGAATGGATCGTCTCGGACCCGTCGGTGATGATGGGCAAACCGGTGATCGTCGGAACCCGGATCACGGTGGAACTCATTTTAGAGAAGCTGGCGGCGGGTGAGACGGTGGAGGATGTGCTGGAAGCGCACCCCCAGTTGACCCGCGAGGCCATTCACGCGGCTCTGGCTTTTGCGGCCGAGGCGTTGCGGGCTGATGTGATCTATCCCCTAAAGGTGCCAGCGTGAAGATTGTGGCCGATGAAGGAGTGGACCGTCCGATTCTGGTGCGGCTGCGCCACAGCGGCCATCAGGTCCGGTATGTGGCCGAAATGGGGACGGGGATTTCCGATGATGTCGTCCTGACCTGGCCAATCAAGAAGGGGCGATATTGCTCACTGCGGACAAGGATTTTGGTGAGCTTGTCTTTCGCCAAGGGCGAGTGGCGAGAGGGGTTATTCTTCTCCGGCTGGCGGGTATCTCTCCGGACCGTAAGGCGGAGATCGTGGCATCGGCCCTCGCCGCCCATGGTGACGAAATGGAACACGCTTTCACCGTCATCACCTCGGGGGCTGTTCGCATCCGACGCCGAGTGATGGGATCAGAAAAGGGTGATCCCGCTTGACCGTTCACCTTGGCCGACTGCCGAATGATCGCTCTGCCCTCGACCGTAGACCCTCCTTTTGCTTGAATCGGCGATCGGTGTAGCACAGGGGCGAGGCGAAGTCGCGAGGGAATCGCCCCCCACAAGCGCTTCCGGCTCTATGGCGGCGATTCCCCCTGAAGGCAAAGACGGCGTAAACTCGAACCTTCCCCGCCGTGAGCCCCGCGCAGATTGACCGTGTCGGCCCGGCTCACATCCGGTGGGAAGCAGGCGGCCCAGGCGCTCGGGCAGACACACAGTCAGGGCATTCACCGAGACGACGCTTTCAGATACTTCTCGAACCAGCCGATGATGCGGGTCATGAAGTCCAGTTGATGCGCGCGCTCGCTGACGCCGTGACCTTCGCGCGGATAGGTGACGAATTCGACGGGCACGCCCTTCCACTTGAGCGCCGTGTAGAGTTCCTGCGATTGCCCGATGGGCACGCGCTGATCGGCCGCGCCGTGAATAAGGAGCACGGGCGTTTGCGCTTTGGCGATATGCGCAATCGGCGAGCGCTGCCAGTAGAGATCGAAGTTCTCGTACATGATGGCGTTCCAGTGGACCGTCGAATTCTCCCAGAAGATGTCCGATGTGCCCGTCATGCTGTACCAGTTGGTGATGCCCATCCAGACAACGGCGGCCTTGAACCGATGACTCGCAAACGTCGCCGCCCACGCCGACGTGTATCCGCCGTAGCTCCCGCCGCCGATGCCGACGCGCTCGCCGTCTACCAGCCCAATGCGCACGAGATGATCAATGCCACTCAGCATGTCCTCGAACTCGCGGCCCATGAGGTCGCGATGATCGGCTTTGGCGAAGGCCACGCCCCGCCCGATGCTCCCGCGATAGTTGGGATAGAAGACGACGAAGCCGCGACCGGCGAGCATCTGTCCCCAGCGCGAGTACGTGCCGAGCCAGCCGTTGAGATCGGCCGATTCCGGCCCGCCGTGCGGTTGCACAATGAGCGGATACCGCCGGCCCGGTTGATAGCCGACGGGTTTGACCACGACGCCTTCGATCTCCCAGCCGTCGGTGCTCTTCCAGCGGACGATCTCCTGCTGGCCGAGTCGCACATCGGCGAGCTGAGGGTTGAACGTCGTCAATCGCGCGAGCGGACGATTTCCGACCGGGCCGAAGAAGATTTCGTTCGGGTGCTCAGGCGTATGGGCCGCCATGGCCATCTGTCGGCCATCGCGGCTGAAGCTCGGCGCGGACGCGTAGATGATCGGCTGATTCACGAGCCGCTCGCGCCGACGCTCGGGCAGCGCGATCGCGTACATGGCGTTGGCTTGTCGCTCGATGCTCGTGAAGACGATCGTGCTCGGTGCGCCGGGCAACCAGCCGAGCCAGATGGCCGTGCCCTCGTACCCGGCGAGCAGATTCTCGGGCGCGCCCCCGCCCGAAGGAACGACGAAGACGCTCCCGGCATAAGGATCATCCATCGAGGTCGCGCCCAGCCACGCGATCCATCGGCCATCGGGCGACCAGCGCGGATGCGTGAGCTTGCCTTCGGTCTTGACGAAGAGGCGCGGCTCGCCTCCTTCAGCCGAAACGCGCATGAGCTTCACCCGCATGAAGGAATCATCCACAAGCGGCGTCTCGGCGGCCGCCAGGATGAACTCGCGTCCATCGGGCGACCAATCGAAATCGTGCACGGTGAGGTCGCTGCGGGTGACCAGATGCGTTTCACCCGTTTGCACATCCACGACGTAGAGGCGCGCGTGTTTGTAGTTGCGATCGGCGACGATCCAATCTCGCCCTTCGCGCTCGGCCTGCTGCTCTTCTTTCGTCTTCGGATCGGTGACGGTATAGGCGATGCGCCGGCCATCGGGCGACCAGCGGAACATGAGGACCGAATTCTCGGCGCGCGTGAGCGGACGGGCTTCGCCTCCATCGGCCGGGAGGAGATAAATCTGCGTGTGCGGCGAAGCCCAGCGCTGCGAGAGGAATGCGATCCAGCGTCCGTCGGGCGACCATTGCGGCGCGCGATCGCTCTTGTCGTTATAGGTGAAGCGGCGCGGCTCGCCGCCCGAGGTCGGCATCACCCAGATTTCGCCGAGCGCCGCGCCCGGACCTTCGTCCTCGCGCCGCGCCCGCATGACCTGAAAGGCGATCTGCCGCCCATCGGGCGACAGTTGCACATCCACGATCCATCGAATGCTCAGGATCAGCTCCGGCGTCAAGACCTTCTCTTGAGCCGAAACCGTCAGGGCTAAGGCGAAGAAAAAGAGCGTGACGAAACGTTTTCGAAATCGCCCACCTATCATCGCTCCCTCCTTATGACGTGATGTCGCGCAGGCTCCGTGCACCTGCGGCAGGTGGATTTTTTCATCTCTCGCGCAGAAAGGGAAGTGGGAAAGGGTCTTCTTCCGCCCGGACGGCCCCTCGGGCAAAAAGACGGCCCCGATCACCACCGCCAGAAAGCCCGCGTGAGTGGGCGTGCGAATAGAGCCCAAGGCAAGTCGAACGCGAACCCTCTTGAGATAACACCTTCCGTATACAGCCCGCGGAGCGGGCGTGCGAATCTAGCCCAGGGCGAGCCGCAGGCGAGCCCTGGGATAACGACGTCACAATCATTCGAGCCTCCGAAGGGGGCGGCCCATCCGCACGATCGCACGCCGCGTTCGTGTGGACGACGTCTTCTTCCGCATGGGCCGCCCACGTGCGCGGGCTTGGGGGAAACTGTTGGGCTCCCGTTCCTAGGGCTCGCTCTCGCTCGCCCTAGGCTAAATTCGAACGCCCCCTTCGGGGGCTCGCATGCGGAATGGGGCTGATCTCAATAACGAGGGATCGCTCTCGCTCACCCGCGGCTAATGACTGTCGGAGCCAGAACCAAGGAGGGATTGGAGTTGATCCGGAAGGTCCTGCGTCTTCGCCAAGATCGTCTGCACCGATGGAGCATCCCGGCTCACGGCGCAGTGAGTCAGGGTGTTAACGCGCCGTTATTTCCGCTCCCCAGGATTCAAAACGGATCGTGATCGAAAATCGTGACCTCGCCGGTCACCGGCGAGGAGTAGATGAGCCGCCGCGCCTTGCCATGCAAAGCGTGCGCGATCCGCAAGTACATCCAGATCGGAGCCTGCCCGGTCAGAACAACAGCACGGCCTTCTCCGGCCATTTCCACGGCGCGCCGCTCGTATTTGGGCAAGTCGCTGAGCTTCGCCGTGCCTGAATAAAACGTGCTCAGATCAATCGTCACGACATCGGGTTCGATAGTCATCGCGTGTTCGCCTCCGAAAATGCGATCGAGCTTCTCGCTTATCTCTCTCACCCGCGCGACCAGCGCACCAGCTCTCAAAGGCTGCTCGTTCATCCCTGCGTGATCCACATCGTTTCGCGCGTCGCGGATCGTGCTCCAGAGCGCGATGAGCGAGTCCGCCTGAGCGTACGCGCGGAATCTCTCCATATCCGCCGCATCCGGCTCAGGGCCCACCCACGGGTCCGAATGTCTCCGCCCTTCCGGCTGTTTGCTCCAGGCCAGATAGTTGAGCAGGTGCTCGGCCCGCTCGCGCGCCTCCCGCTGAAGCGGGTTTTCGAGATCAAGGAGCAGGCAGGCGTGCGTCACCAGTAGCTCCCGCGCAAGCGTCAGCGCTTGAACCGCAAGTCCACGCTCGACATACCACGCGATCATGCGGCGCTGAGCATCGAGATTCTTCACGTCCGGCGGCGCGGCAAATTGCGCGAGTTCCCGCCGGAGGGCAGGCGCAACGAGCGCGAACGGCTTGGCCCATTGCTCGACCTCGTTCAGCGCGGCATCGGTGAACTCCTCGCTCACGCGTTTGGCCTTCTCCATGACCTCCAGTGGGCGGATGAGCAAAAGGGCTTGCGACAGCTCATCCACGCGATCGCCAATCTTCTGAAGCGCGGTCGGTCTCTGCGAGGACTCGATCCGATGCTTGCGCCAGGCTTCGGCTTGAATCTCCCGAAGCAATCGAGAGAGATCGGCGGCCGATCCGCTCCGACCGAACAGATGAACTGCTGCCAGCCAATCGAGCAGACTCAAGAAGGGCGAGAGATCGAAGACCGGCGCGCGCCCCTCCTCGTCGCGAGCCTCGAACGCGCCGTAGACGACGCCGCGCACGCGCACATTCTTGACCACGCGAAGATAGGCGACGGCCAAAAACACCACAAACGGCAGCGAGCGGAACCCGTGCGTGATGTCAAAGAGCACCTCTTCGCCCTCCTCCACGCTTTCGACGACGCGATCGAAGATCGTCCACAGTTCGTCAGCTTTCCTGCCCCAGGGAATCTCCACGGCCTCCGGCGTGATTTTACCGGCGAGTTTTCCACACAGCTCCTCCCAGTAGCGCTCCCGCGATTCCTTCGTGACGAAGACCGTCATACGGCCGGGTTGGAAGAACTCATAGAGGGCGATAGGAAAGAGGTTCGATTCCACCACCTTTCCTTCGTGCGTGTATCGCGCTGTCTTATACCCATCACCGGTCCCCAGCCCCACAAACGTCAGTGCTTTCATAACTCCCTCCAAATCGCACAAGCGTTTCACCCCGGACTCACCTTTGTCACCTTCCCTTCGGCCGTCACGGCCATGACTTTCACCTTCACCCGCTTGCCCGGCGGATGCGGATAGTAAGGATGCTCGAACGTGACGTCCTGATCCAGCCCGCCGAGCAAGCGCACGGTCACTTTCCGGCCGTCATTGGCGATGACTTCGGCGTCGAGCTTGTCTCCCTGCTTCACCGGTGGTCGAGACGCCGCAGGTGGCTTTGGCGGTTTGGGCGACGGGGGCGAGATTTTCGCTTTCTGCTCCGCAGCGGGAGCGGCAGCCGGCGGCTTCTTCTCCGGCGTGGGCTTCGCGGCCGGCGTCGGAGCCGGCGCCTTTTGCACTTGGGCTTTCGCCAGCTCCGCTTTTCGCATCTTCGCGAGTTCCTCCTCCGAAATTCGCCCTTCGGCGAAGTAGCCGTAGCCGCTCGCCGTCTTGCCGCCAAAGCCAAGCTGTTCGAGCCCGCATTCGAGCCACTTTTCGGCGAGCCGCAGCGCGTCGTCCGAACGCGCCGCGAGCACGAACCGGAAGACAGGCTTGTCGCTCTCACGATCGCCGACGCCGATGGTCAGGAAGTTCACCGGGTTCGGGCTTTGCCATTCGGTCGGCAGATTGTTCTTCGGATCACGATAGTAGTCGGGGAAGTGCGGATTCAAGATGTCCACGTCCAGCCGTGGCGGTGCGATGGCATACGCATCGAAGAAGATGACATCGCCTTGCCGGTGCTCTTTCGCCTGACGTTCGTCTTTGCTCTCGGAGCCGAAGACGAGTTTGATCTTGTCCGCCGACTCACCTGTCAGCTCGGCCCACGCGCGCGCGACGCCCTTGAGCCCGCTTCCCGGCAAATAGGGAAAGCCGTAGAGCGGATGAAAGGCGAATCCCACCTCCATCGGATGCGCTCCGCCAAGGCCCGAAAGGATTCGCGCTTCGGCCCGCTTGCCGAAAACGCTAGTTCTGTATCCGTGCTCCTTGAGCGACTCGATCATCCTCACCTGCCGGTCGAGGAAGGCATAGTAGGCATTGTGGGGAAAACTTCCAGCCATCTCTTGAACCCGTTCCAGGAACCGACTCTTGACACTTTTTTCTCGCCTTCCCTCTTTGACTTTAGCATCCAGCGTCCAATCGTCATCCCAAATCCAGACGAATTTGTTGAAGAGAAGCCCAATGTTCTGCGCTTGCATGCGAAGCGATTCGGCCAAGGCGCGGCTATCCTGAGGCAAGGGCAAGCGAGGCGGAGGCGATCCGTTTGTTGGCCGTGCTTCTGCTCCTCCTCTTCTTCTCCCGTTCGGCATGGTTACTCCTCCTCCGGCTCAGGCAAGACGGCCTCGGCAAAGCGACGCAGCCAGTGGAGATAGCTGAGCGCCTCGGTCGTCGCCTGGCGATACGTCTCGCTTGTCGTGTTGAAAATCCGCTCGATCAATGTCGGCTGGCTGGCGCCGGTCCAGCGAATCTCACGAAAGAGCCAATTCTGAAGGTGAGAATAGACGATCTCGTGAGCATCATCGGTATCGCCCTTCCCTTTCGATTTGAGGAACGCCAACGCCTGCCCAAGCCCATTGGTCAGGATCATCACCGGCAGCTTCAAGACGAGGCCGCGATACTTTCTCTTCACATCCGGCGATTTTCGATCTACTGCTTGCACGTCAGCCCACGCCGCTTTGGCCCGCTGCTGCTCTTTCGTTTGTTGAAAACTCACGCTAGCCATTGCCCTGCCCCTCCTTTTGTGGCTCCGGTTGTTTCCCTTGGCTATGGAATCGCACGCTGACGATGCCACGACCGATGGTCGCATCGCCGCCAAGCTGCAAGCGCTTCCCGTCAATCCCGCGCAGGAATTCGAGCACGGCATTGGCGTCGGCTAATGCCGCTCGATCATCCTTCACCGGATCGTGCGCCAGCACGACCGAGTACAGCAGCGAATCCGGCAAGAGCGCCTCTTCGTAAAAGAGCCCGCCCTTCACGACGGTGCGCTTGTCATTGTCAATCTTGATCCGCGCCTGGACTTCTGTGGAGAGCTTGACGAAATCGCGGAAGGCGTTGTCGGGAAGTACAAGTAAGCTCTTTTTGACTTTGTCCCGCCAGAATTGATACTCGCTCCCGTTGGGAAAAGCCTTTTCGGAGAGCCACTCGGCGATCTTGGTCACCTCGGCCTTTGCTTGAAACCCGAAGGCGTATTCCTCCAACAAGACCTGATCGCCAACAGCCACATCGCAACCATCTTGCACCCCCAGCACGGTTTGATCGTTCGGTGTCGGTGTAGTCCAACTCAACGTCACGCCCGCGATCTGCGCGTCGCGGCGGAATCGTTCGAGCACAGTCGGCGAGGTGCAATAGGCGAAGATGCCCTTGAGCGACCGCACGGGAAAGAGCAGAATCCGCGCATCGGTGAAGGTCACTGCTGCCGCGAATCCGCTCTCTTCGGAACCAATCTTATCCGGCCCGAACGCGAGTTCGATCTTCCGCTTGTTGGCGTTCTCAGTCGCTTGGAACTCGAACCACTCGCGGATGGCACCTTTAAGGCCGGATGCCTGAATCACCGGAAAGTCGGTATACTTTTCTCGTTGAATGGGCAGGTCCACGACGCCGAGGCTCGTGCCGCTGCCGGCATGAAGCGACGTCTCGGTGTAGAGAAACATCAACGTGGCTTTCTTGAACATAGCTACCATGCTCCTATCAGAGAGTGCCCGAAACCTTGCCGAGCGGTTTCGGGAAAAGTCTCCGAGTTTTCGGAGACGGATTTCTCATGGAAGGCTTCAGCGACGGCCTCTTCGTCGCCCTCCAGAAGCTCGAAGAAGTAGACGCTTCCGGCGGGCACGAAACGATGCACGGGCTTGGGATGCTGCCTCACCAGATCGAACCCGCCGATGCCGATGGGCTTGCCGAGCGCCACGGCGACGAGTTTGACGCGCACACTGTCGCGCGAGCCCTCGAGCGTTCGTTCGTCAATCCATCCGGGACGCCAGCCGTGCTCGAACAAAGCGGGCGTCGTGAGCACGATCTTGAACCGTCGGCGTTCTCCGATCCGTTGCTTGATCCCGTCGAGCGCTAGAGCGGAAACCTGTGCCGGTCGGTAATGAGCCGGGCGGCGATCTCCGCCCAGATTGATCACGCCCGATTCGGGCAGAAGCTTCGTCCCGCCGAATTCGGCGAAGAATCCGAGGCCCGATTTGAGGCGCACGTACTCGACGCTGTAGAGCAAGCCTTCGCGCACGGAGCGGCGCGCGCGATCCCGGGCGATACCGGTTCGCTCCTCTCGCGTGAAGATCGCCTCGCGGACGCCGTCTCCGGTGATGACCTCCTGAGGCGCGAAGAACGCATCCGACGAGTGCGCGTCATCTTCCAGGTATCGCTGCATTCCGCGCTCGGTCAGCCACCCGGAAGCGGCTTCCAGAGGCACATCGCGGTGGAGCCAGAGATGTTGCAATCCCGGAGGAAGATTCGTCCGAACCGGGAATTGCTCAACCGGCTTCAGGAGTACGAGTTGTCCCGAGCCCTTCACCTCCGCCACATCACTCGGCAGGGGATAGAACAGTTCCACCGAGATCGCTCGCTGAGGAGCATCCGCCGACTCCCGCTTTCGCGCGACGAGGAGACGACGAAGCTCAAGCGTGCCGAAATCGTTCGGCGAGCCGATCTCTTCGGCCAACTCCGGCGGAACATCCCGGCCTTCCCGGAACGCCTCGAAGCGACCGAAACGATGGCTCAACAGGTGAGAACGCACGGCTGCATAGACGGTTGATGGCGGCGGCGGAAACACGCTCCGCGCGAGATGATCTTCGCCTCCGGTGAACGGCTTGCCGTCACGAAAGAGCAACACATCGAGCGGCTCGATGAAGATCGTCGTACTCATCGGTTCTCCTCCCGACCCAGAAACACGGCCAGGTCTAAAAATCGGGCGAGATCGTCCAGACCGACCCTGCACTCGAAAAGCCTCAAGAGTCCATCGTCGAGGAGCCGACGGGCCGTCTCGCCCTTCTCATCCTTTGACAGCCGCTCATTGAGGTGACGCGCGAGCAACCGATGCGCCTCTTCCTTGACCGCTTCTTGGGGAAGGCCCGCGAGGGCGCGGGCTTCTTCGCGGAAGACGTAGGCGAATTTCGGCGAGACGTCGTCTCTCCTGAAGGCATCGCGCCACTCGATCAAGCACCGAAGCGTATCCACGTGCAGGGAGTCGCCTTTCTCGTAGTACCATTTCGCGCCGAACGATTCGTGGCCGCCCGACCGCTTCATGAGCGCGATGGAGAAGGCATCTCGGCCAAGCGCTTCTTTCGCTCGCTTCTCTTCCGCTCGCGCGGCGTTGAGCGTCTGTCCGAGGTCCTGCATGTGATGGGCGATGGCCACGCCCATGCTCGCCGTAGCCGACATGCCCATCGTGAGCCGAAAACCCGTCTCCGTTCGGACGAACCCGGAACCGGCGATCCAATCCACCTCGTTCGCGTCGCCCCTGAGTGCGCCGGTGAAATAGGCGCGCAGCTTGCGCATCACTTCCGGCAGATCGCCGAGCGAGACGAACGCCAGCACGTCATCGCCGCCGGCGTAGATCAGCTTGCCCAGATGCTGCTCCTCCACGATCTCCCGAACGGTGCGAAGCGAATAATCGCGCAGGGCTTTGCTGATGGCCAGATGGAGCGAGGGATTGAGCGGGCGTGTCATGGCTCCCAGCTTTTGCCACTCGCCATCAAGCCCCAGTTCGTTCCACACGTTCGGATGAAGAATTTCCCGGAGCTGTGGAGCGAATTCGCCCGCCAGCCATTTACCCATCTGATCGCCATCCATCGCCAGGACGGCGTAATAGCGCGACGGCTGCCCCAGGCCCTGACGCCGCGCGAAATCAAGCAGCTCCGAGAGGGCCTTCAAAGCCTCTGCTCGTGCGGATTCCATGCCAGCGGGATCGTCCCTCCATCGCTCGACCAGTTCGCGCTGGAGATCGCGCTTGTTGAACGACTCTTCGAAAAGCCAGTCTCCGTCCAGGCGGGCGAAGTCCCATGGCAGGTCGGGAATCCTCCGATGCGCACGAGCTGCCGTCTTCGCCACGCGGGAGAGAGGCGCGCTCTTCGCCCGCTCATCTCCCAGCAGAGTGCGCACGCGCGTCACGTACCGGTTCACCCGGTCGAACAACTGCACATCTCCATCCGAGAGCGCTTCGATGACGCGCTCCTTGAAAGAAGAAGTGGCCACCGTGCTGGTCGAGGGGAACAACGTCTCAATGTCCCAGCCAAGCCCGCCTTCTTCCGTGGAAGCTCTGAAGTAATAAGCCGCTGCCAGGCGCTTGGTGAGCGCGATGGCGCTCAGTCGCTCGCCGCTCCGCAGCATCGGGAGCCGAGGGAGCATCCGCCGATTCCAGAACTCGCGGAGCTTGCCGAAATCCGTCTGCTCGGCCAGATGCACCGGCTCCAGCTCGGCAAACATCGTGCACTTGAAATGCGGCTCGACCTGCTGAGCGAAGTCTCGCGTGGCCTTTCGACTGCCCAGGGCGCGTTCGGTCAGCGCGTAGAGCTTGCTGTAGCAGGTGCCGATGTTCGGTGTGTAACCCGTCCTCTCGTATTGCTCGACGATGGCGGCGAACTCCCACGGTTCTTGCTGCGGCGAGCACCACGTCTTGAACGCCTCGAGAAACTGCTTGTAATCCCCTCCCCACGGAAGGACGGCCCAATACGTCTCCAGAAAGTTTTCGACTTGCCGTTGCCAGATGCGATTCCACTCGTCGTCTGGAGTGATGCCAGCTTCTCGCTCGACGCGCCGTTTCACGGTGAAGCAGATCGTTTTGAAGGCTTCGCGGACGCTCTTGACAACTTGTTGAGCGATATTTGCTGCCTCATCCTCCGGCAGGATGGCCAGGAAGCGATTGGGCAACGTGGGGGAGGAGAGCATCTCTTCGGTCGGCCGCTCCCGCTCGATGAAGCGCAATCCTTTCTCCTCGATCAACCAGAGATCGGCAAACGGCTGTCCGCACAGATCGGGGAAGATGATCGCGTCGGGCCCCCACGCTTCGGCGACGACTTTCATCGCCTGCCAGGAGAGAAACGAGAGCAGGTAGCTTCCGGCCCACAGGTCTTGCGTCTTGCGCGCCGTGGCGATGAAACTCTGCACGGGTCCGAGGGCGAACAGCAGAAATGCGGGCTTGGGCAAAGCTCCGGCGATGGCCGAGGTCACGCGGCGATGCTCCCAGATAGAGTGATCGGGCACGCGCGTATCGGCCGGGAGCACTTCCCACAGTTGCCCCATGCCGTCGCGTGCGCGCCTGGCTTCGAGCCGGGGAAGCAACTCGCGCCAGAGCGCGAGATAGAGCTGCTCCAGGTTGCCACCATAGTCTTCCCGCAACTCGTCGAACACTGCGTCCACAGAGTCCATGACTTTGCCATAGTCCACCGCCACGAGCGATCGGATGGAAAATTGCTTGCCCGAGAGTGGATGCACGATCAAGGGATTCTGCGGCCAATCGGTCGGAAAGCCCCGGAGGTTCACGCGATCGGCTGCCGAGGCGATGCGATCGGCCGTTTTGACTTCGTCCGGGATCGCGCCGTCGAGTCCGAGTCTTTCCATCAACGCTTTGGCCCGCCCCTCATGCCCGCCGTTGATCGTGCGTCCCAGGATGAGCGCCTTCTCCGGCGGATCATGGAGCAACGCGCGAATTTTGCGGAGCAAGACGTCTCGGTTCATAGCCAGCTCCTCACATCAAGGTAGCTGCCGAATTGATTGCGAAATTGCTCGATCACGCTCTGTCGAACCGTAGCATCGGGAGGACTCGTGAGCTGTGGCCTCTGCTTCGCGCCCTTGGATTGGTCTTTGATCTTCAACCTCTCTCCGCTCGGCAGAAAAGAAGACCTGAAGTGGATCAAAACCAGCGCGATTCTTCCATCGCCCAGCTTGAGGAAACGAAGCAGAAGCGGCGAGGCTCGCCGGGTGAAATACTCCGTTTCGACCATCGCCTGCTTGTCCGGCGCCGAGCGATAGCGAAACTGCAGCGGCAGCCCGAACGCCGGCCTCTCCAACGTCGGCGACCGACCCGCGTTCAAGTAGTCGTCGAGCACCGAGGGAAAATCAGGACTTCGCTTATACCGAAACTGCTGGAATCTCTTCCCCGCCTGTTCCATTGCGTTGAGAGCGTCGCTCCACGCGCTCTGAATGATCCAGATGTCCGCGCAATCTGGATGAAGGATGGGGAAGTCCACGCTGCCGCTTGGTGCCTTCGTCGGCAGCGCATTTAGTCGAGCAACGAGATCGCGGATTTTCTTCAAGCCGTTTTCAAGATGCGCTTTCAGGGCTTCCGGGCTGTTGACGCCGGTCAGCGTGAAGTCCGGGAAATCCTTCAGCACGATCGCCTCGTCTCTCACTTCTCTCACCTGAATGTTCCCTCCACCGCGTCGTGCGCGGGTTCCGAGCCCGCCCAAACGCGTCCAGCACCAGAGGGCGCAGGATGCGAGCTGCAACACCTTCTCAGCCTCTTTGTCGAACGAGACAAACTCCAGCGTGAAGGTCGTGCCCACGTCGGCGTAGGGACGCTGATTCCCGCCGAGTTGAGTGGAATAGAGGAGATAGGTCAGCCCGGGGCGGCGAGCGAGATCGAGCTCACTGTTTTGCTTGATCCGCCCGCCGGCCCAGCGAATGTCTTTCACTCTCACAAGCAGCGAAGACCCGCGCTCCTCTTTGCCGAAAACCCGGCTCTCCAGCTCATGCAGTCGGTTCGATTTCATGACTCCCACTCCGCCGAGGAGCGCGCGGTACCAATAGCGCAACTGTCCGCGAAGGCTCGCGGCGCGCAGTTCGACGGCGTCTTGGTCATTGCCCGCGAGAAACAGCGGGGTGATCGTCTCCAGCGTGAAGCGCAGCCTTTTCATCGTGTCCTCCTCATGCGGTGTCAACTTTAGCCGAACGGCTGCTCCCCGATCTACGGCGGCAACCTTTCGGCAATCTTTCACTCCCCCGGTCTCGCGCCCCATCGGCCGCGGCGGGGCTGATCCTCCATCAGGGCGAAGTTCTCCTGACCACGCTCCGGACGAACGTGGACATCAGGGATGGGCGTTCCGAACGTCGGACTCCGCGTCCATGATCTCGTATTTCCCCAGGCCGAAGGTGGTGCCGGTGCCGACGTGCAAGAGTTCGCCGACGATGAGGAGAGGGAGGAAGAGGGCATGATCTTGCTCGCTCAACTCGTATTCGACTTCGCCGATGAATCCGCCCAGGCGCATCTTCGTTCGCTGCCGATGCGAATATCGCTCCCAATCGCGCCAGGCGAGCACCTGGCGAAGGGTCGGGATCGCGCGCGCGCGTTCGATCCACGGGTGAGGATCGAGGCAAGGCGCCTCCTCCCCATGTACGAGGACAAGCTGCCACAATCGGCGGAGCAGGCTGCGCACGAGCAGATCGAAAGGCAGGTCGGCTTGCAGATCACCGCCGACGCGCAGGCGCAGAGGGGTCAGCAGGCGAAGCCGCAGGCGTGTCGCTGATCGGCGGGCGAGTCGCCGTTGTCGCTCCCGGATGAATTCATCCAAGCGCGGCGCGCCAGCGTCCCATGTGAGACGGCCGGAGGAGCCATCGTAGATTGCGGTTGAGCGATCCTCGGCATCACGGGCGAAGACAGCATCGAGCACGAAGCGCGCGCGTCCCTGTCCGATCCCCATTCGTCCGGCCCGGTCGGCCGCCAGGATCAGATGCGGCAGAGAGGACACGGCTCGCCCCAACAGCAGAAGACCGAACGTCACCGATTCGCCCGCGGCGTAATGCTCTTTCTCCTCAAGCGGAGGCTCCAGCACATAAGGATGCGGCGCCGCGCGCTGTCCGCGAAAGACGGAGACCTCCACCGGTGGCGATGTCTCGAACATGTAGGGATAACGGCAACTGGAGCGCACCATGCAGCGTTCACAGAGCCCGTCGGGACGAATGCAAACGACGCGTTTGAACGCCCATCCCAAAGCGCCGCGCAGGGTCGAGCCTTTGAAGCGCGGAAGCCGCGCGCTCTCCTGCGCGCGCCAGTGGAAGTCGAAGACGCCGACGCGCAACGCGCGGGCGAACGTCACGATGTCCGATGGCGATGGCATGAGAACGCTCCGCGTCCGCTCACGAGCCTCTCCGCGCACCCGTCATCGGAGAATGGAGCGAGAATCAGGAGATCTCACACATTTGCTGTGCTCCCACCACGCGACCGAGGATCCGCGCCCCGGCCGGCGAAGATCAGGAGAACCCACTGCCACCTCACCGTCGCCGTGAAGTGACGGCCTCATTGTAGAGAAAGCGCCATGGCTTGTCAATGATTCTCTTCACCACCGTTTGACGCTTGAACGCGACGACCGGTATCATCACGAAGCGCGCGCAATGGTGAGAACAGCGATCGCTGAGCGTGTCCTTCGACGGACGGCGATTCCCCTCGCCCTCGTCGCGGTCTTCGTGATGACGTCCGGTCTTCGTAGTCGTCCCTCCTCGCTCCGTTTCGAGGTGACGATGGCCCCCGGACTGCTCGATGCCCCGCGGACGGGACGGCTGCTCCTGGTCATCGGCTCGCGTTCGGAGCCGGAGCCGCGCTTCGCCATCGGGCATCCGGAACGTCGCGACGTTCTCGTCTTCGGGCGCGATGTTCGAGATTTCGGCCCCGGGCATCGCGCCGTCGTGGACGACACGGCGATCGGCGTGCCGATCGAGCGCCTGTCTCAGGTCCCGGCCGGTGAGTACTTCGTCCAAGCGGTCTTCATGTGGAATCCAGACATTCGGCGACCGGATGCGCCCGGCAATCTCTACAGCGCCGTTCATCGCGTGCGTCTGGATCCCGCGCGAGGAGACGCGGTGCGCCTGGAGCTGACGCGCGCGATTCCCGAGGAGACGCCGCCGGAGACCGAGCAGGTGAAGTTCGTGACGATTCGATCCGAGCTACTCAGCGCGTTTCACAATCGGCCCATCCACCTGCGCGCCGGTGTGATCCTGCCGCGCGACTATGCGCGCGAGCCCGAACGTCGTTATCCGCTGCGCGTGCACATTGGCGGATTTGGGACGCGCTACACACACGTGCTTCGTCTGATGGCCGAGGGCTCGGAGTTTCGGCGCGCCTGGATGGCCGAGGATGCGCCGCGGATGATCCTGCTGCATCTGGATGGGGCCAGCCCCTATGGGGATCCGTACTCCGTGAACTCGGCCAATAATGGCCCCTACGGCGATGCCCTCGTGCGGGAGTTGATCCCGTATGTGGAGCGCACGTTTCGCGCGATCGGCCGGCCGGAGGCGCGTGTGCTCGACGGAGGCTCGACCGGAGGATGGGTCGCGCTCGCGCTGCAGATCTTCTATCCCGATGTCTTCAACGGCGCGTGGGCCGCATGTCCCGACAGCGTGGACTTCCGCGCCTTCCAGCTCATCAACATCTATGAGGACGAGAACGCGTACGTGAACCGATATGGATTCGAACGGCCGAGCGCGCGCGATCTCCGCGGCGATGTGCGGTTCACCATGCGATATGAGTGTCAGATGGAGAACGTCATGGGGTTGGGCGACAGCTACGCGATGTCGGGCGGACAATGGGGATCGTGGAATGCCGCTTATGGCCCGCGGGGCGCCGATGGTCATCCCGTGCCCTTGTGGGATCCGAAGACCGGGAGAATCAATCGGGAGGTGGTCGAGCATTGGAAGCAGTATGATCTGCGCCTCGTCCTGGAGCGGAACTGGCCGACGCTCGGCCCGAAGCTGCGGGGGAAGCTTCGCATCTGGGTGGGGGAGGCCGACGATTATTTCCTCAACAACGCCGTCTATCTGTTGGAGGAATTCTTGAAGCGGGCCGATCCTCCGGCCGATGCGCGAATCGTCTACGGACCGCGTCGCGGCCACTGCTGGCGTGGGGTGAGCGAGCGCGAGCTGATGCGGGAGATGGCCGAGGCGATTGAGCGCGCCCTCGGGCGAGCGCGTTGACAGCTCACGCGCGACTGTGCCATCAATAACCGTTTGCGGCCGACCCGATTCTCACGCGGATCGGCGATGACTCTTCGGAACGGAAGGAGGAGGGCGATGACACCATTGGCCGAGATGAAATGCGAGGCGTGCCGCGGCGATGCTCCCCCGCTCAGCGATGCGGAGATCGCGGCGCTCGCTCCTCAGGTGCCGCAGTGGACGATCGTCGAGCGGGATGGGATCAAACGCTTGGAGCGCACGTTCCGGTTCCGGGATTTCGCCGAAGCGCTCGCCTTCACGAATAAGGTCGGCGAGCTGGCCGAGGCGGAAGATCACCATCCGGCGATCCTGACCGAATGGGGGCGCGTCACCGTCACCTGGTGGACGCATAAGATTCGCGGGCTGCACCGCAACGACTTCATCATGGCGGCGAAGACGGATCGGCTCTACGCGGAGGTCTCTGCATCCCGATCCGAATGAGCGCGCCAGGAGAAGGAGCGATGGAGCGATTTCAGGGAAGGGCGCTCTCGTGGGAGGCGAAGGATGGTGTCGTCGAGCTCACGCTGCATCGCGAACCGTGCAATGAGATCGGTTCGGTGATGCTGGAGGAACTGGAGCGGTTCGCCGCCGTCTTGGATGTCCTGGCCGAGCGCGCGCGCGTCATCCTCCTCTACAGTGCGGTGCGCTGCGGATTCAGCGCCGGTGCCGATCTGCGCGAACTCTACGAGCGCGCCCGAGATTTGGACGTGGCCGCGCGCGTGGACGCCGTGCGCGCGTTTCTGGAACGCATCCACCACGTCTTCAATCGGCTGGATGCGACGCCGCTGGTGACCATTGCGGCCGTGCACGGCGTGGTATTCGGCGGGGGATTGGAGTTGGCGCTTGTGTGCGATCTCATCATCGCGGACAGGATGGCGCGCTTTGGCTTCCCGGAGCTGCGCCTGGGGCTGATTCCCGGCTTCGGCGGCATCCCGCGTCTGAAGCGAGATGTGGGCAATGCTGTGGTGCGAGACCTCTTGCTCACCGGACGCACGGTGAATGCCACGCGCGCGCATGCCGCGGGATTGGTCAGCCAACTCGTGGCCGAAGGGCAGGCGCTCGCCGTGGCCCGGACGACGGCGGCCCAGATCACGAAATTCGACGATGCGGCGCGTCGGACGGCGAAGCGCTTCATCAAGCCCATCCCCTTCGACGAGCTACGCCGGGAGATCGAACTCTTCTGCGAGCTGCTGGCGCGCCCCGAAGTGATGGAGAACCTGCGGCGTTTCGTCGAGAGTCGAAGTCCGCTCCCCTACCTCCCGTGATCCCCACTCGGCGTCATCCCCCCTCCAGTTGCGCCAGGACGCGAGCGGCGACGATCTGCCCGATGCGGAGCGCGGCGGTCGCCGCGGGTGAGGGGGCGTTCAACACGTGCACCATGCGCTCGGCTTCGAGAATGTGAAAATCGTCCACGAGCCGACCCGACGGATCCACGGCCTGAGCGCGCACGCCGGATGCCGCCGGACGCAGATCCTGCGCTCGAACCTCGGGGACGAGTCGCGCCAGCGCTCGCGCGAACGCGCGTCGGCTGAAGCTGAGCACCACTTCGCGCACGCCCGCGCGCCCATGCCGCAGGATCAAACGCCAGAAGCCGGAAAAGGCGAGCATCTCTCCGACGTCTCGCGCCGAGACGCTCCAGCGCGTATACCCCTCGCGTTTGAGCGCGAGGACGGCGTTCGGGCCGACGTCCACACGGCCATCCACGCGACGGGTGAAGTGAACGCCGAGAAAGGGCAGCTCGGGATCAGGAACGGGGTAGATGAGGTTCCTCACCAAAGATCGCCGTTCGGGGATCAGCTCGTAGTACTCACCACGAAACGGGATGATGCGCAGCTCGGGATGCAGGCCGCATAAGCGCGCGATGCGATCAGCGTGAAGGCCAGCGCAACCGACCAGAACGCGGCAGGCGATCTCGCCCGCTGTCGTCTCTGCGATGATCTCGCGCCTCAAGCGACGCACGCCGAAGACGCGGGCACTGGTTCGCACTTCCCCACCGCGCTCGCCGATCACGCGAGCGAGCGCCTGCGCGACGAGCGCGTAATCGGTGATGCCCGTCTCCGGAACCCAGAGGGCCGCCTGTCCGCGCGCATGTGGCTCGTATGCGGGGATCTCTTCCGCCCGCACCCATCGAAGGCCGCGCAAGCCATTGATATGACCGCGCCGCTCGAGATCAGCCAGGATGGGCAGCTCGCGCGCGGATGTGGCGATGACCAGCTTCCCGCAGCGCTCGTGCGGAATCTGCTGCTCTTCCAGAAAGCGATAGAGCGCCTGGCGCCCCTCGACGCAGGTGCGCGCTTTCAGAGAGCCGGGGCGATAGTAGAGCCCGGAATGGATGACGCCGCTATTCCGCCCGCTCTGATGCGCAGCCACGCGCGGCTCGGCTTCTAAGACGACGAGCGCGCATCGAGGCGACGCCTCCAGGAGGGCTCGCGCCGTCGCCAGCCCCAGAAGGCCACCACCGATGATGGCGACGTCATAAGGCCGCGAACTCACTCGTCAGGTCTTTCTCAGGAGGTGGCGGAGGGCGCCCTCCAGGTCTGGATACTGGAAGACGAATCCTGAGGCCAGAAGTCGCATCGGTTCGACGCGCTGGCTGGCCAGAAGCAATTCTTCCCCCATTGGCCCGAAGAGCAGGCGCACGGCGAAGGCCGGCATGGGCAACAACGTCGGACGACCCAGAACGCGCCCCAGCGTGCGCACGAACTCGCGATTTCGGACCGGATCGGGAGCGACGACGTTGACTGGTCCGCGCAGAGGTTCCGTGAGCAGTGCATGCTGAATCGCGCGCACGACGTCATCTATGGCGATCCAGCTCCAATACTGTTGTCCGGAACCAATGGGCCCGCCCAAGCCGAGCCGGAAGGGAGGGAGCATTTGGGCCAGCGCCCCGCCTCGCGGGCTGAGGACGATGCCAAATCGAAGGATCGCGACACGAATGCCCTTTTGCGCAGCCGGCTCGGTCGCCGCTTCCCACTGCGCGGCCACGTCGGCGAGGAATCCGCGCCCGGGCGGACTCTCTTCGCGCAGCAGCTCATCGCCACGGTCCCCGTAATAGCCGATGGCCGAAGCCGAGACGAGCACGCTCGGCGGTCGTTCCAGCCGCGCGAGCGTCTCGGCGAGCAGTTGCGTACCCCGAACGCGGCTGTTCCGAATGCGCGCCTTCTTCTCCGCTGTCCAACGTCCGGCGATGTTCTCCCCGGCCAGATGAACGACGGCGTCCACGCCCTCCAGCGCCGATGCCTCGAGTCTTCCGGCTTCCGGGTCCCACAGCACGACCATCTCGTCCGCGCGCAGTGGCGCGCGCGCCAATCGCACCACTTCATGCCCTCCGGCACGCAGAAAAGGGACAAGGGCTGATCCAATGAGGCCTGTGGAACCCGTCACGAGAACTCTCATCTCGCCCTCCGCGTGTACGTCTATACTCCTCACGCGATCGCGCAGATCGTGTGGGCCGATTCCCTCTCGGCAGCTTCAAAGATGATCGAGGCCGATCGCGTTTGTCAATAGAGGGAAAGACTGCCTCGTTCGGCCTGGCGATCCCGCCAAGGGGCGATTCCGTGAGACCTTGGCACTCCCAGGATGCGTCACACTCGGTGCCGGGGAGACCATTCCCCTTCGCGCGAGAGGGCGGCTGTCGCACGCGACGCGTTGACATCGCCCCGCACTCGCGCGCGTTTCGATTCCGCCGGATGGGAGAGCACTCCCGCCGGGATCAGGAGCCCTGGCAGGGATGCGCGGTCATTCTCTCCGGGCGACGATCGAACGGGCGGCCTGCGCGATGGGCTCGAACTTTTCCGGCGTGACGTTCGTCGCTACATGCACGGCCTTCTTCCGCGTGTACACGATCACCGTGTTGGCCGCCGTGCGATCCACCCGGTATCGCTCAAGGGCCGGATCCGCCGCCCCCTTCGGCAAGTACGTCAAGGGGATGGTGAGCCGACGTTCGGCGGCGAGACGCTCCAGCCGATCCTTGATCTCAGGACCGGCGATGTACACCACAAACCCTCGCAGCCCTTGCTCTCGGTGAGCCGCCACGAGCCGATCAATCTCCTCGACCAACCTGGCCGAGGCCTCGCTGTCGTCTTTGATGAAGGCCATGACGACAGGAGCGAGGGCGTAATTTCAGACATAGCAGAGCTGCTTGCCCTTATTCGGGCCGGTCACATCTACGACATCGAATGCAGGCGTCGTATCGCCGACCTGAAAGTTCGCTCGATCCTGCGCGCGTTCGAGCGAGGGGAGCAGGCCGAAGGCGATCGCGCCCACGGCGATGAGCCAGATTCTCCTCATCCCCATCTCCTCCTGACGATCGTTATCTTCCGCCCCGTCCTCAGGGCAGCGCGTTCGAAACCTCACAGGTGACTTACGCCTCTCCCCTGCGATCGGTTGCCGGCTGCACGAAGGGACCTCGAAGGAGGCTCATGCTACAATTTCCCCTGTGCCGAAGCAAGAGGAACAAGCGCGCGGGGCGGTCGTGCCGGACTGTGTCCGGAGAATGGGCTCGGACGCCTGGCGCGCGCGCCTCATGCTCCTCATGGTCCTTCTCCCCTATGGCCTGCATGTGGGCACGCCTTCGCTCTGGGATGCGAACGAGGCCTTCTACGTCGAAGGGCCGCGCGAGATGCGCGAAGCGGGCGATTGGCTCACGCCCCGATTCAATTTCACGGAGAAGCTGAACAAACCCATCCTCTCCTATTGGCTCGTTCTCCTCTCCTTCCGCGTTTTCGGTGTGAGCGAATGGGCGGAGCGCGCGGTGATCCTCACCTGCGTGATCGGGACGGTCCTGGTGACCTATCGGCTGGGTCTTCTGCTCTTCGATCGGCGGATCGCGCTCTGGGGAGCGCTCATTTTGGCGACCAGTCCGAAGGTCATCCTGGTAGCGCGGCGCTCGCTCATTGACGCGCTGCTCACGCTCACGATCCTGGTCGCGATCTTCGGCCTCATCTCCGGCTGGCGCCATCGGCAGCGCGCGCGCTTTGCGCTCGGATATGTGGCGGTCGGTGCCGGAGTGCTCGCCAAGGGCTTGCTCGGGGGCGTTCTCCCCGCGGGGGCGATCGCCTTCTCTCTCCTCCTCACGCGGCGCCTTCGGGCGCTGGCCCGATTCCATCTCGGGCTCGGTGTGCTCGTCATCGCGGGGATCGCTGCGCCATGGTTCGCGCTCATGACCTGGCGCCACGGATGGGGCTATCTCTCCTCGTTCTTCATCGGCGAGCACGTCAGTCGGTATCTTCACGGGACGTACGGAGCGCGGCGTCCCATGTGGTATTATCTGCCGACGCTCCTGGGCGAGTTCGCGCCGTGGTCGTTCTTCCTCCCCCTGGCCCTCGCGGTCGCGTGGAAGCGTTTTCGATCTGAGCCTCTCGACCGAGAGCAGGACCAGGAGCTGCCCGCGTTGCCCCGCGATGGACTCGCCCTGCTGTTGAGCTGGTTTCTCTTTGGGTTCGGATTCTTCAGCCTCTCCACGGCTAAACAGAACGAATATCTGCTGCCGCTCTATCCGGCAGCGGCGCTTTTGGTCGCTCACCTGTTCGCGACCCTCGAATTGCGGGCCGAAGGGCGCATGCGTGGAGGGTTTCTTCTCACCCTCGGCGTCTTGTCCGTCGCCCTCCTTGCGGCGGCGCGCCTCTTGATCCCCGTCGCGCGGGCGCTCTTCCCCGAATCCGGGCTCGCCCATCTGCCGGCGCTTGTGCTCGGCGGAGCACTGCTCGGACTCCTCTGGAGTGCATGGAGCCAGCGTCCGATCCGCGCCCTTGGCGCGCTCGTCGTCGCCATGGCCTCGCTGCACGCATTGCTGGCGGGACTTCTTCCGGAGATCGAGCGGTATCGCCCGATACGGCCATTGGCCGAGCGAATTCGCCAGGAGGCCGGACCGGAGGATCTCGTGGGATACTACCGCTACACGGCGCCGAGCCTGTGCTACTACACGCGGCGCAAGATCTTCGAGGTCTTCGCTCCAGAAGACCTGCACGCGCTCCTTCGCTCGGGGAAGCGCATCTTCTGCGTGATGTGGGAACGAGACGTTCGCGCGTTGACCTCGCAACAGGAGGGCACTCTGAAGATGCTGGAGTGCCGGCCCTCGCTCTTCCCCCTGCGGATGCGAGACATTCGGCGGTTGCGCCATCCGGACGATCTGGAGCGGGTGTGTCTGGTGACCAATCGGTAGGATGCTCCCAGCGGGAGAGGGAGGGACGTCGGGGAACGCCCGATTTGCCAAGGGCCTCCGGCCGAGTGTACATTACATGCGGAATTCTCCCGCGGGGAGTGCGACTTGCGGACTCCCCCGGCGGAAGCAAGGAAACGCGAGCGCCGCTTCATTTAAGGAATGGAGCCATGGCATTGCAGATCAACGTGCCCTACGACGTCATTGCTGACTTTTGCCGCCGCTGGCGTATTCGTGAGCTTTCCATTTTCGGATCCGCCCTGCGCGAGGACTTTCGCCCGGAGAGCGACGTCGATGTCCTCGTCTCCTTCGAACCTGGAGTGACGTGGTCGTTTCACGAGTGGCTGGAGATGATCCGCGAGCTGGAAGCGATCTTCGGCCATAAGGTGGATCTGGTCGAGCGGCGACTGGTCGAGCAGAGCAGAAACTACATTCGCCGCAAGCACATCCTCAGCCATCTGGAGCGAGTGTATGTGGCGGGATGAGGCGTATCTGCTGGACATGCTGATCGCCGCCCGAGACGCCCAAGCGTTCAGCGCAGGACTCACGTGGGAGGAATTTCGGGAGAGCTCCCTCCACCAGTACGCCATCGCCAAGGCGTTGGAGAACATCGGAGAGGCGGCTCGCAAGATCTCCCCGGAGACACAAGCGGCTCATCCCGAGATCCCGTGGCGGGACATCATCGCCCTGCGGCATCGGATCGCGCACGATTACTTTCATCTCGATCTGGTGAGAATCTGGGAAATCGTACAGCGGGACATTCCCGCCCTGATCCGACTGCTCGAACCGTTGGTCCCACCGGAGGACTCCTGAGAATACACGGCCGCTCGTCCTCACCACCGGCTGCATGAGGGGATCACGCGTTTGGGCCGCCCCGGCTCCACAAGCTCGCCGAGTAGAGTCGCCGCGGAAAGAGCGCGCGGGAGTCCCCAGCTTCCTGCCACGCCCCATTAGAGAGGGCGCCTCATGCCGCACCTGCATCACTCTTCGCGATAGGACGGAGCGCGATGGCCCAATAGCTCCGATACGCTGGGGGACGCGAAGGAACGCTCGATTTGCCAAGGGCCTCCGGCCGAGTGTACATTACATGCGGAATTCCCCGGAGGGAGCGGGCGTGCTCCCTCCGGCGGAAGCAAGGAGAGGAAGCGATGGAACACGAAGGCGAAGTGCTGATCTTGCCGGTTCTGCCCTTGAAGAATGTCGTGCTCTTCCCGCACATGACAATGCCCCTTTCGGTAGGGCGACCGATCTCGATCGCCGCGGTCGAAGCGGCGCTCTCCAGCGAGGAGAAGCTCATGGTCGTGGTCGCCCAGCGCGATCCGAATATCGAAGAGCCCAAACCGGAAGATCTCTTCACCATCGGGACGAAGGCGGCCATTCGGCGCATGACGCGCGCGCAGGATGGGACGCTGCAAGTGCTCATGCAAGGTCTGGAGCGGGTGGTCATCCTGCGGATGGAGCAGACGGCGCCCTATATGCGGGCTCGCGTCAGCCCGCTCCCCATCCTCGAGGAGAACGCCGTCGAGGTCGAGGCCCTGCATCGCGCCATTCTGGATCAAGTCTCCAAGGCGCTGAGCCTGCTCCCGCAGGTCCCCGAAGAGCTGCATGCGGCGTTCGCTCAAACGGACGATCCCGTGCGCTTGGCCTACCTGCTGGCCACGATCCTGAATTTGGATCTGCCGGCGCTGCAATCGCTGCTGGAGGCGCGCACGAAGGATGACCTGCTGCGCCTGCTCTTCAGACATCTCACGCACGAGGTCCAGGTCCTGGAGCTGCGCCACAAGATCGCCAGCCAGGCGCAGCAGGAGATGACGCGCGAGCAGCGCGAGTATTTCCTCCGGCAGCAACTGCGCGCCATCCAGCGCGAATTGGGGGAGATTGATCCGCACCAGGCCGAGGTGAATCTCCTGCGCGAGCGCCTGGAGCAGGCCGAGCTACCCGAATTCGTGCGGAAGGAAGCCGAGCGGGAGTTGAATCGGCTGGAGAAGCTGCCGAGCATGGCTCCGGATTATCACGTCATCCGCACGTATCTGGAGCTGGTGCTGGAGCTGCCGTGGAATCGGCAGACGGAGGACAATCTGGATCTGGCGAATGTCCGCCGCGTCCTGGACGAGGATCACTATGGACTGGAGGATGTCAAGCACCGCATCCTCGAACATCTGGCCGTTTTGAAGCTGAACCCCGAAGCGAAGGCGCCTATTCTGTGCTTCGTCGGCCCGCCGGGCGTGGGGAAGACGAGCCTCGGGCAATCCATCGCGCGCGCGCTCGGACGGAAGTTCGAGCGCTTGAGCCTGGGCGGATTACATGATGAGGCTGAGCTGCGCGGCCACCGACGCACCTATATCGGCGCTATGCCCGGACGCATCATTCAAGCGATCCGGCGCGCGGGGGTCAAGAATCCGCTCCTCATGCTCGATGAGGTGGATAAAATCGGGCGCGATTTCCGCGGCGATCCGGCGGCCGCGCTCCTGGAGATCCTGGACCCGGAGCAAAATCACACGTTCCGCGATAACTATCTCGATCTGCCCTTCGATCTGTCCAAGGTCTTCTTCATCACGACGGCGAACACGCTGGACACGATCCCCCGCCCGCTTCTGGATCGGATGGAGGTGCTGCGCCTGCCCGGCTATAGCGAGGAGGAGAAGGTGGAGATCGCTCGGCGTCATCTCGTTCCGAAGAAGCTCAAAGAGACGGGGATCACCGCCGAACAACTCCAGCTCCCGGACGAGACGCTGCGATACATCATCGCGCGCTACACGCGCGAGGCGGGCGTGCGCCAGCTCGAACGCGCCATCGCGCAGATCGCGCGCAAGATCGCCCTGCGCATCGCCGAAGGCCACACCGAGAGCATCACCGTCAAGCCCGCCGACTTACCGGACTTGCTCGGCCCCGAACGCTTCTTCCCCGAAGAAGCGCGCAAGGAATTGCCCGTCGGCGTGGCCACGGGCGTGGCCTGGACCGAGACCGGAGGAGAAGTCCTCTACATCGAGGCGGCGCTTCTGCCCGGAGGAAAAGGATTGACGCTCACGGGACAGCTGGGCGAAATCATGCAAGAATCGGCGAAAGCGGCCGAGAGCTATATCTGGTCACATGCCGAAGCCTTCGGCATCAACCGGGACGTCTTTGAGAAGAACGGCGTGCACATTCATGTCCCAGCCGGAGCGATCCCGAAAGATGGCCCTTCGGCCGGCATCGCTATGGTCACGGCCTTGGCCTCGCTCTATACGGGCATCCCCGTGCGCAACGACGTGGCGATGACGGGGGAGATCACGCTCTCGGGATTGATCCTGCCCGTCGGCGGCATCAAAGAGAAAGTCCTCGCCGCGCGCCGCGCTGGGATCCGCCGCATCATCCTCCCCCGACCGAATGAGAAAGACCTCCGCGAACTCCCCGAGCATGTTCGGGACGAGATGGAATTCATCTTCGTCGAGCGGATCGAAGACGCCATCAGCGTCGCCATCCCCGAACTGGCCGAACGCCTGGAACGCCTCAAACACGTGCCCGCCGGATGAAGAGAGAAATCCCCGCGTGGGATTCTCTTCCACGGGGGGATTCGTGGGATGCGCCCGCAAAGATGGGGGTCACCGCTTCTGGAGGATGACGAGGTTCGAGTCGTATGTCCTCCCGTCATCCGTCTGCGCGCGAACGAGGACGCGATAGTCTCGGGATCCCGCCGGTGCCCTCGCGAGCCTCACGACCACGCGATGCGTGAGCATGAGGAAGCGATATGGGGAGATGGTCGCCGTCAGATCATGCGGCGCGTCCAGTGGAACGAATTGAAGGGCGATGTCCCCTCGATAGGTCGGATGCTTGCGGAGGGCGAGATAGAACGTCGCTTGTGCATTGCGGAAGCGCACGGATGTCGGAGAAGCGGTGATGGAGACCTTGGGAGGAGCCGTGACCCACACTTCCACGGCGGCCGTCGCCTCACCCCCGCGCCCATCACTGGCGCGCACGCGCACGATCACGCGCACGGGATCGGCATCCGGAACGGGATTCAAACCGGTCGTATCGAGTTGCGCTGCTGCCCCGGAGCTTGTGATCTTTCCGGCGGAAGCCGTCCAGGTATACGTCAACGGATCCCCATCGGGATCGCCGCCGCGAGCTGTGAGGAAGACGATGGCGCCGTCCTGAACGCTCGTCCGATCCGCTTCAACAGTGGCCTGAGGAGGGCGATTCGGTGGACGAACGGTGATGCCACGGCTGGCCGAGGCCGAATGGCCGCGTCCATCGTCCACGGTGACGGTGACGACGACCACAACGGGAGAGGCCCCGGACGTGGGATTGATGCCCGTTGTATCCAGCGTGGCTTCGGTGATCCCGGCGCGAAGCGTCCCGGCTGTAGTCTCCCACCGATAGGTGAGCGGATCCCCATCAGGATCGCTCCCGTTGGCCGTGAAGGTGACCGTCTCCCCATCGTCCACCACGAGACGGCTGGCTGAGAGGGAGACCATGGGCGGGCAGTCTTTCTCACACACCTTGGCGGGATCGTCGGCATCGAGGGCTCCCAACGTCCCCAGCGCATCCACGATGCCCCCGGTTGCGACCTTTCCCGCGAGGGTGGGTTGTGGCTGAACCCCCTGACGCAGTGCGTGCTCGAGCTCGCTCGGCGAAACGTCCCGCACCGAGAGCGCTAAGGCCGCCACGCCCACCACATGTGGCGTCGCCATTGAGGTCCCACTGAAGCTCGCATAGCCACCACCAGGAACGGTGCTCAGGATCGCCCGACCGGGAGCCGCCAGGTCCACCCAATCACCGTAGTTCGAGAAGTACGCGAGGTCTCCGCTTTGATCCACGGCGGCGACCGAGAGCACGCCCTCATAGGCAGCGGGATACTGCTTCGCGTTCGTACTTCCGTTTCCGGCCGCGGCGACGAAGAGAATCCCTTCATTCTGAAGCCGCTGGATCGCCTCCTCCAGGGCGCGCGAATAGGTATCCGCGCCCCAACTGGCGTTCACGATGCGGATGTTCACCCCGCGTCGCTTCATAGTGAGGATGTAGTCAATCGCCTCAAGCGCATCCGAGAGATACCCAGAGCCGTCCCGATCAAGGAACTTCAGCGCCATGATCTTCACCCGCCAATTCACGCCGACGATCCCGATCTGATTATCCCCGACAGCGCCGATCGTCCCCGCCACGTGCGTGCCATGCCGATGATCGTCCATCGGTGGGCGCAGGGGCGCGATCGCGTTGTAGCCGTAGACGTCGTCCACGTAGCCGTTGCCGTCATCGTCGCGCAGATTGTCGGGGATCTCTCCCGCGTTCACCCAGATGTTGCTCTGCAGATCGGGATGCGTGTAGTCAATGCCGGTATCAATCACGGCGACGACGATTTCAGAGCTGCCGCTGGTCACCCTCCAGGCTTCCGGCGCACGAATCATCTCCAAGCCCCAGAGGTTGGCGAAGCTCGGATCATTCGGGATCACTCGATCGGCGACGTAGAGCAGATCGGGCTCTGCGTATTCGATGTCGTCCTCGTACTGCAAGGCGCTCAATCGAGTGAGCACGTCTTCGCCTTTCCGCAAGGTGACGACCTGCGGGCGCGCCCCACCTCGCCGCTTGATGATCAACCGCTGAGGATGATACCGGGCGGTCAGAAAGCGCCAGAGATCGAACGGAGAAGAGCGCTGCCCGGCGGTGAGGCGAAGGGGGAATCCCCCCAGGATCAGAAGTGCGACGATCCAGCCGATGATCAATCTTCTCATCCTCATTCGGCGTTCTCCCCGAAACCAAAGCTCGCGTTCACGTGCCGCTTCTGTGACGCGCCGGGGATGACCGACCGTTGGCCAAGAGTTCTCGCGCGACGGACGGTCCATCGGTGAGGGAATGGCGCGGCTTCGAGGAGAGACCCGCGATCTATGAGGCCGAAGGCGTGGGGCGCGCGCCGAAGAGGATCGGGGCGAGCGCCTGTCCCGTGTAGGAGCCGGGCGTGCGCGCGATCACCTCCGGAGGCCCTTCGGCGACGACCCATCCCCCCTCCTCTCCGCCCTCGGGGCCGAGGTCAATGATCCAGTCGGCGCATTTGATCACTTCCAGATTGTGCTCGATGACGATCACCGTATTGCCCATGTGAACGAGCCGTTGCAGGACTTCGAGCAAGCGCCGCACGTCCTCGAAATGCAGGCCTGTTGTCGGCTCATCGAGGATGTAGACCGTTCGTCCGGTCGCCCGCTTGCTCAATTCGCGGGCGAGCTTGATGCGCTGCGCCTCGCCGCCGGAGAGGGTCGTCGCCGGCTGGCCGAGTTCGATATATCCGAGGCCGACTTCGAGCAAGGTCTGCAGTTTGTTCCGAATCGGCGGGATGGTCTCCAACAGAGCGTACGCTTCCTCCACCGTCATGCGGAGAATATCGGCGATCGAATACCCCTTGTAGCGTACGCTCAACGTCTCCTGGTTATATCGCGCGCCGCGACAGACGTCGCAGGTCACGTACACATCGGGAAGAAAGCTCATCTCGATGCGTTTGACCCCATCCCCCTGACAGGCTTCGCACCGCCCGCCCTTGACGTTGAAGCTGAACCGTCCGGGCTTATAGCCGCGCTCGCGCGCCTCAGGCAATCCGGCGAAGAGCTGGCGAATGAAGGTGAAGACGCCCACGTACGTGGCCGGATTCGAGCGTGGCGTTCGCCCGATGGGCGATTGATCAATCTCGATCACCTTGTCCACGTGCTCGAGTCCCGTGATTCGATCATGCGGGCCCGGCTCCAGCGGGCTCCCGTAAAGATGACGCGCGAGCGCGCGATAGAGGATCTCGTCCACGAGCGTGGACTTGCCCGATCCGGAGACGCCCGTGACGCAGATGAACAGCCCCAAGGGGAATGAGACGGTGATGTTCTTGAGATTATTGGCGCGCGCGCCATGAACGGTGAGGGTGCGGTCGCCCGGCGCACGGCGCATCGGGGGAATGGGGATCTGCCGGCGTCCGGAGAGATACTGCCCCGTGAGCGAATCCGGATGCCGCGCGATGACCTCCGGCGGACCGCAGGCGACCACATACCCCCCGTGCACGCCGGCGCCCGGACCGAGATCAATCACATAATCGGCGTGCCGGATCGTCGCCTCGTCATGCTCGACGACGACGACCGTATTCCCCAGATCGCGCAGCTTCTCCAACGTGGCGAGCAAGCGCGCGTTATCGCGAGGGTGAAGACCGATCGAGGGCTCATCGAGCACATAGAGCACGCCGCGCAATTGCGATCCGATCTGCGTCGCCAGGCGAATGCGCTGCGCTTCGCCTCCCGAGAGCGTGGAGGCCGGACGATCCAGCGTCAGATACCCCACGCCCACCGTCTCCAGGAACTCCAACCGCGCGCAGATCTCTCGCAGCAGGGGCTCAGCGATCTGCCGTTCGCGAGGCGTCAACGCTTCGGGGAGATCGCGGAAGACCCGAACCGCCTCCCGAATGGGAAGCGCCGCGTAATCGGCGATCGAGCGCCCCGCGACGCGCACGGCCAGGCTCGCTCGCTGCAATCGCTTCCCCTGACAAGCGGGACACGGCACCGTCCGGACGAGCGCGCGATAGAGCGCGGCCTTCTCATCCTCGCCATCCTCCGACTCGTGCTCCAAGTGACGCTCAAGCAGGGCGACCGCGCCCGGCCACTGCAACCGATACTGAGAGCCATTATGCTCGAAGGGGATCCGCTCCTTCAGGCCGTAGAAGAAGGCCTCTTTCACGCGGGCGGGCAGCTCAAGAAACGGACACGTCGGCGCGACGCGATAATGGCGGGCGATGGCCAGGAGCACGTCCTTCAGATACCCCCCCAGGGCTCGATCGAACGTGAGCATCTGGAGCCGATCCAGCGGCTGCGTCGGATCGGGGACCATCCGTTCCGGGGCGATCTCGCTCTTGGTCCCCAAGCCCTGGCACTCGGGGCATGCCCCATAGGGACTGTTGAAGGAGAACGAGCGCGGCTCCAGAGCAGGGACCGACAGTCCGCACTCGATGCACGCCATCTTCTCCGAATAGAATTGCTCCGGGCCGTCCACCACGGCGATGAGCACAATCCCGTTGGTGAGCTTGAGCGCCGTGCGAATCGAGCGCTCCAGGCGCTCCTGAACGCCCGGCTTCAAGAGCAGCCGATCCACGACGACCTCGATCGTGTGAGTCTTTCGCCTGTCGAGCGTGATCTCCTCATCGAGGGCGCGCAGCTCGCCATCAATACGCGCGCGCACGAAGCCCGACTGAGCCAGTTTCTGCAGCTCTTTTCGAAACTCCCCTTTGCGCCCGCGCACGATCGGAGCCAAGATCATCACCCGCTCGCCCGGCGGGAGATCCAGGACGGCCTTGACGATCTGCTCGACCGATTGCCGACTGATGGGGCGCCCGCACTCGGGACAATGCGGCTTGCCGATCGCCGAGAAGAGCACGCGCAAGTAGTCGTAGATCTCGGTGACCGTCCCCACGGTCGAGCGCGGGCTGCGACTGACGGTCTTCTGCTCGATGGAGAGGGCGGGCGAGAGCCCCTCGATGGAGTCCACGTCCGGCTTCTCGAACTGATCGAGGAACTGCCGAGCGTAGACCGAGAGCGATTCGACGTACCGTCGCTGGCCCTCGGCATAGAGGGTGTCGAAGGCGAGGCTCGACTTGCCCGATCCGCTGAGCCCTGTGATGACCGTGAGCGAGCGATGCGGGATCTCCAGATCGAGATTCTTCAGGTTGTGCTGTCGAGCGCCGCGAACGGTGATCCGATCAATCGGCATCACGCGTCTCCCGCCTCGGGTCTCTCAGAAGCGCTCCGTCCTCGTGATCCAAAAAGGGAATGTTACTGATCGCGCTCAGATGATGTCAAGAAATGCGCCAGAGGCGGAGAGCGCCGTTTCCCGCCACCTGTCCCCTCTGCTACAATGGCGCTCCTTATGGGGCCCCGCGTCGGGCCTGGGAGGGGAGTCACGGCGATGAGAGGGAAGAAGAACTGTTGCGTCCTTGTTCTCGCGATGAGCCTCTGGCTCGCATTCGGAAGCACCGGCGTCGCGCGCGCGGCGCAACAAACGGCTGCGCCGTCTGAGCCTGATGTCCTGACAGGGGCGCCTCGCGTGCCCGCCTCGCTCACGCTCTCGGCGGCGATCGAATATGCCCGCCGATGGCATCCGCGCCTGCACGCCGCGCGAGCGTACATTCGCATGGCCCAGGGCGAGATGATGACGGCCAGCGCGCGCCCGAATCCGACGTTCACCTTCAGCGGCGAGAATTTCGGCCGCGACACGGAATGGTTCGCCTTCCTCTCGCAGACGATCGAGACCGCTCGAAAGCGGCAATGGCGGATGGAAGCCGCCCAATGGGCGACGCACATGGCCGAAGCGATGCTGCGAGACGTCGAACGAGAGGTCATCGCCGAGGTGAAGCTCGCCTACGAGCGGGTGTTGCTCGAACGCGCCCGCCTTGAGCTGGCGCGCGAAAACCTTGAAACCTTCCGCCAAGTCGTGCGGTATAACGAAGTGCGCGTCGCCGAAGGCTATACGGCCGAGGGAGATCTGATCAAAGTGCGCCTGGAAGCACAGCGAGCGGAGTTCGCGATGCGACAGGCGCAGCTCGACTATGAGCGGGCGAAGATCGCCCTCCTTCGCGCCATGGGGGCCTCTTCGCTCGATCACTCCTTCGAGGTGCGAGAGGAGTTGAGGTTCGAGCCGGTGCGCCTCGTCCGTGAGGAGCTTGAACGCGCGGCGCTGGAGCGCCCCGATGCGGTGCGAGCGCGGGCGGCCGTCGAGCGGGCGCGCGCGGTGTGGGAGCTGGAGCGCGCGCGCGCCAAGCCGGATATCGTGGCCTCGTTCGGATACAAGCGCAATGGCCCGGACAATACGTTCTATGGAGCGGTGAGCGTGCCGTTGCCGATCTTCAATCGCCACCGCGGGGAGATCGAGCGGGCGGATGCCGAGCGACAGTGGGCCGAGGCTCAATGGCGTCTGGTGCGCGCGGAGATCTTGGCCGAACTCGCGACCGCGCGCCGCGCCGTGGAGATCGCCGCCGAGCAGGTCGAGGGGTTGCGCCGCGAATTCCTGCATCGCGCCGAGGAGGCGCGCGCCGTCGCTCTGGCCGCTTATCGTGAAGGCGCAGCCGATTTGCTCATTTGGCTCGAAGCCCAACGCGCGCACGCGTCAGCTCGCGAGCTGTACCTGCAAGCCCTCTTCAATTACCGCCGAGCCGTGCACGAGTTGGAACAAGCGGCCGGATTAGACCACCTGCCGCGCCAGGAGTCCACGCCGACGTCCCCGACGACGGGGGCGAGTCCATGGCCATGAGGGGATGCCGAACATGAAGCGCGCACATCTCGTGTTACGTCCCGTGCGAGGATTGAGCCCTCGCTGGCTCCTCCTTCTCATCATCGTGGTGAGCCTCGCCCTGGGGCTCGCTGCGCAGTATCTCCTCCGCTCCTCGAAGCGGGAGGCAGCATCGGCAACGCCCGTGCTGAGCACACGCTCGGACGCCGCCGCTGCGCCCTCCCTCATCGCCCTCTCGGCGGAGGCCCTGGCTCGGGGCGAGATCCACCTCATCGCGGTCGCGCGACGCCCCCTGCCGCAGGAGCTTCGCGTGACCGGGCGCGTGCAGGTCAATGAGGATCGCGCCGTACGCGTTGGCTCTCCCGTCGAGGGGCGCGTCACGCGCGTTCTGGCGACGGTCGGGGATCGCGTGAGGGCCGGACAACCCCTTGTCGCCATTCACAGCCATGAGCTGGCCGCCGCCCGCAGCGATTACGAGAAGGCACGAGCGGCCGTCGCGCGCGCCGAGAAAGCGCGCGCCTATGCCGCCGCCGAGCTGGAACGCGCGAATCGGTTGCTGGAGGCCAAGGCGATCTCACGCCGTGAGCACCTTCGGGCTGCTGCCGATCTCACGGCGGCCGAGGCGGAACTGGAGCAAGCGCGCGCCGAATTGCGCCGTACCGAAGAGTTCCTCCATCATCTCGGGGCATGGCCGGAGATGAGCGATGAGGTCATCATTCGCGCGCCGATCGCAGGCGTCGTGCTGGAGCGGCGCGTGACGGTGGGGACGGTCGTGACGCCTTCGACCGATCTGATGACGATCGCGGACCTCTCGACGCTCTGGGTGATCGCGCAGGTCCCTGAGCCTCAGGCTGCCCGCATTCGCCCCGGCCAGCCAGTCTCAATCACCGTCGCCGCCTTCGCCGACCAACGCTTCGCAGGTCGCGTCACCTACATCGGAGAATCGCTCGATCCACAAACACGCACCGTTCAGGTGCGCTGCCTCGTCCAGAATCGGTACGAACGCTTGCGCCCGGAGATGTATGCGACGATCACCATCACACTGGGGGAGACCCCGCCGCGGGTGGTCATCCCTCGCGAGGCCGTACAGGAGATCGGCGGAGAATTCGTCGTCTTCGTCGAGCGCGCGCCGGGTCGGTTTGAAAAGCGAAGCGTTCAGCTGGGGCTCTCCGCCCTCACGTCCGAAGGGGAATGGGTCGAGGTGACGGCCGGCCTTCGCGAAGGCGAACGCATCGTCGCGCGCGGGAGCTTCCTGCTGAAGTCCGAACTGCTCAAGGGCGCAATCCAGGAGTAGCGCTACCACGCGATGAGCCACGGAGACGCCGACGATGATCCAGGCGCTCATTCGCTTCTCCTTAGAGCAACGCGTGCTCGTTCTGGCCCTGACGCTGCTTATGTCGGGAATCGGCCTCTGGGCGCTCAGCACCTTACCCATTGAGGCCTTCCCGGATCTGACCAACATTCAGGTCAATGTCGTGACGGAAGCCCCGGGCCTGGCGCCGGCCGAGGTCGAACAATTGGTGACCTTTCCCATCGAGAGCGCCATGATGGGGATTCCGCGCACGGAGCAGGTCCGCTCGATCTCGAAGTTCGGCCTCTCCATCGTGACGATCATCTTCGAAGACGGCGTGGACATCTACTTCGCGCGACAGCGCGTGGCCGAACGCCTGCAGGAGGTCAAAGCGCGACTCCCCGAAGGGGTGGAGCCCACGCTCGGCCCTGTGGCGACGGCTTTCGGCGAGATCTACCAATACACGGTCGAAGGCGCGGGGTATAGCCTCATGGAGCTGAAGACGCTCCACGACTGGGTGATTCGGCCACAGCTTCGCACCATCCCCGGCGTCAGCGAGGTCAACTCCTGGGGGGGATTCATTCGACAGTACCACGTCCTGGTGGATCCGGAACGCCTGCTCGCCTATAACCTGACGCTCCGTGATGTGGAGGAAGCCATCGCGCGCAGCAATGCGAACTTCGGTGGGGGATATGTCGAGCGCGGCGCCGAGGCCTATGTCATTCGCGGATTGGGACGCTTGCGCTCGGAGGAGGATTTGCGCCAGGTGATCATCACGGCTAAAGCGGGCGTGCCCGTGCGCGTCGCCGATGTGGCGACGGTGACCGTGGGACCGGCGCTGCGTCACGGAGCCGTGACCAAAAACGGACGCGGCGAGGTCGTCTCTGGCATGGTGATCATGACCAAGGGGGAGAACGCCAAACGCGTCATCGAGCGGATCAAAGAGCGGATTCGCGAGATCGAGCGGACACTGCCCCCGGGCGTCCGCATCGTCCCCTTCTACGATCAGACGGAGTTGATCCGCCGCACCACACGCACGGTCGCCACGAATCTGATCAAGGGTGGGCTTCTGGTCATCCTCGTGCTCTTCCTCTTTCTGCACGATCTGCGCGCGGCCATCGTCGTCGCGGCCGTCATCCCGCTCTCGATGCTCGCGGCTTTCATCGGCATGCGGGCGCTGGGGCTCTCGGCGAACCTGATGAGCTTAGGAGCCATCGACTTCGGTCTGATCGTGGACGGCGCCGTCGTCATCATTGAGAACTTCGTGCGACGACGCGCCCTGTGGGCCTCGGGTGGAGGCGACGGTTCGGTGGGAGGCGCTGCAGCCACGAGGATCATGCGAGAGAGCGCGCTGGAGGTCGCCCGCCCAATGGTCTTCGGCATCTTCATCATCCTGGCCGTCTATTGGCCGATCTTCGCCTTGCAGGGGATGGAAGCGCGCATGTTCCGACCCATGGCGCTGACGGTCAGCCTGGCGATCTTCGCCTCGCTGATCCTGGCGCTCACGTTCGTGCCGGCGCTCGGCAGCTTGCTCGGCGCTCGAATGGGTGCGCCTCGCCCTGAGCGCCTGCTCGAACGCGCGCGCCGGCTCTATCGGCGCACGCTGCTGGCGATTCTCGAGCGACGTCGGCTGATCGTGAGCGCCACCGGGCTGCTGGTCGCGCTCGCCATTTTCGCCCTCCTGCGATTGGGGACGGAATTCATGCCCGAGCTCGATGAAGGGGCCCTTCTCATCGAGACGCGCCGTCTCCCCTCGATCTCCCTCACCGAATCGGTGGAGATCGCCGGTCGCATTGAGCGGCTCCTTCTGGAATTCCCCGAAGTCGAGACCGTGGTGACCAAGATCGGGCGTCCCGATTTGGCGACCGAAGCCATGGGGATCTATCAGGGCGATGTCTACGTGCTCTTGAAACCTCGCCAACAGTGGCGCTCGGCGCGGACGCGCGAAGAATTGATCGAAGCCATGGATCGGAAGCTGCGCCAGATTCCGGGCGTCACGTACAATTTCACGCAGCCGCTGTCCATGCGCCTGGACGAAGTCGTCTCCGGTGTTCGCTCCGATGTGGCCGTGAAGCTCTTCGGCGATGATCCGGAGAGGTTACTCGAACTGGCCGAGCAGATCCGGCGCGTGCTGGAGCGCATCCCCGGAGCCGCCGACGTGCAGATCGAACCCTTGCTCGGCGCGCGCGAGCTGCGATTGGAATTGAATCGGGCGGAGATGGCGCGCTTCGGGATCTCCGTGGATGATGTCGCGCGGCTTGTGGAAACGGCCCTGGGCGGGAAGGTCGCCACGCAGATCATCTCCGACAACGTCACGCGCGCGGACGGAAATTCGGCCGTGCGGTCAGATCCAACCTTCAGCGCACCACGTGTGGACGTGCTGGTGCGCTTGCCCGAAGCGCATCGTCGGGATCCCGATACGATCGGCCAGCTCTTACTTCACGCTCCCGGAGGGGAGCGCGTGCCACTGGCCCGACTGGCGCGCATCATGACGGCCGAGGGCCCTGAGGTCATCAATCGCGAGAACGCGACGCGCCGAATCGTCATCCAATCCAACGTGCGCGGTCGCGATCTGGGCGGCTTCGTCGCCCACGCGCAAGAGCTTCTCCGACAAGAGGTGCGCCTCCCGCCCGGATACTACATCATGTGGGGGGGACAGTTCGAGAACCAACAGCGCGCCATGCGTCAGCTTCGCGTGGTCGTCCCCTTGGTCCTCTTCCTCATCTTCCTGCTGCTGTTCTCGACCTTTGATGATCTGCCGCGCGCGCTCCTGATCATGGTTAACCTTCCCTTCGCCCTCGTAGGGGGGATCGCGGCCCTGTGGATTCGAGGCTTGAACTTGAGCCTCTCGGCCGCTGTGGGCTTCATTGCTCTCTTCGGCATCGCGGTCTTGAACGGACTGGTCATGGTGAGCGCCATCAATCGGCGCCGCGAACACGGCGCCTCGTTGCGACGAGCCGTCGTCGAGGGGGCGACCATGCGCCTGCGTCCCGTCGTGATGACGGCCCTTGTGGCCAGCTTGGGGTTCATCCCGATGGCGACATCCACGGCGCCTGGTGCGGAAGTCCAGCGCCCGTTGGCGACGGTCGTCATCGGCGGTCTGATCAGTTCGACGGCCCTGACGCTCTTCGTCCTACCCGTGCTCTACGAGTGGATGGAACGAAAGCGCCGGAAGACGGAACGCCGTGAACTGAGTCCCGTGGGGGACCCCCGCGCATAAGATGAAGGCTCGCGCGGAACGCGCGCGACCTCAGACCGAGGTCAGCATCTCGATGCGAAACACCGTGAACGGCACAAACTGCCCACTCTTTTTCAGATACTCCACGCCAACGCGATAGAACGAGAGCGCCTCTTCATGCCGTCCCACAGCCGAGAGCGCCTCGGCCATGCCCACGAAGTGCCAGAAGTTGTACTGCCCGTGATTCTGAAAGTGAATATAAGCCCGATCCAGATGCTCCAACGCCTCATCATATCGGTGAAGAGCCAACAGGATGACACCTTTCAGCCACGTGAGCCGAACGGCCATCTCGGCGCGCACGAACGGGTCTTTCTCCTTGAGCACGTCTTCGAAGGCTCCTTCGACGGCGCCAAGCGCCTCGGGCGCGCGACGAAGATCAAGCAGCGCCAGCGCGCGCAGGGCATTGAGCTTGGCTAATTGTCGCGCGGGCTGAAGACCATACTGGGCGATGATCTCGTATCCCTCCTGTGCGGCCTCGACCGCTTCCTTCGGACGGTTCACATAGAGCGCCTCAATGACGAGCTGGAAGAGAGCCGCTCCATATCCCCGGAGGGCTCGGACTCGCTGCTCGGGAGTCGCGCTCTGCTGGGCCAGATCGCGATAAAGGCGGGCCGCCTCCTGAAGCACGGCGTAGGCGCGCGCGTGCTCGTGACAACGGCTGGCTTCGGCTGCTTCGGTCAAGAGCGCCGCCGCGCGTCGAGCCTCTGCCGAACCGTTCATGATGACACTCCCGGAGAAATAAAAAAGCCGCGGCATGTTGGGCCGCGGCTTTTCCGCATGATTCCCTGGCAGCGACCTACTTTCCCACGCCGTTGCCAGCGCAGTATCATCGGCCCTGGCGGGCTTAACGGCCGTGTTCGGGATGGGAACGGGTGTTTCCCCGCCGGTATGGCCACCAGGGAAAAGTTGAGAACCTCATGAGCCCTACTCACAACCTGAAGGAGAGTCCGGCAAAAGCCACGCGCTCCCGCGATCACTCACATCACGAGAGCTTCTCTTGTTTGCTCTCCAGCGCATCTTGTGGTCAAGCCGAACGGGCGATTAGTACCGGTCAGCTCAACGCCTTGCGGCGCTTACACCTCCGGCCTATCAACCTGGTCGTCTACCAGGGCCCTTCAGGGAGACCTTATCTTGGGTCGGGCTTCCCGCTTAGATGCCTTCAGCGGTTATCCCTGCCCAGCCTAGCTACCCGGCGCTGCCACGGGCGTGACAACCGGTACACCAGAGGCTGGTCCAGCCTGGTCCTCTCGTACTGAGGCCAGCTTCCCTCAAGTCTCCTGCGCCCACACCAGATAGGGACCGAACTGTCTCGCGACGTTCTAAACCCAGCTCACGTACCGCTTTAATGGGCGAACAGACCAACCCTTGGGACCTTCTTCAGCCCCAGGATGCGATGAGCCGACATCGAGGTGCCAAACCGGGGCGTCGATGTGAACTCTTGGCCCCGATCAGCCTGTTATCCCCGGGGTACCTTTTATCCGTTGAGCGATGGCCCTTCCACGCGGGACCACCGGATCACTAGGCCCGGCTTTCGCCTCTGCTCGACGTGTGTGTCTCGCAGTCAGGCCGGCTTATGCCCTTACACTCTGCAGGCGATTTCCAAACGCCTTGAGCCGACCTTTGGGCGCCTCCGTTACCGTTTAGGAGGCAACCGCCCCAGTTAAACTACCCCCCTATCACTGTCCCTCCACCCGATTCAGGGTGGCAGGTTAGAACCCGAATTTGATCAGGGTGGTATCTCACCGGCGGCTCCCCTGCCCCCGAAAGGGCAGGTTCATAGCCTCCCACCTATCCTGCGCAGACCAAACCCAGATTCAGTGACAGGTTGCAGTTAAGGTCCACGGGGTCTTTCCGTCTTGGTGCGGGCACCCGGCGTCTTCACCGGGACCACAAGTTCGCTGTGCAGCTCGGCAAGACAGTCGCCACGTCGTTACGCCATTCATGCAGGTCGGAACTTACCCGACAAGGAATTTCGCTACCTTAGGACCGTTATAGTTACGGCCGCCATTCACCGGGGCTTCGGTTCGGAGCTTCGCCCGGAGCGAGTCCGGGCTAACCCCTCCCTTTAACCTTCCGGCATTGGGCAGGCGTCAGCCCCCATACATCCTCTTCACGAGTTTGCGGAGACCTGTGTTTTTAGTAAACAGTCGCGTGGCGCTCTTCACTGCGACCCACCTCGGCTTCGGAGGCGGTGCTCCTACACCTAACGTGGGCACCCCTTCTCCCGAAGTTACGGGGCCAATTTGCCTAGTTCCTTGCCGAGCCATCACACATGCGCCTGTGGATATTCTCCTCGCCTACCTGTGTCGGTTTGCGGTACGGTCACCTTCCGCGCTCGCCACCGAGGCTTTTCCTGGCCGCATGGACTCGGCCGCTTTCCCCCTAACGGGGTCGTTCTCCCCTCTCGGTGTTAACGAGGGAGCGGATTTGCCTACTCCCTCCACCTACCGGGTTGAATCGGGACGTCCATCACCCGACCGGCCTATCCTTCGGCGTCCCCCCAGGCTCCTAGCGCACGGAAGGTGGCGCAGGAATATTCACCTGCTTCCCTTCGGCTACGCCTTTCGGCCTCGCCTTAGGCACCGGCTAACCCTCTGCAGACTGACTTCACAGAGGAAACCTTAGGCTTTCGGCGCGCGGGGTTCTCACCCGCGTTATCGCTACTTATGCCGGCAGAGTCTCTTCCGGGGCCTCCATCCGCCCTCGCGGTGCGGCTTCACAGGCAACCGGAATGCTCCCCTACCAACCGAGCGAGGCGAAGACCCGCTCGATTCCGTGGCTTCGGTGGCCGCCTTGAGCCCCGTTGGATTGTCGGCGCAGAGTCGCATCGACCAGTGAGCTGTTACGCACTCTTTAAAGGATAGCTGCTTCTAAGCTAACCTCCTGGCTGTCATCGCGACTCCACATCCTTTCCCACTTAGGCGGCACTTGGGGACCTTAGCCGACGGTCTGGGCTGTTCCCCTCTCGACCACGGAGCTTAGCCCCCGCAGTCTGACTCCCGGGCATGACTCACGGGCATTCGGAGTTTGGTTGGGTTTGGTAGGCGGGTAAGCCCCCTAGCCCATCCAGTGCTCTACCACCC
>JBEPZV010000003.1:55000-154368 GCA_041640655.1 bacterium
CGGCGAAGAAGCGGGGCGTGCGAGGCCTGGGTCTCATCCTGCGGGCGCGGCTCAATTCGTCCCGCCTGCAGCCCGGCGAGCGTCTCCAGCAACAGCTCCGCCCCCAGGCGCGCCAGACGTTCGGTCAGCTCCGGCGCCGTCTCATCCGGGCCGATCTCACACGCGCGCTGCAGCAGGATGGGTCCGGTGTCCACCCCTTCGTCCATGAGCATCGTCGTCACTCCGGTGATCGTCTCGCCCATGGCGATGGCCCATTGCACAGGGGCCGCTCCCCGATACTTCGGCAAGAGCGAGAAATGCACGTTCACGCATCCGAAGGGCGGAAGGCGCAGAAGCCAGGCCGGAAGGATCTTCCCATACGCGACGACGACGATCACCTCCGGCGCCAGCTCTTGAATGAGCGCGCGCGCGCTTTCATTCGCCCGAAGCTTCTCCGGCTGATAGACGGGAATCCCCTTCGCCTGAGCGACCGCCTTCACCGGGGGTGGCGTGAGCACCTGATGCCGCCCCACGGGCCGATCCGGCTGAGTGAAGACGGCGAGGACGTCATGCCCCGCATCGAGGAGCCCCAGCAGCGTCGGCACCGCTGCTTCCGGAGTCCCCATGAAGATCACGCGCATGCGTTCGTCTCCCCGCCCAGAGTCACCACTCCCCGGACTTGATCATCTTCCTGATCTTTCGCTCCAGGAGATCGCGCTTGAGCGGGCTCAAGCGGGAGATGTAGAGCCGCCCATCCAGATGATCCACCTCATGGCAGACGCAGCGCGCGGCCAATCCCGTCACCTCCAGCGTGATCTCCCGCTGATCGAGATCGAGCCCGCGCGCGAGGACGCGATACGGGCGCGCGACCTTGGCGTAGAGGCCTGGGAGACTCAAACACCCTTCCTCCTCGACGACTTCACCTTCAGTCGCGAGGATCTCGGGATTGATGAGCACGACGCGCTCGGCGGCGTCACGGCCGCCACTGCAATCCATGACGAAGAGGCGGCGATTGATGCCGATCTGCGGAGCCGCCAAACCGACGCCGCGCGCCGCGTACATCGTCTCGAACATGTCCTCGACGAGCCGTCGCAGCTCATCGGTGAACTCCGTCACCGGTTCTGACGGTCGCACGAGCCGCGGATCGCCATACTTGAGAATGTCCCGAACCAAGGCCTTCTCCCCTCGATGCGAGCGCGATTTTCATCCGGCGAGATTCAAACCGTCGTTTTTACTCCACCTTCCCTTCGCCTGTCAACTTCCAAGCGCCAGACGCGCCAAGCATTCCCGGAGCAAGGCGCGCATGCTCGGAGCCGGCGCATACAGGCGACGGCCGTGCCCGGGAAGCACCCACTCGAAGCGAACGTCCAGAAGCCGCTCGAGCGAGCGCACCTGCTCCTCCCAGGAATACCAGCAGACGCGCCGCGAGGCGACCACCTCTCCCCGCTCATTTCCCCACAAGTGATCTCCGGAGAAGAGATACCGCTCCCGATAGAGCAAGACCTGATGTCCGGGCGTGTGCCCCGGCGTGGGGATCACCAGAAGATCGTCCTCCAGCAGGACCGGATCTCGTCCGGCGAGCACGATCTCCACATCGCGCGTCGCGCGCGTCAGATCCGCGCGATGCAAAACGCGGCGACACCCGAAATGCCGATGGAATTTCTCGTGATCGGCGACGTCATCCCGATGCGTGAGGAACATGAGGGCGACGCCGCCCATCGCCTCCAAGCGCCGCACCAGCGGCCTCGTGAATCGCGGAGAATCCACGAGCACATTCCCCTGCGGGCGAAGGATCAGGTAGCTCGACGCGCCGAACGAACGCTCAGAAGCGAATCCGCAGAAGTAGACGTTCTCCGAGATCGGCTCGGGGAAAGCCGCGATGGCCGCTCGGAGGTCCTGTTTGCGCAGCGTTCCGATGGAGGCCGTCGGACAGGTCACAAGGGCCATCTGCGCTCGGAGCCGCTCCTGGGGCGACTCCGGTTGATGGTACACGATCGCCTGCCCGCGATGAGCCCGAAAGACGGAGGGAGCGATCTGACGACAGTGATCGCAATCAATGCAACTTGTGTCCACGAAGAATTCTCCCGGAGCATTCTCGGTTCGCCGCGCCTGCCATCGCGCCATATCGCTCTCCTTCGACTCAAGCGTAGACGCTTCGAGGTCGTGGGGGCAAGCGCGAGCATCGGCTTCGCTCCTCCTCAAGCGCCGATTCACAGATTCCGCGTGGGGTCTCGCTCGCGCACGGCGAAGTCACCGTTCAGCTCGGAGGCTTGGTTGACACCCTGCCGGACTTCGAGTATTCTCTTGGACTTTGGGGACTTGGCAGGCCGGAAGCGACAGGTCGCACCCTGAGGCGTAGGGAGCGGTGAACGATGAAGCGCACGTATCAGCCAAATAATCGGCGCCGAGCTAAGACGCACGGGTTCCGAGCGCGAATGAGCACGAAAGCCGGACGCGAGGTCCTGAGGCGGCGTCGTCGAAAGGGGCGTTATCGGCTCACGCCGGAGCACTATTGATCGAGAGGCCTCGACACTTGGGAGCTTTCCAGTTGGGCTTCTGTGAGGCCCTCGCGCGAACGGACGCATAGACATGCCGGATGAGCGGTTCCGAAAATCGGAACGATTGCGCCGACGACGCGATTTCCTCAAGGTCTACGCCGAAGGCGCGCGCTACAGCTCTCGCCTCTTCACGATCTTCGCGCGCGCGAACGATCAGCCCGTCAGCCGGTTGGGCATCACGGTCTCTCGAAAGATCGGGAAAGCCGTTCGGCGAAACCGCGCCAAACGGCTGATCCGCGAAGTCTTTCGTAAGAACAAGGCGCGGCTTCCCCGCCCGCTTGATCTCGTCGTGAATGTGAAGGAGGCCATTCGAGACGCCGATTACCGGGCCGTGGAAGCCGAATTCCTGCGCCTGATCGAACGCATGAGCCGGGACCTGTGCGATCGGAAGCCCGCGCCCTCGCGGGGATCAGCCGATGAGCCTTCGGGCACAGCTCAAGGCGCGACGCTGGCGATCGAGCCCACTGCCCTGAGACGCATGGGGCTTCTTCCGAGCCTCACGGCAGCGCTATGAAATGGATCGCCCTCATCGTGCTCAAAATTTACAAGTTCGGGATCTCGCCCTTGCTCCCTCCGGCGTGTCGTTTCATGCCGAGCTGCTCGGAATATGCTGGCGAAGCCATCGCGCGCTTCGGATTCTGGCGCGGCGCCTGGATGGGGTTACGACGCCTGCTCCGCTGCCACCCCTTCCACCCAGGGGGGTATGATCCGGTTCCTCCGCTGGTCCCCCCCTCGGATCATCTTCAATCCCCGGTGAGGTGAGATCTCGATGGAGAAGCGCGTCCTTCTGGCCTTCATCCTCTCGACGACGATCCTGGCGCTCTGGTACTACTTCTTCGCTCCCTCTCCGCTGCAGCCGACCCCATCGCAGAAGCCAGCCGCTGCTCCCACTCGCGCGGCAGACGAAGCCAAGACACCGGCCGAGACTCCTGAAGCACCTCCGGCCGCCTCCGTCCCCGAGCGCGAGATCCGTATTGAGACCCCTCTTTGGACGGCCATCTTCCATAATCGCGGCGCCGTCGCGCGAAGCTGGAATGTTCACCATCGCCCGAATGGACAGATTCTGCTGGGGGCCGATCGGCGCCCCTTGGAGCTCATTCCTCAGGAACGTGAAGTCATCGAGAAGCTCGGCCGTCCTTTTGCGCTCAGAAGCCCTGAGGCTCAGCTCGATCGGATACTCCAAACGGCGACGTATGCCGTTGCGATAGAAGACTCCGCGCTCCGGATCGAAAAGGGAGAGACGCGCCAGCTCACCTTCACTTATGAAGATCCGGCGCGCGAGCTTCGGGTCCAGAAGACCTTCACGTTCTTCGGAGACCGCTACGACTTTCGGCTCTCGATCTCGGCCACGCGCGCCGGACGCCCGCTTGAGGTCGCCCTCGTCCTCGGACCGAGCTTCGGCGATCAGAGCATTCGCCGCAGCGACACGTATACGAAGACCCCACCCATCGCCGTCGTGCGCGCGCGAGAGGAGACCCACCGCGTTCACGCCGAGAAAGTGCCCAAGGAGCCACCGCAAGGCCCCATCACCTGGGCGGGGATCGAAGATAACTACTTCGCTCTGGTCGCCATTCCGACGGCGCCGACATCGCGGGTGAGCTTCTCAACGCACGCGCTCAAGGAGACGATCGAGGACGAGGAGATCACGCGCCATTTCATCGCCGTGACGCTTCCCATGAGCGCGCCGCAGGAGTTCACGGTATTCGCGGGCCCGAAGGATCCGCAGGTGCTCGCTGCGCTGGACGCTCGGCTGGGCGGAGTGGAACTGGAGGAGGTCATCAACTACGGCTATTTCTCCTCCGTCGTGAAGCCGCTCATCACCTGGATCTTGCTCCCGGCGCTTCACGCCGTCCACAAGCTCACGGGGAATTACGGCGTGGGGATCATCGTCGTGACGATCGCGCTCAACCTCTTCTTCTACCCCTTGCGCCGGTCCTCCACGATCCGCATGCGAAAGGCGAGCGCTCTGCAACCCAAGATGCGCGAGCTGCAGGAGAAGATGAAGGGGCTGAAGAAGAACGATCCGCGCCTGCAGGAGCTGCAGATGGAGCAGCTTCGGCTCATGAAAGAGGCGAACCCTTTGGGAGGATGCCTGCCGCTGCTGCTGCAACTGCCGATCTTCTGGGCGATGTTCGTCCTGCTGACGGTCAGCCTGGATGTGCGTCAGGCGCCCTTCGTCGCCTGGATTGATGACCTCTCGTCACCCGACCGATGGCACGTCCTGCCGATTCTCATGTGCGCCTCGATGATCATCTCGACGCTCATGACGCCGACTCCAAGCAGTGATCCCTCGCAGCGCGTTCAGCGCTTCATGATGGCGTATGTGATGCCCGTTCTGCTCACCTATCTCTTCTTCTGGCGGGCTCCGAGCGGATTGGTCCTCTATTGGATGTTCAGCAATCTCGTGGGGATCGCACAGCAGCTCTTGATCAACCGCTCGCTCGGCCCACAGCCGCTGCCGGTCGCCGCCGAGCCAAACGCCCGCGGAATCTCGAAGCCGAAGGCCGCGACGAAAGGGTGAAGCAGCGCGCTCCCGGCACGAGCGAGCGGCGCGCGCCCGAAGCCCATTCCCGAGGAGGCACTTTGCGTCCCCTGCCCTGAGAGGACACAATATTCACGGGTCCATCGCAGCCAGAGCGGCTATGGCCTACGCATCCGAGGACACCATTGCTGCGATCTCGACACCGCCGGGACGAGGAGGTATCGGGATCGTCCGCCTGAGCGGGCCACGAGCCCGAGAGATCGCTCGCATCGTCTTTCACCCCAAGGCGGAAGGAGCATCGCAAGAGGCCCCCTTCTCCCCGCGACGGGCGACCTTCGGCGAAATTCGCGATCCCCGAACGGGAGATCTCCTCGATGAAGCCATCGCCACGTTCTTCCCCGGACCGCGCAGTTACACGGGTGAAGACGTCGTCGAGTTCAGCTGCCACGGGAGCCCCGTCGTGTTGCGGCGGGTCTTGGACGTGCTCCTGGAATGTGGCGCTCGCGCCGCCGGGCCCGGAGAGTTCACCCTCCGCGCTTTCCTCAACGGACGCATAGATCTCACTCAGGCCGAGGCGATCCGCGACCTGATCGAAGCGCAGACCATCACACAAGCGCGCGTCGCGTTACGACAAATGCAAGGGAGCCTCTCCCAACGCCTCCAGCCACTTCGACAAACGCTCGTAGACGTGATCGTGCAGATGGAGACGGCCATCGAGTTCGTCGAGGATGATGTCGTGACCGAGAGCCACGCTTCTCTCCTTCGCCAGCTCGACGCGGTGATCGCCCAGCTTGAGGAGATCGCCTCGCACTATCGCACGGGGCGCCTCGTCCGCGATGGGATCCACATCGCCATTATCGGGAAACCGAACGTGGGGAAATCGAGCCTCTTCAATCGCCTGCTGGAGCGAGAGCGCGCCATCGTGACGGAGATCCCCGGGACGACGCGCGATATGCTCATCGAGATGGCTTCGATCGAGGGCATCCCCATTCACCTGATGGACACGGCGGGCTTACGTGAAGCGACCGATCGGGTCGAACGTCTGGGGATCGAACGCAGCCGACAAGCCATCGCCGATGCCGATCTGGTGCTCGTCGTCCTGGATGGCTCGCGGCCGCTTGAAGGGGAAGACCGCACGGTCCTGGAGGAGACCCACTCCGTCCCCAGACTCATCGTGATCAACAAGCACGATCTCCCCGAACGGCTCGATCTGGAATCGGTCCGAGCGCTCGCTCGTGAAGCGCCGATCTGCCGCATCTCCGCCCTGACCGGTCACGGCGTGGATGAGCTGCGCCGGCAGATCCTGGAGACGATCACTTCCGGTAGCGCCTTCTCCCCCGAAGATGTTATACTCACTAATGCGCGTCATCACCGGCTGATCGTTGCTGCTCGGGAGGCGGTCCTTCAGGCGCGACGCGCGCTCATCGAGGGGTATTCGGAGGAGGTCGCCCTGGTGGGCCTGCATGACGCGCTCCGAAATTTAGGGGAGATCACGGGCGAGGTGACGATCGAGGATATCCTGGAACGCATCTTCTCGACCTTCTGCATCGGGAAATGAACACCATGCACTGCGATGACCGTTTCGACGTGATCGTCGTCGGCGGCGGCCACGCCGGATGCGAAGCCGCTCATGCGGCCGCCCGCATGGGCTGCCGAACGGCGCTCGTGACGCTCTCGGCCGAGTTGATCGCTCAAATGTCCTGCAATCCGGCGATCGGGGGGATCGCCAAGGGCCACCTGGTGCGCGAGATTGACGCGCTAGGGGGCCTCATGGGCATCGTCACCGATCGCATCGGCATCCATTTCCGCGTCCTCAATCGAAGCCGCGGCCCAGCCGTTCAATCCCCCCGCGCCCAATGTGATCGCACCGTCTACCGCCGGGAGATGCAGCGTCAGCTCCGAGAGACACCCGGCCTTTCGATCATCGAGGGCGAAGTGGCCGATCTGCTCATCCAAGGGCGCACAATCCGCGGCATCCGCCTCGCCGATGGACGCACCTTCGCCGCCCGCGCCGTTGTGCTCACAACCGGGACGTTCCTGCGTGGCCTCATCCACATCGGGCGGTTGACCTTCCCCGCCGGACGCTTGAGCGAAAAGCCCTCGATCGAGCTGGCTGAAACCCTCCGTCGCATCGGCTTCCGCATCGGACGCCTGAAGACCGGAACGCCACCGCGCCTCGATGGCCGAACCATTGACTTCTCTCAGGCCGAACGCCAACCCAGCGATGATCCGCCGCAACCGTTCTCCTTCACGACGCGTGCCATCACCCAACCCCTGATTGATTGCTTCATCGTCTACACGAACAGGAAGTCACACGAGGTCATTCGCCGAAATCTCGAAAAATCAGCCCTCTACAGCGGACAAATCCAGGGCATCGGCCCTCGTTATTGCCCCTCCATCGAGGATAAGATCGTCAAATTCCCCGACAAAGAACGACACCAGATCTTCCTCGAACCCGAAGGATACTACACCGACGAGGTCTATCCGAACGGCATTTCTTCCAGCATGCCCGTCGAAGTCCAATTGGAGTTCGTGCGAACGATTCCGGGGCTGGAGCGCGTCAAGTTCATTCGCCCAGCCTACGCCATTGAATATGACTTCGTAGACCCTACAGAGCTGCATCCCTGGCTGGAGACCAAACGGATCGAAGGTCTTTTCCACGCTGGCCAAATCAATGGGACAACCGGGTACGAGGAAGCCGCAGCTCAAGGCATCATGGCCGGAATCAATGCCGCTCTCCGCGTCCGAGGCGAAGACCCTCTGGTCCTCAGCCGCTCTCAGGCTTACATCGGCATCCTCATTGACGATCTCGTCACCAAAGGTGTGGACGAGCCATATCGTATGTTCACATCACGAGCTGAGTTACGATTGCTTCTTCGTCACGACAACGCAGATATGCGATTGACCGAGATCGGACGCCGTCTTGGGTTGATCAGCAAGGATCGGTATATCGAGTTTTCAAAGAAGCGGAGAAACATAGAAATCTTGAAGCGATATTTCTTGAATACAAAAATCAGAAACGATGCTCAAGGATGGGCTCGTTTCAGCGAGGCGACCGGGATTCGCTTGGATGAGCCAACGATTCTCGCGAAACTGGTATGTCGTCCGGAGGTGGATGCTGAACATGTCGTACTTCTTTTGCCCGACGGTTTGCGAGAACAGATAGATCGCGAAGAGCTTCGGGTCGCAGTGAATGACCTGAAGTATGCGGGATATATTGAGAGCCAGCGACAACTGGCGGAGAAGCTGGAACGGATGGAGACGCGGGTGATTCCGGAGGATATGGATTTCACTCAGATCTCCGGCCTCTCGCGAGAGATCGTGGAGAAACTGACGCGGATTCGACCTCGGACTCTTGGGCAGGCGCGTCGGATTCCGGGTATGACGCCAGCCGCTTTGACCCTCCTGAACATTCATCTGGAACTTCGGTCCCGGCGTGAACGAGCTCGAGCATAAAAAGCGCGCATTCTGCCACTATGTGAAGGTTTGGGCGCGACGATTTGGCTTCTCCCTCTCTGAGTCGCTCTGTGAGAAGCTCTGCGAGCACTACGGCCTACTGCTTCACTGGAACAAACGGATCAACCTGACGCGGATCCTTGACCCCGAGGAAGCCGCCCGCTTTCACTATGTGGAGTCGCTTTATGGAGAGCGATGGCTCGATCCCTCGATCACTAAGGTCGTAGACGTGGGCTCGGGTGGGGGATTCCCTGGGATTCCCATAGCCCTGGCGCGGCCAAATATCGCGGTGGTTTTGATTGAGAAGAGTAGGAAACGAGCCGTCTTCCTCTCGGAGGCCGCGCGTCAGCTGGGGCTGGAAAATGTCGAGATCTTCTGCGAACGCTTTGAGGCCTACGAGAGTCGGGACTTCGATGGAGTCGCCTGCCGGGCACTTGAGCGGATGCGGGAGCGGGTTCCCGATCTGCTCGCCTTCGCCAAAGAGAGCGTGCAGGTCCTCCTCTTTGGCGATGAAGATCTAGAGCGCGCCGTTAGAGAATCTGCTGCTCCCAGATGGGGGGTCAACTCCATCATCATCCCATACGCTCAGGAGCGGCGCCTGATCATTCTTCGCCAGTCCAGAGGGTTCCACGTGGAACACTCCGCTTTGGAAAATTGATCTTTTCAATCCCTCCATTTTGTGCTATCTTGACGGCGACGCGCGAGGCCATGAGTCGCACAATCGCCATTGCCAATCAGAAGGGAGGCGTGGGGAAGACCACTACAGCCGTCAATCTCTCAGCCGCGCTCGCCGCACTCGAGCGCCGCGTGCTGCTCGTGGATTTTGATCCTCAAGCCAACGCCACTTCCGGACTCGGGATTCGACGCGGCGCCGTTCGGAAATCCGTCTACCATGCCCTTATCTTCGGCGAGCCGATCGGAAATCTGATCCTGCCGACGGAGCTCCCGACGCTCTGGCTCGTCCCATCGGAGCGGAACCTCACCGGAGCCGAAGTCGAATTGGTGGATATTGAGCGGCGCGAGTACCGCCTCCGCGAAGCTCTGGATCCCATCCGCCAAGACTTCGACTTCATCTTCATCGACTGTCCCCCATCGCTCGGACTTCTCACGCTCAATGCCTTGACGGCCGCTGACTCCGTCCTTGTGCCTATCCAGTGCGAATATTACGCCTTGGAAGGTGTCTCCGAACTCTGGGATACACTCGTCCGAATTCGACGACAGTTCAACCCCCGGCTTCAGATCGAAGGCTTCCTCCTCACCATGCACGACGAACGCACCAATCTCTCGCACCAGGTCATGGCCGATTTGCGCGATTTCCTGGGTTCACAGGTCTTCCAAACGGTCATCCCGCGAAACGTGCGCTTGGCCGAAGCTCCAAGTCATGGGAAGCCTATTATCCTCTATGATGATCGCTCTCGCGGAGCCGAGAGCTACCGAAATCTCGCCCTGGAGGTCCTCAATCATGACGCGAAAGGCCCTCGGCAGAGGACTTGAAGCTCTTCTTGGAGAAGCCCAAGCCCTCGCAGAACAGGTCGTCGAGCTGGATATTGATCTCATTGATCCAAGTCCCTATCAACCTCGCACTCGATATGACGAACAGCGGCTGCGCGAGCTGGCTGATTCGATCCGCACTCATGGCTTGGTACAACCGATCATCGTGCGTCGCCGTGGCCTTCGCTATGAGATCATCGCCGGGGAACGCCGATGGCGAGCGGCTCAACTGGCTGGAGCGCTGAAGATCCCGGCCGTCATCCGCGATGTCCCTGATGAACAGGTACTGGAACTCTCGCTCATTGAGAACATCCAGCGCGAAGACCTCAATCCCATCGAGGAAGCCCAAGCCTATCAGCGGCTCATCGAACGGTTGGGACTGACCCAGGAGGAGGTCGCCCGCCGCGTCGGCCGCGATCGAACTTCGATCGCCAATTCCCTGAGGCTCCTTCGTCTCCCTTACGAAGTCCAGACGCTCATCGAGGAAGGGAAGCTCTCCTTCGGACATGCGAAGGCCCTGCTGAGCTTGAGCTCGGCCGATGCTCAGAAACAACTGGCCCAGGAGGTCGTCACTCGAGGGCTCTCTGTTCGCGAGACTGAAGCTGCAGTGCGAAAGTGGAACGCCGAAGCTTCTCCTCAAGTCCGAAGAGGATCGGTACCGACAGACCCTCATCTTCGCGCAGCCGCCGAGCGGCTCGGCCGATACTTGGGAACAAAGGTGCGCATCCTCCACAGCGCTTCCGGTGGAAAGATCGAGATCGAATATTACTCGATGACCGATCTGGACCGCATCTATAACCTTATCCTGGGGAAAGGAGATGCCACGCCATGAGACTTCGAAAAGATTCCCCTACAGAAGTCCGCGGATTCCTCGATGATGGGACGGAGATCATCGGAGACCTCAAGTTCTCAGACGTCCTTCACCTTCATGGACACATCAAAGGGAGGGTGATCTCCGAAGGAGAGCTCGTCGTCGGAGAAAAGGGGATCATCGAAGGGGACGTCGAGGTGGGCATTTTGACCCTTGGAGGAACGCTCATCGGAAATATCATCGCGAAGAAAAAGGTGCACTTTCTGAATACGGCTCGCATCCGGGGGGATGTCGCAACGCCCATCCTTCGCGTAGATGAAGGAGCCATGTGGGAAGGAAGCATCACGACCACGCTCCAAGAGAAATCGCCAGAACATTTCGTTCATGCCGCCGGAGAAGTCGAAGCCACTCACTGAGGGCTTGACGCCTTGGGGTCTCAACCCTCACAATCGCTAAGGAGCATGGACTATGGAAGAGCGACAAGATTTGAACGAGACAACGCACGCTCAGGAGCAAGAGGAAGAAATCACTTATCACGCCGTCGAGAAAGACGGCGAAATCGCCGCCATCTGGGTCATGAAAGGGAGAAAGCATCTGCGCACGATTGACCCACGAAGCGAAGAAGGACGTCGAATCCTTCAAGCTTATCGGCCGAGCCCATAGTATTCCGCATCTCGCCGTGACCGTGGCGCATGCTCCTTCACTGAAGAGCTTGCGCTTGTGACCTTCCCCGTATAGCCGAAAAAATTTTCGAATGAGCTGTGGATTTTTCTTGCCAAACGGGCGATTTTGTGCTAATCTTTGGCCGGTTTTCAACAGGATAAGTTATTGAAAATAAAGGCACTTATATGTCTAAAGCCGTTTTTGAGGTCGAGATTTTTGTGGTTGTGGAAATCTTGTGGAAAACTTCGATTACTTACGCCGATGCAATAAGGTCGGGGCGATTCGCCAGACCCTGGGATTTCCATCTTGCGGAGCAAAGCTGGAGCAGAGATCTCGATAAGGAGTGGGGCGTATGTCACATCAAATCTGGGACGCGCTGCTTTCAGCCATAGAGAAGCGGGTCAATCATCACAGCTTCACTACCTGGTTCCTGCCCTTGATCTTCCGGGAGGCGAGGAACAACACGATCACCGTCGAAGCTCCTAATGAGATGTTCCGTGATTGGATCACAGAGAACTACACGGATGTGATCGAGGAGGCGCTCGCGGAGCTTCAGCTGACAAGCCATACGATCAGGTTCATTGTCAAAGGAGAAGAAGAGCCCTCGGAAGGTACGCCTAAGAGCGAGCCGTCTGAGAATCACGCGAAGCTCTCGCTCTTTGAGGAGGAAGAAGAGCTGATCATTCCTCCGGCGATGCGATTCGTGGATCTGGAGCCCGTTGAGCTTCCCTTAAATCCGAGATATACCTTCGACACGTTCGTCGTCGGTTCCTCCAATCAATTCGCGCATGCCGCCGCCTTGGCCGTAGCCGAATCTCCGTCAAAGGCTTATAATCCCTTGTACATTTATGGTGGCGTGGGACTGGGCAAAACGCATCTCATGCACGCCATTGGCCATGCGATCCGGGCGAAGAACAAACATCTCCGCCTCACCTATGTCTCCTCGGAGCGTTTCATGAACGAGCTGATCAATGCCATTCGCTACGATAAGACCCTCGCCTTTCGCGAGAAGTACCGAAATATAGATGTCCTCCTCATTGATGACATTCAGTTCCTCGCCGGGAAGGAGCGCACGCAGGAGGAATTCTTCCACACGTTCAATGCGCTCTACGATGCCCAGAAGCAGATCGTCATCACGAGCGATTGTCCCCCGCGTGAAATCCCCACGTTGGAAGAACGACTCCACTCTCGATTCGAGTGGGGATTGATCGCCGACATTCAGCCCCCCGATTTGGAGACGAAGGTGGCCATTCTCAAACGAAAGGCCGAACAGGAGAAGATCAGTCTCCCGGATAACGTGGCGCTCTTCATCGCCAGCAAAATCAAATCGAATATTCGCGAGCTGGAAGGCGCTTTGATCCGCTTGATCGCTTATTCCTCACTGACAGGGCGTCCCATCAGCCTCTCGCTGGCTCAGGAGGCGCTTCGTGGACTCATTGATGAGGAGGAAGAGAAAGCGATCACAATCGAGCTGATCCAAAAGACGGTGGCCGATTATTTCGGCCTGCGCGTCTCCGACCTGAAATCGCGGAACAATTCCCGCTCCGTGGCTGAGCCCAGGCAGATCGCCATGTACCTGTGCAAGCGCCTGACGAAAGCAAGCCTGCCGGAGATCGGTCGAGAATTCGGAGGGAAGCATCATACGACCGTGCTGCATAGCATCAATAAGATCAGCGAGCTGTACGAGCAGCGAGAAGATTTCCACAGGATTATCAACAGCCTAATTGATAGACTCAGCTAGACTTAGTATGGTTTTCCACAGACCCCACCTGTGGATGGCTTGTGGAAAAATGTGGAAAGTCTCCAGAAGGCGATTTCTTCCACAGGCTTTCACAGATCTTCCACAGGATTTTCCACAAGCCGCGATTAGCGTAAGATATTTTGAATCAAGTACTTATCGAAAATCATCCACATTTCCACAGGCCCTACTACGACTACTGGCTTTTATCTATAGCTTTTTAAAAACTCTAGGGAATAGGGAGAAGTCCTATGCGTGCGACCATAGAGAAGCAGCAGCTTCACCGTGAGCTTCAGTTGGTTCAGACGGTTGTCGAACGTCGGGCGGTGATTCCGGCGCTCACCACCGTTCGGATGGAGGTCACCGATCACAGGGTCATCTTCACGGGGACGGATTTGGATACGAGCTTGCGGGTGTGGTGTGAGGCGCGGGAGACCGAGCCTGGGGTGGTGTGTCTTCCGGCTCGGAAGCTTGGCGAGATTGTTCGTCTCTTGCCGGATGAGCCTGTGGTGCTCGAAGGTGATGAGGCGCGGGTGGTGGTGCGGTGTGGGCGGGCGCGGTTTCGACTGGCCGCTCATCCGGTGGAGAATTTCCCCGAAGTGCCGACGTTTCCGGACCGTGAAGCGGGGTCGTGGGGGGCGGAGGCTCTCGGTCGGGCGATCGAGCGTGTGATCTTCGCCACATCGCTTGAGGAGTCCCGGTATACCCTCTCGGGCGTTCAGATGGAGTGGTGGGATGGGGGATTTCGGCTTGTGGCGACCGATGGTCATCGGTTGGCGCTTGTGGACGGTTCACCTCAGGCCGTGCCGGAGGAGAGAAGTGCCTGTTTGATTCATCGCAAGACGATGCAGGAGCTTCTTCGGCTCATTGAGCATGCCGAGGGTGACGCAGAGGTTCACTTTGCTCAGGATGCCCATCACGTGTATTTTCGGGTTGGTGGGCGGGAGTTGATCTCGCGGCTGCTCACGGGTCAATTTCCGAACTATGAGCTGGTGATTCCGAGGGAGCACGTGATGCGCGCGTGTGTGGATGCGGCTCTCTTTCGGGATGCGTGTCGCCGCGTCATGACCTTGGCGGATGAGCGGAGCCGTGGGGTCACGCTGAGTTTTTCCGGGGGTGGGCTCACGCTCACGGCTCGGACGGCGCAAGGGGAAGAGGAGGCGGTTGAGGAGATGCCCAGCGAGACCGATGGGGAGCCGCTTGTCGTCGCGTTCAATGGGGAGTATCTGTTAGATTTCTTCGATGTCGTGCGCGAGGGCATGGTGGAGGTGGGATTGAAGGATGCGCAGAGTCCGGCCCTTTGGCGACCGGTGGGGGAGTCGTATGTCTATGTCGTGATGCCGATGCGGCTCATGTGAATGCGCCGCTCGGGCACGGATGTGAGGTCTGGGCGCACGTGGCGGGGGGCTTTTTGAAGATCCCTGGCACGAGTGTGATACAATTGCTGAGCGCGACTTCTGGGGGCGAGGAGGATGGAAATGGCGGAGACGGTGATCCAGGTGGACAATTTGACGAAGCGGTATGACGGGGTCTTGGCGGTTGATCGGATCTCGTTCACCATCGCTCAGGGAGAGATCGTCGGGTATCTCGGCCCGAATGGAGCGGGGAAGAGCACGACGGTGAAGATGCTCACAGGAGTGCTGCGTCCGACCGAGGGATCTATTCTCATTGATGGCATAGACCTTTTGAAGGCTCCGATCGAGGTGAAACAGCGCATCGGGTATGTCCCGGAGACAGGGGGGGTATACGAGAGCCTGACGGCTTATGAATATCTGCAGCTCGTCGGACGCCTCTATCACCTTCCGGAAGAGCTTCTGGAGCACCGCATCGAGGAATTTCTGAAGATGTTCGGACTCGATGGGGTCATGCATGAGCGGCTCTCCAGCTACTCAAAGGGGATGAAGCAGAAGGTGCTCATTTCGGCTGCACTTCTTCATAATCCGAAGGTGCTCTTTCTCGATGAACCGCTCACAGGGCTTGATGCGCACAGTGCTCTGTTATTAAAAGAGCTCATTCGGCGTCTCGCGGCCGAGGGGAAGACGATCTTCTACTGCTCGCACATCCTGGACGTGGTGGAGCGGACGTGCACGCGGGTGATCATTCTTCACCAGGGGCGGATCGTCGCCGATGGTTCTGTCGAACAGTTGAAAGAGCTGACGCGTCAGGGGACGCTCGAGGATATCTTCAAGCAGCTGACCTACAGCGCCAATATTGAGGAGCTGGCGCAGGCTTTCGCCCGAAGCATTGTGGAGATGAGCGCATGAGCCGTTGGCTTCTGACCCTCGCCGAGCGCGCGGCTCGTCGCATGGGGATTGACCCGCATCAGTATTGGCATCTGCTGCGCATCTCGCTCGTTTTGGACTTTCGACGCCAGAGCGCCGTGTCCTCCGGTCAGTCCACGCAATCGGCCTTACTGATGACGTGTCTCGTCTTTGGGTTCTTCAGCCTCATGCTCGCCCTCTTCACCTTTCGGACGCTGAACACCTTCCTCTACTCGTTCATGTTCCTCGCCTACTCGATGGTCATGGTCGCCTTCATCGTCCTCTCCGAGTTCGGCGCGACGATCATCAGCCCCGACGACTATGAGATCCTGGGGCATCGTCCGATCGCTTCTCGGACCTATTTCGCCGTGAAGTTGAGCAATCTACTCTTCTACGTTCTTGTGATCGGCTCAGCGCTCAACGTCTTTCCGGGACTGCTCGGAGCATTTTCGGAATCCGCTGATCGTCTGTTCCCGTTCATCTACTTTCCGGTGGCGCTGGTGGCCTGCCTCTTCTCGGCGATGGTGGTCGTGCTCTTGTATGGCGCTCTGCTGCGCGTGGTCAACTATGAGCGGTTCAAGGACGCCCTCGTTTATATTCAGGTCGTCTTCTCGTTCTTCGCCTTCTTCGGCTACCAGGTGTTATTGCGCGCGATGCCCTATTTGGAGCAGGGGCAGCCGAGTGGGGGGCATCGCGTGCTTCTCATCGCTCCACCCGGATGGTTCGCTGGACTGGTGCAGCTCGGGCTCGGGCAGTGGGAGCGCGATTACGTGCTCTGGGCGGGGTGGGGGGGGCTCATGACGGGGGTGCTGGTCGGCGCAGGGTTGCGCAGTTTCTCTCTGGAGTACTCCTTTCATCTGGCGCGGTTGCGGACGGCGACGGCCGAGCGGCGGCGCTCGCGCTCTCCCTCTCGCGCGCGGATCGCGCGGGCGCTCGAGCGGGTCTTGGCCAGGAGTTCTGAAGAGCGCGCTGCTTTTTTCTTCGTCCGGCAGATGTTGCGGAGAAATCGCACGCTGAAGCTGCGCTTGTATCCGGCCCTGGGGTTCCCCATTGCTTTTCTCGCCCTCGGCATCATGGAGAAGAGCATGGGGGATCCCTTCCTCCCGAGCAAGCGATTTCCCTCGATGGCGCTCTTCATGGTGCTGGTGGGTCCGCTCTTGATCTTGAACTTCCAGGCGCTGCTCCCGTACTCGGAAGAGCATGCGGCCGGATGGCTCTTTCGCGTGGCCCCTGTGCGAGACCTCACGCGATTGTTCGCTGGCGTGAGGAGAGCATTTCTGATCTCCATCCTTCTGCCGCTTTTTCTTCTCATAGGGCTGCTCCTGTCCTGGTTCTGGACGCCGGCCCATGCCTTCTGGCATGCGGCCATTGGCCTCATCCTCAGCTATCTCTTCCTCGGCGTTGCGCTCCTGTTCTATCGCGGCGGATTCCCGTTCTCGCAGGAGCCGGCGAAGATGACGCAGACGCAGCAGATGACGCTGGCCTTCCTCTCCATGCCTCTCTTCGGCGGATTGTTCTTCCTCATGTACGTTCTGTATCGGTATCCGAGATGGCTCGCTTCGGCGGCGATCGTTTTGCTTCTCCTCGGATGGGGGCTGAATCGCGCCGCCGATCGGAAGGCCGCTCACGCGACGAGGCGACAGCTGAAGGAGACGCTCTTTACGGAGATCGAGTGATCGAGTGGTGGGTTGGCCCGGTCGCGCGGAGCATCTTGCGGGGGCTTCTGAAAATACGCTCATTGGGTTTGCGGATGGGCTGATGCGTTCCCGCTCTGAATCCGAGCTCACGGGAGCGAGGCAGTGAGGGCAAGGCTGTCTGGCGCTTGCTTTTCGCGGCCGGGAAAACATACAATCCTCAAGCTTGAAGTGACGCAACGCGCGCGGAAGACCCAGCGTGCGATCTTCGAGATCGAGGAGGTGAGCCATGATGCTGAACAACCGAAGCACGCGTCTCTGGGGTCGAGCCCTCTCTTTGATGGTGTCGCTCTCGGTGCTTTTGACCCTTTGGCTCATTGGAGTGGCGCGCGGGCAGACGCAAGAGACATACAAGAAGCCTCCCCGGGAGATTCTGGAAGTGCTTCATGCGCCGATCACGCCGCAAGTCTCCGTCAGTCCGACGCGCGATTTCCTAATGTTGATTGAAGGCGTGCGGTACCCACCGATTGCCGAGCTGGCGCAGCCGATGTTGCGTCTGGCCGGTCTTCGGATCAATCCGAAGACGAATGGGCCGCATCGTGATCCGTACATCGTCTCGCTGGTGCTCGTGCGAATCGCCGATGGAGCGGAGACCAAAGTCGTGCTTCCGGAAGGGGCGCGTCCGGGCATCCCGCGTTGGAGTCCTGATGGACGACACTTCGCATTCTTGAATACGCTGGAGAACGGAATCGAATTGTGGGTGGGGGAGACGGCGACGGGGCGGATTCGTCGTCTCGTGGAGGCGAAGATCAATGCGGCGTATGGCGAACCGTTCCAGTGGATGCCGGATGCGCGCACGGTACTTGTTCAGCTCATCCCGGAGGGACGCGGACGGCCTCCGGAGCCTCCGACGGTTCCCGTCGGACCCACGGTCCAGGAGGGATCGGGTCGTCCCACGCCCGTTCGCACGTATCAGGACCTGCTGCGCACGCCGCATGATGAGGCGCTCTTCGAGTACTACGCTCGGGCGCAGCTCGCTCTTGTGGACATCGCCGATGGCCGCCTGACGCGCATTGGGTCGTCGGACATCTTCCAGACGGTTGAACCCTCTCCGGACGGCCGATATCTGCTGGTCGCCCGCGTGCATCGGCCATATTCCTACTTGGTGCCGCACACGGCTTTCCCGAAGGAGGTCGAAGTTTGGGATCGCTCTGGGCGCTTGGTCTATAAGCTGGCGAGCTTGCCTTTGCAGGAGCATGTTCCGATCGAGGGGGTGCCCACTGGTCCTCGCGAATATGCCTGGCGGCCGACCGAACCGGCGACGCTCGTATGGGTCGAAGCTCTGGATGAGGGTGATCCGCGCAAGCGCGTCCCCTATCGCGATCGCCTGATGATGCTCAAGGCGCCGTTCACGGATGCGCCGATCGAGGTGTTGAAGCTCGAGCATCGGTTCGCGGGCCTTCAGTGGGGAGAGCGCGGAGGATGGGCCTTCGTGCGCGATTACGATCGCAATCGGCGGTGGCGGCGCACGTTCTTGATCTATCCCGATGATCGGACCATCGCGCCGCGTCTGGTCTGGAGTCTCAACGTGCAAGATCGCTACAACGATCCGGGCACACCCGTCCTGCGCCTCCTGCCCAATGGACAGCGCGTGATTCAGCAGCACGGGGAGTGGATCTTCCTCATCGGGGCTGGCGCTTCGCCTGAAGGGGAGCGCCCCTTTCTGGATCGCTTCAACGTGAGGACGTTGACGAGCGAGCGTCTCTTCCGGTGCGATGAGCGAAGCTATGAGACCATCATCGCGCTGCTTCGAGATGACGGCACGGAGGTGCTCACCCGTCGAGAGACGCCCACGGATCCTCCGAACTACTATGTCCGCACGCTGAGCGGGGGACAGGCGACGGCGCCACGCGCCCTCACGCGGTTCTCCGATCCCACGCCGCAACTGCGGAAGATCAGGAGGCAACTGGTCACCTATCAACGTGAGGATGGCGTGCAGCTCTCGTTCACCCTCTATCTGCCACCCGATTACAAGGAGGGAACGCGCTTGCCGACAGTCGTGTGGGCGTATCCGATCGAGTTCACCGATCCGAGTGTCGCCAGCCAAGTCGCCGGTTCTCCCCACCGGTTCCTGACGATTCAAGGGCCTTCGCATCTCTTCTTCGTCCTGGCCGGATATGCCGTCCTGGACAATGTCGCCATGCCGGTGGTCGGTGATCCGGAGACGGTGAATAACACCTTCCTGGAGCAGATCGTCATGAACGCGCGCGCAGCCATTCGCAAAGCTGTGGAGATGGGCGTGACCGATCCTGATCGCGTGGGCGTCGCCGGCCATAGCTACGGCGCGTTCATGACGGCGAATCTTCTGGCGCATTCGGACCTCTTCCGCGCGGGCATCGCGCGCAGCGGGGCCTACAATCGCACGTTGACCCCATTCGGCTTCCAAAACGAGCGGCGCACACTGTGGGAAGCGCCCGATCTGTACATCACGGTCTCGCCGCTCATGGCCGCGCACAAGATCAATGAGCCGCTCCTGCTCATTCACGGCGAGGCGGACAATAATCCGGGGACGTTCCCGATCCAATCCGAGCGGATGTACCACGCCGTTCGAGGCAATGGCGGGACGGTTCGCCTGGTCATGCTCCCGCATGAGTCGCACGGCTACGTCGCGCGCGAGTCGGTCGAGCACACGCTCTACGAGATGCTCGCGTGGTTCGATAAGTATGTCAAAAACGCGCCCCCGAGGGAGCGCGTGGAGACCGGTCGGTGAGCGCGCGCGGGCGCCGGGCCGTTTGTTTCACCCCCCTTCGGATCGGACGTCGGCCAGAAGGGGGCTGAGGCTCGCCTGCCGGTATTCGCGTGGCGTCAATCCGGTCCAGGCCTTGAAGGCCTTGGCGAAGTGGCTCTGACTCGCATAACCGACGCGTCGGCTGATCTCCAACATCGAGAGATCGGTCGTCACCAGCAAGCGCGCGGCCTGTTCCAGCCGCACGCTCGCTAAATAGGCGTGCGGGGTCATCCCGATCAGCCGCTTGAACAACCGCGCGAAGTGGAAGGCGCTCAAGAAAGCGGCGCGCGCCATGTCCGTGAGGCGCAGGTCTTCGTCGAAATGGGCGTGAATGAATTCGATCGCCCGGCGCAGCCGGCGGTCCACGAATCCGAAGCGCGAGAATTCCAGGTCGAGATTGCGCCGGACCAGGAGATGGTGGCGGAACAGGTGCACGAGGATGTGCTCCACAAGCGCATCGAGGATCACTTCGTGTCCGATCCTTGGGTGGCGCAGCTCGTCTCGGGCGGAGGCGCAAAGGGCGACCAGATGTGGATCGGCGACCACGCGTTCGCGGAAGACGAACTCCTGACCGATGCGCGTCAGCCGAAGCCGCGTGGCCATATCGGCGACGAGCCCTGGATGCACGCGCAGCACGACCATCTCCACCGGTCCACGCCGTGAGCGGAGAGTATGGCGCACGAGGGGGTCAAGTAGCGCCGTCATCCCCGGCGACACCTCGGCGATCTCGCCGGAGACGGAGAGGCGCGCGCTCCCCTGGAGCAAGCACCGGACGACGTGGCTCGTGGACGCAGCCGCGGCGATGGCGAGCGCATCGCGCTTGATATAGTGCAGCTCATACCGAGGCGTCGCGCGGACGCGCACGTCTTCGGAATCTCGACTCATGTCGGCCTCCGACGAGCGTTCGCCGGGTGGCAGAATGATGGACGTCACGGCGCGTCGCTTGTGCGAATTCGATCGGCCGCGATCGCGCGCAAAAGCTCCGTGAGCTGCGTGACGAAGACCGAGCGCGGCAAGACGAGGTCGCATCCGACCTGCTGGGCCTGAGCTCGCACGTCTTCCCGCACATGGGAGAAGTAGCCGATCGTCCGAATCCCGCGCAGCGCCGCATCGGCCTTCAGAGCGGCGATCGCGCGCAGCGGCTCCTGGCGCTCCTGTCCGAGATCGAAGATGATCGCCACAGGCGGCTGCTGGCGGGCGTGTTGGAGGAGGTCCTCCACTGTCGTCACGCGCCGACAGGTGAGCCCCACCGCTTCGGCCGCCGCCCGAATACGAGCGAGGAACGCGAGATCGGTGAGCAGAAGGAGCACATCAGCCATAGCTCGGCCTCCTCATCACCGCGCAGATCCCCTCCTCCGCGCGCGCGTCGCGTGAAGCCGCGCGACCTCCGAGAGCGTGCGCACGCCGCGCTCTTCAAGGTGATCGAGCAGACGGAGGAAGACCTGAGCCGTCGCCCACGCGTCCGCGCGCGCGCGATGCCATCGTTCCATCTCCACGCCCAAGTATCGGGCGACCGTCGGGAGCCGATGGTTCGGCAACTCGGGGAACAGCCGACGGCTCACGGCGAGGGTGCAGAGGTGGGGATTGCCCAATCGCCGCGCGAACGCGCGCTGGAATTCGGCATTGAGGAAGGCGAGATCAAACCGCACGTTGTGCGCGACGAGCACGCGCGGCCCAAGCACTACCGCCACCTCCTCGGCGATCTCCTCAAAACGCGGGGCGCGCGCCACCATCCCATCGGTGATCCCAGTGAGGCGAACGATGCCCGGGGGGAGCGCGCGCTCCGGATTCACGAGCGTCGTGAACTCCTCCACGATGCGCATGCGCCCATCGGAGCGCGCCAGGCGAACGGCCGCCACTTCGATCACGCGATCCGCGGACGGGCGCATCCCCGTCGTCTCGACATCCACGATCACGTACTCGTTCTCTTCAAGCGGTCGAAGCGCGCGTTCATCCGGCCGCAGTTCCACCACATCATCGTCTCGAAGGATCAGGTGCGGGTCATGGGGAAAGAGGCGATAGAACAATTCGCGCAGGACGGCCACCGGTACCTGCCGAAAGCCGAAGACTTCGCGTCCGAGCGTCGCGAGTGAGACCGCGCGACCATGCGCTTCCAGAAGAGCGACGATTCGATGGCGAATCGCCACATCATTCAACCACTGGGCTGCCATAGCGAGGGTGAGTGTAGCACATCAGCGCGCGACTCGGCAGCCCCGATGAGCGAAGGGAGCGGCTTGAGCCGGTGATCTCCGCGATGCTATGCTTAAGCGCACGTGAACACCACATGTTGAGAGAGAGGGGGACGATGAGGGCGCTCGTGGAGGCGACAGCAGCTGCGCTCGTCTGGCTCGTTCTCATTCCGCCGGCTTCGGCTCAACAGTGGGAGCTTCGGCGATTGGGCTTCACGCAGAACTTCAACGCCATCCACTTCCCGACGAAAGAGCATGGTTGGATCGTCGGCGATGGCGGCTTGATCCTGCACACTCCGGATCGCGGGGTGAGCTGGCAGGTCCAGACCTCCAGCGTGCGCACGAACCTGAACGACGTCTTCTTCATCAATCGGCGACGCGGGTGGATCGTCGGCGATGGCGGCGTGATCCTCATGACGACCGATGGAGGCCAGCGATGGGCCTCCGTGGCGAGCGTCGTCGAGGAGGACCTCTACAGCGTCTGGTTTCACAACGAAAAGCGCGGATGGATCGTGGGGGCTGATGGGGTCATCCTCTTCACCGATGACGGCGGGCGCAGTTGGGTGCGTCAGATCAGCGGGACGGACGAATACCTCTACCATCTGCACTTCAAGACGGAGAATCTCGGGTGGATCGTCGGCTCCCGCGGGACGATCCTCCACACGGAGAACGGCGGGCGGAATTGGACGAAGCAATCCAGCGGGACGCAGAACGATCTCTTCCGCGTCTACTTTCGCGATAAGAAGCGGGGATGGATCACGGGCTCGCGGGGATTGATCCTGCACACCACCGATGGGGGGAAGACGTGGGTGCCTCTGCCGAGCGGCGTCGAGCAGATCCTGCTGGGCGTGACCTTCCGGAAGAAGGAGGGGTGGATCGTCGGGTGGGAGGGAACGATTCTGCATTCTCCCGATGAGGGGAGGACGTGGCGGCGGGTGCCCGCGCCGACGCGGGAGCGCATCTATGCCATCGTCATACGCGACGATCGGGAGGGGTTCGCCATCGGCCGGAATGGACTGATGCTCGTGTATCGTCGCCCCTGAGGATCAGATGTCCAGGTACACCTCGCCCATCCACAGCCCGTCTCTCCTCTCGACCTTCAGCTGATGCAGCGTCGCCGCCTTGACGTAAATCCGTCCCTCGTGCCGCGAGGGATCGAACGGTTCTCCCGTGAGACGAATGCGCGCGCGCTCAGGCGAGAGCTCGAGGATGGTGACATCACCGAACGCGAGCTTCTCGGCGTCGAAGAGGTAGAGGACCTCATTGAAGAGGTCCACGAGCAGATACTCGTACCCTTCCGCGTGAACTTCGACTTCGCGCGCAAGGCGCGGCGCGATCGTCGCGGGATCGTACATCAGGTGAAAGAGCGCGCGCACCGCATGCTCGAACATCTCCTCCGGGGTTCGACCCCAGGCGCGCACCCCGATGTCGGCCGTATGGTCGAGGATCTCAAATCCGGCAGTCACTTGGGGCCTCTCCGTTCGCCGTTCATCCCGGTGATCTCTCGTGCGAGCCGCGTGGCGGGAGGCATCGGGGATGGGATGGGTCACCCCGCTCATACGGAGACGATCGAGAGCGCTTCTTGCAGCTTGCGAATGACGCGTCGTTCGACTTCCGGCAACGGCCCTTCGATCGCGCAACCGGAGGCGTTCCGGTGCCCACCGCCGCCGAATGCGCTCGCGATCTTCGAGACATTGATCGCGCCCTTCGAGCGCAGGGAGGTTCGGTAAATACCCGGCGCGATCTCTTTGAAGAAGGCGACGACCTCGACCCCTTCGATCGAGAGCGGATAGTTCACAATGCCCTCGCTGTCCTCCTCGCTGGCGCCCGCTTGCCGAAGCATCTCCTGCGTCATCACCATCCAGGCGATCCGCCCGCTCTCGTCGCAGCGGAGCGTAGAGAGCACGAGCCCGGTGAGCTTCACCTTGCTGAAGGGGTGGTTGTAGAAGAGCGCGCGGGCGATCTCCGCCGGATTCGCCCCATGAGCGACCAGCTCCCGCGCGATCTTGAACGTGCGCTCGGTCGTGTTGGAGAACTGGAACGATCCCGTATCGGCCAGGATGGCCGCGTAGACGCAGGAGGCGATCGCTGGCGTCACGCGCACGCCGAGCGCCTTGCACAAATTGTAGATCATCTCCCCGACGGCCGACGCCGTCGAATCAATCCAGTTGATATGCCCGAACAGCTCCGTCGTCGCATGATGATCAATGTTCACGAGGAATTGCTTCTCCAGATCGAGCAACCCAGGCCGATCAATGTCGCTGCATTCGATGACGAAGACGGCATCGTAGAGTCGGTCCAGCCGCGTGATCTGCCGGATGCGCTCCGCTCCCGGCAGCTCTCGATAGGCGCGCGGGATCGGATCGCGCAGGCCGACGGTGACCTCCTTGCCCAGGCTCTCCAGAATGTGCATCAGGGCGAGCGAGGACCCCAGCCCATCCCCGTCCGGCCGCGCGTGTGAGGTGATGGCGAAACAGTGCCGCGATTCGATCAACTCCACGACCTGGCTGAGCATACAAGCGAAACATGCAATTATATCGGCCTCCGCCCGCCCGTCAAGCGCCCATCCTGGTTCACCCGAGCGCGGGGGCGTGAGCACGTGAGACCGGGCCTTCGGTTCGCCGCGTGGAAGTGAAGGCTTGTCGTCTTAGCGAGTGGGCGATGTCGCAGACCTTCTCCGGCCCACGTGGCCGGACGAGCGCTCCGTGAGAGGGGGCGCGCCGAAGTCTGCTGCGGTGGGCGATGGGGGATTGTTCGCTCGCCCTAGTTGGGATATACTCCTGTCCGGCATCGACGTTGTCCGGGAGGTCTGGCGATGAGACGATGGATCGGTGTACCCCTTGGCGTGTGGCTCATCGGCGGGGGGCTTGTCTTCGGCCTCCCGCAGGTGACTTCCGAACAGCCGCGAGGGCGCATCTCCGGGCGCGTCCTCTCGACCGAAGGCAAGCCGCTCCCGCGCACCATCGTGATTGCGCAAAAATGGGGAGGGGGTGCTGCATCTCTGGCGAAGACGGATCGAAGCGGGCGATACGCGATGGAGGTGGAGCCGGGGACGTATCTCATTCGAGCGGAGAAGAGGGGCTATGTGACTTCGGTGTACAACGTGGAGGGGCTCTCGCACGAACCGACGCCGGTGACGGTCGAAGCGGGGAAGAGCGTGGTGATAGACTTTCGGCTGCCGCGCGGCGGCGTCATCACCGGGCGCATTCTGGATGAAGACGGGGAGCCGCTGGTCGGCGCGCAGGTCCGGGTGGAGCGGAAATCTGAGGACTCGCGCAGCGCCGGGGCGTGGGGCGGTTCCTTTGAGGTGGCGACGACGGACGATCGCGGCATCTACCGCATTTACGGGTTGGCCTCGGGTCGCTATTACGTGAGCGCGCGAGTGTTCGAGACGCAGGTCGTTCGAGTCGCGTCTGGAGTCCCTTCCTTCATGTCTCAGGAGGGGGCGGTGACGTACTATCCGGGGGTCTCTTCCCGTCAGCAAGCCGTTGAGGTCGAAGTCGTCGAGGGGGCCGAGGTGACGGGAATAGACTTCAAGATCGCGCCTGAGAAGGAACGCGTGCTCATCTTCGGCGTCGTGCGAAAGCGGGAGACCGGAGAGCCCATACCTGGGGCCTTCGTCGTCGCGTATTCTGGCACGAGGCCGGCCATTGATGCCCGAGCGACGACGGACGAACAGGGGCGGTATGAGCTGAAAGGGCTCGATCCCGGGACCTATCGGGTTCAGATCGCGCTGGGCATGCTTCTGGAAGAGTACGCGCAACCCATGCCTCAAGAGGTGACCGTCGAGAGCGAACCGGTCGAGGTGAATTTCGAACTGGAGCGAGCGGCGGAGATACAGGGACGCCTCCTCACCGAGGATGGGCGCGTGCCGGAGAACGTCACCCGTCTCATGCCGATGGTGCGGGCGAAGGGAGCGGAGCGGGTGGGGGGCGTGGCGATCATGCCTCGCGTGGATGCGCAAGGGAATTTCACGCTCAAGCGCGTGCCGAGCGGCACGTTCCTGCTCGACGTCGCGCTCTCGGATTCGCCCTACTTCGTGCGCGCCATTCTTCATGAGGATCGGGATGTCACGCATGAGGGGATCGTCGTCCATCCCGGTGAGCGCGTGACCGACGTGACGATCATCCTCTCAGACGCGGGAGCGATCCTGCGAGGACGGGTCCTCGCGAGCGAAGGAGACGCTCCGTTGCCGAATGCGGTGGTTCAGGTGATCCCCGTGGACTTCGCCCGGCGCTTCGCCGAGAAGCGGACGTTGGACGCGCGTTCGATCGTCTCGGATCAGCAGGGAAGGTATGAGCTCAAGGGGATTCCGCCGGGGAAATATTACCTGCTCGTCATGGCGCGGCGTCCGACGTTCTCTCGGCCGGAAGAGTTCCTTGAATTCCTCACGGCGCGCGCGGCGCAGCTTCCCGTCCTCGACCTTCGGCCGCGAGAGACCCGACAGCTCGATGTGCGTCCGACCGTGAAGGAGTGAGCGATCGAGGGCGCCTCTCGCGCGAGAGGCGCCCTCATCGGTTCGCGTCAGGAGCGCGGACGCTCAATGGGACGGCCCACGAGCACCGTGGGCGCATGGAAGCGCTGAAGGGTCTCGTTCAATTTCGGCACGTCCTCGCTCAGGAGCCGATTCACCCGCTCGATCTTCTCGGCGAACTCCTGGCGCAGCTCGCCGAGGTATTCCATTTGCGCCGGCGTGGGCGCGGCGCTCGGGCCATCTATGGCGAAGAAGAGGCCGTTCAGTCGTTCCACCAATCGAGGCCCGGTCATATACGTCGGCACGTTCTGCGGACGCGCCAGCTCGTTCTGCAGCGTCTCCACCTGCTTCAGGTGTTCCGAGAGCGCTCGACTCAGTTCGGCGGGGACTTCCGCCAGGCGATCGCGAACCGTGCGCTCGATCTGCTGCAGTTGCTCACGAAGGCTATCGAGCGCGCGCAAGGCGTCGTTGGTCGCCGAGATCAGATCGCGCAGCTCGAGCCCGACCTCACGCTGCGCGCGCAGATCGGCGTCGGGGACAGAGATCGTCGGGTCCAGGCGCACCTCGACGGGTTTCTCCAGCGTCTTCTCCCCCACGATCAAGCGCACGCGGTAGGTCCCGGGCAGCACCTGCGGCCCGCGCGGCCCTCCCACGAATTCCACCTCCTCGGGGCTTGGAGGCCGGCGCACCTTCGGTCCCTCGTAGCGCAAATCCCACGCCGTGCGATTCAGCCCCTTCTCTTTCGGAATCTGCGTCAGCTCGCGGATCACTTTCCCCGCGCCGTCGAGAATCTGGATCTTCACCGTCGTCTTCTCGTCGGGCTTCTCGCGCAGATAGTACGTGATGAGTGCCCCGTACGGGGGATTCGGCCCGGTGAAGACCTTGTTCCCGATGCCGTAGCGCGTGAATCGCGTGGCGAAGCGCAGGGCCGGCCGGATATCGAACAGGTGCACGTCGCTCCTCAGGATCTCAGGGCTCATCTGTTGGATCGGCGTCGCGTCGTCGAAGATCCAGATGCTCCGTCCGTGCGTGCCCAGGATGAGGTCGTTCTCCCGCGGATGGATGAGGATGTCGTGCACGGCGACCGTGGGCAGGTTCTTCAGCCGAAGGGGGATCCAATTCGTCCCGCCCGTGTAGGAGACGTAGAGCCCGAGCTCCGTCCCGGCATAGAGCAGATTGGGGTTCTTCGGGTCCTCGCGCACCACCCAGACGTAAGCGCCCTCCGGGAGATTCCCGCTGATATTCGTCCATGTGCGCCCGCCGTCGGCCGTCTTGAAGATGTAGGGGCGGAAGTCATCGAGCATGTGGCGATCGAAGGCGACGTACGCGACATCGGGGCTTGTGCGCGAGGGCTCCACGTGCGAGACCGGGGAGAACGGGGGCAACCCGGGGACGTTCTTGATGACGTTGGTCCAGGTCTTCCCGCCGTCGCGCGTGACCTGGAGATTGCCATCATCGGTCCCGGCCCAGATCACGCCCGCGCGGACCGGAGATTCGGCCAGGCTGATGATCGTGCAGTGGTATTCGGCCGTCGTGTTCTCGGTCCAGACCGGGCCGCCCGCGTCTTTCTGCTTCTCCGGATCGTTCGTCGTCAGGTCGGGACTGATGACCTGCCACGTCTTGCCGAAATCGGTGGATCGGAAGACGACGTTCCCGCCGTAGTAGACCGTGTTCTTGTCGTGCGGCGAGAGCACGATGGGAGCGTTCCAATTGAAGCGATATTTCAACTCGCCCACGGGACCCCCGTCGTTGCGGCGCGCTTGCGGGCTGACGTTCTGCTGCTCCCGCGTGCGCAGGTCGGTGCGGAAGAGATTCCCCCCCTGCGACTCGGAGAGGTAGAGATTCGGGTCCTCGGGATGGGTGACCACGTGGAAGCCGTCGCCGAAGCTCACCATGATCCAATCGTCGTTCAAGATGCCCGCCGGTTCGCGCGTGCGGCTGGGACCGGTCCACGTCCCGTTGTCCTGCAGCCCGCCACTCACCCAGTAGAAGGGCAGGCGATTGTCGGCGTGGATCTGATAGAACTGCCCGAGCGGAATGTTGTTGACGTATTCCCATGTCTCTCCGCGATCGTAGGAGACGGCGACCCCTCCGTCATTCCCCTGCCACAGGCGATACGGGTTCGTGGGATCAATCCAGAGCGTGTGGTAATCGCTGTGCGTGCGCGCGGAGATGCGACGGAACGTTCGTCCTCCGTCAATCGAGACGAAGAGATTGGACGCGATCGCGTAGACGCGATTCTCATCCCACGGGTCCACGCGCAGGTCGGCGTAGTAGAATCCGCGCGAGACGATGCGCACCTCGCGTGAGACTTCGCGGAAGGTCTCGCCGCGATCGTCGGAGCGGAAGAGCGTGCCCTCCTTGGATTCCGCGATGACGTACACGACCTGCGGATTGCTCGGCGCGACCTTCACCCCGATGCGACCGAGCAGCTTCGGCAATCCGCGCTCGAGCTTCTTCCACGTCCGCCCGCCGTCCACGGATTTGAAGACGCCGCCCTTCTCGCTCCCGCTGCGATGCGTCCAGGGTTTGCGCTCAAAATACCACATCGCGGCGTAGAGGATGTTCGGATTGCTCGGGTCCATGTCCATATCGGAGACGCCGTGCTGCGCGTCAATATAGAGCACCTTCTGCCACGTGCGCCCACCATCGGTCGTCATGAAGACGCCCCGCTCCTCGTTGGGACCGAACGCATGACCGACGGCGCCCACATAGACGATGTCCGGATTGTGCGGGTGAATCAGGATCCGCGAGATGTGCCGCGTGTCTCGGAGGCCGAGATGTTGCCACGTCTTCCCTCCATCGGTGGATTTGTACACGCCGTCGCCGAAGGAGACGCTGTTGCGCGTGTTCGATTCGCCCGTCCCCACCCAGATGACGTCGGGATTCTTCGGATCAATGGCGATGTCGCCGATGGAGATCGTGTTTTGCCGATCGAAGATCGGCGTCCACGTGATCCCGCCGTTGGTCGTCTTCCACAGCCCGCCGGAGGCGGTCGCCACGTAGACGATGTTGGGATTGCCGGGGACGCCTTCGATGTCGGTCGTGCGCCCACCCATGATGGCCGGCCCGATGTTCCGCCATTCCAAGTTCTCGAAGAGCGAAGGATCAATCTGCGGGCGCGCTTGGTCCGACGCCGGGCGCGATTGCCCAGGAGGCTCTCCAAGAGCGCGCGAGACGAATGAGAGGCTCAGGCCCATGATGAGAAGAGACACGGTGCAGCGTGGGAACCATCGCGATACCCATATGGGGCGCGAGCCCCGAAGACGGCCCTCTCGCATACTCTCTTCCTCCTCTTCGAAATGTTCGATCCCCGAGCCGGGGCCAATTCTATGAGGCGCGCTTCGCTGTGGTCAAGTACAGGTGACGGTGAACCCATGGATGCGTATCGCATGGAGCGATCAGGAGCGAGCTCCGTCGGCGTGGATCCCTTCGCCCGCGCGAGCTGGCCAGTGAATCCCTTTGAGATCACCCTTGCCACAGAGAACCTGCCCAGCAGGCGCCCGAATATAGCTCGGGGCGAGTGCGGCGAGCCCTGGAACACGAAGGGGGGCGGCCCATCGCATGGGCACACGCGGCGAATAGCTTCGACCGCGCGCTCACTTCCCTCATCCGGGGAGGGGGGTGGGCCTGAAGATGCGGAAGGTCCGGGTGAGTTCCTCGCGATAGGCGGTGATCTCTTCCTGCACGCGCGATTCCTCCCAGCCGAGATGGGCTCCCATCAGGCGCGCGGCGGCCGGAGCGCAGCTCAGGCCCAGGCAGCGACTCCAACCGATGGCCGTGCGCCGCAGGAAGATGTCGGCCAGGCGCGCGGCATGCTCGCGTTCGAGCGCGTAGAGGATCTGAGCGCGAATGTCGGGATGGTGCGGGCAGAGGCGTTCGCCGAGGGTGCGGTCCGATTCCACGAGGGCGAGGACTTCCGCACTCAGGCTCCCGTACACCTCCATGAGCTGCGCGGCCGAATCCGCCGCAACGCCGAGGTCTCGCGCCGCTCTCAGGATCTCGGAGGGGGCGAAGGTTGCCCCTCCGGGCAAAGGCTCCAGACGCTCGCTCGCGACGCGCGCGCGTTCGCTCTCCGGGAGCCGGAGCTTTCGGCAGGCGAGCGTCACGACCTCTTCGGCGAGATGCCGATAGGGGGTGATCTTCCCTCCGATGATGGAGAGGAACCCGGCGATCCCATCCTCGCGCTCGTGATCGCGAATGATGTGGCGGCGCGTGATCGCGCCTTCGGGCACGCCCGGTCGGTATGGAAGTGGGCGCACGCCGGAATAGGCGTACTGCACGTCTTCGCGTCGAAGGCGCGGGCCGAGCAGCCGGCGCGCTTCGTTCAAGAGATACGCGATCTCCTCATCGTCAGCGCGCACGTCGTTGGCATCGCCCTCATATCGGATGTCCGTTGTGCCGATGAGCACGCTGTCTCTCCAGGGCACGATGAAGAAGGGCCGTCCATCGGCGCGCGCGGCTGCATAGAGGGCGTGGCGCAAGGCCCACGTGTTGGGGAGGACGAGGTGGCTGCCTTTGGTCCCGCCGATGAACCGGGGCATCGGGCGCGGAAGCCGTCGGCACACGGCATCCACCCACGGGCCGGCGGCATTGATCACCAAGCGCGCGCGGACCCGGACCTCTGCGCCGCTCATTCGATCTCGCACCCACGCGCCGCGCACAGCCCCATCTTCGACGAGCAGCTCGGTGACCTCGGCATAGTTGAACACGTCGGCGCCCTGCTCTTCGGCTGCGCGAACGTTCTCGATGACGAGGCGCTCGGGATACATCACTTGCGCATCGAAATAGAGAAAAGCGGCGCGCACATCATCGAGCACCAGCGCCGGTTCCCGCGCGCGCACATCGGCGAGCGAGAGTCGGTGATGCGCGGGCAGACTCTTGCCGAGCGCGAGCAGATCGTACAGCGTCAATCCGAGCCGAACGCTGAGCGGCCGATAGGGGCCGCCGCGGTGAATGAGGATGAGGAAGGGAAGGGGACGGACCAGGTGAGGGGCCAGACGCAGCAGCGCCTCGCGTTCGCGCAACGATTCGAAGACCAGGCCGAATTCCCCATGCTCCAGATACCGCAAGCCTCCGTGAATGAGCTTGGTCGAACGGCTCGTCGTCCCGCTGCCGAAATCGTGGCGTTCGAGGAGCAGCGTCGCCAACCCGCGTCGCGCCGCTTCGTGCGCGATGCCCGCTCCGTTGATCCCCCCGCCGATGATGAGGAGATCGTAGGTTCGCTCGCTCACCCGGCGCAGGCGATGGATCATTTCCGCCGAGCCTCCCCCATGGGGACTTGCGTCTTCACCTCCCTTCGCGTTCCGCCCAGGCGCGGGCGCGCTCAACAGCGCGCTTCCATCCGCGATAGAGCGCTTCGCGTTCGTCCGCCGGCATCTGCGGCAGGAAGCGGCGTTCCATCTGCCAGTGGCGCGCGATCTCCTCCGTGTTCCTCCAGATCCCGACGGCCAGTCCGGCCAGGTAGGCGGCTCCGAGAGCCGTCGTCTCCGTGATCGCCGGTCGAACCACGGGCCGGCCAAGGAGATCGGCCTGGATCTGCAGCAAGAGATCATTGCGCGCTGCGCCCCCATCGGCCCGTAACTCCTGCAGCGCGATTGCTGAACTCTCTTCCATCGCCTCAATGACATCGCGAACCTGGAAGGCGATGGCTTCAAGGGTCGCGCGCGCCAGATGCGCGCGATGTGTGCTTCGCGTGATGCCGAGGATCGCTCCTCGCGCGTACATGTCCCAGTAAGGGGCTCCCAAGCCCACGAAGGCCGGAACGATGTAGACCCCTTCGCTCGACGGCACGGTGCGGGCCAGCTCTTCCACTTCATCCGTCGAGCGGATGATCCCCAGTCCATCGCGCAGCCACTGCACGGCGGCTCCGGCGATGAAGATGCTCCCTTCGAGGGCATATCGCATGCCCTCGCGCAATCCGACGGCGATGGTCGTCAGAATGCCGTGGCGCGCGGGCACGGGGGTCGAACCCGTCTGCAAGAGCACGAAGCACCCCGTTCCATAGGTGGCCTTCGCCATGCCGGGATGAAAACACGCTTGGCCGAAGAGCGCCGCCTGTTGGTCGCCGGCGTTCCCGGCGATCGGAATCGGTGCGCCGAAGATCGCGCGCTCGGTCTCTCCATAGACCTCGCTCGAGGCGCGCACCTCCGGCAGCAACTCGCGCGGGATGTCGAGCCGCTGCCGGATCTCTTCATCCCAAGCGCACGCGTGGATGTTATAGAGCATCGTGCGCGAAGCATTCGAGGGATCGGTCACATGCACGCGACCGCCGGTGAGCTTCCAGATCAACCACGTGTCCACTGTCCCGAAGCATAACTGGCCGCGCCGCGCCCGCTCGCGCGCTCCGGGGACGTGGTCCAGGAGCCATCGGATCTTCGTCCCGGAGAAATAGGCATCGAGCACCAGGCCCGTGCGCTCCAGGATCACGCGATCGAATCCCTCTCGGCGCAAGTCCTCGCAGAGTGGGGCCGTGCGCCGACATTGCCAGACGATGGCGTTGTGAATGGGCCGACCCGTCGTTCGCTCCCAGAGGATCGTCGTCTCGCGCTGATTCGTGATCCCGATGGCCGCGACTTCCGACGGCGCGATCCTCGCGATGCGGAGCGCCTCCCGAGCGGCCTCCCGCTGCGAATCCCAAATCTCCTCGGGATCATGTTCGACCCATCCGGGGCGCGGATAGATTTGGTGGAACTCGCGTTGGGCGAAACCGCGAATCCCTCCCTCGATGTCGAAGAGAAGAGCGCGCGAACTCGACGTCCCTTGATCCAGAGCCAGGATGTAGCTCACGACCGTCCCTCCCCTCGGTCTTTCACCGACCGGATGAATCCGAATCCGACCCTCCCAGATGGCGACGAATCACTTCGGCTAAGGTCATGACGACCTCGCGCACGAGATGTTCGCTCTCGGCTTCGGCCATCACGCGCGCGACCGGCTCCGTCCCCGAATATCGGACGAGCACGCGCCCGCGTTCGCCCAGCCGCGCTCGCGCTTCCGCTACAGCGTGGGGGAATCCGGGAATCGTCTCCAGCGGCGGCTTCTCTCGAACGCGCACGTTGACGATGCACTGCGGGTAGCGCGTGAACCCGTGGCGCAACTCGGCGAGGTCGCGCCCGGTCTCCCGCATGACGTTCAGGACGATGAGCGCCGTGAGCAGACCGTCACCTGTCGAGCTGATCTCCGGCAGGATGAGGTGTCCCGACGGTTCTCCGCCCAGCGAGGCTCCTCGTTCCCGCAATTGCTCCAGCACATACCGATCCCCCACTTTCGTCCGCACAAGCGCGATCCCTCGCCGCGCGAGCGCTTGCTCCAGACCGAAGTTCGTCATCTCCGTTCCGACGACCACATCCCCCCGCAATCGTCCGCGCTCTTGAAGATACGTGGCGAGGATGTAGAGCAGGTCATCGCCGTCGAGGATCTCCCCCGCTCGATTCACGAAGATGACGCGGTCCGCGTCCCCATCCACAGCCAGCCCCACATCGCATCCGCGCTCCCGGACGATGCGACGCACCGTCTCGGGATGGAGCGATCCGCACTCATGGTTGATATTGCGCCCGTCAGGAGCGACGCCCACGGCTTCGACCTGCGCGCCCAGCTCTTCCAGAAGTCGAGGGCCGAGCCGATAGGCCGCTCCATGCGCGCCGTCAAAGCCCACGCGCCATCCCGCGAGCGGTCGTCTCTCCGAAGTCCCCATCGCGCGCTCGCGCAAGAAGTGGAGATATTCGGTGGCGAAGCGCTCGGTCTCCGGCGACAGTAGCTCCTCTGGGGCCACCGGCACTTCCCGACATCGCGCTTCGACATCCGGATCGGGCGCGAGCGCCGCGATCTCGCGCTCGATGGCCGCCTCCTGCTCGTCGTCGAGTTTCATCCCGCGGGCGGAGAAGATCTTGATCCCATTGTCGGGATACGGGTTGTGCGAAGCGGAGATGACGACCCCGGCATCCAGCTCCGCATGAGCGCGCACGAGATAGGCGATGCCGGGCGTCGTGAAGATCCCGGCGCTCACCACATCGCCTCCGGCTGCGCGCACGCCGGCAACGAGCAGGCGTCCGATCCAGGGGCCGGACTCCCGCGTATCGCGCCCAAGGAGTACCCGCAGCGGCCGGCCCAGTACACGCACAAGGGCCATCCCGCAGGCGAAGATCGTCCGCTCGTCCAGGGGATACTCGCCCGCGATCCCCCGAATCCCATCCGTTCCGAAGAGTCGAGCCATCGTTCCTCCTCTCGCGCGATCTCGATGACGGCCTCGCTATCTCCATCGAACCCTCACGCGCTCGGGCTCGCACCGCACGACGCTCGCGCGCGAGCCGGCGGGGAGGCGCACCAGCGGAACGACTTCCTGTTCCCCATCGCGCGCGGCGAGCGCCTGCAGCGCCTCTTCCGGGAGCGTCGCGATGATCTCCTGCTCCTCAAGCGCTTGTACCGTGGAACGCGGCCCTCGCACAAGGACATCCACAACCTGGGGAGTGATCACTATCCGTCGCCGCACCGCTTGGGCGATGAGGATCGGACGTTGGGGGAAGCGTCGCTCCATCACCTCCTCGACCAGCACCGTGACCGTGGCTTCTCGCGGAACGATGCGGATGGCTTCGGAGCCCGCGGGTTCAAGGGGCACAGTGACCGTGAGCGAGGAGTTCACTCCCCCGAGCGCGATCGCGCGCGTCGGGATCTCCTCCAATTGGTTCACCCATGCCTCTGGGCCCGTGACTTGCGCGCGCTCCGGCTTCACCGCGTATCCCGTCACCGTGTAATTCGGCGGGAGCGATCGCTCATCCAGACGGGGACGGATGGGCACCTCGCGCGTGATCTCTCGCTGCACCTCGATGGGGAGGGTCGGGGGATCAATGCGCAGGACTTCGATCCCGGCAGGTCGTCGGACGAGGCGCTCATCGAGCGTGAGGACATGCCGCCCCGGCGTCAGGTGGCTCACGTCCACCAAGATCGAGAGATCCTCCGGTTTGAGTTGAGCGATCTGACTGGCCGGTCCGCGCACGCGCACATCCACGACACGATAGGCCAGCCCCGTCACCAGAAGGTCCGATGGCTCGCGCCGCACGCGCACGGGGACATTGTAGAGCACCACGTCGCGCCGCGCATGTTCGGAGGAGACGGCGAACCACAGCAGCAGCGCCCCGACGATGGAGATGAGCTTCAGCCAGAAATTGACCACGATCGCCCGTCGGAGCGCGTCCTTCAGGAGCATGCCCGCTGGCCGTCCTTGTCTCGATGTCTCCCCTATCATGCCCGATCGGTGCGCGCGCTCACGCCGTCAGCTCGCGCAAGCCCCGACGTGGCTCCACGAGCGACGTGCGAAGGAAATGGCGCAGCCGCGTCGCATCCAGGTGCCGATAGATGTGTCCTTCCGCCACGAACGAGATGATCCCCGTCTCCTCGGAGACGACAATGGCGACGGCATCCGTATCCTCGGTGATGCCGATGGCCGCGCGATGGCGCGTGCCCAACTCCTTGGAGAGTTGCGGATTCAGCGTGAGGGGCAGGAAACAACTGGCCGCCACCAGGCGATCCCCGCGAATGATGACGGCGCCATCATGGAGCGGGGCGCGCGGATTAAAGATGGAGACCAGAAGGTCGTAGGAGACCCGCGCATCCAGCCGCACGCCCGTCTCGATGAAGTTGTGCAAGCCGATGGTGCGCTCGAAGACGATCAGCGCGCCGATGCGCTCGGCCGCGAGCGTCGTGACGGCCAGGATCACCTCTTCGAACAACTGCTCGTACTCCACGCGCCGGAGTCCGCGCCCGCCGAAGGGGCGGGGCCAGTACCGCCCGAACTGGATGAGCGCCGTGCGAATTTCGTTCTGGAAGATGACGATGACCGCAATCCCGACGTAGAGCATCGCGTTCCGCAGCACGAATTCGAGCGTGTAGAGCTGCGCCCATGTCGCCAGCAGGTAGAGCAGCCCCAGCGCCACGAGCCCATAGACCATCTGGACGGCGCGCGTGTCCTTGATCAGCTTCAGGATGCCGTAGATGAGCAGAGCCACGAGCGCGATGTCGGCGACTTCGCGCCCGCTCAGATGTGCGGCGGCATCCCAGAAGGCCTTCAGCTCTGCGCCCATATGCGTCGCCTCTTCGCTCGAGAGGTTCCCACTGAGGGAGCACCTCGATGGAGAAGGGAGGAGAACGATCCTCATGGGCTCTCGCGATCTCCCCCACCGCGCGAGAGCCGGTCACGCGCCTTCGACGATCTCCACGGCCACCGCTTCGACCTTCCCGGAGATGATCCGGTAAGCGCGAAGGTCCAGCGCGGGCTGGAGCGAAATTATAAAATAGACGGCCTCCGGATAGTAAGCCCGCTCGATGTCCGTCGCCGAGGGAGAGGCTGCCGAGGTCGGATGCGAGTGATAGATGCCGAGCAGTTCCTCCCCGCGCGTTCGCATCGTGCGAAACGCCGCGAGCACCTCGCGCACGTCGGCGAAGTATTCGACCAGGGGGCGTTCGGCCACGTTGCGCAGGGGATAGAGGGCGTGGATGAGGTCCCCGCGTCCGGCCAGGAATCCGCAGCACTCATAGGGGGCGGCCGCGCGCGCCTCCCGTTCGAGTCGTTCCACGATGGTTCGCGTGACGCGGATGCGATGCTGCGCGCTCGTTGCGGTCGTCACTTCTGCCTCCCGCCGTCTTCGATGGCCGAATGGAACGGGAGATCCATTCGGGAGGAGCGGCCACAGGCGTCGCGCGTCCGATCTCCTTCGCCGCCGCATCCCGCCAACCCGCGCATGTTCTCCTCACAGAAAGAGCACGTGATGCGCGCGGTTCCCCAGCGCGATGGCCTCGCGGATCACGCGAGCGACGTGATCGCCATATCGCGCCAGGAAGTAGAAGACCGTCATCGCGCGCTCTTGCAGCATCCCGTGAGGCGCGAGCGCGAGCACCAGGCGTCGCGCATGGCGGGCGAGAGTCTCGTCGCGTCGGGCGCGCGCGCGGAGATAGTGCTGACGCAGGATCTCGATCTGACGATGCATCGCTTCCTCGGCGCGATCGAGCGGTCGGTCGAGCGTCGGGTCCGCTTCTCGCAAGAGCGGACGCAGCTTCCGCACCGCTTCGGTCACGGCCGCGCGCGCCTCGTCAAAGAGCGAGGCGTGATTCGCCTCAAGCGTGCGCTCGATCAGACGCTGATGAACGGCGGTAACGCCGGCGAAGAGATCCGTCAGCGCGAGGCCGTATCTCGCCAAGAGCTCGGCCGCGCGGGGCTCGACGAGCGTCAGCGACGCGCGCGGGCAGAGCACCGGCTCCGGCACCTCGCAGGCCTCGTACACCGGCCCCAGTTGCGCGAAATAGGCGATCTCGCTCGGCCCCCCCACGTAGGCGAGCGTGGGCAAGAGCGCATCTTGTACGACGGGGCGAAGCGCCACGTTCGGACTGAAGCGCGCGGGATGTTCGGTGAGCTCCCGCAGCAGTTCCTCTCCGGTGAACGCTTTCCCACCGTCGCGAAGCGTGAAACGCTCTCCCTCCCCAATGAGCGGGCGACGCCGTCCGTCTTCCAAGAAGAAGAGGAAGGCGCCAGCGCGCTCCGGATGAAGTTGGAGGCGATACCCGCGCGCCTTCACCCGTTCACTGTGGGCGCCGAACGCGGCGATCACGCGCGGCCACTCGCGCACGATACGCTCCAGCACGCGCACCGTCAGACGCTTGAGCCGCTCATCGGCCGGATCCAGAAGGACGAGTCCTTCCTCGGCCATAAGGCGCGCCATCGCGCGGGCGAACGCATCGGTCAGTGAGAGTCCCTTCGCATAGGCCGCTCGAAGGAGCACCTCGATCTCCGGGAGGAACTCCGAATCCGGCAGGGCGCCAAGCAGCGTCGCGAGGGCAGCGTCCGCGCGCTCATCGAGGAGAATCGCGCCGGCCGGCTTCCCCTCTTCCTCCGGCGCGATGGGGTACGGCACCTTCACCCACTCCCCATCGCGTCCGAGAAGACCGCAATCGGTGACCTCCTTCAGGTCGTGATCCTCGCTGTGGATCCAGAAGATCGGGACGGCCCGTATCCCCCACGCGCGCAAGAGTCGGGCGGCGCCAATGGCCGTCCACGCCTTATAGAGCGTCAGGAGAGGCCCCGTGAACAGCCCCGCTTGCTGACCGGTGACGATAGCGACCGTTTCCGGTTCGGCCAATTCGCCAATGGCCTTCAGCGTGGCTTCGCTCGCTCCCCATCGCGCGTTCTGCTCGCGCAGGACCCGACAGAGCTCTTCTCGATCAGGAAGGCGCGCTGCGACTTGACGCGCGCGCTCGCGCAGCGCCGCCGCGTCCTCCCTCGTGGGGGGGAGGAGCACTCGTCCCCCCCGGTAGAAATCGGCGACCTTCTCGAAGTCGGAGAGGAAATCGAGAAAGAGTGTGGGAAGATCCGGGATCCGCGCAAACGCCAGCGACTCAGAGCGGAAGCTCGCCCCCACCACCTCCGCGCGCCTCCGTTCGCATGTCACATCGCCCATGTTCGGGGATTATATCGGCGATCGGCGGCGCCGAGCAAACAGCGGCCTCCTGCTCATCGGCCCTCGATCGCTCACAGCCGATACCACGCCGGACGACGATCGGCGAAGAGATCGTTGAGCGCCGTGACGCGCTTATCGCACGCCTGCTGTGGATCAATCTCGACGATACCGACTTCCTCCGCTTCGGGCGAAGCTTCACGGAGGATGGTCCCATCGGGAGCGACGATCTGGCTGCGCCCGGTGAAGGTCAGGCGCGTCGCTCCGCGCGTCTCTGCGCCGACGCGATTGGCCAGGACCCAGAAGACGCGATTCTCCAGCGCGCGCACGCGCGTGGTGAGCTGTCCCAGGCCCGGCAAGACCAGATTCGAGGGATGGGCGATCACCTGCGCGCCCTGCAGGGCCACGGTCCGCGCGGCTTCGGGGAAGAAGTGATCGAAGCAGATGAGGATGCCGATCTTCACTCCGGCGATCTCGAAGACCGGGAAGCCGAGATCGCCCGGATGAAAGAGCTGCTTCTCCTCGTGAAACAGATGCATCTTGCGGTAGGTGCCGATCACGCCCCCCGGACCGATGAGCACGGCGCTGTTGTAACACCGATCGTCGGCGCGCTCCGCGAGTCCGAGCACGAGGTGGGAGCCGCGTCGCGCCGCCCACGTCTGCAGCGCGTCCACGGTCGGGCCGGGAATGGATTCGGCCAGATGACGCACGTCGTCGTGGCTCGCGAAGAGGTAGCCGGTCGTCGCCAGCTCCGGCAGGACCACGAGATCGGCCTCCACACGGTCCAACGTCGCCATCAGGCGGGCGCGATTCTCCTCCACGGCTCCGAATTTCGGTGCGAACTGATAGAAGGCGACGCGCATATGTCCTCCTTTATCGCGGTGCGCTATTGCAGAGCGAGGTCGGCGATGCGCCGCGCCAGTTCGATGAGGCGCGCGCCTTCGAGATTCGACAGCAGCACGACGGCCAGTCGCTCGTCCGGCCGCATGTAGAGCAACGTGCTCACCCGCGGTTGTCCGCCCGTGTGGAAGACCTCGCGCTGGCCGCGATATTCGGCCAGGCTCCAGCCCAAGCCGTAGGACGTCTCCTGTCCATCGCGCGTCTTCTGGCGCGTCCACATCTGCGCGAGCGTCTCCCGGCGAAGGAGCATCCCACGCTGCAGCGCGATGGCGAAGCGCGCCAGATCGAGCACCGTCGCGCAGAGGCCGCCGCCGGGGATCTTGTTGCTCGTGTCCGCCAGTGGGGAGTTCTGCAGCGCTCCGTTCGGCGTCCGCCGATACCCCTGCGCTCGATGAGGGATGATGGCGAAGACGTCATCGTCGCGCGCGCTCTCCATTCCGGCCGGCGTGAAGATGTTCTCCCGCACGTACTCCAGGTAGCTCACCCCCGCGGCGCCCTCGATCACGCAGCCGAGCACATTGTAGCCGTAGGTCGTGTAGGTGAAGCGCGCTCCCGGTTCGTGCTCCAGCGGATCGTCTTTGAAGATCTCCAGCGTGTCCACGATGCGCGTGTAGTGGCGCGTGCTCGTGATCTCCTCAGGCCGCTTGTAGTGGCGAATCCCGCTCGTGTGCGCCAGCAGATGGCGCGCGGTGATCGGCCAGGGCTTTTCGGGGAAGGCCGGACAGTAGCGCTGGATGGGCGCATCCAGATCGAGCTTCCCGCGCTCGACCAATTGCATCGCCGCGACGGCTGTGATCGTCTTCGAGATGGAGGCCAGGCGATATACGGTTCGCTCCGTCGCCGGCACCGAATTCTCCAGGTCGGCATAGCCGAATCCCTTCGCCCATTGCAGCCGATGTTCGGTCACGAGCGCGACCGAGAGGCCCGGGATCTTCTGCCGCTCCATCTCCGCGCGAATCGCCCGCTCGATCTCAGCCAGGCGCGCCGATGAGCGTTGCTCCCCGTCCGAGGCCCGCCCCTTTGGAGAGATCGGCGGTCGCTGCCCCACAAGCAGCGCTCCGGCGAGAAGCGCCAGAAGCCACTTCCTGGAAAGGACGTGTTTCATGTCATCACCTCCGGCGGATGGGTCTCCGAGGCCTCGCCTGCGCGCAGAACGCCCCGCTCACACGAGGAACGGGATGAAGCGCTTCGTGCGCCGCGCGTATTCGAGATACGCATCGCCGAATTCCGCCACCGCTTCGCGCTCTTCCTGTCGCGCGAGCCACACATAGGCTGCAGCGAGAAATGGCCAGAGCACCAGCGTCACCAGTGAGGGCCAGTGCACGAGCCATCCGAGCGTGAAGAGCAGAATGCCCGTGTACTGCGGATGCCGCATGTAGCGATAGAGACCCGTCGTCACCAATCCGCGCGCGCCGTGAATCTGCCGCCAACCCAGAGCGATGAGCAGAAGCCCGAGCAGGCTGAGCGCCGTCCCCACGGCCTCGGGATGCCACGCATCGAACATTCGCCGATATTCGCGCGCCAGCACGGGGATCTCCACAAGCGGCGACAGGAGGAAGATCACCAGCGGCCAGCCGAACATCTCCGTCATGAGCGCGATGGCGAAGGCGATGAACGCCCCTCGCGATTTCCAGATGTGCTTGGTCGGACGCCGGTACGGCAGAAGCGCGAGGAAGGCGAGCACGATCGCGATGTTGAGCAGAATGAGGCCCGGGGTCCCCACCCTCTGTCGGACCCAGCGCACGGTGACCGGCGGCCCGTGATGGACGATCTCAATCCCATAAAGGGCGACGAAGAGCCCAATCGCCACCCACCCCAAGATGGTTCTCGCGGAAAGAATGCGTGAGGACATCGTTCATCTCCATCGGAACCGCAGGCGCGCATCCAGCGCCCATCGGCCTGGGTCTCCCAGAAGGAACAGCAGGGCGATCACCAGATACAGCGCGGCCAGCTCGAACCGCCAGTCCGTCGTGAGATGTCGGTAAACGGCCACCAGCATGGTGATCGCGATCGCGCTTGCCGCCAGGCGAGTGAGAAATCCCACGGCCAGGAAAAGGCCGCCGAAGAATTCCGCAATAGCCGCCGCGATGGCGAAGACGGTCGGGAGAGGAAACCCCAAGCTCGCGACCGTGTGCACGAACCGCCATTCCTGGTCATGGACGAGCAGGGCATAAGCCGACTTCACCTTCCCCCATCCGTGAAAGGCGGCGAGCATACCGCCGGCCAGGACGCGAACAAGGAGAAGTCCCAGATCACTTCGATAGGCCATCGTTCGCCCTCCGAGAGAGCGCTCCCCCCGCCTGGGGCTCACGATGCTTCACGCCTGCTCTCTCCACGCGCTCCTCCAGGCGAAAGGACTGCCCTTCTGGAGCGCTTCGCGCGTCATCCCTCCCCGGGCTCCAGCTCCAACTCCAAGCCTCGGCCCGTCCGCTCCGAATGCTGCCGATGTCGGCGCACGCGCTCAAGCGGAATGCTGACCAGTTCGGTCGCGCCCTCCTGCCGATCCGGGAAGAGATGAATCGTCACCACGCTCTCGCCATGTTTCATCCGCTCGGCGTCTTCGGGCGAGACATATCCGATGAGCACCGGAGAGCCATCGCGCAGCTTGTGCATCTCGTAGCTCAGGAAGATCTTCCTCCGGAAGAGCGGCGCGTCCCACTGCCCGACGGCACAGGTGAACCCGTATACGCCCTCGGGCAATTGGTCAATCCCCGTTCCCTCTTCTTCTTCCGTCAGCGGTCGGACACCATGCTCCTCCCGCAGCGCCAGGCGTTCCGGTTCCTCGATCACGACGCCTCCATCGAAAGACCGATTCACGCTGACCGAGGTCTCTTCCCTTCGCCGACGAAACCAGGAGAGCACACCGGCGATCGCCAGAACCCCCACCTGCGCGGCGAAAGTCATCGGGAGACCCTCTCCGGTCAGGCGGTTGAAGTCGGTGTCGAAGCTCCATACGCTCATGGGGACGAGAGTCGAAAACGGGATCAACATGGCTGCTTCCTCCTACGCGGAGATCCTCCGGTACTCGGATCGCGCGCTCTCTGTGATTCCGCTTCGCTCTCATCGGCGAACAGACGACTTGGCCTACACAGTGTAGCGAGGCGCCGCCGGGAGGACAAGCGCGATCCTCATCTCCTCGACGCGGCGGCGTCACGAGTCGTGTCGGGCACTCCCGACATGTCTTCGCGAAGGCCGAGGGCGCGTTCGACCGGTTCGGCGACGATCCGATGCACGCGCTCTCGCAGCCGATCAATGTCCTCCTTCCGCATCCCCTTGGTCTCGATCGTCTCGTGGATATAGACGGTGATCGTCGAGGGGTAGAGCATCCAGCTTCCCGTTCGATGGAACTCGAACGAGCCGACGATGCTCATGGGGACGATGGGATAGCCCGTGTATTGAGCCAGGACGAAGGCTCCGCGTTGAAAGGGGCCGACGCGACCGGTGCGCGTGCGCGTGCCCTCGGCGAAGATGATGAGGCTGATGCCGTCATCCAGCGCTTGCTTGGCGCGCTTCAGGAGGCGGCGGAAGGCCGCCGGATTGTTCGTGTCCTTCGGCACGGGGATGTTCCCGAAGCGCTTCATCATCCATCCGTAGGCCGGGATCTTGAAATGCGTCTCCAGCTCCAGCCCCCGCACGAACTGCGGGATGGCTGAGTAGATCACGAACGCGTCGAAGATATTCACATGATTGCAGACGAAGATGCTCGTGCGCGTGGGATCGAAGCCCGGCGCATAGCGCACCTGGAAGCGAACGCCCGCCAGTCGCAGGACGTTGCGGAAGAACCATCGCTGCGGCCGATCGTTCTTCCGCGGATCAATGAACATCCCCAGGATCACCAGGAACGTGCACACGGGGAAGAAGTGCAGAATGCTCACGATCCACAGGACGGCGCTGCGGATCACGAGATAGACCTGTCGGAGGAGACGCGCCCAGCTCGTGCGCCGTTTCGCGCCCACGTTGGGGAGCACTCGTCCATACACTCTCAGACGTTCGATCCTCACCTCCGCCCCTCCCTCAGACCATCACCTCGACGGCGGCGGGCAATACATCCAAGCGTTCGCAGTGCACGCGCAGGACCTCGCCGTCCACCATCACCGGGACCGGCCCTTCCAGGGAGAATTCGATCTGTCGAACGGCACGGCGCTCGCAGAGCGGGTGCCTGATGTGCGACCCATCAAAGAGGCCGGGCAGATTGCGGAGCAGGCCCATTCGCCCGATCGGTCCCCAGCGCACATACTCGATCAAACCATCGCAGGGATCCGCGTGCGGCGCGATCAACATTCGTCCGCCCGTGTACTTGCTGTTCGAGAAGGTGAGAAAGAGGCAGCGGCGCACGTCGGCTTCAGGCGCGCCCTCCACGCGCACGGGGAACGCGCGCCGTTTCAGGCGGAGCACGCAGGCGAACACGCCCAGGAGATACCCCATTTCGCCCAGGGGTTTGAACCATCGGTTCGTCACCGTGGCCACGTCGGCGGGGAATCCCAGGCTGAGGAGGTTGAGGAAGTACAGGACACCGTCGCGATGCACGAGTCGCAATACGTCGCACGCGCGGGCGCGTCCCGATCGCACGGCGTTCAAAACGTGTGGCAGGGGATCGTCGGCCTCCCTCGAGCGCGCCCGCACCGCTGAAGGGGAGGTCCCCATCACGAGGAAGTCGCGCAGGAAGGAGTTGCCGGTCCCCAACGGCAGAAGCGCCAGGCGCGGGCGTCCCCCCTCGCGTTCGGCTTCCGGGAACACGCCGTTGAGCACCTCGAAGGTCGTCCCATCGCCGCCGACGACGAGGAATGAGCGATACCCTTCGCGATACGCGGCGCGCGCGCGCGCGGTCGCCTCGCCGGGGCAGCGCGTCCAGAAGACGTCCATCGGTAGGCCGCTCGCGCGCAGCTCGGCCAGGATGCGTTCGGCGCGCTTGCCGCAGCGTCCACCACCTGCGGCCGGGTTCACGACGGCCAGAAAATTGTCCCGAGGTCGCGTTCCGGTCATAACCAGTGCACGTCGGCGCGACTTCGGCGCGCGCGAATCTCCTCGGCCAGCATCGTTCGTTTGATCTTCAGCGAGGCTGTTCGCGGGAAGTCTCGATCCCAGACCAAGTACCCATGCACGCGCTTATAGTCCGGCAACCGCCGATTGCGCGCGAGCACGTCGCGGCGCACGGCCTCGGTGATCTCCTCCCCCGGAAACGGATGGAGGACCAGAACGAGCTGCTCATCCCCCAGGCGGCGCTCCGGCCAGATATAGTTCGCGGCGAAGATGCAGAACTCCTTCACTGCCAAGCCCTCGAAGAACGTCTCCACGTCTTCGGGGTAGATGTTCTTCCCCCCCTCGGTCACGATCATGTTCTTCTTCCGCCCGACCAGATGCAGGTGGCCCGTCTCGTCTATCCATCCGAGATCGCCCGTGAGCAGCCATCCGTCCACGATCGTCTCGGCCGTCAGCTCAGGATCGTCCAGATAGCCCGCCATCACATTCTTGCCGCGAACGGCGACTTCGCCGATCCCATCGGCATCGGGGTTGAGGATCTTCACCTCCACGCCCGGCAGCGGTTTGCCCACCGTATCGGCGCGGAATGGCCGCAGATCGTTCACCGTGACGGCCGTGCACGCTTCCGTGAGCCCATAGCCATTGGCGACGGGAATGCCCAGATCGTAGAAGAATTGGAGCGTGGCGGGCTCGCTGAAGGCCCCGCCGACGATGAGCATCTCCAGATGCCCCCCGAAGGCGCGGTGGACGTCGGGGAAGAGCCGACGACTGAGCCGCACGTTCGGTCGCCGGCGCGTGAGCCACCGATTGAGCCGCATCAGGGCGCGAAGCGCCACGCGTTTGTGCGCGGGCAGGGCGGCGAAGCGCTCGCGCAAGCCTCGTTCGAGGTTCTTGAGGATCAGGGGGACGAGGCTCATGTGCGTGATCTTGTAGCGCACGAAGGCCTCGCGAATATATTCGGGCCGGAGCGTGCGCAGGTGCACGACCGTCGCCCCGCAGACGAAGGGACCGATGAAGCCGACCATGAAGTCAATGGCGTGATTCGTCGGCAGGATGCTCAGATACCGGACCTCGGGGGAGAAGGGGTAAATCGCGGTGAGCGAGCGGCACTGCTCCAGGTAATTCTCATGCGTGAGCAGGCATCCTTTCGGGCGCCCGCCCGTGCCCGAGGAATAGACGATGCAGGCGACGTCTTCTCGCCGACGCGGGACGAAGGTCGGCTCGCCCTCACCACGAAACTCCTCCCACCGCAGGGCTTCGCCCACGTCGGCCTCCGGCGGCGCTTCGGTCACCAGCACCAGGCGCAGCGGCAGTTCGTCGAGGCGCCCCTCCTGCCGAAGCGCGCGCCAGAAGGGGAACTCCGTGATGAGCACCGAGGCGCGCGCATGGCGGAGCAATGCCCAGTGCTCTCGAGCGCTCAGCTTGTAATCGAGGGGGACGAGCACCCCCCCGGCGTAAAAAATCGCATAGGCCGAGATCAGCCACTTCGATTGATTGGTCATGATGATGGCCGCGCGCTCATCGGGCGCGAACCCGTGCTCCTGGAGCGCGCGCGCCAGCGGCAGCGCCCGCTCCTGGAATTGCCGATAGGTCAGTCGGCAATTCTCCCGATCGCGGTCGGCCTCGATCAGGCAGACGTGATCGGCCCACCGCTGGAGCGCCTCGCGGAGCGCTTCGCCGAGCGATGCATAGTGCGACAGATCCAGCATCACAACCTCGCGTGAATGCGCTCGGCCAGAGCCCGAAAGCTCGTCACTCCTTGCAACTCGTAATCCGGCAGCTCGATGCCGAAGTGATGCTCCAAACGCGTGAGCAGCTCCAGAGCCTGCAGGCTGTCAATCCGCAGCTTCTCGAAGAAGTCGTCATCGGGAGCGAGCTGCTCCCGCGGGACGCGAAAATGGCTCGCGGCCAGTTGGAGCAGCTCTTCGATGGTTTGTTCCACCGTTCGCCTCATCCGAATTCCTCCTTCTCGCCGGGCGCGCCCCTCATCGCGCCGCATGCTTGCTCATCTCCCGCACATATCGCGCGATCTCCTCGTGCGTGGCGAACCACACGCCCGGCCGCTGCCGCATGTGTCGGATCAGCCGTTCGAGCATGACGATGCGCGAGCGGTGCCCGATGATGTGCGGATGCAGGGTGAGGATGAACAGCGTCCCTTCCGCGTACGCCTGATCGAACTCCGCGCGCCAGATCGAGAAGACCTCCTCCGGCGTCGTGTGCGGTCGAATGGCCGATTGCCGATCCATGCCGAAGTAGGGGTAATCGTCCAGGATCCACTCGACCGGCAGCTCGACAACCCCCGTCGGCGCGCCCTCCAGCACGATCTCGTACGGACGATCGTCGGCCATGAGGCTGCTATCGTACAGCAAGCCGAACTCGCGGATGAGCTTCATCGTCGCCGGGCTGAGATCCCACGAGGGGGTGCGGATGCCCACCGGCCGACGTCCGGTGATCTGCTCCAGCGCTTCCAGGCTGCGACGCATCAGCTCCCGCTCCTCTTCCTCCGAGAGCAGGGAGTTTCGCTCGTGAATCCATCCGTGAAGGCCAATCTCATGGCGGCCGCGCGCGAGGATCTCTCGGACCGATTGGGGATGGAGCTTCGCGCTCATGGCCGGGATGAAGAACGTCGCCGGAACCTGATACTCGTCCAGAAGGCGCAGAATGCGCGGCAGGCCCGCGCGCGCACCGTATTCGCCTTGAGCCATCAGGGCCGGGGAGGTCTGCCCGTCCCGCAGCGCGGGCGTCTCGTTGTCGAAGTCAAAGGAGAGGCCGACGGCGACGCGCGCGCCTGCGGGCCACTGCCGAGGTGTCAGATCACGTCCCGCGCGCACCCGTCGCGCGATCTCGAGGACTCGGCTCTCGGGCCATCTCCACGGAGGCTCCTGACGCGGAGATTCGGTCACGCGCCCTTCGCTCCACGGCCCGGCGAGCGCGAGTCCGGCCACAAGTCCCAGAAGCCGTGAGTGCCTCTTTCGAATCCTCATCCTCACTCCTCCTCGAGCGCTCCTCGCCGACAGAGAGGAGGCGCTCCGGGTGGTCTGCAGTCGGCCAAGGGACATGGTGCGGCTTCATGGGGTTCCCATCAGCTCCATCGGCCGCTGCTGCTGCCTCCACTTTCGCAGGAAGCGCCCGAAGACGCCGTTCCACGGCGGGATCACGATCGAGACCGCGCCGAACGCCCGCGCCTGGCAGGCCAGGCGGATGATGGGCTTCGGCTCCTCCGTCTCGATGTATCCGAATTCGCGCAGACGCCGCCGCTCATATTCCTCCATCTCGGAGAGCTTCTCCGCACCGCCCAATATCCCCACCCAGCACGACCCGCAAGAGCCGGACCGGCATTGCACGGGGATCGGCCCCTCATGGGGCACGCATCGCGGATCGCGCAGATGATGCGGGCGCTTATCCTGAGCCGCCGCCGTCGTCAGATGCTGGCGGTTGATCAGGCGGAATGTCGCCTCAGGGTCGTTCTCGTCGAAGGTGATCGTCCACACTTTGTCCGGATACTTCCACCAGTAGAAGAGGCTCTGGCGATCATCGCGCGCGCGACGGGCGAGCACCTCGTCCGGCGTTCGCACAAGCGTCCGCGGATCGAGCGCGATTGTCCCGGGAGTGGCCCGAAAGGCCTCCAGACCGACTTGCTCCACCGTCATGAAGGCCACGGCCGTGATCCCCAGAGTGAGCGAGGGCTCCAGGCGTCGCTCCTCGGCCACCACGGCGGCGACCTCGCGAATGTGAGCCGCCAGATCCATACGCTCCGGCGCACGCGTCCGATGAGCGTAGGCGATGAGCGCGCGCTTCACCTCGGGCCAGTATCGGTGGCCATAGAGGAACCGATGCGAAGAATCAATCTGATCGGCCAGCCGATATTTCCCCTCGAGGAAGAGTTGCTGGGCCAGAGCTGCTGGGTCCTCCGCTTCTTGGAGCGCCCGCGCGAGCGCCAGCGGGAAGAAATGAAACCAAATGCGCGTGGCCGTGCGATCCACTTCGTGAATGTGTGGCTCAAGCTGCGCCAGAGCACGCTGCCACGCCTCCTCATCCTGCTGATTCAAGAACGCTTCGAAGAGTCGGCCACCATCAGCTCCCATACGCCCCATCCTTTCAGAAGCACAATCTCCTGGGGGCTCCGCCGAGCCCCAGCCCCTCAGCCGACGCGAGCTATTTTAGCAAGAGGCCACCGTTGACTCAAAATTCTCCTTCCGCACCGTCTTCCCCAGGACGCGACTCACCGCATGCCGAGCAAGTCTCGGGCATCGTAGTCGCAGATGAGCCCGTCCGGGTCCTGATGCTCATACGCTTCGCGGTCCACCCAGACTTGAATCCGCCCATTCTCGGCGACGCACACGATTCGATCCCGGTGCACATATCGGCCGGTGAGCTGCCCGTACTCGTTGAAGATCCACCCCGGAATCAAGTGTTGGACCGCGCGAAAATCAATGATCATCGCCATGCCCCCTACTGAATGATCGCCAAGTCCGATGGCGGAGAGGATACCCTCTGCGGCGCACATCGGCCAATTGTAGGCGAAGCGGCCGCTTCTGGCCAGAGGGGAGGCCGGGCCGAGGCAGCTCCCTTACCCCGGCTTTGATTCTCTGTCAAACTTTGCTATACTGTGGGCCGATCTCAGGGGCATGGTCGGGGGAGTTGAGAGCGGGACAGGTGTAGCGTCGCTGGACTGGCGTATGGCAGAGGAGCACACGGCGCACAAGGCGGCCATCCCGAGGGATGGGATCTTCTGGCGCGTGGAGGGGAGTCTGCTGAATCTGAGCGCCGTGCGGCCGATCGCCTTCTTCACGTGGAACGCGCAAAGCTTTTCCGAGCGGTGGATGCGGCGCTTGGGCTTGGCCCTCTCAGCCCTGATTCGTCCGGTTCTCTATGCGACCGATCGCGTCCTGGCCACGCGCCTCTTGCATGCCCTGTTGCGGGGCATCAGCCGAGATCGCCTCGACTTGCTCGGGGAGGAGTACTTCCACTATACGCTCAAGCCGCGACTGAATCCGGCGGCTGTCGCTCGTCTGCGGGAGGTCGCGGCTGGCGGCGAGCCGATTGTCTTGGTGAGCCAGGCTCTGGATCATGTGCTGCGCCCTCTGGCGCGGCATCTCGGCGTCGAATACATCCTCGCCAATCGGTTGGAATTTCGAGACGGGTTGGCGACCGGGCGATTGCTCGAGCCGGTGATTCGTCCGCGCGGGGGATTGGCACGGCTGCGACCCCTGAGGGCCGACCAGCGCCTCACATTGGAGGAGCTGTGCCGTGATCTCGTGCTCTCGCCTGAGACGATTCGGCACGCCATCGTCCCAGCGCGTCGAGAGGGGGACACGCCGCCTGCGCCCGCGCGCGTCGTCTTCTTCCGAACTCCGAGGCCTGTGGGGCGCCTCTCGGTTCGCGAGACGCTCGCGGGCCGTCATATTTTGCTCATCGGGGGGACGGGGTTTATCGGGAAGGTGTGGCTGGCCAAGGTCTTGAAGGACCTGCCCGAGATCGGGCGGATTTATCTGCTCATCCGTCCTCATCGTTCGACTTCGGCGCAGCAGCGCTTCGAGGCATTGCTGGAAGATTCCCCGGTCTTCGAGCCGCTCTCTCAGCGTTATGGGAGCGACGTCCGACGGTACGTGAGCGAGCGGGTCGAGGTCATCGCTGGGGACATCACCCAGCCCGGTTTGGGGATGGATCTCGAGACGCGCGCGCGCTTGCAGCGCACGCTCGATCTGGTGATCAACTGCTCAGGATTGACCGATTTCAATCCCGATCTCCGCGATGCGCTGGCGATCAATGTGGAAGGGACGCTGCATGTGCTCGAGTTCATGCGCGGATGCGATCGCGCGGCGCTCTTGCATCTCTCGACCTGTTACGTCGTCGGGTATCGGGATGGATGTATTCCGGAAGTCCCCGTGCCGAATTATACCCCCCGCGGGGCGGCCGACTTCGATGCCGAGCGAGAGCGTCAGGCGCTCCATGCGCTCGTGCGTGAGATCGAGGCGCTCGCTGAGAGCCCGGAAGTCACCGAGCAACTGCGGCGGCAAGCATTGGAGAGAGCCCGTGAGGCTCAGGATGCCAGCGTGTCCGGACTGGAGACGCGCCTGCGCCGCTATCGGCTGCGCTGGATTCGCAATCAGCTCGTGGAGGCCGGCATGCGCCGAGCGCAGCAGTGGGGATGGCCCAATACCTACACGTTCACCAAGAGCCTGGGCGAGTCGCTACTGTTCACGCTCGGCGCGGATCTGCCTATCGCCGTCGTGCGCCCCTCGATCGTTGAGAGCTCGCTCGCGGAGCCATTCCGAGGCTGGAACGAAGGCGTGAACACCTCGGCGCCGATCTCCTATCTGTTGGGGACGTACTTCCGGCAGCTCCCATCCAATCAATGGAAGCGCTTGGACATCATCCCCGTGGATCTGGTCGTGCGCGGGATGATCCTGATCGCCGCTGCCCTCTGTCGGCGATGTCACGAGCGCGTCTATCATCTGGCGACCTCCATGCGCAATCCCTGCAATATGCGGCGCTCGATCGAGCTGACGGGCTTGGCCCATCGCAAGTTCTATCGCGCCCAGCGGGAGCTGGAATATCGGCTGCGCGCGCTCTTCGATCCCATCCCGGTCTCCAAGGAACGATACGAGCGGCTCTCGGTCCCCAGCCAGAAGGCCCTCATTCAAACGCTGCAACGGCTCAGTGCGCCGCTGCCCTTCGTGCAGCCACCGCTTCTGCGCAAGGAGCGCGATCTGGATCGGGTGGAGAAGCTGATCGAGCTGTATGAGCCGTTCATCCTTCACAACGAGCACGTCTTCGAGGCCACTCACATCGAGTGGCTTCAGGCCGCGCTCCCGCCAGAGGAGCGCGAGGCGTTCGGATACGACGTCACGGGGATTGACTGGTGGGAATATTGGATCAACGTCCACATTCCGGCCCTTCGCCGGTGGTCGTATCCCTTGATCGAGGGGCGTCCTCTTGAGGAGTCCTCGCGGCGCGCCTCTCGCTCCTGGACCCGTTCGAGCATGGGGGCGGCCGCCGGATCTTCAGGCGACTGAACCCGCAAACCGCGATGGCCATCACGATCACGGGAGCGACGGGATATATCGGCGCTCATGTCACGGCGCTGTTGCTGGAGCGCTCGGCGGAGCCGCTGGCGCTGCTGGTGCGCGCGAAGGGGCCGGAGGACGCCGCCCGGCGCCTCTGGCAAGCGCTTCAGCTTCATCTGGAATTCCCCGCCTTCTACGAGTATCTCCACACCCGCGTGACGCTCTATGTGGGCGATCTTACGGAACCCCGATTGGGGCTCCCGGAGGCGGAGTACCGGCGGCTGGTGCGCGCGACGGATTCGATCATCCATTGCGCGGCCTCCCTCAATCGGCGATCCGAACGCAGCTGCTTGAACGTCAATCTCCGAGGCACGCTCGAGGTCATCAAGCTCGCCCGGGCGGCCCACGAGGATCATGGAGTGCGCCGCTTCAGCCACGTGAGCACCGTCGCCGTCGCCGGCCATCGCCGGAACGAGATCGTGCGCGAGGATGAGGCCATTGATTGGAACCGCCCGGATTACGATCCCTACGCGCGGACGAAGAAGTTCTGCGAGCACATGATCCGGGAGCTGCTGCCTGATGTCCCGCGCACGATCTTTCGGCCGAGCATCGTGCTCGGGGATAGCCGCTATGGGGCCACCACGCAATTCGATATGGTGCGCGCCTTCGTCTTCCTGGCCAGCCTCCCCGTCTTGCCCTTCCGTCCGGACGATCGCGTGGATATCGTGCCGGTGGACTTCGTCGCCGACGCCATCGTCGCGCTCCATCAGAAGGAGCGGCCGAGATACGAGACGTATCATCTCTCGGCCGGCGTGGGCTCGCAGACCTTCCGCCAACTGACCGACGCGCTGGCCCGCGCGCGGGGGCGTCCGCGGCCGATCTATCTCCCCGCATTGGAGCGTCCGTTCACGGCCCTGGTGAATTGGCTCGCCGAGCGCCGCGGGACGACGATCGGGTATGTGGCGTCGCTGCTCAAGGTCTTCATGCCCTATTTGGTCTGGAATACCGTCTTCGACAACACGCGCGTGGTGGAGGAGCTGGGGCGCACGCCGCCGCCTTTCTCCGAGTATTGCTATCCGCTCTACGTCTTCAGCACGACGCATCGCTTCAGCTATCCGTACACGGCGTGGCCGGAGGACGTCACAGCGCGCGCGACGAGCATCTCGGCGCCGCCACTTCGCCGATCGGAGGGCGGGATATGATGGACCTGATCCTCGAACTCTGGGTGGGCGCGACGATCGAATGGAACAAGCTGCAGTGGATCCTCGGGTTCGGCGACCGATGGCGACCCGGACGGAAGCTGCGACTCCTGTTCGCCGGATATAACGGCGCGCGGAACACCGGCGCTGACGTGCGCGTCCAGGAGATGGTGCGGCAGATTCGACATATCCTCGGGGAGGAGAACGTCCACCTGAGCGTCATGACGCAGAATTTCGAGCTGACACGCGGGTACTTTCCCGGCGCGCAGCAGATCAAGCTCCCCGACGTCTTCCCCCCCATGCTCGCGCGCGAGGTTCCCAAGTACGACGGCGTCATCGCCTGCGAGGGCTCGATGTTCAAGAGCAAATTCGCCAACGCCCTCACGACGATGATGGTGGGCGCGCTCGGCATCGCCTCGGCGCGCAATCGTCTCTCGATCGGCTACGGAGCCGAAGCCGGTGATATGGATCCGTTTTTGGCGCGCCTGGTTCGCCGCTACTGTCGGCACTCGCTCGTCATCACGCGGAACGAAGAATCGCGCGCGATCCTGAACCGGCTGGGCATCCCAACAGAGCTCGGCACAGATACCGCCTGGACCTTCGAGCCCCTCGGCCCGGAATACGGACGCGCCGTCCTGCGCGAAGCCGGATGGGATGAGCGGCGTCCGGTGCTCATCGTCTGTCCGATCAATCCCTACTGGTGGCCCGTGAAACCCTCGCTGTGGAAATATGCGGTCCATGCCCTCACGGGCGCCTATCGGGAGAGCCATTATCGCACGATCTACTTCCATCGCTGGGGGCCGGACGTGGTCGCGCGCTATGAGCGGTATCTTGCGGCCCTGGCGGAGGCCATTCGAGCTTTCCGAGAGCGCAGCGGCGTCTTCCCCGTTCTGGTCGCGATGGAGATGCTCGATCGCGATGCCTGCCATCGCCTCTCCACGCGCTTGGGCGGCGTCCCCGTCTTCACGTCCGAGCACTACGACATGTACCAGCTGGTGAGCATCCTCCGGTGCGGTCATTTCATGGTCTCGTCCCGATATCACGGGATCGTGTGCAGCATGCCGGCCGGCGTCGTCTCCGCTGGCGTCACCATGGACGAGCGCATCCGGAACCTCATGCACGAACGCGGCCATGCTCATCTGTTCCTGGAAGTGGACGATCCGGAGCTGGCGGAGAAGCTGCTCGCCGTCCTCACGACGCTTCAGAGCGAGCAAGAGGCCATTCGAGAAGACATCTGGCGGACGGTCGTTCGGAATCTCAAGCTCATGGCCCGCATGGGCGTCCACTTCGAGGAGTACCTCCATCGGTGCTATCCGGAGTTCCCTGTGCGTCGAGGATTCCTCTCCTGGGAGGACTACCTGCCGCCGCTCGGCCAGACCTTGCGCCGATTGCTTGAGGAGTACGATGTGGAGGAGCCCACAGGCGCTCGCGAGACTTCTCGAGAGATGTCTTCCTAAGGCCTGGCGGGTGCGAAGGCCAAGAGCGAACAGCTCGGGTCAACACGGAGAGCACCCGCGCGTCCGAAGGCTTCGAATCTTCGCCGGGGAGGGCGAGCCGGGATGAATTTCCTTGACGCCATCTTCCACCACCTGAGGGAAGCTGCGGAGCGTCCGGTGCTCCAAGAAGTGCACCCGGAGGGCGTCCGCTCGGTGACCGGCGCGGAACTCCTGGCTCTGGTTCGCACGGCCCGCGCCTACGTGCGTCGTCAGGGCGTGCGGCCGGGCGATCGGTGCGCGCTGCTGGCGCCCAATAGCATTCGCTGGGTCGCACTCGATCTCGCCCTCATGGCCGAGGGGATCATCGTCGTTCCGCTCTACGTGCGCCAGACACCGGCGGAGCTGGTCCACATCATGAAGGATTGTTCGCCTGTACTCCTCTGCTGCGAGGGCGACGAGCTTCGCGATCGCTTGCGCGCTCTGTGGCCGGAAGCCCCGCCCATGCCCTCCTGGGAGGAGATCTTCGCGCCATACCCCTCGAGCGACTCGATCCCCGATGCGCCCATCCCGCGCGCCGATTCGGACCCGGTGACGATCATCTATACATCGGGCACATCGGGCGATCCCAAGGGCGTCGTCCTCACCGTGGGGAATGTCACCTTCATGCTACCGCACACGCACGAGCGGCTCGATCGGCTCATGGGGCGCCGACGCGAGCCCGAGCGCGTCTTCCACTACTTGCCCTTCTGCTTCGCCGGTTCGTGGATTCTCCTGCTGACCTGCCTCTCGCGATCGAGCGTGCTCGCGCTCTCGACGGATCTCGCTCGACTTCGTGAGGAGATGACGCAGGTTCGCCCCCATTATTTCTTGAACGTCCCCGTGTTGCTTGAGCGCATGCGCGCCGGGATCGAAGAGCGCATGCGACACGCGAACCGTCTCGTGCGCGCGCTCTTTGAGCGAGGGAAGACGGCCTGGCAACACCACTTCGAGGGACGCGCCGATTTTCGAGATCGCCTCTGGTTGACTCTGGCGCGCCCGCTCTTCCGCGGGATTCGCCAGCAGCTCGGTCCGCGACTTGTGGCCCTCATCTGCGGTTCGGCGCCGCTTCGCCTGGAGACCCAGCTCTTCTTCATGATGCTCGACATCCCCGTCCTGCAAGTCTACGGCCTCACCGAGACGACGGCCATCTGCACGATGGATGATCCGCACGACTTCACGCCCGGTCGGGTCGGCCGCGCGATCCCCGGCGTCCAGATGAGGCTCGCCCCGAACGGCGAGATCCTCGTGCGCGGCCCGAACGTCTTCCCCGGATACTGGAATCGTCCCGAGGCGACCGCGCAGGCGTTTCGCGACGGTTGGTTCTGCACGGGAGACCATGGTGAGGTGGATGAGACGGGAAAGTGGAGCATCCTCGGACGCGTCAAGCATCTGATCGTCCTCAGCTCCGGTCACAACGTCCCTCCCGAGCCGCTGGAGGACATGGTGCTTCGCGCCCTTCCCGGTGCCCAACACGTCGTCCTCGTCGGACACGGACGCCCGCATCTGGCCGCTCTGATCACCGGAGCGGTCACGGGCGAGCAAGTCGAAGCCGCCCTGGAATCGCTCAATGCCCAGCTCCCACACTACAAGCGCATTCGCGCGTATACGATCCTCCCTGAACCCCTCACCGTCGAGAACGGGTTGCTGACGGCCAATGGCAAGCTGCGCCGAGAGGCGATCCTCGCGCGCTTTCACGCGGAGATCGAGCGCCTGTATGCGAAGGCCTGATGGGGGCTATGGAACAAAGTCACCGTGAGCGCGCGGCAGCAAATGCCTTCCTCAGAGCGCGCGCGCCAAGACTCAGGACGGCGGTGCCCCCTCATGGGGACTGCTCGGCTTGTCCTCCAGCTTCTTCGCCTCGGCCGTGCCCTCCTTGAAGGCGCGAATGCTTTGCCCAAGACTGCGGGCCAATTCGGGCAACCGCTTCGCCCCGAAGAGCAGGACGAGGATGAAGAGGATGATGAGCAACTCCGGCAGCCCCAGATTTCCGAAGACGAAAGCTGGCTTCATGCTCGCTCTCCCTTCGCACTCTGCGCCTTTATCTTACCCACTCCGAGCGCGCGCCGTCAATTGCCGGGAATTGTCGCGGGCGCGGTCTCCGATGGCCTCGCCCTCTTGACAACGGAAAATGATTCTTATTTAATAATCGTCTTGAATTCGCACGCCGACACTTGCTGAAAGGAGGAGGGAACTATGGCGAAGTCGTTGCAAGGAACCAAGAGCTTGGAGAACCTCAAGCATGCGTTCGCCGGCGAGTCGCAAGCGAACCGCCGGTATCTCTATTTCGCCCGCATCGCGGATATCGAGGGGTATCCGGAGATCGGCGGGCTCTTCCGGGATACGGCCGAGGCCGAGACCGGTCATGCCTTCGGGCATCTCGACTTCCTGAAGGAGGTCGGGGACCCGGTGACGGGTGTGCCCTTTGGCAAGACCGAGCAGAATTTGAAGTCGGCCATCGAGGGTGAGACCTACGAATACACGGAGATGTATCCCGGGTTCGCGCGCACGGCGCGCGAGGAGGGATTTGAGGAACTGGCCGAGTGGTTCGAGACGCTCGCGCGCGCGGAGAAGTCCCACGCGGCGCGCTTCACCAAGGGCCTGCAGCAGATCGCGGGTAAGGAGCCGGCGGAGTCGCTGGCGTGAGCGTCCGGGAAGCTCTCGATCGGTCGCGAGCCGATCGAGGGCTTCTGGTCGGCCCCGCCTTCTGTCGCAGGAGTGATCTCCCGGACGATGGTTTCGGGAGGAGAGAAGACGGCATCCCGAGGTGGATGCGTCCATGAGGAGAGAACATGGGTTTTGATCTGGCATCGCCGGACTTCTGGAATCGGGAGGCGCTGGAGGCCGAGTTGCGCCGCGTCTTCGATATCTGCCACGGCTGTCGGCGCTGCTTCAACCTCTGTCCCTCGTTCAATGTCCTCTTCGAGCTGATTGACGCCAAAGGCGAAGAGGTCGCCAACCTCACCCGCGCGGATTTCACGCGGATCGTGGATCTCTGCTATCAGTGCAAGCTCTGCTTCAATCACTGTCCGTACACCCCGCCGCACCGCTGGGATATTGATTTCCCTCGGCTCATGCTGCGAGCCAAGGCCGTGGAGGCGCGCGAGCGGGGGATCACGCGGCAGGATCGGTGGCTGGGGCGCACCGACGCGCTGGGACGTTTGGGGAGCCGATGGGCGCCCCTGGTGAATCTGGCCAATCGCTGGCGACCCGTCCGCGTGCTCCTGGAGAAGGTGATCGGCATTCATCGAGATCGGAATCTGCCCGAGTATCATCGCGAGACGTTTCTCCGGTGGTTCCGCGCGTATGAACGGCGGCGAGTTGGCGCGCGCTCGGGAAATGGGAAGGTGGCGCTCTTCTACACGTGCTATGTCAACTATCACGATCCGGCCGTCGGGCGGGCCACCGTGCGGGTCCTCGAACGCAATGGGCTGGAGGTCGCCGTCCCGGCGCAGCGGTGTTGTGGCATGCCCTTCTTGGACGGAGGCGACATCGAGTCGGCGCTCGCCAATGCGCGGGAGAACGTGCGGACGCTCATCGAATTCGTCCGAAATGGATACGATGTGGTGATCCCCGGACCGACCTGCAGTTACATGTTGAAGCACGAGTATCCCGTCCTCCTCAAAGGTGAGGACGTTCGTCGCGTCGCCGAACGCAGCTTCGACCTCGGCGAGTATCTCATGAAGCTTCACAGCGAAGGGCGGCTCGATACTCGTTTCGACCGGGCGGCTCCGCAGCGGATCGCCTATCATCTCCCCTGTCACCTGCGCGCTCAGAACATCGGCTACAAGTCGCGGGACCTCATGCACCTGATCCCCGGAACGCGCGTTCAGGTGATCGAGCGATGCGCGGGGATTGATGGAACGTGGGGGCTCAAACGGGAATATTATCCCCTCTCGCTCAAAGTCGCCGACAAGCTCTTCCGTGAGATCGAAGGCGAACCGTTCGATCTGGTCGTCTCCGACTGTCCGCTGGCGGGATTGCAGATCGCGCAGGGAACCCGGAGGCGTCCCCTCCACCCCATTCAGGTCCTGGCGCGCGCCTATGGTTTAGAAGATGAGGGAGGAGAGCGACCATGAGGAAGATCACACGGGATGATGTGCGCGACATCGCCGAATACGAGAAGATCCGCCATCAATTTCGGCGCGCGATCATCGAATTGAAGAAGAAGCGGCGCGTTCAGGTGGGGGATATCGTGACCCTCGTCTTCGAGAATCGCGAGACCGTCCTCTTCCAAATTCAAGAGATGATGCGCGCCGAGCGCATCGTCCACGAGGACAAGATCCAGCAGGAGATTGACATCTACAACGAGCTGATCCCCGAGGACAACGAGCTGAGCGCGACCATGCTCATCGAAATTGATGATCTCCAGGTGCTGCGCCAGTGGTTGCCGAAACTCGTCGGCATCGAGGAGCAGGTCTGGTTGCGCATCGGGGATCGGCATGTGATCCGAGCGCTGTACGAACCGGGCCGCAGTCGGGAGGATAAGACGAGCACGGTGCATTACGTGCGGTTTCGGCTGAGCCCTGAGGAGATTCGCGCCTTCAAGGATGAGGCGCAGCCGGTCGTGCTCGCCATCACGCACGAGAATTATCACGCGGAAGCGGCGATCCCCGTGGAGGTCCGGCGGGCCTTGGCCGAGGATCTGGTGCTCGAGTGAGCGCTCGGAGATTGCGGCAGGAGGTGTGCCGATGAAACCGAACATTGGTCTCTCGGAGAAGCAACGCGCGGGGGTCGTGGAGATCCTCAATACGCTCCTGGCCGATGAGTATGTCCTCTACACGAAGACGCGGAACTATCACTGGAACGTCGTCGGGCCGCGCTTCAACGAGCTGCATCGGTTCTTCCAAGAGCAATACGAGGCGCTCGACGAGGTGGTGGATGAGGTGGCCGAGCGCGTGCGCGCGCTCGGTGGTGAAGCCCTGGGGACGTTGACGGAGTTCCTCAAGCGGACGCGGCTCAAGGAGCATCCGGGGAAGTACCCTGAAGCGCGCGCCATGCTCGCTAATCTCCTCGAGGATCACGAGGCGATCATTCGCCATCTGCGGGCGGACCTGGAGACGTGCGCCGAGAAGTATCGCGACATGGGGACGAACGATTTCCTGACCGAACTGATGCAGCGGCATGAGAAGATGGCCTGGATGCTTCGCGCGTTCCTCGAAGAGGAGTAAGCGAGCCCCTGGAGGCCTTCTTCTCCCTGAGGCGTTTTGTGCGCGAGCCGTCCATCCGGCGGATCCGGTGCTGGAGCGTGGGGATCGGCGTCCTGCTGGTGGCGGGTCTCATTCGGACCCACGCCGCATGGGGACAGCGGACGCCGACATTCCGGGCGCTCTCCGGCTACGTCGTGGACGAGCAGTTCTCGGCCTTGCGGCGCGAGCCCGCGCTGAAGGGGCGCATCATCCAGCGGCTGCGCCTCGGACGATGGGTCGCCGTCTTGAACGAGCGGCGTCAGGTTGACGGTGTGACGTTCTATCGCGTGGCGACGACACGGCGCACGCGCGGCTGGCTCCATGAGTGGGCGATCGTTATGCCGGCGCGTCGCGGTGACGATCGCCGCCTGCTCGAATTGATCGAGCAGGCGGAAGGGTTCCGTCGGTTGCAGCTCGCCCGCATTCTGATCGCGCATTTCGAGCGCTCGCCGCTTCGTCCGCGAGCGCTCGTGATCTTCGCCGAAGAGGCGGAGCGCGCGGCTCAGGAGCTGACGGCTCATCTCAAACGACGATTTCGCGATCTCGATGCGGAGGTGGCCCTTCGACGTCAACTCTATCTCAACGATGTGAGCCTCGATCGGTATAACCGCTTGGGGATCACCTTCGATTACGATGAGCGCGAGGATCGGCTCCGCTATGACGGCTGGGCCTATCGCGAGCTTCTCGCCCGGTATCCGCGAAGCGCGGAGGCGGCCCTGGTGCGTGAACGCCTGAGGCCATAGCCTCGGTTGCCCCATATCGGGATTTCCTGCTATCTTTCGCCGAGCGCGAAGCATCATGACAAAGGAGGGATGCGTGCTATGCCATCGGGAATTTGCCCGGAATGCGATGGTGAGGTGCATGTCTCATCGGACGTCGAGATTGGGGATTTCGTGACGTGTCCGGAGTGCGAGGCCGAGTTGGAGGTGATCGAGGTGGATCCGTTGGAATTCGAAGTGGCCTCGGAGCCGGAGGAGGATTTCCTGGAGGAGGAGGACGAGGAGTGGTGACCGATCACCCTTGAGGGGCGAGATAGCCCCGCCGACTCTGCCGCACGATGAGGCCCGGACGACGGACCGTCACCGTGATCTGGTGGAATCGTCCATCCTGTCGGTGCTCCAAGGGGGGATAGTACGCGAGGGTGTAACTGGCGCGGATCTCCTCGGCGATGGCTCGAAAGATGGGGGTGAAGTCGCGCTCCTCGGCCGAGAAATCACGCCCACCCGTTTGCCGCACAATTCCTGAGGCATCGAGCAAAGTGGGGACGCGCCTCCGCCCGGTGACCGAGAGGACATAGGAGGGCAACGTGATCGAGTAGATCGTCACGTCAGCGGCATTCGCCCGGTGGATCACCTCGGTGTGAGGGATCGTGCTCGTGTAATCGAATCCATCGGTGATGACGATGATGACGCGGCGGACTGTCCGCCCATCGCGCCGTCGCGGGGCGTCGCGGCTCAACAGGGTGATGGCTCGATCCAGCGCATCATAGAGGCGTGTTCGTCCGCCGACCTCGCGGGCCCTCTCGAACGCGCGCTCGATGCGGGTGGGATCACTCGTGAACTTCTGAAAGATGCGGATGCGATCGTTGAAGCCGATGACGGCGAAGACGGACCCCGGATGGATCAGGCTGATGAACTGGCGCGCCGCGTGCTGCTGCTCGGCGATTTGCGGGCCGACGCTGCCCGAGGTATCCAGAGCGAAGACGACGGCCAGGGGGCGAGAGAGTTCGGGTCGAATCTGCGCCTCGAAGAAGGCGATCGGTTGCGGGATCCCGTCATGCCACAACTCGAAGTCCTCTTTCTGAAGATCGGTCACGTAGTTCCCTTCGGCGTCCAGGACAGTGACCTCCACCGTCACGAGATCGCTCCGCAGGGCGATTTGCGCAGATGCTCCTCTCGTCCCCAAGGTGAGGAGCACAAGCAGGAGCCCGCTCACCATGCGCCACACTCCGCTCGCCACGCCGAACATCTTAGCAAATCTCGCGGGGATCTGCAGGGCGCAACGCCTCGTTCGAACTCGCCCTCTCGGCCGAGACGCTTTGCGCTCGCGGTGAGCTATGCTATGCTTTTCCCCCGCATGGAGATGGAGCGATGAGGCGAGCGGCCTGGGGGCTCACTCTTGTTCTCAGTCTCTCGCTCTCTGTGGCAGGAGCGATTCAGGAGATCTCTCGGCGTGGAGGGATCACCGGGTGGGTGAAGGACGAGCAGGGGCAACCGGTGGCGCGCGCGAAGGCTCGCGCCATTGAACCCAGGACGAATCGAACTGTTGCCGAGGCGATGACCGATGAGGAGGGGAAGTTCGTCCTCTCGAACCTCACTCCCGGTCGCTATGCGCTTCTGGTCTCATCTCCTGATCATGAGCCGGCTCTCGTTCGATCCGTTGAGGTCAAGTCCGGGCAGGAGACGGTGCTCAAATCCCCCGTTCGACTCCGGCGGGCCGAAGCCTATGCGGTGATCAGCGGAGCGACGTTTGATCCGAACGGGTTCCTTCTGCCGGGCGTTCGCGTCGTGCTCGAGCGCCTCCCGCTGGACGCGGAGAAGGTGCCGCCGCTTCGGCTGGAGCAGGTCTCCAACTCCAGCGGGGAATTCGCGTTCCGCGTCCCGGGCGAGCGCGGTCGCTATCGTCTCACGGCGACGGCGCGCGGTTATGAGCCGGACGTCCAAATCGTAGAGGTGGGCGGATTAGAGCGCCGTCGCGTCGCCCTGCGGTTGAAGGCACGCCCTCGCGAGAAGTGAAGCGATGGAGAAGCGGACGGAATTTCTGACAGCGAAGCAGTTGGCCGAGCTGCTTCAGGTCAGCGAGGCGACGATTCACCGCTTGCGGCGCCGTGGGCGAATCCCGGCCATCGTGCTCACCAAGCGCCTGATTCGATTCAATCTGCGCGATGTCAAGGCGGCTCTCGGCTGCGGGCGCGGCCGCGCGGCGGAGGAGGAGCCGCCCTCGGCCGAGCAGCTCTCGTTCGACGACGTCTTCGCGGGGTTTCGGAATTAAGCAACATTTTCGTTGACAAACTCTCCGATGGCCTCTATCATCTCTCGGCGTGAGGCCCACCATGTTCGCGAGGCCGGTGAAACGCGGATGGAGTGGCGTCCGAGCCCTGTGGGGCTGTGCCGGCCGAGGTCGGCCCGAGCCGAGCAGACTCCGAGGCCGATTCGGATAGAAAGGAGGCGATATGGCGACACTGGGGCTCGTCGCAGGAGTGGTGCTGCTGATGTGGATTGTCGGGCCGGAGCCCGAAAGCTCTACGTTTCACGCTCCGGATGCCACGGCGACGTTCAAGATCTTCCTTCGATGGGCGCACTTCGTCGCGGGGATCACCTGGATCGGGCTCCTCTATTTCTTCAACCTGGTGAACGTGCCGTTTCTGCAGCGGCTCGATCCGCAGACGCGGGGGAAGGTCGTCCCGATCCTCATGCCGCGAGCCCTGTGGTTCTTCCGCTGGGGCGCGATCGTGACCGTCTTGGTCGGGTTGACCTACTATGCGATGTACATCCTCCATACGGAGGCCCAGAATGCGGGGATCGGCACCTGGAGCACGCTCTTCAAATGGCTGGCCATTGTGGTGGTGACGTGGGGGATCATCTACGCGCTGCTGCAGCCGGTCTCGGGGGCGCTCAATAAGGGCTGGGTCCTCGCGGTCATCGTCATCGCGCTGATCCTGGTCATGTCGGGGGTGATCATCCGGATGCTCAGCGCGCCTGGTCCCACGGGGGAGACGCTCGGCAACAAATCGCTCTCCATTGGTCTGGGCGGCGGGTACGGGATCATCATGCTCTTGAACGTGTGGGGGGTGATCTGGCGGGCGCAGAAGCGGATCATCGCCTGGACCAAGGAGAGCGCGGAGCAGGGGACGCCCATGCCGCCGGAGTCGGCCAAGCTCGCGCGGCGAGCCTTCTTGGCGTCGCGCATGAACGCGTGGCTCTCGCTCCCGATGCTCTTCTTCATGGGGACGTCTCACGGCGACTACATCTGGTTCGCGAAGTAACTGTCGGCTGCAGGCGGTGAACGTGCGTGAGGCGCGGGAGCCCGCCTCGCGCGGACAGGGCGGGCTTCAAGAGGGGTGTGTGCGCAATAGGTCAGAGGAGGGGAGAGGATGAGCCGATATTTGATCGTCACCAGTCGCGACCTTCACGAGTATGCGAGCAGCTCGTACATTCTGGAGCTGGCGGGATCGTTGAAGAATCGCGGGCACGAGGTCACGCTCTATCTGGTCGAGAACGGCGTCCTCGCTGCTCGAAAGGGGGCGCAGCTGGCCGCGCGGTTGAACGAGCTGAGTCGGGCGGGCGTGACGGTGCTCGCCGAGGACGTCTCGGCCAAGGCCCGGGGCATCGAGCAGTTGGCCGAGGGCGTGCGCCTCTCGAACATGGATGAGTTGGCGGACCTTGTCGTGGACGGCTGCGACAAGGTCATCTGGTATTAGCGCACCCCGCGAGGGGGCGCGTCTTGATCCGCGCGAGGTGATCCTCGGCGCGGGGATCTCGAGGAGGGAGGAGGTGAGCGTCATGGCGCAACCCAATGGCGCGAAGACCGTCGCCATCGTCCTGGCGACCGGATCCTACGAGCGCGAGGCTCCGACGACCGTCCTCCGCTTGGCGGAGAAGTTGCTGCAGCGGGGGGTCAACGTCAACGTGTGGGCATTTGAAGAAGCCGTCACGCTGACCAATAAGGACCAGATTGATCACAGCGAGCCCGGTGCCCTGCAAGGCATCCTGGGCGAGAAGCACTCGCACGTGAGCAAGTACATTGACATGCTGCTGCGCGCGGGACTGCATGGGGCGAAGCTCGACTGGGTCTCGTGTATCCTCTGTGTGCAGGAGCGCGGCGTGGAGAAGCACCAGATGAATGCGGTGACGATCGGAACGCTCGGTGACCTCTGGAAGTTCATCCGGGCGGCCGATCGCGTCATCACGATTCCCTCGTATCGGTGATCGGGGGTGAGGAGGGGCTATGGCGGATAAGACGCTCGTGATCTTCGAGAAGCCGATCTACTTGTGCATGGAGCCGGTGGATCCACACCTGTTCGCCACGGCCTTCGGCGTGGTGGAGACGCCGGTCCAGGTGAACGTCCTGCTGCGCGATTCGGCCGTGACGTATGCCGTCGAGCGCCAGGACCTGAAGGGGGCGAAGATTCTCGGCGTGGATGTGCAGGAGTTCGACACCAACCCGGCTCGCGTCGTGAAGTTCATGCTGGAGCACGGGGGACAGGTCTACGTCGTGCGCGAGGATGCCGAAGCGCGGGGGATCGCGCCCACCGATCTCGTCTCGGGCGTTCAACTCGTCTCGCGCGAGGAGACGGTAGGATTGATCGAGAACCACGATGCCGTGATGGTCTGGTGATGACTGAGGTGAACTGCGATCAGCTCCGCGCGGAGAAGACGCTCGACGTCCGAGGGCTCTTCAATCCGATTGATTGTCGGAGCCTCGGCGTCATCAAGCTCGCGCTCCAGGAGATGCGACCGGGGCAGGTCCTGGAAGTCTTGGCCAACCGGTTCCAGCAGCGCGAGATTCAGGCGTGGGTGCGGAAGTTCTCCCATCGCCTCCTGCGGGAGGTGGATGAGCAGGGGCTGGTGAGGATCTACATCGAGAAAGGGCGCTGACGTGGACGACGCCTGTTGTCGGGGTATTGAGGACGCGCGCGGAGATCGAGAGGCTCTCGGTGAGGGAGGGGGCGTCTCCTCCATAAGGGGGTCGGCGGTCAGTCCTCCCAGTGCTCTTCTCCATCGAAATGGAGGACGAGCGGTTCGCCATCCACGACCGTCTCCAAGTGCACGTCGCGTCCCCAGAGCTTGTAGACGTACTCCAGGGTCTTCTTGGCGTACTCAATGTCGAGTTCGATCCCCTCGTATCGGTGGCGCAGATAGAGCTCTCGGTTCCCGTTGTAATCCCCATCGAGCACTTCGATGACGGGGAAGCCGAAGTTCGTCATGTCGGCGACCATCTGGTCGCGCACGCGCTCCCAGGTCTTATCGGTGATCACCCATTCCTCTTCGTCCCGCAGCTCGAAGATGTAGAGATCCAAGTCTTCGACCAGTTGCCGGGTCAGGTAATTCCGGATGAACGAGATGTCGTTCTCCAACTGGCGGACCTCGAAGATCTTCTCTCGCCCCTTCCCCGGTTCGCGTCCGAATTTCTCGATCTCTTCGGGAGTCGGATGATCCCACCGCCGCTCGATGTCCTCGAAGATCTTGAACCCGACGTAGTAGGGATTGAGGCTCCCCTTGCGAGGGGAGACGACGGCCGCGTGCAACTGGGCGAATTCGACGAATTCTTCATCGCTGAGGTCCAGCTCCCGGAGGATGCGCGTGTGCCAGTAGCTGGCCCAGCCCTCGTTCATGATCTTCGTCTGCAGTTGGGGGACGAAATATTCCATCTCCTCGTGAATCATCGCCATGATGTCGCGCTGCCAGGGTTCCAACACCGGCGAGTGTGTCATGATGAAGCGCACCAGATCCTTCTCCGGTCGGGGGGGGATACGACGCAGCGCGTCCTCCTCTTCCTCCACCGTGGAGACCTTCTCCTTCTTCAGCTCATCCAGGGCGAAGAGGTCATCGTACTTCCCGGGCTTGGGCGCGGGCGTCTTCGGCTTCTCCGGAGCCTCGGCGCGTTCCTCCCGGATGAAGAGATCGGGATTGATGTGCTCCTGGATCGAGAGTACGGCATCGAGGAACTCTTCGACCGTCTTCCGCCCGTACTTGAACTCGTACTCGCGGATCCGCTCGGCGTGCGTCACCGCCTCGTCCACCATCCGACGGTTCGTGCGGGAGAAGTAGATGTTGTTCTTGAAGAAGTCCACGTGGGCGATCACGTGGGCGATGATCATCTTGTTCTGGATGAGGGAATTCCCTTCCAGGAGGAAGGCGTAGGCCGGATTCGCATTGATCACGACCTCGTAGAGCTTGGAGAGGCCCAGATCGTACATGAGCTTCATCTTATGATAGGCCTTGCCGAAACTCCAATGCGAGTAGCGTCCCGGCAGAGCGTAGGATCCGATCTCGTAGATCACCGTCGCCGGGACGATCTCGAAGTGGATGGGGAAGGGGTCCAGGCCCAGTTCGCACGCCTTCTCCCAGATCTGCTCGATCGCCTTCTCCAGGACCTTGATCTCCGCGTCGCTCATACGGTCTCTCCACGCCGACCGAAGAAGGCTTTCAGGGCCGGATAGACATCCTCTTTCCGATCGATCCGAACGCCCACGAAGCGATCCTTGTTCTTGAGGCGCTCGTTGAAGATGGAGAGCAGCGCGCCGCCGGAGCGCCGATAGCCAGCGTACTCCTCCTCGCCGATCTCGCCGTAGCCGAAGAGGTTGCAGGTGGCGATCAGCTCGTCAGCCAGGCGAACCGCCTCGTCATTGTCCGAGTAGTAGTTATCGCCGTCGGAGAAGTGGAAGGGATAGATGTTCCAGTCCTTGGGGTTGAACCGCTCGCGGATGATCTCCAGCGCGAGGCGATAGGCCGAGCTGACGACCGTGCCGCCCGATTCCCCTTGGGTGAAGAACTGCTCCTCGGTCACCTCCTTCGCCTCCGTGTGATGCGTGATGAAGACGACCTTCACGTTGTCGTATTTCGTCCGCAGGAAGCGCACCATCCAGAAGTAGAAGGAACGCGCGATGTACTTCTTGAACTCCCCCATGGAGCCGGAGACGTCCATCATGGCGATGACGACGGCGTTGGTCTCGTAGCGGATCTCCTCATCCCAACTCTTGAAGCGCAGATCCTCCTTGCGCAGCGGACCGATTCGGGCCGTGCCCGTCTCCTTCGCCATGCGCTTCATGTTCTCCAAGAGCGTCCGGCGCTTATCGAGGTGGGGGAGGATGCCCGTCTTGCGCACTTCGCCGAAGCGAAGCTGGCGGGAGTGCACGGCCTGCTTGCTCTTCTCCTCCAGGTAGGGGAGTTCGAGGTCCTCGAAGATGAGCTTGGCGATCTCATCAATCTCGACCTCGGCTTCGTAGTAATCCACGCCCGGCTGATCGCCCGCGCCAGGGCCGCGTCCGGGGCCCTGCCCCTCTCCCTCGCGCGCGATCACGTCGCCCACGCGGGAGCCGCCCGGGCCTTGCCCGACGTGCTTCTTCTTGCGGTAGTCGTATCGGAACTTGTACTCCTCCAGCGAGCGGATCGGGATGCGAATGGTCTTCTTCCCATCCGAGAGGATGATGGACTCGTTGGCGACGATGGAGCCGAGATTCCTTCGAATCGCCTCGCGGACGCGCTCCTTATGGCGCTCCTGATCGAGGTATCCCTTACGTTGCAGCGACCAATCATGCCGATGAACGAGCATCGGACATCCTCCCCACGGGCGCGCGCGAGGGGCCCGACGCGCCCTCAGGCTCGCGAGAGCAAGGAGCCGACGTAGTTGAGCAGCTCATTGGCGCACACGGAGCAGTAGCCGTGTTCCCGAATCAACCGATCAATCACCTCGTTGAGGCGTCGGAGCTGATCCGGATCGGCCGTCTTGCTCGTCGTCGTGATGCGCACGACGTCCTTCAGATCGGCGAAGATCTTCTTCTCGATGGCCTCGCGCAGCCGCTCGTGCGACCGGTAATCGAAGGTCCGCCCCTTGCGCGCGTAGCTGGAGATGCGGATCAGGATCTCCTGCCGGAAGGCATTCTTCGCGTTCTCGGAGATGCCGATCTGCTCCTCGATCGAGCGCATCAGTTTCTCATCGGGCTCGACCTCCTCCTCCGTGATCGGGTCCTTGAGCTTCTCCTTATTGCAATAGGCCTCGACGTTATCCAGATATTTATCGCAGAGGGTGCGGGCCATCTCCTCGAAGGAGTAGACGAAAGCGCGCTGGACCTCATTCTTGGCGATCTCATCATATTCTTTCCGCACCATAGCGATGAGGTTCAGGTAGCGCTCGCGATCCTCGGCGGAGATGCCCGTATGTTGATCGAAGCCGTCGCGGATGGCGCGCAGCGCATCAATGGGGGTCAGGCAGGTGATCCCATCGCGCACGAGGGCGCTGGAGAGCCGATTGATGATGTAGCGGGGCGAGATCCCCTCCATCCCCTCCCGCTCGGCCTCCTCGCGCAGCTCCTTCACGTCTTTGGCCTTGAAGTCGTCCACGTCCTGACCATCGTAGAGCTTCATCTTCTTGATGAGGTCGATGTTCTGGCGCTTGGAGGGTTGCAACCGCGTGAGGACGGCGAACATGGCGGCCACTCGCAGCGTGTAGGGCGCGATGTGCACGTGCTTGGGTGCTTCGCTCTGATCGAGCAACTTCTTGTAGATCTTCTCCTCGTCGGATATGCGCAGATTATACGGCACGCGGATCACGATGATGCGGTCCTGCAGAGCCTCGTTCTTCTTGTTCGCCACGAAGGCGTTGTACTCGTTCTCGTTCGTGTGCGAGATGATGACCTCGTCGGCGTAGATCATGGCGAAGCGACCGGTCTTGATGGACTGCTCCTGCGAGAGCGTGAGCAAGCTGTAGAGGAACTTCTCGTCGCATTTGAGCATCTCGATGAACTCCATGATGCCGCGGTTGGCGATGTTCAGCTCCCCATCGAAGCGATAGGCGCGGGGATCGGACTCCACGCCGACTTCGCCGATAACGGCCAGATCCACCGATCCCGTCAGCTCCGTGATGTCCTGGCTCTTGGGGTCGGACGGGGAGAAGGTCCCAATGCCGATGCGCTCCTTCTCGGAGAAGACGATACGCTCGACCAGGACGTCCTCGTGTCGCCCGTGGTAGACGTGTTCGAGGTTGTACTGGCAGCGGGGACAGAGATCGCCCTCGATGTAGATCCCGTAGTGGCGCTCGATCTCCGGGCGCAGATCGTGCGGGATCAGATGCAACGGCTCCTCGTGCATGGGACATCCCTTGATCCCGTAGAGGGCGCCCTCATCGGTGCGCGTGTACTGCTCCAGCCCGCGCTTGAGCAGGGTGACGATCGTGGACTTGCCGCCGCCCACCGGCCCCATCAGCAGCAGAATGCGCTTGCGCACCTCCAGGCGTTGCGCGGCCGACTTGAAGTACTCGACGATCTTCTCGATCGCCTCGTCAATGCCGAACAACTCCTTGGAGAAGAACTTGTACCGCGTGACCTCGTTGGGCTGCCCCTCGTTGATCTTCTCCACGCCGGCGGCCAGGATCATATCGCAGATGCGCGCGTGCGCCAGGCGGGCGATCTTGGGGTTCTGCGTCACCAGCTCGAAGTACTCGCGGAAGGTGCCCTCCCATCGGAGCTTCTCCCGCTCCCGGCGGTGTCGTTCCAGAAGCTCGGCGATGTTCAGCTTCTTGTTCTTCTCCTCCATAGCCTGCCCTCCTCGCCCTTCCCCGCTCGGGGAGAACGGGTGGACGTCTCCTGAAGAAAAAAATTCCGGATGTCCAAAGAGCGATTGGTTTGGTCTCGGTCCCAAAGATCGGCGTGTGTGTCCCGCTGTCCGCGAATTCGTCAATCAGCGCTTGGCATGCTCAGGCTCGACGCGCGAGCCTGATCGCCGGTTAGTATACCTGAAATCCGCTCACGGCTCAAGAACCACGCAGGGCTGAATCACCCCGCGTTCGGGCCGACTCTCGCCCACGGCCACCAGGTGCTCGCGGTCATCCAGGAGTCGGATGTAAGTCCGCTGCTGGATCCCTCGTCCGGGGATCGCTTGTCCGTGGCGCACGCGTTGCAGGTCGGGCTCCGAGAGTCGAAGCGTGGGGAGGTCCGGCAGTGCCTCAGCGAGCGGGATGAGCACTTCGGCGGCCCGGCCCGCGCGGGCGAGCGCCTCGAAGGCGTCCAGCGGCAGCGCGCGCGCCAGTGTGAACTCTCCGACGGCCGTCCGCACGAGCCCATGCAGGTACGCTCCGCATCCCAGGCGCTGTCCGATGTCGTGCGCGAGGGCGCGCACATAGGTCCCCGCCGAACAGCGCACGCGGATGGTGAACTCCGCCGTCCCATCCGCGAAGCGCCGAAGCATCGCCCCGTCATCCTCCACGAGCTCCAGCGCCTCGATCCGCACGCGGATGGGGGAGCGCTCGACGGACTGACCCCGTCGCGCCAGTTTGTAGAGGCGGACGCCCTCCTTCTTCTTGGCCGAGTACATCGGGGGGATTTGCTCATATTCTCCCCGAAATTCCGCGAGCACGCGTTCGAGGTCCGCTTCCGAGATCTGCGAGGTGTCGCACACAGGCGTCGTGGGCTTTCCCGTCGCGTCGTAGGTATCGGTGGCGAAGCCCAGCCGCACGCGCGCGCGATACTCCTTGTCTCGCGCCATGAGGAAGCGTTGCAGTCGCGTGGCTTTCCCCACGCAGAGCACCAGGACGCCCGTGGCGATCGGGTCCAACGTCCCCGTGTGTCCCACGCGCTTCATCCGCAGCGCGCGCCGCACGCGCTGGACGACGTCGTGCGAGGTCAGCCCGACCGGCTTATCAATGACCACGAGGCCGTGCAGCTCCATCATCCGTTCGCTCGTTCTCGAGAGATCACGCGCACGCCCTTTCGCCAATCCTCCGCAATCCCAATTTTATAGACGGGGACGCGCGGGTCAATCCAGCGCGCCACCAGATCGAAGGTGGGGTGAAAGCGCAGCAGCGGCGCGATGATGAAGAGGAGCGCTGGCCGATCGGCGATCTCCAGGCCCGGGAAATAGCCGCGTCGTGTCAGGTCGCCCCGTCGGCGATACCACTCGATCCGCAGCCAATAGTCAACGGCTTGCATGGGCACTTCCGCATCCTCCTCCACTTTCAGCTCCAGGAGCGCGAGTTGCCGCTCATCGGTGATTCCGAGCAGATCCACGAGCCCGTAGCCTTCGTCGCCGGAGATCGGGACCTGCGGATAGAGGAAGCGTGGATCGAGCCGCGCGTCCACGCGGCGCACATCTTCGCGGACCAGCTCCTCCAGCCATCGCTCGGCTTGGAGGCGGTAGAAGGGATGCGCCTTCTCCCCGCTCTCCGGATGGCGAATGCGCGCCACTTCATGCACGAAGCGCGCGAACGCTTCCCAATCCTCGCGCAGCGCCTGCTTCTTGGCGCCGACGCCGAACTGCAGGCCCGCGCGCGAGAGGCGCGCGATCTCCAGCCCGCGCAGGCGCAGCGATTCCACGGGGGATCCCGGACGCCGATAGACGCGCAGCAGTCCCGGCGCCAGTCCGAGCGCGCGATCCCGCAATGGATGCGGCGGGAGTTCGCCGACGGCGCGGGGGAGTCGCAGCGCGCGCGGATCAAAGAGCATCCCTTGATCGAAGGGCGTCACCGCCGCGAGCGTGCCGCGTCGCTCGTCCACTTCGTACAGCTCGATGTGCCGATCCGCGCGGCGCAGGACGGTCAGGCGCCGCGCGAGAGTCTCCGTCCTTCCGGCGGGCGCCAGCAGCAGGAGTCGCCGCGCATCCGCCCCTCGCGGAGACGTCGTCGCACATTCCCACCAGATCACGCCGGCGGTCACCAGACCATCCACGTGCGCCTGCGGCTCGCCCGAATTCACGGCGACGGCGATCACGCGCTCCCCGCCGCGCGTCAGGATCATTCTCGTGTAGATGCCCGAGAGGTGTCGCGCATCATCGCGATGAGTCGCCGCGTACTCGATGCGCGCGCCCCACTGCTGCTCGATCATCCGGCAGATCGTGGATTCAAAGGCGCGCCGTCGCTCGCGCGCTGCCTCCTCCGCCGGGGCCTCCACCGGATGAATCTCCAGCGTGCTCGGATGCTGTCGCGGAGGCCGTGCCAGCCGCAGGATCACGCGGTCCTCTCGGATGGCGTAGGCCTCGATCCGCCAACATTCGGAGAAATCCTCGCCCCAGAGCGTGAGGATCAACTTCCCGAAGGCCGGCGCGATCACGATCTGCTCCCCGCGCGCCCGCATGAGCGGCCATCCATCAAGTCGGCAGATCCATTCCGACCGACGCGCGAGGAACGCCGAGAGATCGTACTGAGCGCGGGCGAGATCGGAGATCGTCGTGAGATCGCACCTCATGGGAGAACAGTAGCGACGCGGCGGCCGGCGTCGCGCGCCTCACGGTCGCGCCGCCGTCGAGGAAGAGACCGCCGATTCCGCGATGTCCTCGTGCGGCACGGCTTCGCGATACGCGCATTCCTGCCGGTGGCAATAGTGAATGCGTCCGCCTCGTCGCGTCATCTTCTCGAGCACGAAGGGGCTCCCGCATTGCGGACAGGCGCGGTTCACCGGACGATCCCAGACGGTGAAGGTGCAATCGGGATACGCGCTGCATCCGTAGAAGAGGCGGCCGCGACGCGAACGTCGGACGACCAACTCACCGCGGCATTCGGGTCTCGGGCAGGGAATCCCGAGGGTCTCCGCTTTGACGTACGAGCAAGCCGGTCGCCGGCTGCAGGCGATGTATTCGCCGTATGGCCCCTGCCGCAGCAGAAGAGGAGCGCCGCATTCCGGGCACGCCTCCTCAAGCACGCGATCGGGAGCCGCCAATTGTCCGTCTCGCCCAATGCGCCGCGTGTTCGTGCACTCCGGATATCCTGAGCAGGCGAGGAATTGTCCGAATCGGCTCCGGCGCCGCACCATCTTCCGACCACACTTGTCGCAGATGACCTCGGTCTCCTCTTCCGAGAGATTTTGCGTCGCCCCGCAGGAGGGACAGGCCAGAAACGGCCCGTAGCGACCGACTTTCTTCACCATGAGCGTCCCGCACTGCGGGCATACTCGGTCGGTCTCGACCCCCTTGCGCACGTCCTCCATCTGCTGCTCGGCGCGCGCCAGATCCGCGGCGAACTTCTGGTAGAAGTCCTTGAGGACCTTCACCCAGCTCACGCGCCCCTCCTCGACCTTATCCAGCTCCTCCTCCATCGCCGCCGTGTACTCCACGTCGAAGATGTCCGTGAAGTTCTCCACGAGCAGGTCGCACACGAGCCGGCCCAGTTCGGTCGGCTTGAAGCGGCCCTGCACCTTCTGCACGTAATCGCGGTCCTGGATGATGCTCAGAATCTGCGCGTAGGTGGAGGGGCGCCCGATGCCATTCTCTTCAAGAGCCTTGACGAGTGAAGCTTCCGTATAGCGGGGCGGCGGTTGCGTGAAATGTTGCTCCGGCAGCAACTCCAGGAGCGTCAATCGCTCCCCCACCGTCACCTTGGGCAAGGTGGCTGCGGCGTCTTCGTCCTCCTCGTCCTCTTTCTCCTCCTTGGCCTCCTCGTAGACGGTGAGGAAGCCCGGGAACGTGAGCACTGAGCCCGTCGCGCGAAGGCCGAATTCGCCCGCTTGAATCTCGATGACCGTCTGATCGAAGAGCGCGGGCTTCATCTGCGAGGCGACGAACCGTTGCCAGATGAGCTTGTAGAGCGCCAACTCGTCGCGGCTGAGGTACGGGGCGACCTGTTCGGGCGTGCGGAAGACCGACGTCGGACGGATGGCCTCGTGGGCATCCTGCGCATCCTTCTTCGTGCGGTAGACGTGCGGCTCCTCGGGCAGGAACGCCGAGCCATACTGCTCGGCGATGAAGCGGCGCACTTCGGCGAGCGCCGCGTCCGAGACGCGCGTCGAATCCGTCCGCATATAGGTGATGAGCCCGACGCTCCCCTCGGGCCCCAACTCGACCCCTTCGTAGAGCTTCTGCGCGATGTTCATCGTCTTCTTCACCGAGAAGCGCAGTCGGCGTGCCGCCTCCTGTTGCAGCTTGCTCGTCGTGAACGGTGGAGCGGGATTTCGCTTCTTCTCTTTCTTCTGGACGGCGGTGACGAGGAACTCGCTCGCAGTGAGCTGCTCGCTGAGCGCCCGGGCCTCCGCTTCCGTTCGGATGTGCCATTCGTTCGGGCGGACCCCTTCCTCGAAGGCGCTCGTTTTGATGCTCCGCTCGCCGATGCGGACCAACTGGGCCACAAACGGCGGGGGCTCCGCAGCCGAGAGGCGAGCGCGAATCGTCCAATACTCGGTCGGGACGAACCGCTCGATCTCCCGCTCGCGTTCGACGATCAAGCGCAGGGCGACCGATTGCACGCGCCCAGCCGAGAGGCCGCGGCGCACTTTCTTCCACAGCAGCGGACTCACCAGGTAGCCGACGAGCCGATCCAGGATGCGCCGCGCTTGCTGCGCTTCGACCTTGTTGCGGTCAATCTCCCCGGGTTGCTGAAAAGCCGCGCGCACGGCCTGCGGTGTGATCTCGTGAAAGAGGACGCGGTAGACCGGCTTCTTCTCGCGCGGGCCGACCAGCTCTTCCTTCAGATGCTGGCAGATGGCCTCCCCCTCGCGATCGGGATCGGCCGCCAGATAGATCGCCTCGGCCTCGCGCGCCGCGCGCTTGAGTTCGGCCAGGATCCGCCGGTTGTTCTTCTTGATCTCGTCGGGGATGATGACGTAGGTCGGGCGAAAATCGTTCTCGATGTCCACGCCCAATTCTTTCTCGGGCAGGTCCTTGATATGCCCGACCGAGGCCATGACGGTGAAGTCGCGGCCCAAGTATTTGTTGATCGTCTTGGCCTTGGCGGGCGATTCGACGATGACGAGTTTCTTGGCCATCTCACAGCTTCTTCACGAACTGCTTCCCCGGCAACTGTCTGATTTTATCTTTCACCTCGAGCTCGAGCAAGACGCGCATCAGCTCAGGGACCGGCAGACCGCTTCGCACGAGCAACTCATCAATATGCGTGGGCGCGTCGAACTGGAGCACATCGAGCACGCGCTGCTCATGCTCATCCAGCGGCAGCTCCGGCTGAAGCGCCGGCGCTTCTTCCCGCCGCAGGATCTCTTTTCGGATGTCGAGGGGCAACTCCTCAACGACATCGCGCCAGTACTGCACGAGCTTCGCGCCGCACTTGATGAGATAGTTGGGGCCGTAGCTCTGCGGCGCCGTGATCGGTCCGGGGATGGCGAAGACCTCGCGGTCCTGCTCAAGCGCCAGGCGCGCCGTGATGAGCGACCCGCTGTGTTCGGCGGCCTCCACGACGACCACGCCGAGGCTCATGCCGCTGATGATCCGATTCCGAAAGGGGAAGTTCTGCGGCAGCGGGGAGACTCCCATTGGGAATTCCGTCAGCAGCACACCGTGATGGCGAATCTGCTCAGCCAGGGCGCGATGCTCGCGGGGATAGGTGATGTCGAGCCCCGTGCCGAGGATGGCGACGGTTCGCCCCTTCGCCTCCAGCGCTCCCCGGTGCGCCGCCGCATCAATACCGCGCGCGAAGCCGGAGACGATCACCAGCCCGCGCTCCGCCAGATCGCGCGCCAGTTGCGTCGCGACGTTCACCCCATACGGGGACGGTCGGCGCGTGCCCACAATCGCCAGCGCGGGCGCCGTGAGGACGTCCACTTGCCCCCACGCGTAGAGGACGATGGGGGGATCGTAGATGCGGCGCAGCAACGGCGGATAGCGCGGGTCTTCGAGCGTGAGCGCTTCGGCCCCCACTCGGGCCAATTTCCTCAGCTCGATCTCCGCCTGTCGTCGGGGCTCTTCCGAGTGGAGGCGATCGATCGTCTCGTCTTCCAGTCCGAGCGCCTGCAGCTCCGCGCGCGAGGCCGCGAAGATGTCCGTCGGCGAGCCGAAACGCTCCAGCAGCTGCCCGGCCGTGCGCGATCCGATGCCGGTCACCAGGCTCAAGGCGATCCAATCTCGCAGGTTCGCGGTCATCGCCTCGTCGCTCCTCTCGACGAAACCGGTGCCGCCTCCTCATCCTTCGGGAAGGCTTCGCCTCCCACAGCAGGCGTCCCGACGTCCTGGGAGTTTACCAGAGAATGCCGGAGGCGACAACGACGGATCAGACCTTCTCCGACGCTCCTTGTGTTCCGAAGAGCCAATCCACCAGCGATGTCGTCACGCCAAAGCGCGCGTCCTCCCGATCGCGATGATGAAGTTGATGATGCCGTTGCCGGCGCCGCATCCACGCCGTTCGCGGTCGTCCGAAATGGGCCACGTAGTGCGTGAACTCGTAGAGCAGGTATCCCGCCCACAGGCCGATCAGAAGAGCCGCCGCTTTCGGCCAGGAGCCGAGCGCGCTCACGAAGAGCAGAAACAGCAGCGCGCTCAAGGACGCGCTCGCCGAGAAGCGGATGAAGATCGAGCCCACCGCCTGCGGGGCCGCGTGATGAATCCCGTGAGCGCGGTAGAGAAAGGCGCGCACTCGCGCCGATCGCGCCCGTGCGTGCAGTCCTCGATGAACGGCGTACTCCAGAAAAGGCCACAGCAGCAGACCCACAAGACCAAGCCCAAGCAGCGTCGGCCACGCCGAAGGATCGCGCGCGAGCGCTCCGACGCCGAGCACCGCTCCCGCGGCGAGGTAGAAGAAGAAGGGCTTGAAGTGCACGCGGCACACGCGAAGCCATTCGCCTCGCCGGTGGCCGATGGGTGTCGCTGCATGGGACATGTCGCTACGCCTTGCGGAATCCATGCCAACGTGGCGGAGGCGCGTGGGAATCGAACCCACCGGCGTCAGCTCTCGCTGTCGCCCACCGGGTTTGAAGCCCGGGGAAGTCACCAGACCCCATTCGCCTCCGCTTCGGGAGGTCCCCCGTGTCTCATCGCGCGAACTCGCGCTCATTGTAGAGCCTCCTCGTCTGCAGAAGCAAGGGGGAGAGGCCTGATGTGATGACGCCGATTTCTCCTCACAATGCGTAGGGGCGCGGGGTCAGGGGACGGCGAGCACGGCGATGCCATGTCGGTTCGCGAGCGCGAGCAGCTCGGTGCGATCCATCAGCAAGGTCTTCCGCGCGGTGATGGCCAGCGCCGTCGCTCGGCATTCGATCATCGTCTGGATCGTCGGAGCGCCGATCACCGGGACATCGAAGCGCATATCCTGATGCGGGCGGGCGACTTTGACGACGACGAAGGGGCGCCCGCGAAGGAGGGAGGCCGCTCGGCGGATCGTCGCATCGGTCCCTTCCATCGCCTCGATGGCGACGACCGCGCGATCTTTCACGGCGATCGTCTGTCCCAGATCCAGTCGCGCGATCTCGCGAGCGATCTCCAGCCCATAGCGAAGGTCCTCCATCTCGGCCGAGGAAGGGGCGCGCGCCGTCAGCACGCCTTCGGGCGCGAGCAGCTCCGGGACGAAGAGCGTGGAATCCACGACCTGGATCCCCTCGCGCTCCAGCTCGGCGACGACGGCTCCGATCAAACTGTTGGTGTTCTTTCTCGGCAGCCGCATCAGGAGTTTGAGCATCCGCCAATCGGGCAGAGCGGGGCCGAAGATCTGAACGTGCTTGACCTGACCGGCGAGGACGGCATGCGTGACGCCGTGTTCGCGAAAGAATTCGATCAGGTGGCCGAGTTGACCGACGCCCAACCAGCGGACGATGCGCGCCTGGCGCTCGATCTCCGGCGAGGTCTCCTCGCGAATGGCCGCGACGACCATCTCGATGCCGCGCCGCCGCGCGCCGTCCAGGACGAGGAAGGGGAATCGCCCGTTTCCGGCGATCAGGCCATAGCGTCGCTCGCTCTCGGGCCGGCTCACTTCACAATGCCCCGTTGCGAGGTCTCGATGAAGGCGATCAGGTCTTGAATCTCCGGGATGTGCCCGAGTTCCCGTCGCAGGGCTTCGAGCGCTTGCGTCGTGTTGAGCTTGGAGGAGAGCAACAGGTGAAAGGCGCGATCAATCGCTCGACGCTGCTCCTCGGTGAAGCCCTTGCGACGGAGCCCGACGGTATTGGGGCCATAGCATCGCGCGTGGTTCCCCGCGCAGAGCGAGTAGGGCGGAACGTCCTTCACCACGACGGCGTACGCGCCCACGAAGGCGTACTTCCCGATCCGGCAGAACTGGTGCACGCCGACGTAGGCCCCGAGCGTCGCGTGATCTTCGACGCGAACGTGACCGGCCAAAGAAGCCCCGTTGGCCATGATGACGTGATTGCCGACGTGGCAATCGTGCGCGACGTGCGCCTGCACCATGAGGAGATTGTCGTCCCCGATGACGGTGACGCCCCCGCCGCCTTCGGTCCCGCGGTGGATCGTCACGTACTCGCGGATGCGATTGCGTCGGCCAATGAGAACACGGCTCGGCTCGCCCTTGTACTTCAAATCCTGGGGGATTTGGCCGATCGAGGCGAAGGGGAAGATGACAGTCTCCTCGCCGATCTCCGTCGGCCCCTCAATGACGCAATGAGCGGCCACGCGCACGCGGTCGTGAAGGATAACCTCATCGCCGATGATCGTGTAGGGGCCGATCTGAACATCCTCCCCCAACTCGGCGCGCGGGCTCACGATGGCCGTCGGATGGATGGTGACGCTCACGCGCTCTCCTCCGGCGCGGTGTTCGGGGGGGTAGGGGCGCCGGGCGCGGACTCCTCCTGCAGGGCGGGAACGTGAAGCGCGGCGGCGTTCTTGCGCACCGCCCCGATGTCCACGAGCGAGGAGGTGATCTCAGCTTCCGCCACAAGTTGCCCATCCACGTAGGCTTCGCCGCGCAGCCGAATGTAGCGCGACTTCAGCCGAAGGACCGTCAGCTCCAACCGCAGCGTGTCCCCGGGGACGACCGGTCGTCGGAACTTCGCCTTGTCAATGCCGGTGAAGAAGACGAGCTTGTTGCTGGCGTCGGCCACCTCGTGATACATCAGCACGCCCGCCGTCTGCGCCATCGCCTCGATCACCAACACACCGGGCATGACCGGCGCTCCCGGGAAATGGCCCTGGAAGAAGCATTCGTTGATGGTCACGTTCTTGATGCCGACGATCCGCTTCCTCGGCTCGAATTCGATGATGCGATCAACGAGCAGGAAGGGATAGCGGTGCGGAAGGAACTGCTGAATTTGTACGGCATCGAAGATGGTCTCCATAACCGACGCCTCACATCAGCCGCGCGGATAATCGAAGCCTCATCCCCGCGAGGTCACTGTCTCCCCCCGCGATCGGGACCTTCATACGCGCCGCTCCTTCTTACGGCTTTCGAGGCGGAGTCTTGGGCGATGCCGAGGCCGGGCGTGTCTCGGAGGTCGGACGTCCGGCGCTCGAGGGCGTGGACGCTGGGGGCGCCGTGGAGCTCGTCACGGGATTGGCCTTGTTGTACTCGTTGATGAAATCGCGCGTGATGTCGGCCGCCGGATCCACGTACACGAGCCCACCCGCTTGCGCGAGATTGGCGACCTCCAGGATAATGGTGATGCCCCGGCTCTTGGCGTAGGTCTCCAGGAACGCCCCGATCCGCTCGCGCACGGGAGCGATGGCATCGCGAAAGGCACGTTGATAGGCGCGTTCGGCGTCCTCTTTCTTTCGTTGATACTCGCGCTGTAATTGCTCGAGCGCCTCCTGCTTATCCGCCCGCGCCTGCGGCGTCAGATTCGGACCTTGCGTCTCCAGCTCCCGTCGGAGACTCTCCACGCGCTGCTCCAATGCGCGCAATTCCGCTTCCTTGTCTTTGAACATGTCGTCCACGCGCTTGGCCTGTTGAATGAGCTGCTGAATCCCATCGTCGGCCATGAACGCGTTCGTATTGATGACGGCGATGCGTCCGACGGGAACCGGCGGTGGCGTCCCCCCTGGCGCCGGCGCTTGGGTGGGCGCCGAAGTTTGCCCCTGCGCCCAGACCGGCGCGAGGCCTCCCAGGCTCAGAAGCATGATCGCGAGACCAATGGTCCTCATAGCTCCCCTCTCGGTGTATTCACGAAGTGGCATTGTACTGTGTCTGGCCGAGTCGGGCAAGACACCGCGCCTCGCCTCAGAGAGGGGGGCGGCGCTGGAGAGAAGCTCCTGAAGAGGCCTCACGCCTTCACCATCACGCGCGCGATGCGCGTGGCGCGGTAGGTCGTCTCGTCAATCTCGATGAGGGCCCCGCAGAGGCGCACATCGCCGGAGGCGACCTCGAAGCGGTGGGGCATGCCGCGCAGGAACCGGTCCAGAATCTGCTCTCGCTTGATGCCGATCACACCGTCATACGGTCCCGTCATGCCGAGATCGGTGATGTAGGCCGTACCACGGGGCAGGATCGTCTCATCCGCCGTCGGCACATGCGTATGGGAGCCGAAGACGACGCTCACGCGCCCATCCAGGTACCATCCCATGGCGATCTTCTCCGACGTGGCTTCGGCATGCATGTCCACGATGATGATCCGCGGTTGGCGGAGTTCAGACAACAGCGCGTCAACGGTCCGAAATGGACAATCGCTCGGGTGCATGAAGACGCGCCCTTGCAGATTGATCACCGTGATCGGATGTCCGCTCGCCGAGCGCCCCGACCAGAGGCCGCGTCCGGGCACGCCCGGCGCATAGTTGGCCGGTCGCAGCAGTCGCGGTTCGGTCTCGATGATCTGAAAGACCTCCTTCTTGTCGAAGATGTGATTGCCCGAAGTCAACACGTCAATGCCCGCCTCCAGCAGCTCCCGCGCGACCTCCGGCGTGACGCCGAAACCGCCGGCCGCGTTCTCGACGTTCGCGACGACGAAGTCCACTGCGAACTCCCGCTTCAATTCCGGGAGCTTCTCTCGCACGATGCGGCGTCCCGGACGCCCGACGATGTCCCCGATCACGAGTACGCGCATGCCGGCCTCCTCGGTGAAGAAAAAAGGTTCGGGGCTTCCGCTTGGCCGTGTGGTGGCGACAGTTGAACCTGGAATCCTCCAGGTGGGTGGCCTAGCCCTTATCGTCGGTTTCCCCGCTCCTTGGGCGGGGCCTACCTTGATAAGGTCCCTCGCATCGGCCTCCCAAACGTTCTCGTGTTGGCTCTAACTTCGCCATCCATCACCAACTTCGCAGAAGCCCCACTGCGGGAGACAGTATAGCCCCCCCCGCCTCTGAGGTCAAGCCGATCCCCGGCGTCGCAGCGCGCGGAGGCTGAGAGAAGCGGCGTTGCCATTCGTTAAAATTGTGGGCTCGCCGGAGTCTATCGTGAGAGGAGGCATGAAGATGCGGGATCATGCGCTCGGCATGGCCGTAGTGCTCAGTCTGATCGCCGCCTCCGCCTGCGGCCCCACAGGGGCATCCGTGTGCGCCTCCGAATTCGCGCGGCTCTCACCCCAGGTGTCCGAGCGCTCCCCGCAGCGCGGATTGCGGTGGTGGGGGCGCGTGGATGGGCGCGACATCCTCTGCATTCGACGAGGGACCGTGTGGGTCGTCCACGAGGAGGGGGAGCCGATCGTGGAGGCGGATTTTCGCCTGGAGCGACCGCTGCCGGCTGAGCCGGTGACGGTGACCGTGCGAAAGCTGCGGGGTCGCGGCCGGGTCGAGGTCATCGAACAACCTTCGCGGGAGAACAATTTCACGGCGCGCATCCTCATCGAGGACCGGAAGAGCGGATCGGATCGGTACGAGATCGAGGTGTTCTGGTGACGGCGGGACGCTCTCGTTCGAGGACGTGTCGGCACTGCATCAGGACTTCGCCGACCGAGGGATCGCCTCTCAGAACATGCACGCGTCCCCGAGGTCCCCAACGCGCGGGATCCGTCACGGTGAAGATGGCGATCACGGGAGCGCCGACGGCAGCCGCCAGGTGCGTGACGCCGGAGTCATTGCCGATGAAGAGGTGACAGCGCGCGAGGATCGCTGCCAGATGGGCGATGGGCAAGGCCCTCAGTCGAAGGAAGCGTTGGAGCGAATTCGCTCCCGCCCCCTCTGGCATGGCGATCAGGCGCTCGACCAGATCGGTATCGGCTGGACCTTCGATGAGGAGGAAATAGCGATTCGGTTGCTCAAGCGCCCGGATCACATGAGCGAAGCGCTCAACAGACCAGCACTTGCGCCGACTTCCGCTCCCCGGGTGCACGGCGATGAGCTGAGGCGGGGGATCAGCTTCCACTTCGAGGTCAAAACTGCGCAGCCGCTGTTCGGCAGCCTCGTGGTCTTCGGGAAGGAGCGCCAGGCGCGGCGTTCGGTCTTCGGCTTGGGCGTTGATCCCTAACGGGGTGAGCGTTCGGAGCAGATAGTCGGCGGCGTGCTCGCGGCTCTCTTCCGGTGGCGTGGACCGCGCGATGAGGAGGCGTTGGGGGCGATCCTGCTGGAGGCTTTCGAGCGCGCGACGGTACGCGGTGTCGCTGGACCCGAACCAAGAGACGATCACATCGAAGTCTCGCAGATAGTGGGCCAAGTCTTCGGGCAATTCCCCGCTGAAGGCGCGATGCAGGCCGAGGGCCTCTATGGAGACCACGCGGTCCACTGCGCTGCGCCGTTCCAAGAGGCCGTGCGGTGACGGATGCCCCGCGAGCTCGATGTGCGCTCCGGGAAAACGTCGGCCGAGAGCCGCGAGAGCGGGGAGAGCCAGCACACAATCCCCTAAGGCCCCGACATGGATGACGAGAATCCGCCGCTCATCGGTGCGCGGCATAGACGATCTTCCCACCGACGATCGTCAAGAGGACTTCGACCTGAGGGATCTCGTCCGGCGGGATGGTGAAGAGGTCGCGGGAGAGGACGACCAGATCGGCGAGTTTGCCGACCTCCAGCGAACCCTTCAGATGCTCGGCGAATTCCGCGTAGGCGCCGGAGACCGTGTAGGCGCGCACGGCTTCTTCCACGGTGATCTTCTGCTCCGGAAACCAGCCGTTTGGGTTCTTTCCGTCCAATGTCCGTCGCGTCACGGCGGCATAGATACCGAGCAAGGGGTTGAGCGGGGCGACTGTCCAATCCGATCCGAAGGTCACGCGCACGCCGGCGTCCAGCAGTGATCGAAAGGCGTACGTCGTCTTGCAGCGCTCGCGTCCGATGCGCTTCTCGGCCCACCGTCCGTCATCAATTGCGTGATACGGTTGCATCGAGGCGATGACGCCAAGCCGCGCCATGCGCGGAATATCCTGCGGCCGCAGGTGCTGCGCGTGCTCGATGCGGAATCGCCGATCGCGCGGCCCATTTTCCCGAATGACTTCCTCGAAGATGTCGAGCGCAAGGGCATTGGCCTTATCCCCGATGGCATGGATGGAACATTGAAATCCAGCGCGATCGGCAGCTGCGATCCGTTGCTTCATGATGCCCTCGGGGAACATCTGGCTGTGGAGCAAGCCGCTTGTGTGCGGCGCGTCCGTATAGGGCTCGAAGAAGAGGGCCGTCGTCGAACCGAGCGAGCCGTCCACAAAACCCTTGAAGCCGCCGAGCCGCAGCCACTCATCTCCAGCGCCCTCGCGGGCGACCAGATCGCGCTGACGCTCCCACTGGGTGATTGGCGTGCGCGCGTACACGCGCACGGTCAGCTCGCCGCGCTCGCGCGCTCGCCGATAGACGGGCCAATGCGCCCATTCCGTGATGTCCTGAATCGAGGTAACGCCGAAGCGGGCGGCTTCACGAAGCGCAGCGCGCAAGGCTTCGTCGTATTCGTGATCGCTCGGTTCTGGAATCACTCGGGAGACGAGCGACATGGCGGCGTCTTTCAAAATGCCCGTCGGTTCGCCCGTCTGCGGATCGCGCACGATTGTGCCCCCCGGAGGATCCGGCGTCTCGCGCGTGATACCTGCTTGGCGGAGAGCGAGGCTGTTGGCCAACCCCATGTGTCCGTCCAATCGCGTGACGAAGACCGGGGTGTTCGGCGTATACGGATCGATCCATTCCTTGCGCGGCAAGGGAGCGCCCGGCCACAGTTCGTGATCCCAATTGCCGCCGGTGATCCATCGTCCCGGCGGAAGCGCCTTCGCTCGTTCGGCGATCCGTCGGGCGAACTCCTGCGGATCGCGCGCATCGCGCAGGTCCACGCTGAGGAGTTGGAATCCCCCGTTCACAAAGTGCGTGTGGTTGTCAATGAAGCCGGGGAGCACGAGTCGCCCCTTCAGCTCCAGAACCTGCGTCTTCGGGCCAATCATCGTCCGCACGTCGGCCGAAGCGCCGACAGCCAAGATGCGCTCGCCGCCAATGGCCAGGGCTTCGGCATACGGCTGGCGCGGATTCCCCGTCCAGATCTTGGCCCCGAGGATCACGAGATCGGCCTCCGCCCTCGGCCGACCCCCATTCACCATGGTGAGGATCGAAAGCAGCAGCATCATCGTTGCGCTCCGCATCCTGCTCCCTCCCGCCGATTCCGCCCATAGCGTATCCGAAGGGAGCGGCCTCTGTAAACGTCTGGGATTCTCATCGAATCGCTCGGATGATCATGGTGCATCTCCGGAGAGCGCCTTGACGCTCCGCATCCGGCCCGATATACTCACGCCGGTCCGACAACGGGGGGTCGGTGTCGCCCTCGAAGGAGCACGGGCAGATGATCAACAAGCGGTGGTTGGCGCTTGGCTTCGGCCTCATGGCCGTGGGGCTCGTCATCGGCATCGGCATCGGGCTCACCGTCCCGTTCCCCGAGCAGACGCTGCCCGAGCGCGATGTCCACGCCTCGATCACGATCATGCAGAGCATTCGCGGGGAGCATACCTTTCGCGCCATCCTCACGAACAACACGCGCGTCTTCCTCATGCTCACGATGGGGATTTTGACCGGAGGCTTGCTCTCGCTGGCCGAGATGCTCTTGATCGGGTACATGATCGGGCTGCTCGTGCAGATCGCGCAGATACAAGGGACGCCCTTTGTGGTGACGCTGGCTGCGCTTCTGCCGCATGGCGTGCCCGAGCTGACGGCCTTTGCGGCCGCCGGAGCGCTGGGCGTGCATCTGGCCTGGCGCGTCTATCAGGCCGCGCGCGGTCAGAGCGTGGACTGGATCCGAGAAACGTATACGTATGGCCGGATCGTGCTCGCCGCTTATGGGCTTTTGGTCCTCGCGGCTTTGATCGAAGCCTATCTCTCGCCCAGTCTGGTCGCCTACTTCATGCGGATCACGGCGAAATCGTGAGCGTGAACCGCGCCGTCTCAGCCTCTCGAACGAACGCGTTACGGTTCAGGTCTCATCCTTCGCCCGCTCTTCCAGGACGAGCCGGCGGAGCGCTTCCAATTGCTCGCTGAGCGCCGCGACCATGTGTCGGAGGTGGGGTAAGCGACTCAGGTGCGCATATTGTTCTTTGAACTCGCGCATGGGGCGGGCCGGCGTGCCCCAGACGAATTCTCCCGCGCGAATGTGCTTGCCCGAGGGAATGCCCGCTTGCGCGCCGATGATCGCGCCACGCCCAATGCGCACGTGGTCGGCGATGCCCACCTGGCCGCCGATCTGCACGCCTCGCTCGATATGAGCGCTTCCGGCAATCCCCGTCTGCGCGGCGATCACCGTATCCTCTTCGATCGTCACATTGTGCGCGATTTGCACGAGGTTATCAATCTTCACGCCCCGACCAATGCGCGTGGCGCCCAGCGTCCCCCGATCAATGCAGACGCCCGCGCCGATCTCCACATCATCCTCGATGATCACGCTCCCGACCTGGGGGAACTTCCGATAGCGTCCTTCGACGAGGAAGTATCCGAAGCCGTCGCTCCCGATGACGCTGCCGCTATGGATGATGACGCGCGCGCCGATGCGCACGTCGGGATAGATCGTCACGTGCGGATGGATGAGCGTGTCTTCGCCGATCTCCACGCGCGCGCCGATATAGACGCCGGCGCCGATCACCGTGCGCGCGCCGATGCGCGCCTCGCGTTCCAGGACGGCGTAGGGGCCGATGCTCACCTCCTCGCCGAGGATGACCCCTTCGCCGAGGATCGCCGTCGGATGAACGCCCGGCATCGGACGCGGGCGTGGGTGAAAGAGAAGGATCACATCGGCGAAGGCGCGACGGGGATGGGCGACTTCGATGAGTGTCCGGCCGGGCAGGCGGAATCCTTCCGGCACGATGAGGCATCCGGCGCGCGAGCGCTCCGCGTGTGGGCGATGCCCCTCAGATTCCACAAAGGCGATCTCTCGTTCGGTCGCCGTCGTCAAACTCGCTACGCCCATGATCTCTCGCTCGGGTTCGCCGATGAGGCGACCGCCGACGAGTTCGGCGATCTCACGGGCCGTCCTTCGCATGGCTCCTCTCCGTCCGAAAAAGCTCAAGACCCCCGGGGCGCGTCCCGGAGGCTCCGTTCGGCGTCGCGCCCGCGCCAGAGGAGGACGACGAGCACCGCACCCAGGATCTTTCCGCCCAAGTCCCACTGCAGATCGTTCGGGCAATCGTGCGGGCTCCAAATGCGCCGACCGCCGAAATACCGCTCGTCCCACAGCTCGATGATCTCATAGATCGCAGCGGCTGAGAAACTGAGCGAGACGGCGAGCGTCGCGATCCATCCCCGCGAGAGGGTGATGCCCTGCCGATGCATGATCTGTCCGAAGGCCCAGATGAAGGCCGGGACGGTCAAGGCTGATCCCATCATGTGTGCGAACTCATCGTACTGCACCGGACCAAATGGGCGCCCGTACATGTGGAAGTGATTGCCGAGCAAATCCACCTGCACGGCCAGAAAGAGCGATCCGAGGACCCACCACGGGACGCGCACCCCCCATCCCCTCTGCGCGTAGACCGATCCGGCAGCCAGAAGAGCGAGCGTGAGCAGCGTGCCCGGAAGCCACTGCGTATAGGCGAGCTTGAGCAGAAAGAACGCGACGCCCGCCCCGAAAGCGCCGCTGAGTATCCCGTGTCCCAGGCGCGCCCGCATCATCTTCAGTGTCACACGGCGATCGCGCCCGAGGGCTTCATATCGGCAGAGCTTTCGCTCGGCTCGCCGCCCACCGATGCCTCGAGCGCCCATTCGGCCTCCTGGCGCACGAAGGGATGGGCATCCCGGCGCGCTCGCTCCAGGATCGCGCGCGACCCGGCGGGATCGAGCACGCTGAGCGCCCACAGGGCATGCCCACGAATGATCTCGTCCGGATCTTCACGAGCCAGGCGTCGCAGTTGCGGGATCGCTGCCTCGTAACCCGTATTGGCGGCGACGATGGCCGCGTTGCGGAGCAAACCTCGACGCTTGGCCCGTCGCAGCGCTGTGCCGCGAAATCGCTGGCGAAACGCCTCGTCCGAAGCCATGGCGAGCACGTCCGCGAGGGCGAGCGTCTTGCCCACACCCGCCTCCGGATGGAACTCCGGCCAATCGGTGATCGGCACGCGCGCATTATGCGGACAGACCTCCTGACAGACATCGCAGCCGAAGAGCCAATCCCCGAGCTTGGGCCGCAACGCGCGCGGGATCGCGCCCCGATTCTCAATCGTGTGATAGGAGATGCAGAGGCGCGCGTCCACCAGCCCATCGGGACGAAGAGCGCCGGTCGGGCAGTCGCGGTGGCAATCGAACGTGCTCAAGCACGCGCGTGTCTCCGGGAGATCCGGCGCCAGCTCCACATCGAGCAAGATCTCGCTCAGGAACACCCACGAGCCGAAAGCCTCTGTAATGAGGCAAGCGTTCCACCCGATGCGCCCCAGGCCGGCGCGGCGCGCCAGTGCGCGTTCCAGCAGTGGCACGGCATCGGTGAAACAGCGGGCGCGCACCGGACGCCTCAAGAGCTGTTCGATCTCGGCCACCAGTTGCCGGAGCCGCGCCGGGATGACATCATGATAGTCGCGTCCCCACGCGTAGCGCGCGATGCGCCCATGCCCGCGCGGAAGCGCATCGAACTCGCCGCTGTAATAATTCACCACGAGCACGAGGACCGTTCGGGCTTCCGGCCATACTCGCGCGGGATGCGCGCGCTGCCCGGCACTCATCTGCATGTACTGCAGATCGGCGGCCAATCCCTCGCGAAGCCAGTGGTGATACCGCGCTTCGGCCTCTTCCAGCGGACGGACATCGGTAATGCCCACGCCATGAAAGCCCAGGGCGCGGGCTCGCTCTTTGATCTCGCGCGTGAGTCGTTCGAGCGGCATCCGCGAAGACTCCTCACGAGGACTCCGCGTGCGAAGCCTCGTTCGGGGCTCTCCCACTTTCGGCCAAGACGCGCCGCGCGATGGTCAGCCCCTCCCAGCAGGCCGGGAATCCCGCATACGGCGCGATGTGCAGGAGTGTTTCCAGGATCTCCCGCTCGCTCGCCCCGTTGCGCAGGGCCATGCGGATGTTCAATTCCAGCGCTTGCGGACGCCCCAGCGCCGTGAGCGCGGCGATCGTCACCAGGCTCTTGCTCTTTCGATCCAAGCCGGGTCGGCTCCAGATCTCCCCGGCGAGGAAGTCAAGCACGTACTGCTCGAAATCGGGCGAGAGGCGGCGCCAAGTGGCGCGCACCTGTTCGGCCATCTCCGGACCGAGCATCTCTTGAAGCACGTGGTACCCGCGCTCCCGCCGTTCACTTGTCTCCATCTCGTGCCCTCCCTGCCGCATGCTTTCGGCACCCTGACGGCGTCAATTGTACCAGAGCGCAGGGGCCGGGAGAGAGGGCGCGCGCCCTCTGCTAGTCAGAAGCCCCTGGATCGGGTATACTGAGAGGGCCGCCGAAGGGGTTTCTCAGATCGCCTTGCACGTTCTCGAGGAACTTCGGCGTGAATTCGCCGGTCAGGGGAGGAAGATGAGCCCAGGGGAGCAGATCCCACATGCGGCGGAGGTCGAGCAGACGCTTCGGGAGATCGGGCGCGCGGATTTGGTCGTGGGCATTCCGAGCTACAACAATGCGCGGACCATCGGGCACGTCGTGCGCGCCGTGATGGCCGGGCTGGCGAAGTACTTCTCGGATCAAGCGGCCGTGATCATCAATTCCGACGGGGGGTCGAAGGATGGAACGCCGGAGGTCGTGCGACAAGCTGCCCTCGGGGATTACCGCACGGTGTTGGCGACCCATCCGTTGCGTCCGATCCATCGGCTGACGACACCCTATCATGGCGTGCCCGGTAAGGGCAGCGCCCTGCGCCTGGTCTTCGAGATCGCCGTGCGCCTTCAGGCGCGCGCGTGCGCCGTCGTGGATGCTGATCTGCGGAGCATCACCCCCGAGTGGATGGATTTGCTCCTCAGCCCCATCCTCCGCGAAGGCTTCGACTTCGTCGCGCCCCTCTATCGGCGGCATAAATACGACGGGACGATCACCAACTCCATCGTCTACCCCCTCACGCGCGCCCTCTACGGCAAGCGCGTGCGCCAGCCGATCGGCGGCGATTTCGGCTTCTCCGGACGGCTGGCCGCGCATTACCTCGCTCAAGACGTTTGGCATACGGATGTGGCGCGCTTCGGCATTGACATCTGGATGACCACGACGGCGATCACCGGCGGATTTCGCGTGTGCCAAGCCTTCTTGGGGGCGAAGATTCATGACGCCAAGGATCCGGGCGTGGACCTGAGCGGTATGCTCATGCAAGTCGTCGGCTCGGTGTTCGACCTGATGGAGTCGAACTATCCCATCTGGTCGAAGGTGCAGGGATCGGAACCGGTGCCCGTCTTCGGCCTGGAGTACGAAGTGGGGCTGGAGCCGATTCGCGTCAATGTCGCGCGCATGCTCGGCATCTTTCGCCTTGGTGCCGAGGAATTGGGTGACTTGTGGCAGAAGATCCTCTCGCCCGCGACTTTTCAGGCCGTTCGGCACATCGCCGGATCCCCTGATGCGGATTTTCGCTTCCCCCCGGACGTGTGGGTCTCGGTCATCTACGATTTCGCTCTGGCGTTCCATCGGCGGGTGATTCATCGGGATCACTTGTTGCAAGCCCTGGTGCCCCTCTATCTCGGGCGCACGGCCTCGTTCGTCTTGGAGACGCCTGAGAGTACGGCCGATGAGGTCGAGGCCGTGATCGAGGAGTTGTGCCTTCAGTTCGAGCGCCAGAAGCCGGATCTGGTCGCGCGGTGGGAGGGCGAAGGATGACCGGAGCACTCTCGCGGGACGCTGCGGCCGCCGACTCGCACGCGACGGTGGGGGATGCTCGCGGGATGACTCTGAGACTCTCTCGGCGGTGGCGTGATCGCCGAGGAGGAGGTCACGGAGGAGGAGAATTATGTTCGAGGCCTTGAGAACAGTCGTCGTGGGGACATTCCAACGCTTCGGGGAACGCGCGCTCGCTTTCCTCCCGAATGTTCTCGCCATGCTCATTCTCATCCTCGCCGGATGGGCCATCGCGGCCATCATCCGGTCGCTGCTCGGGCGGGCGCTGCGGGCTCTTCGCTTCGATCGCTGGTGCGAGGAGATGGGGATCACGCAGGTCCTGCGGCGGGCCGAGATTCGGCACGCGCCTTCACATCTGCTGACGCGCGCGCTCTTTTGGCTCGTTTTGCTCGTCTTCCTCGTCGTGGGGTTGCACTCGCTGGAGATCGCCCTTGTGAATCGCGCGTTGGCCGCGATCTTCGGATATATTCCGCGCATCATCGCGGCACTGCTCATCCTCCTTGGGGGATTCTTGTTGGCGAATTTCCTGGCGCGCGCCGTGCTGCTGGCCGCCGTCAATGCGCATCTGGCCTCGGCGCGCCTGTTGGCCGGAGGCGTGCGCGTCCTCATCGTCGCCATCGCCCTGGCGATGGCGCTGGAGCAATTGGCGCTGGCCGCGCACATCGTCATCGCCGCGTTCTCCATCTTCTTCGGCGGCGTGACGCTGGCGCTGGCGATCGCCTTCGGCCTGGCCGGCCGCGATCTGGCGCGCGATGTCCTGCGCCGACAGTTTGCGCCTCAGCGCGAGGAGACCCCGGATGAGCTGTCACATCTCTGAAAGCTCTCGCCGCGTCCGGGCGCGCTTCAGGAGACCTCCGAGGGCGCTTCCGGCGCGCGCGAGGGAATAAGCTTTCGTCGGAAGATCTCCACAAGCGCCAGGGCGACGCTCAGCAGAACCGGCCCCATCACGATGCCCACGAACCCGAAGACCTTCACGCCGCCAAGCACGCTGAAGAAGATGAGCAGCACGGGCAGGCGCGTCCGCCCGCCGATCACCCAAGGACGAAGGAAGTTATCCACCGTGCTGATGAGCAGTGCCCCCCACAGGAGCAGGAAGAGCCCCTTCCCCCAACTCCCTTGCGCGATCAGGACGATCGCGGCCGGAACCCAGATGATGGCAGCTCCGACAACGGGCAGGAATGAGAAGAAGAACATCGTCGCTCCCCAGATCAGTGGCGAAGGCAGCCCGACGATCCAGAAGGCGATCCCCCCCAGACTCCCTTGAGCCACCGCGACGGCGAGGCCGCCGTAGAGCGTCGCGTGGATCGTCTCTTGCATGCGCCGGAAGACCTCATCGGCCTCCGATTCCGGCAGAGGAATGGCCCGTTTGAGCTTCGCCATGAGCGCCGGCCCATCTCGAAAGAGAAAGTACGCGGTGAAGATCACCAACCCCATGTTGAAGATGAACGAGGAGAACTGCCTGACCACTTCCGCGGAACGGGCGGCCAGATAGCCGGAAAGGCGCTGCAGATTGCTCAAGATGAACGCGCGAAGGTCCAGCGCCGAGAGGTCGGCATATTGCGCGAGCCAGCTCAGCGAGCGCTCCAGCAGGGGATTTTGTCCCAGGCGAAGCGTCCACGTGCCGGAAGCGAACCGCTCCTCGACGAGCCGATAGGCGGCGATGAGTTCTCCGACCAATCCCATCACGATCAGCGTAGCCGGGGTGATCACGACGATCAACATCAGCAGGCAGGAGAGCAGCGCGGCTATATCCGCCTGCCGCACCCATGCGGCCAAGCGCCGGTGAATCGGATGGAAGATGATCACCAAGACGATGGCCCAGACGATCGCCGAGAGGAAGGGGACGATCATCTGAAAGATGAGGTACCCGATCCCGAGGATGAGGGCGATGAGGAAGGCGATCTGGACGGTCTCCCGCTTCATCCCGTGTGGGCGTCCAAGGGCAAAGCCGCCAGGATGTGGCGCACGTCAAAGGGAGACTCCAACCGCAGAATGCGGGTCCGCCCCTCGGCCAGGTCCACGATGAGGTCTTCGACGAGCAGATCAATGGCGCGTTGAAACGCCCGATCCGTCGAGCGCACGCCATCGGGGATGAGCCATTCGTCCACGAGCGGGACTTTCACCAGGAGCGTGTACGTGCCGATCCACTCCTTGATGAGGGCATCCAGGTGCAGGCGCCGTCCGAACTTGTGGCAGTAGTAGGCATAATTGTCCAACACGGAGCGGTCGCAGACGACGGCATCCGCGCGAACGGACGCCTCCAGTTCGGCCACGATGTGGCGATGCAGGATCCAGAGTTGCCCCGCTTCGGACGTCGCCTCATTGATCGGAAAGGGACTGCGCCGGGCCATCTCGACGACCAATTCCACTCGTCGCCCTCGCTTCTGCAACTCCGTGCAGAGGGAGAAGGCGAGCGCCGTCTTCCCGCATCCGTGCGAGCCGATGATCGCGATCTTCATACACGCGATAGCATACAGAGCCACCCCCTTCTTGACAATGCGCGAAGGGGTGGGCTAGAAAGATTCCGTCTTCCGAAAGGGGAGTCAAGCCGTGCTGAAAGGGCGTGCGTGTCCTCTGGCAGTGTTGGTGCAGTGGGGCGACGGGCGTTTCGAGCACTCGGACCCCTTCGGAATGACCCCCCGCTCTTCACACGGGAGGAGTTCCTCAACGGAGGTGAGCGATGAGCAAGCATCGAATGGTCGTCATGCTGGTACTGTGTGCGCTCGTAGTCCCCTCAGTCAGTCCGCGAGGATCGTTCGGGCGGAGCGCGGGACAGGCGGCTCCGATCCCGATTCGTGGCCTGCAGGACGAAGTGCGCGTAGTTCGCGATCAGTTCGGCATCCCCCATATCTTCGCCCGGAACGATCACGACGTCTATTTCATGATGGGCTACGTGCAGGCGCAGGATCGGTTCTTCCAAATGGACTTCCTCCGCCGCGCGGCCAGTGGTACGCTCGCCGAGTTGCTCGGCCCGGGGCCGAATGATCGCGTGCTCGCGCAGGATGTTCAACTTCGCGTGCTCGGATTGCGACGGGCGGCTGAGGCGTCCTTCCCGGCGCTCTCTGCTGACGCCCAGGCCGTTTTGCAAGCTTTCGCCGAAGGGGTCAACGCTTTCCTGCGCGATCGGCCCCTGCCGCCGGAATATGGAGCGCTCGAGCTGACGAAAGATGCCATTCCGGCTTGGGACCCTGTGGATAGCGTCGTCATCGGCAAGCTGCTCGCGTTCCAGCTCTCGTTCACACTGGACGATATTGACTTCACCGTGCGCTTGGCGGCTTATCAGCAGGCGGGGCAGGCGTTTGGCTTCGACGGAACGAAGCTCTTCTTCGAAGACATCTTCCGAAGCGCGCCCTTTGACCCCTCGATCTCGATCCCCGGCTTTCTTCAGGCTGCGGACGCGCGCCGTGCAGCCTCGCAGCAGGCGAAGATCGAATGGAGTCGGCAGATCGGAGAGGTCACCCGCTGGGTGAGTCCCGAGACAATTCGCGCCGCGCGCGAGTATCTGCGGGAGATTCGGGACCTGCCGTTTTTGCAGAACGCGCTCGGTCGGACGACGGCTCCCTCGGGCAGTAACTGGTGGATCATCAGCGGCGCGAAGACCGATACGGGCTTCCCCATGTTGGCGAACGATCCGCATCTGGGGCTTGGCGTGCCCCCGATCTTCTACGAGATGCATCTCGTCGTCGAAGGGCCGAATCCGATGAACGTCATGGGGGTGAGCTTCGCCGGGACGCCTGTGATCGTGCTCGGCATGAACGAGCGCATCGCGTGGGGAGCGACGACGAACCCGATGGATGTGACCGATGTTTACGAGGAGCGCGTCATCATTGACATCGCGACGCAACTGCCGCGCGCGGCGATCTTTCGCGAGGGGCGTCGGCCGATCCTCGCCATTCCGCAGACATTCCGGGTCAATCAGCCGGGCAATGGGACAGCGAACGACCTCGTCGTCATTCCGCCCAGCACGTTGCCCAGTGGGGTGAGTGTGCCGCCGGCAGCGCTTGTCATCCCGGATCGCAACAATGCGCCGATCGTCCGCGTCGTGAAATCGGATCTTTCCGACTTCCGCGTCCTGAGCGTGCAGTATACGGGCTTCGGCCCCACGCGCGAGCTGGAGACGTTCCTCATCTGGCATCGAGCGAAGAATCTGGAGGACTTCAAGCGCGGACTCCAATACTTCGACTTCGGCTCGCAGAATTGGGCCTATGTGGATGTGGACGGCAATATCGCGTATTTCACCAGTGGCGAGCTGCCTTTGCGCGAGGATTTGAATGAGGGGATCGTGGACGGCCTTCCGCCCTTCTTCATCCGCAATGGTGCCGGGGCGCTCTTGCGACAGGACGGCAGCATCGAGCGGATCGTCAAGAACGAATGGGTGTCGCTCAGGACGCGTCAGCCGGGGCAGGCCGTACCGTTCGAGATCTTGCCTTTTGAGGAGATGCCACAGGTGGTCAACCCCGCTTCGGGGTTCATCGCCAACGCCAACAACGATCCGATTGGGACGACGCTCGACAACAATCCGCTCAATCAGTTGCGGCGCGGCGGGCGCGGGATTCTCTATCTGAATCCCGGCTACAGCATCGGCGCGCGGCTTGGACGTATCGTCCGATTGATTCAACGGGAGTTGGATCCGGCGTTGGGAGGAGACGGGCGCATCTCGCTGGAGGACATGAAGCGATTTCAGGCGAACGTGCAGATGCTGGATGCCGAAGTCCTGGTGCCCTACATTCGACAAGCCTTCGCCAATGCGCAGGCGGTGGGAGCGCCGGCCCCTCTGGCCAGTCTGGCTCAGGATGCGCGCTTGGCCGAGGCAGTGGATCGACTCGCTCGTTGGGACTTCAGCGCGCCAACGGGCATCCCCGAAGGGTATGATGCCTCAGACGTGGATGGAGAGCGACGGCCGCCTTCTCCGGATGAGGTCGCCGCGAGCGTGGCCGCTACGATCTACAGCGTCTGGCGCGCGCGGATCATCGCCAATACCATTGATGCGACGCTGGCGCGCGTCGGTTTGGCCGACTATCGGCCCTCCGGATCCTTGGCCCTGGTCGCTCTCCGCAACCTGCTGGACACCTTCGCCCAGAGCAGAGGGCGCGGGGCCTCGGGGCTGAATTTCTTCGACGTGCCGGGAGTGGATCTGCCGCCGGAGGCCGAGCGCGATATCCTCATTTTGAGGAGTTTGCAGGAGGCGCTGGAGCGGCTCGCCGGCGATGAGTTCCGCGCGGCCTTCAACAATTCGACCAATCTGGAGGACTACCGCTGGGGCAAGCTCCACCGCATCGTCTTCACGCACACGTTGGGTGATCCCTTCAATATCCCGCCGGCCGGAGGGTTCGCGCATCTGGCTCTGGCACTGCGCGGTGTGGCCGTGGATGGAGGCTTCGAGGTCGTAGATGCCTCCGGGCACGATGCGCGCGCCGAGGGGCTCAATGCGTTCATGTTCGGCAGTGGGCCCGCGCGACGTTTCCTCGGCGAGGCTCGACCGGAGGGGATTCGCGGGCTTCAGGTCATCCCGGGCGGCCAAAGCGGCGTCCTGGGGAGCCCGCTGTATGCGAGTCAGCTCGGCCTGTGGCTGACAAATGATTATCACCCGTTGTGGTTCACGCCTGAAGAGGTCGAGCGGAACAAGGTCTCCGAGCAGGTCTTCCGACCGGGCACATGAACATGGCGCGGGGGGGCTCCAGTGTGGGTCCCCCCCTCCCTGTCAGCTCACGCAGATGGTCTTGACAAGGTGGGGAATTGCGACTATAGTTTGGCCTTTTGGAGATTGAGTTGGAGCGCGTAACCGGGGGAAGGAGCCGTCGAAGAGGCGAGCGCTTATTGTGGCGTCGGAATGAACATCGGAGTGGGAGACCGCTCCGGTGATCTCGCGGAACCTCTTGGGAACGCCACAGAAAAGCTCGGGGCGACGAGGGGCGCCTGAAGAGACGGCTCCGGCAGGACGCGATTTTGAAGATCGCGGCTCACGGTGCAGGCCCTTCCGGTAGACCCCTCAAAGCCGGTTGTCGGGAGGTGGCTTTTTCGGAGGCCATCGGCTGGTTCCGATGAGCCTCTGTGAGATCGTGGGAAGGAGTGGAGACGCTGTGCCAACGTTAGCGCAATTGGTTCGATATGGGCGGGAGAAGGTCAGAGTCAAGTCGAAGAGCCCGGCCTTGCAGGGCTGTCCGCAAAAGCGCGGCGTCTGCGTGCAGGTCAAGACGATGACGCCCAAGAAGCCGAACTCGGCCCTGCGCAAGATCGCGCGCGTGCGCTTGACCAATGGCATTGAGGTGACGGCTTACATTCCGGGGATCGGACATAACCTGCAGGAGCACTCGATCGTGCTCATCCGCGGGGGGCGCGTCAAGGACCTCCCGGGCGTGCGGTATCACATCATTCGCGGCACGCTGGACGCCGCGGGGGTGGCCAATCGCAAACAAGGCCGGTCCAAATATGGGGCCAAGCGGCCGCGCGAGGCCGCTCAGCCGAAGAAGTGAGTGAGGGGAGACGGCTATGCCGAGGCGGCGAATCGTCGAGCGACGCGAGGTTCCGCCGGATCCGATCTATAACAGCCCGCTCGTCACCAAGTTCATCAACTGCATGATGTGGGACGGGAAGAAGAGCGTGGCGGAGAAGATCTTCTACGCGGCGATGGAGCGGATCCGGCAGCGAACCAAGGAGGACCCGCTGAAAGTCTTCAAGCAGGCGATCGAGAACGCGAAGCCGAAGGTGGAGGTGCGATCGCGGCGGGTCGGCGGAGCGACCTATCAGGTTCCCGTCGAGGTGAATCCGCATCGCCAGCTCTCGCTGGCGATCCGATGGTTGGTCAACGCGGCGCGGGAGCGGGGGGAGAAGCGGATGATCGAGCGGCTCGCCAACGAGCTGATCGAGGCGTCGCAGAATAAGGGCGGCGCGGTCAAAAAGCGCGAGGACACGCACCGAATGGCCGAGGCCAATCGGGCCTTCGCTCACTATCGGTGGTAGGGGAAGCCAGAGATGCCACGACAGATCCCACTGGAGCGCGTTCGCAACATCGGTATCGCGGCGCATATTGACGCCGGCAAGACGACCACGACCGAGCGGATTTTGTACTACACGGGCGTGAACTACAAGATCGGGGAGGTGGACGAAGGCACGGCGACCATGGACTGGATGGTGCAGGAGCAGGAGCGGGGGATCACGATCACCTCGGCCGCGACGACCTGCTTCTGGCGCATCGGCGGGGCGAAGACGGGCGATCAGTACCGCATCAACATCATTGACACACCGGGGCACGTGGACTTCACCATTGAAGTCGAGCGAAGCTTGCGGGTGCTCGACGGCATGATCGCGCTCTTCGATGCCGTCAATGGCGTGGAGCCGCAGTCGGAGACCGTCTGGCGGCAGGCGGAGAAATATCGGGTCCCGCGCATCGCGTTCGTGAATAAGATGGATCGTCAGGGGGCCGACTTCTGGATGGTCATTGAGCAGATGCGTCGGCGGCTCGGCGCGCATCCGGTTCCCGTGCAAATCCCCATCGGTGGGGGAGACGAGCCATTCCGCGGCGTTGTGGACCTCATCCGGATGAAGGCCATCACCTGGATCGATGAGACGCTCGGGGCGGAGTTCCTCGTGGAGGATGTGCCCGAGTCGTTACAGGAGGCGGCCGAGCACGCGCGCGAGCGAATGCTGGAGGCGCTGGCCGATGAGGACGACGCGATCGCCGAGAAGTACTTGGAAGGGGAGCCGATCGAGGAGGAGGAGATTCGCGCCGCCCTGCGGCGGGGAACGATCCAGTTGCGCCTGGTGCCGGTGCTCTGCGGGGCGGCGTTTCGGAACAAGGGCATTCAGCCGCTCTTGGATGCCGTCATCTACTACTTGCCGTCGCCGGTGGATATTCCTCCCGTGCAAGGAGTGGATCCCCGAAGCGGAGACACGGTCACGCGTCGCGCGAGCGACGAGGAGCCGCTGGCGGCACTGGTCTTCAAGATCATGGCCGACAAGCACATCGGCCAGCTCACCTACATTCGCCTCTATTCGGGCACGCTCACGGCCGGCAGCAGCGTCTACAACGCCACCAAGGGGAAGCGGGATCGGATCGGGCGGCTGATGAAGGTGCATGCCAATAAGCGCGAGGATATCGAGGAGGCCTACGCGGGAGAGATCGTGGCTGCATCGGGGCTGCGGACGGTCACCACGGGCGATACGCTCTGCGATGAGGAGCATCCCATTGTGCTGGAGGCGATCGAAGTGCCGCGCCCGGTGATCTCCGTCGCCATCGAACCCAAGACGCGCCAGGATCAAGATAAGCTGAGCTTAGCGCTCGGACGCCTGGCGCAAGAGGATCCCTCCTTCAAGGTGACGAGCGATCCCGAATCGGGACAAACGCTCATCTCCGGGATGGGCGAGTTGCATCTGGAGATCATCGTGGATCGGCTCAAGCGCGAGTTCGGTGTCGAGGCGCACGTGAGCCGGCCGATGGTCAACTACCGCGAGACGATCACTCGGAAGGCGGTGGGCGAAGGGAAGTTCATTCGCCAGACGGGAGGACGCGGTCAGTACGGGCACGTGAAGCTGGAGATCGAGCCGCTGCCCCCGGGCTCCGGCTTTGAATTTGTGGACGACATCTTCGGCGGGGTCATCCCGAAGGAGTTCATTCCGGCCGTCGAGGAGGGCGTTCGCGAGGCGATGGAACGCGGCGTGCTCGCCGGATACGAGATGGTGGACGTGCGCGTGCGCCTCTTCGATGGAAGCTACCATGAGGTGGATTCGAGCGAATTGGCCTTCAAGATCGCCGGCTCGCTCGCCTTTCAAGAGGCGGCGCGTCGGGCGGATCCGATTCTGCTGGAACCGATCATGAAGGTGGAGATCGTCACCCCCGAGGAGTACTTGGGGGCGATCACCGGAGACCTCAATGCGCGTCGAGGTCGCGTCGAGCACGTCGAGCATCGGCCGGGGACGGTGATCATCACGGCCTATGTCCCCCTGGCCGAGATGTTCGGCTATGCGACCGATCTGCGCTCGATGACGCAGGGGCGGGCGACCTATACCATGCACTTCTCGCACTACGAGCAGGTGCCGAAGGCCGTCAGCGAGGCCATCTTGAGTGGGACGCCGATCGCGACCCGATGAGGCGCGCTGAAAGGAGCAACGGGTATGGCCAAGGAGCGGTTTGAGCGGACGAAGCCGCATGTGAATGTGGGGACGATTGGGCACATAGATCATGGGAAGACGACGTTGACGAGTGCGATCACGCGGGTGTTGCACAGTCGGAATCCGCGG
>JBEPZV010000004.1:0-46714 GCA_041640655.1 bacterium
ATGGCAGCGGCACGGCCGCCGTGTTGGAACTGGCTCGCGTGCTCAGTCAGTACGAATTCGAGAAGACGCTCGTCTTCATCGCCTTCGCGGGCGAGGAGCAGGGCTTGGTCGGGAGCACGCTCTACGCGCAGCGAGCGCGGCAGGAGGGGCAGATCATCGAGGCCGTGCTCAACAACGACATCATTGGCACCGATGTCGCGGGCGATGGGGCATCGGCCAATCGCGTCGTGTGGGTCTTCTCGGAGGATCCGGCGGATTCGCCCTCGCGGCAATTGGCGCGCTATGTCAAGCGCGTGGGCGAACTGTATGTCCCCGCCATGCGCGTGGAGCTGATCTTCCGGCAGGATCGGTTCGGACGCGGCGGGGACCACATCCCCTTCAATCACGAGGGGTATGCTGCTGTGCGGTTGACGACGCCGAATGAGAACTTCGCCCATCAGCATTCGGCCACCGATACATTCGCCAACGCTTCGCCGGCCTACACGACGCTCGTGACGCGAATCAATGCGGCTGTGGCCGCCAGTCTCGCGCTCGCGCCAAAGCCTCCTGTGGTGACGACCGAGCGCGGGATGCCGCTGCTGGGGTGCGGACGCTCGGGCTACGCTGCGCATCTGCGCTGGCGCCATGAGAATCCGGAGCCGGACCTGGCTGGATACGTCGTTGTCATGCGGGCGACGACGGCGCCGGATTGGGAGCGGGAGATCTTCGTGGGGCCGGTGAACGAATATGTGCTCGAAGGGGTGTCCATTGATGCGGTGACTTTCGGCGTGAAGGCGGTGGATCGAGAGGGCAACGAGAGCCTCGTCGCCGCCTACGTGAATCCTCCGCGTCCGCGCGCGACGTTTCAGACCGACGAGCCGCGCGCGCGGCCATGAGGGGGGATGGTTGACGTCGCGAGCGCGACCCTCTAAAATAGCCGGCGATGAACCGGAGAAAGCCAACAGCGACACGCGATCAGGTCCTCGCACCGGTGATCTTGATCCTCATCGGGTTGGTGATCGTCGGGGGAATCGGATATTGGGGACGGTCCGCTCGACACTCGGTGACGAAGGCGACGCGTTCGGCCCCGCCGTCCGCGCCAGTGGCTGAGCCCTCACCCGCCCCACGTTCGGTGGCCGAGACCCCGTCTTCGGAGATCCTGCTGGAGATCGCGGATGCGCCATCCCGAGGGGCGAAGGAGGCTCGGGTGGTGATCGTAGAGTTCTCAGACTATCAGTGTCCGTTCTGCGCGCGCCATGTTCGCCAGACGGTGCCCGAGATCGAGCGGGAGTATGTGCGCACGGGGAAGGTGCGGTACGTCTTTCGGGATTTCCCGCTGGAGGCGATCCATCCGCAGGCGTTTCGGGCGGCGGAGGCGGCGCGGTGCGCCGGGGAGCAGGGGAAGTTCTGGGAGATGCATGATCGCCTCTTCGCGCATCAGAATGCGCTCGGGCCAGAGGACCTCATCGCGCATGCGGAGGCCGTCGGCCTCACTGTAGCGCGGTTCCGGCGGTGTCTGGAGAGTGGGCGATTCGCGGAGCGGATTCGGCGCGATCTCTCGGAGGGGCGGCGCGCCGGCGTGCGCGGCACGCCGTCGTTCTTCCTCGGTTTCGCCGAGCCCGGGGGGAAGGTCCGCGTGATGCGCATCCTGCGCGGCGCTCATCCCTATGGCGCGTTTCGGCAGGTGATCGAGGAGTTGTTGCACACCGGAGGGTCGCCATGAGGTCGTCCGATGACGAGTGGCGCCGTCGGCAGGCGGCGCTCACCCGGCGCGCCCACCTCTTCGGCGCGCTCGCCGTCATCGCTCTGGTGATCAGCGCGACGAATCTGCTGGCGCTCATTCATGCGTTCTGGCAGCCGATGGGCGTCTTCAACATGCCCCTCTACCTGCTCTTCGCCGTGACCGCCCTGTGGGCGGCGGTGAATTTCCTGCGCACGCGGCGTCGTGCGCTGGCGTATCGGGACCATCCCGAACGATTCTTCGAGGAATGATTCGGCGCGCTGGTCCGAGCGCGCGTCGAACCGCCGATTGTCGGCGGCGCGCAGCTGATGCTACACTCATAGAGCGATGTTCGATCCACGATCTCCAGTGATCATCATCGGTGGGGGATTGGCCGGAAGCGAAGCGGCCTGGCAATTGGCCGAGCGGGGTATTCCCGTTCGCTTGTACGAGATGCGCCCGCGGCGGATGACGCCCGCGCATCGGACGGATCGGCTCGGGGAGCTGGTGTGCAGCAATTCCTTGAAATCGGACGAGCCCGGGACCGCCCCCTATCTCCTGAAGGAAGAGCTGCGACGCGCGGGATCGCTGCTGATCCGCATTGCGATGACGTGTCGCGTCCCGAGTGGGACGGCGCTCGCCGTGGACCGAGAGGTGTTCGCCGAGCGGATCACGCGCGCCGTTGTGGCTCATCCCCGGATCACGCTCATTCGGGAAGAGATCGAGCGCATCCCTTCGGAGGGGATCGTCATCATCGCCACAGGGCCGCTCACCTCAGACGCTCTCTCGGAGGAGATTCGGCGGCTGACCGGTCGGGAGCATCTCTACTTCTACGATGCCATCAGTCCCATTGTGGACGCTGAGACGATCAATTACGATGTGGTCTTCCGCGCATCCCGTTATGGGAAGGGCGGGGATGACTATTTGAACTGCCCGCTGACCCGTGAGGAGTACGAGCGGTTCTATGAGGCCTTGATGCAGGCCGAGCGGGTGGCGCTTCACGACTTCGATCGCGCGTGCTATTTCGAGGGATGCCTCCCGATCGAGGAGCTGGCGCGGCGCGGGCGCGAGACCTTACTTTACGGGCCGATGAAGCCGGTAGGGCTTGTGGATCCGCGCACCGGGCGCCAGCCCTATGCCGTCGTCCAATTGCGTCCGGAGAATGTGCTGGCTGACAGCTACAATCTGGTCGGCTTTCAGACGCAGCTCAAGTGGGGGGAGCAGAAGCGCGTCTTCCGGCTCATCCCGGGGCTGGAGCGCGCTGAGTTCATCCGCTACGGCATGGTGCATCGCAACACGTACATCAATAGCCCGGCGTGTTTGACCGAGACGCTGCAGTTGCGCGCTGATCCCCGCATCTTCTTCGCCGGGCAGATCTGTGGCGTGGAAGGATACGTGGAGTGCATCGCGACCGGGTTGATGGTCGCGCTCTTTGTGGAGGATCTTCTGGCGGGGCGCGAGCCCGTCCCGCCGCCGCGCACGACGGCGTTCGGCAGTCTCCTGCACTACGTCGCGCACAGCGATCCGAAGAACTTCCAACCGGGGAACATCACCTTCGCCTTGTTGCCACCGTTGGATGAGGAGGGTGCGCGAAAGCTCCCTAAGGCGGAGCGCCATCGGCGGCAGATCGAGCGGGCGCTGCGAGATTTCGAATCTTGGATCGCGCCGCGACGCGTGAGGGCGGGATCAGTCGCAGGGCTTCCGGTTTCCGAAGCGACATGAGGCGCGGAGGTCGTTCCATCGGCGTCGTGGGTGTGCTTGTGGTGATCGGGGGGCTCCTCAGTCTGGGGATCGCGCACGCGCGTGAGGAGACGCAGGCGCGACGCGTCCGGCCGGGACATCGGCCCGCGCCGCCGGATTCGGAGAGGCCGCCGCTCCCCCCCCGACAAGAGCCTCCTCCGGTCTCCTCTTCGGAGGTCATCTCGCTGCATTCAGATCTGGTGCTCGTCACGGTGAACGTTCTGGGGCCACGCGGCGAATGGCTCACCGGGCTGGGGCCGGAGGACTTCGAGATCCTGGAAGATGGTGTCCCGCAGCGGATCGCCTTCTTCAGCGGTGAGGCGGGACTCCCGCTTCGACTCGTCGTCCTGGTGGATACGAGCCTGAGCGTCAAGAGTCGGCTCGAGTTCGAGAAGCAAGCCATCGTCCGCTTCTTCCGCTCCGTCATGCGGCCGCGTGATCTGGCCGCGCTCATCTCCATCAGCACGGAAGCTGTCCTGCGGCAGGGCTTCACTGAGGATGTCGCTCAACTGGTCGCCGCCGTCCGCGGGCTCAAGGCGGAAGGGGCGACGGCCCTCTATGATGCGGTGGTGATGGCGGCTGAATGCTTGGCCTCGGTCGAGGGGCGGCGCGCCATTGTGCTGCTCTCCGATGGGCGGGATACGGTCAGTCGCGCGACCCTCGGTCAGGCCCTGCGGCGCGTGCACGAGGTGGGGGCGACCGTCTACGCGATCAACGTGGAGGAGCCGATCTCGGCGAACGTTCGGGAGTTGATCGGCGAGACAGCTCTGGAGCTGCTGGCGCGTCAGACGGGGGGTGAAGTCTTCTCCCCCGCGCAACTTGAGGAGCTGGATCCGATCTTCGCGCGGGTGACCGAGCAGCTGCGGACGCAGTACGTCCTCGGATTTTACAGCACGAACGAGGCGCGGGATGGCGCCTTCCGCCGATTGACCGTGCGCGTCAAGCGCGAGGGGGTGATCGCCCGCGCGCGCGAGGGGTATTACGCGCCGCGGAGATAGGCGCCGGAGGAGCAGTCATGCAGGAGTATATTGACGCGTTCCTGGACCACCTCAAGTACGAGCGAAACGTCTCTGAGCACACGTTGCGCAACTACCGCATTGACTTGCTGCAGTTCTATGACTATCTGGCGCCGGCCGACGCGACGGGGAATCGCCGTTCGGTGGACATTCGCCAGATTGATCACATCACCATTCGAGAATTCCTCGCGTCGCTCTACGCGAAGCGGAAGAAGAAGACCTCAATCGCGCGCAAGCTGGCGACCCTGCGCAGCTTCTTCAAGTACCTCTGTCGCGAGCAGGTCTTGGAGATGAATCCGGCGAGTCTGGTGGCGACCCCTCGGCTGGAGCGGAAGCTGCCGAAGTTCCTCTCGGTCGAGGAGGTCTTCCGGTTCCTGGAGCTTCCCGATACGGAGACGGTACTGGGCAAGCGCGATCGCGCCGTGCTGGAGCTGCTCTACGCGACGGGCATGCGCGTGAGCGAGCTGGTCAATTTGAATCTCGATGATGTGGATTTCAAGAATCGCTCGATTCGCGTTCGGGGCAAGGGGCGGAAGGAGCGCATTGTGCCGTTCGGGCGAAAGGCTCTGGAGGCGCTGGAGGCCTATCTGGGGGTTCGGGGGCAGCTCTTGCTTCAAGCGCCGGAGCAGGAGCGCGATCCGCGCGCGCTCTTCTTGAACTATCAGGGGACGCGCCTGACGACGCGGAGCGTCGGGCGGATCATCGCGCGATATGCGAAGATGTGCGCGGACATCCCACCGAAGATCAGCCCGCACAGTTTGCGCCACTCCTGCGCCACGCATCTGTTGAATGCGGGCGCCGATCTGCGGGCCATTCAGGAGTTGCTCGGGCATGCCCGATTGACGACGACGCAGATCTACACGCACGTCTCCATGGAGAAGCTGATCGAGGTCTACGATCGAGCCCATCCGAAGGCGTGAGGGACCATGGCGATTGTGATTCGAGATGTGGAGGGTATGGCCGAACTGCAGGCGGTGGAACAGTTGCAGCGGGACGTGTGGGGCTTCGCGGACCTGGACATCGTGCCGAGCACTCATCTGCGCGCGGCGCAAGAGGTGGGCGGCATCCTCATCGGAGCCTTCGAGGGCGAGCGCATGATCGGGTTCGTCTATGGATTCATCGGCGTAGAGCAGGGGCAGCTCACGGTGCACTCGCACATGCTGGCCGTGCGGCCGGAGTATCAGGGGCACAACGTCGGCTTCCTCCTCAAGCGGGCGCAGCGGGAGCGCGCGCTCGAGCGCGGGATTCGGCGGATCACGTGGACGTTCGATCCGCTCCAGGCGCGCAATGCCCATTTCAATTTCGCCAAGCTCGGCGTCTACGCCGATCGGTATGAGGTGGATTTCTACGGAGAGGCCAGCTCCAGCTTCCTCCATCAGGGATTGGGGACGGATCGGCTCTGGGTCACCTGGCCGATCGCGAGCGCGCGCGTGGTCGAGCGGTTGGAGCGCGTGGAGCGCGGCGCGCGCGCGCAGCCGCCCGAGCTGTGGCGGCAGTGGCCGATCGCGAACCCGGCTGCCGCGACTTCGGAAGCGCCCGTTGAGCGGGAGCTGGAGGCTGTGCTCGGAGGGGATCCGGTCCTGGTGGAGATCCCGCTGGACATCACTGCCTTGAAACACCGCGATCTGGAGGCGGCGCGCCGCTGGCGCCAGAGCGTGCAGCGCGCGTTTCTCCGAGCGTTCGCAGCCGGATATATCGCCGAGGAGTTCTTCCGCGTCGAGGAAGAGGGGCGGGGATTTTATCTCCTCACGCGCACCGATCCCTCCATATGGCTATGAGGGCTCCACGTGGATCACCACGTGGCAGGGGCCGAGATCCTCGCGAAGCTTCTCCTCGATCTGCTCCGTGATGGCGTGAGCGGTGCGCACGTCCCCTGGCGTGAGCACGAGCGTCAGCTCCAGGAAGATGCGCTCGCCATCGCTACGCGATCGCACCTGGCGGACCTGTTCGACGCCGGGCACCGTGCGCACGATCGCCTCGATGCGCTCGGCCGAGACGGGAGCCGCGTCAATGAGGATGGGCACGGTGCGCGCGAAGATCTGCCATCCGCTGACCGCGATCGCGGCTGAGATCACAAGAGCCAGGAGCGGGTCCAGGATCGGGAGCTTCCACCGGATGAAGAGGAGGCCGATGAGGAGCGATCCGCTCACCAGGATGTCGCTTCGCGTGTGCAGGGAATCAGCCAGGAGGAACGGGCTCCCCAGCTCGCGCCCCTTTCCCCGCTCGTAGGCGAAGACGAAGAGGTTGATGAGGATGGTCCCGATCAGAACGGCAAGGGTTGACCATTCGATGCGGACGCGGATCAGCGAGGGATCGTGCAGGCGGTGGATCGCGCGGCTCACGATCTCGATGCACGTGGCCAGGAGCACGCCTCCGAGGACGAACGCGGCCAATGATTCGATCTTCCGATGCCCATAGGGATGGCCGGCGTCGGGAGCGGCTGTGGCGTAGCGGATGACGATCAAACCAATGATGTTGTTCATCGCGTCAACGGAGGAATGCGCGGCATCGCTCATCAGGCTGAGCGAGCGCGCGCGCCAACCGATGAGGAGCTTGCCCACGACGACCACGAGGTTCAGGACGAGGACGCGGCGGAGGACGCGCTGAACCGCTGCGCGATATGCCCCTTGAGGGAGCCGGAGGCTCTCCGGCACATCCCCTCTCCATCGCTCCGTTCGCTCTTCGATCCTCACCGCGCCCAAGTATAGGCGATCGAATCGAGGGGGCTCAAATCGAGGAGCCGTCGTCGAGCCCGTCCCCATCACAGCGTCCGAGGGCTCTCGGCTTGACGAGGCCAGAGGCGAGATGGCACTATTGTGAGGCGCTGAGGGTATGTTGCGAGAGATCGTCTATTGGTACGATTCCGTCACCTCCACCAATGACGTGGCGCGCGAATTGGCCGAGGCGGGGGCCGAAGAAGGGACGACGGTTGTAGCGGCCGAGCAGACGGCAGGACGAGGGCGATACGCGCGGCGTTGGCATTCCCCGAGGGGGGAGGGGTTGTATCATTCGATCATCTTGCGTCCGACGATCCCTCCGGCGCGCGCGCCGCTGCTCGGCGCGGTCGCCGCCGTCGCGCTCGCCGAGACGCTGCGGGAGGAGTACGGCGTCGCTGCCGACATCAAATGGCCCAACGATGTGATGATCGGCGGGCGAAAGGTCGCCGGCATCCTCATGGAGTTGGAGGCTGACGAGGAGCGGGTGCGCTACATCATTCTCGGCGTCGGGGTCAATATCAATCAGGTGAGCTTTCCGGAAGAGATCGCCGATGCAGCCACGTCGGTGCGTCGGGAGACCGGGATGATCTATGATCCGGAGGGCTTTCGACGCCGCTTCTTCGCGCGATTGCAGCGGTGGTATGAGGTATGGAGGACGATGGGAGAGGCGCGCGTCCTCGAGCGCTACATGGCGCTCTCCAGCTACGTGCGCGGCCAATGGGTGAATGTGCTCTGCGGCGACCGTCGCGTGCGGGGGCGAACCTGTGGGCTCACTCCCGCGGGAGCGTTGCTTGTGGAGATCGAAGGCGGGGGCATCGAGGCGATCCTCGCTGGAGACGTGACGAAGCTGGAGGTCGTCAGGTGATGAGGCGGGCGAGGGGGACATCGCCGATGGGGTGGTGCGCCTGCGTCCTCACCTTCGTGATCCTCGGTGCGTTCCCCCCATCCCCCGGATGTGTGAAGCCGGAGAGCACGTCGCCTGAGGATGTGCGTGTGGACGTCGTGGCGCGCGGTCTGCAGATCCCCTGGGCCATAGAGTTCGCGCCCGATGGACGCATCTTCCTGACGGAACGACCTGGGCGCATTCGGGTGATCCGCGATGGGGAGCTGCAATCGGAGCCGTGGGCGCAAATCCCCGTTGCTCATGAGGGAGAGGGCGGGTTGCTCGGTCTCGCCCTTGACCCGAATTTCGCGGAGAATGGCTTCGTCTACGTGTACTACACGTATCGAGAGGGGACGCGCCTGTGGAATCGCGTCGCGCGGCTCACGGATCGCGAAGGGCGAGGGGAAGACCTCGTCGTCATCCTCGATCGCATTCCTGGGAGCACGATCCATAATGGTGGGCGCATCCGGTTCGGCCCGGATGGGAAGCTCTACGTCACTACCGGGGATGCGAACGTTCCGGCCTCGGCGCAAGACCTCGCGTCGCTGGCGGGAAAGATCCTGCGCCTCAATCCCGATGGTTCGATCCCGACGGATAATCCCTTCCCCAATTCTCCTGTGTGGAGCTATGGGCATCGGAATCCGCAGGGCTTGGCATGGCATCCCGTCACCGGCGCGCTCTTCAGCACGGAGCATGGGCCTTCGGGATTGCCGCCCAATTGCTGCCATGATGAGGTGAATGTGATCGAGCCCGGGCAGAATTATGGGTGGCCGTCGGTCTTCGGGATTCGTGGCGATCCCCGATTCGTGGATCCGATCCTTGAGTCGGGGTTGGATACGTGGGCGCCCTCGGGAGCGGCGTTCTACAGCGGGGATCGGTTGCCGGAGTCCTGGCGCGGACGATTCTTCTTCGCCGCCTTGCGCGGACAGCACCTCGGGCGGGTGACCGTGCATTCGTCGGATCTTCGCAGCGTGGAGCGATTCGAGAAATTGTTCGTCGGAGAGTTCGGGCGATTACGCGATGTCGTGCAGGGACCCGACGGGTTCCTGTACGTGACGACGAGTAATCGCGATGGGCGCGGCATCCCGAGATCGGGCGATGATCGGCTGCTGCGCATCGTTCCCGTTCGGTGAGTGAGGGAGGAGCATCCCGATTTTGACGGTCGGGGGAGCAGAAGATGGCGAGACCGGATTTCGTCTTCCTCGATGCGGGGGGGACGCTGATTTGTACACCACATCTGGAGGAGATCATCGCTCGCGCGTGCGCGCAGCAGGGGGTGTGGATCCAGAGGGATGCGCTCCGCGAGGCGATCGCGCGCGCGCTCGAGCGGATGCATCCGCCGCGTCCGACTTCGCTCGATCTGCGCGCATATCGGCAGTGGTGGTGGCGCTTCGTGCATCTGGCGTTGGAGGAGGTGGGGGGTCACGGATGTGCGGAGCGCGTCGCTCAGCACCTCTGGGAGGAGTACCGCTCGGGGCGCTGGCTGCGGCTCTTCCCGGATACGATGGAGGCGCTCGAGCGATTTCGCGCCGCCGGATGTCGGTTGGGCGTCCTCTCGAATTGGGATGATACACTGGAGCTGTTCCTCACGCAGCTCGGCATTCGAGGCTACTTCGAGTGCGTGGTCTCCTCTTACCAGGTGGGGGTCGAGAAACCCGATCCGGAGATCTTCGCTTATGCGCTGCGCCTGGTGGGCGTCGAAGCGGCTCGCGCCTGGCATGTGGGGGACGATGTCGTCTTCGACTATCTTGGAGCGTTGGCCGCGGGCGTGCGGCCGGTGCTCGTGGATTATGCCGGGAAGCTCGCCGACTCGGCTGTGGGCGTTGAGTGCCCCATCGTGCGCACGCTCAGTGACGCTGCGCGCGTGATTCTCGCTCATGGAGAGTGAGGGGGGGCAGCTTCCCACATGGGACGCGTCATTCTCCCTCTCAAGAGCACGAGCAGAAGAACGCTCGCACCGTTCATGAGGGCGGCGAATCCGAAGCCCGCCTCGGGTCCATAAGCGCTCCACAGAACTCCCACCAGAAGGCTAGAGAGCAAGTCGCCGAGCCCGTTGGCCGCGCCGAGCGCTCCGAACCCAGTGCCGCGGACTGCCGACGGCAGCAACTCGGCCGATACGGTGGGCTCCATGGCTTCTATACCACCCACGGCGAAACCAGCCAGAGCGAAGAGCAGGATCAACGCGAGGACATTCTCCTGGACGAAGGCGAATCCCAGAGCCGTCAGAGCGAAGGCGAGGTAGCTCATCCCCAACAGATTCAAGCTCCCCAGGCGCCGCGCCAGCGCCCCCAGGGCGTAAGCGCTCGCTGCCTGCACGCCGTTGAAGAGCACGTAGAGCGCCATCGCCGTCTCCGGGCTTCCCGTCAGTTCCGTCGCGCGCAGCACCAGAAGCGTCGGTGCGAATTGTCCGAGTCCGAAGACACCGGCGATGAGGAGAAAGAGGACGAAAGGACGGGGGAGACGTCGGACGTCCGTGAGCAACGTCCGTTCCGGCTGCGGCGGGCGCTTCGCCTCAGAGACGAAGAGCGCGATGGCGAGGGTGGCGAGCGTCCCCGGGATGAGGGTGAGGGCGAAGATCTGGCGATAGCTGGCGCCGATTTGAAGCAGGCTGAGGGCGAGAATCGGGGCGACCAGCGCGCCGATGGTATCCATGGCGCGCTCGAAGCCGAAGGCGTTGCCGTACGCCTCGTGCGGGACCGTGTCGGCCAGCAGGGCATTGCGGGCGGGAGTTCGCCAGCCTCGGGCCATCCAAGCGAGCGCGCGCCCCAGGAGGATCATCGTCCAATTCGTCGCCAGTGCGAAGCTCGCCGTCGCGAGCGTCGTCACCGCATATCCGGAGACGGCAACCGGTTTGCGTCGCCCCAGGCGATCCGTCCACCATCCGCCCACGAGCTTGAAGAAGCTCGCCAATCCGTCGGCGACCCCTTCGATCGCTCCCAGGGCCAGGGGAGTCGCGTGGATCTCCAGGGCGAGGAAAGCCGGCAGCACCGTCGTCGCCATCTCATGACTGATGTCGGAGAAGAAGCTGGCCAATCCGAGGGCCAGGACGCCCCGCGTCAACCACCGGGGAGAGGTCGCTGTCCTCATAAGGGCTCACTCCTTCATGACTCCGGACTGGAGCCAGAGGACGACCGTGATGTATGTGCGCGCGTGATCCTCGGTCAGTTCCACTCGGCACGTTCGCGAGCCCTTTCGTCCGTCCAGGATCGGCGCGCCTTCAAGTGCCTCTTGCTCGCGCACCGCCCATCCTTCTCGCCGCAAGCGCTCGCGATAGAAAGCGAGCACGTGCGGCAGTCCATCTTCGGTCGTGAAGGTCATTGTGAGCTGGGTCGCCGTTTGACGGCCGACGAGCGCGATCGCTCCCGGATAGATGGGCACGTCTGAGGGGAACTCTTCCGGTGAGGCGGGGGCGGACCGCGCCTCGTCCGATTCGGCTTCGCGCGAAGGGGAGGGAGGGGCACGCCTCGGCGTGCGGTCCGTCGGCTCCGAACTCGTCGTGGGCGAACGGCGGCACTCCGCTCCCGGGATGAGCAGCAGGAGGAGAAAGAGGACGCGCGCGAGCCTTGCGGAGAAGAGCAGAAGTCGGGTGCACCGCCCACTGCTTCGACCGTCCGAGGGGACCGAACGCGCATTCCCGCGATTGCAGACCCGGCGGTTCAGGCTGGCGAAGTGAGCTTCCGAATCGCGCGTTTGATGGAGAACTCGGCCTCCTCCAAGGCGCGTCGGGCTTGCTCCGGACCAGCGCCCGCCTTCAACATCACGATGAGCGTTTTCACGTCCCATCCCGTCTCCTCCAGGCGACGGCGAGCTTCCTCCTCCGAGAGAGCGAACTCCTGCACGAGAATGGAGATGGCGCGCCGCCGCAGCTTCTCGTTCGTCAGGTGCAAGTTCGACATCAGATTGCCGTACGTGTAGCCGAGCTTGATCATGGCCGCCGTGCTGAGCATGTTGAGGACCATCTTCTGCGCCGTTCCCGCCTTCAGACGTGTGGAGCCGGCGATCACCTCCGGCCCGACAATGGGCGCGATCGTGAGATCGGCGACGCGCGCGACTTCCGGATTCGGGTTGCAGGCGATGGCGATGGTGATGGCGCCCAGCGAGCGCGCGGCCTGCAAGGCGCCAAGCGTGAAGGGCGTGCGTCCGCTCGCCGTCACGCCCACGACGATATCCCCGGCCCTCACGCCGCGTTCGGCGATGGCGGTGGCCCCGGCCATGGGATCATCTTCGGCGGCCTCGACAGCGCGATAGCAGGCCTCATAACCGCCAGCGAGGATCGCTTGAACCTTCTCCGGGGGCACGCCGAAGGTCGGCGGGCACTCGACGGCATCGAGGACGCCCAGACGACCGCTCGTGCCTGTCCCGACGTAGAAGAGGCGTCCCCCTCGCCGCAAGCTCTCCACGATCACTTCGACGGCGGCCGCGATGCGCTCCAGCTCGCGCCCGACGGCTTCGGCCACGAGCCGATCTTCCTCATTCATGAGCTGCAGGATCTCCAACGTGCTCCGCTCATCAATATCCCGCGTGCGCGGGTTCGCTTGTTCGGTGATGAGCTGCTCGGTCATGACCAGCCCTCCTCCTCAGTCCCCCGCGCCGCTCTCTTCACCATCGCGGGCGGGGGCCAGCGACGCCGAGCGCCATCACGAAGATGGCACTTTTCCCCTCAGCGTGAGGCGAGAAGAACTCCGTCACCTCGTCATCGTAGAAAGTCAAACCCGTGGCGCCGCGCCGCAAAGCATACGCGGCGAGGTAGAACTTCCCGCCGATGATGCCGGCTTCCAGTTGCGCGAGCCGGTACCCGCGATTCCCGTAGTGTGTGAGGATCGTCTGAAGATCCGCCAGGAAAAAGACCGTCGCGCTCGCGTCGCCGCCCAGGTCTTGCTCCAGGCAGAGGTAGCGGGAATCGCGGCGGAAATCGCCCGATTTGAGCAGCTCCAGCGCGCGTCGGTCGCGATGGACGACGTAGGCGCCGGGAGCGAGTGGGGGCACGGCGTGCGCGTTCACGTAAAGATCGTTGAGTTGACCATCGAGGGCGTCGCAGGGGAATCCTCTCGTCCCATACTCCAAGATCGTGGAGAGCTCGGAGAAAGAGATCGGCTTGCGCGCGAACCGTCGCGTGGACGCGCGGCGCCGAATGACGGACTCCACGGGCTCATCGGGCAGCGCGGAGGGGGGAGTGGGATCGAGGGGGATGAGCGAGGCCCTCGGCTCCGATTCTCGCCGCACGAACGCGCGCGCGCGCCAGGCCTCGACCTCGGCCGCGCTTCGGAGTCGCGAGGCCGCGTGCATCTCCTGAATCAGGGGGTACGGGACCTCCTCGCGCGAGAGAGGGACGACCGCCCAGGTCACTTCCGGGAGTTCCGGGGTCTCCTGCGGGATCGGAAGGGGGTGAGCCGTCTGCCCGAGAGCCAAAAGCGCCAAGCTCATCTCGCGCTCGCCATCCACGCCCACGAGATGATTGACCAAGTCATCTTGGAAGCCGAGGATGACCTTGTGCGGCAATCGCCACGCGGTGGCCGCCGCCAGCGCATTGGCCAGGATCATCCCGCAGTCCCAGAAGTGGTACCGATAAGCGCGGGCGCGATACTTCCACGCGCTTCGCCACGAGATGGCCGTGTAGACGAGGACCAGAGGCGCCCACCGCAACGAGGGTTCGTATGCCGCGGCAGCGGCGAGAACGGGTCGGTGATCGCCCACGCGCAGGCAACGCAGTCCGAAGTCCGCCGGGCTGAAGTGATAGACGCCGGCCGGGAGATCGGGCAAGTCCGCGCAGACGACATAGACCTCGATGGGATAAAGCGCTCCGGCGCACGCGGCCGCGCGGAAGAAGAAGTCGCCGCCGGGATACGTCTTCTTCTTCGTGATCCCCGCTGAGTAGAAGAGAATGTGCGCGAGCATCGCCAGGGTCGGATGCGCCGGGATCGGATTCGCCAGAGAACCCGGTGCGGGCACGCGCTCGCCGAGCGCCTGGAAGGTGGAGACACCCGTCTCCGGCACCTCGCGCGGCAAGGGCATCACCTCCAGCTCCGGGTAGATCTTGAACGGAAGCGGTTGATTCTCCCAATCCAGGACGTGCGCGCTCGTGCGCACGCTCCAGTAGGAGTGTTTCGTCGCCTCGTGATATTTCCAGGCGATCGCCGTGTCTCGATTCTCGGTCATGATCCTTCCCTCCTTGGCGCAGTTTCACTCTGGGGAGCGCCTGATGCGGATCGTCCCGTTGAGAGCGCTCAGGCGAATCATCGCCTCGCCGTGACCGAGTCGTCCCTCCGCGCGTCGTCCCGTGAATCGGCCTTCCGAGAACGTCAATCCCAGTGCATCATCGGCCTCGATCTCCCCGTGGAGCGTTTCCGCCTCAAGGCGGGCATCGCAAGTTTCCGGCAGGGTCACCGAGATCCGACCATTGACGGAGCGGAGCGTGGTGTCCCGATCGCTCGCGCATTGGGTGAAGGCGACCTCGATCCTCCCATTCACCGTCTCCGCCTGCACGGCTCCGGCGATCCCCTCAGCTTCGATCCGTCCATTGACGACCTGCACCCGCACGACGCCCTCGATGTCTCGGATATGGACGCGCCCATTGACGATGCGCATGTTTGAGAGATTCACGCGACGCGGGAGCGTGAGCTCATAATCCACGGCGGCATCCGAGCCCTCCGGGTGGAGGGTTTGAATGGAGAGCGCATTTCTCTCTCGGGTGACTTCGATACGGACGTCGGCGAGATCGCGATCCGCACCCCCTCGCTTGCGCGCAACGATCGCAGCTTCTTCCTCCGCCCACGTCGTGACGGTCACGTTCCCGTTCGTATTCACGAGGGTGACCTCGCTTCCGAAGGGCAGGGCCAGGCGTCGGGAGAATTCGGCACCTTGACGCGCCGGCAGGCGCGCGGGGTTCCAATATCGCGCGACTTCGTGCCAGAAGAAGAGGCCCGCACTGCTGAGGGTTCCGAGCGCGAGCGCGCCGATGAGCACAAGGGCCAGCAGTCGAAATCGGCGTCTGGGAGGGGGGTGGGCTTCCGGACCGGGCTCCGGTGGAAGATACGCAGGTGCCGTCTCGCGCGATTCCAGAAGTTGGGTTTCTGGCTCCTCTTCCATCTCCCGCGCCGTGGGAGATGCGGGCGCCGAAGCGATCTCCAGGGGCGCCCCGCAATAGCGACAGAAGCGCCAATCAGCGCCTACGGCAGAGCGACACTGTGCGCAGATTCGCATACGCGTCCCCCCGTGCGTCGAATATCTTGTCTCACTGCATCCTCATGAGGCCGAGCGCCTCCTGCTCTGCGCGGGGGAGAGGCCGCTCGGAGCCTCACGTCGAGCCCCTTCATTTCGTCCACGCTTCGGAGATCACGACCTCGACCTCGATCGGCACCGTCTTGATGAATTCACGGCCGGCAGCGATCATGCGCTCGCGCACCAGCTCGGCGACCTCCGGCGCGTGATCTTCGGCGACCTCGACGACGATCTCATCATGGATCGAGTTGACGATCTGCGCCTCGTACGGGCGAAGGGCGTCATAGACCAGGCGCATCGCGCGCTTGAGGATATCGGCGCCCGTGCCCTGGATGGGGAAGTTCTTCCCCAATCGTTGGATCGCTGCCACCTGCTCGCGATCCGAAGGATCGAACTGGAACCGCCAGAGTCGTCCCGACTGCGAGCGGCTGTGCCGGACGGAGACAGCCGTGTCGCCGGCCGCGCGCAGCCACTCGCCCACTCTCCGATAGATCTCGAAGTAGCTGGCGATCAAGGCCTCGGCCTCAGCCAGCGAGATGTCGGTCCGTTCGCGAACCTCGGCGATTCGCGCGGCCAGGCTCGCCGCGCCCATGCCGTACATCAGACCGAAGTTGATCGTCTTGGCAATGGCGCGCTGTTCTTTGGTCACCGCCTCGGGCGGGACTTTGAACATCCAGCTCGCCGTCATCCGATGCAGGTCCAGGCCGTTCAAGAAAGCTTCGAGCATCTTCGGATCCTGCGAGAATTCCGCGAGGATGCGCAGCTCGATCTGCGAATAATCGGCCACGATCAACCGCCGACCCGCGGGCGCGCGAAAACACGCTCGGATCTCCGGGAGATTCGGGACCTGTTGAATGTTCGGATCGCTGCAGCTATAGCGCCCCGTCGGCGTGCCGATCTGATGGAAATCACCGTGCAGCCGTCCCGTCACCGGATGCCGATGTTCGAGGAAGCCGCGTCCGAAGGTGCTGAGCAGTTTCTGCACGCTGCGATACTCAAGCAGCAGGCGAACGACGGGATGGTCCCGATACGGCAGCAGATCCAACTCGCTCGTCCCCTCCACGGTGAGGCCGAGCCGGCGCAATCCGGTTAAGACCTGATGCGGGCTATTCAGGTTGATCGCGATCTCGGCGCGACCGAACAGGTCCATCTGCGTCGCGACCGGCGCCAGTTCGCTCTGCAAGGCTTCTTCCAAGTGAGCCCGCCGCCGTTCCCACATCTCCACCAGGGCGCGCCAGCGCTCGACGTCGAAGGGCATTCCGGCCAGCTCCATCGCGGCCGTCGGGAGCACGCACTCGAATTCGAGCTTCGCGGCGCGGATGAGCCCAAGCTCCTTGAGCTGCTGAATGAGCGCCTGCCGCAGCGGCAGCAAGATCGCGACATCGCGGGCCGCGTATTCGAGCTGCCCGCGCGACAGCTCCCCACTCCAATCGCTCAATTGTGGGGCTTTCTCCACCCGCTCGCGCAGATACCGCTGGGCGACGTCCGCGAGCCCATGCCGTTTCGTCATATCTCCAGCCGCCACAAGCTGTGAAGCGAGCATCGTGTCGAAGACACGGCCCAGCTCAATGCCCGCGTGATGCCGCAGCATCTTCGCATCGAACTTCGCATTGTGCAAGACCTTGACCGGGTGTTCGCCCTCCAGGACCGGGCGCAGAACCTCCAGCGCCTGCGGCCCCAGCGCGAAGAGGTCTAACACGAAGACGTCCTCCGGCGTCGCGATCTGAAGCAGACGAATGCGCCCCTGATACGGATCCAGCGCCGTCGTCTCCGTATCCACGCCGAGCACGGGTTCCGCGAGCAATCGCGATCGGAGCGCCTCCAGCTCGGCCGTCTGCGTGATCATCCGATAGGTGCCCATGTCTCCCCGTGTATTCCCTCAATCTCCGCCAGGGCCTTCATGCGCGCTTCCCACAGGGCACGTCCTCGCCGATCATTGAGCGGCAATGCCCCAGCTCACGATTTCTCTCCAAGCATACCCCTTTGTCGGACGCTCCGCAAACGGTCGTGGGAGTGAGCGCGCCCCCGACCCCCATCCGAGATTTTCCGGGAGCAAAATCCGCCATCGGCCCGATTGAGCGAGAAGAGGGGGACGCGTACAATAAGGGCGTCGTCATGGGAGGAATGGGGCATTCGGTTCTGGTTCGAAGAGCGCGGGTGAGCCGCTCCGTGTCGGTGAACGGGCTCACGCGGATGCTGTGACGTGTCGCGCGCGGGAGTATCATCGTCGGGCACCTGAGGAGAGCACGTGCGCGAGCGCGAACTCATCTGGAGAACCTCCCTTGATCGCGCCTTGAGGGGGAGGGCATGCCGTTCGGACGACGTTCGTCTCGCCACGGCGCGCGTGGGAGAAGGTGGGGATCCGCCCTCGCCCTTGGCCTCATCCTGCTGAGGGGGGGCGATGCGCGGTGGGCTGACCCTGGTGCGGCGATGGGTGAGGAGCGCGCGTCATGGGGAAGGCAGGCGCAGGAGCGCGAGATCGAAGGGGAATTGGAGGTCCTCATAGAGGAACGGTTCGGTCGGGCTCATCTGCAGTATGTCCTGCGCCGCGGTCTGCAGCGCTTCCGACTCCAGGGGGAGGCCTCTGCGCTGCTCTCCGCGCGGACGGGGATGCGAGTTCGCGTACGCGGAGTTCGCCGGGGCGCGGACATCATCGTCTCCCGGGCCACGCTTGAGGAGCCTCCGGAAGCTCAGGACGCTCGTTCAAGCGAGGTTTTGATCGAGCGTCGTGTCGCACTGCTTCTACTGAATTTCTCCGATCGAGCGGTGCGACCATACTCCGTGGAGGGGGCGCGCCAGGTCCTGGCGACGGCGGGCGAGTTCTTCCGAGAGAATTCGTACGGGCGCCTATCGCTCGTCGGAGACGTCTTCGGCTGGTTCACGCTCGGCATGAGCGCGGCCATCTGCAATCCGTTTCGTCTCGCCGAGGAAGCCCACGCGACCGTGGCGACATCAGGTCTGGACCTCTCGGAGTACGGGCATCTCGTCTACGTGTTCCCTCAAAACGCATGTCCGTGGTGGGGATTGGCGACAATTGGAGGTACGCCCGCTGCGGCGTGGATCAACGGGAGACTCACCTTCGATGTCCTCGCTCATGAATTCGGGCACGGCCTTGGTCTCTCGCATTCGCATGCTTTGGAGTGCGGATGGGTCGCGCTCGGGACGGAGTGTCAGGTCCTGGAATACGGCGACACGCTGGATGTCATGGGGATGGCCGCAGGACATCTGAGCGCTTTTCACAAGGAGCAGCTTGGGTGGTTGGGCGAGGAAGACGTCAGTCTCCTCCCGGTGGTCGCGGACGGGGCGTTTCGGCTCGCCCCCTATCAGAGGGTCGGAGATGGTCCGAGAGCGCTCAAGATCCTCAGAAGTCAGGAGGCCGGACGCGCCACATGGTATTATGTCGAATACCGCGTGCCCTTCGGTTTCGACCGCTTCCTGTCGCGAAACCTCAACGTCCCGCGGGGCGTCATCGTCCGCTTAGGGGGCTGGGATGAGCAGGGGGGGAGCTTCCTGCTCGATATGACTCCAGAAACGGCGTCTTGGTTCGATCCGGCTCTGACCGTCGGACGGACGTTCGTGGACCCTCAAACCGGTTTGACGATCTTTGTGCGCGAGGTCACAGACGGGGGGGCCGTCCTCGTGATCACAGGAATCGCTCGCTGAGATCGGCCTTCTTCGCGCGATGAAATCCGATCCTCAAGCTTCGAAAATACTCCCCTCGACCGATTGCGAGGAAGCCCCAAGGTGCTAAGCTAGCTCCGGGAGGGATAGGCCTATGCGGCGAGATCGAGGGAGTATCGTTGTCTTGACCACAGCCGGACTGGTCGCGCTCTTAGGAGCGACCACGCTGGCGGTGGACGTGGGGTATCTCTACGTCGTGCGGAATCAATTGCAGAACGCCGTGGATGCGGCGGCGCTCGCGGGCGCGCAAGGGCTCCTGCAGGAGCCGGGGAATTATTCGGCGAGCGGGCCGGCCGTACGCTTGGCCATCGAGTATGCGGCGCGGAATCAGGCGGCGGGGCAACCCGTCCTGCTCTCCTCGAGCGAGATCACGTTCCCCAAACCCAATGTGATTCGGATCGAGATCGTTCGTCCGGTGAACACCTTCTTCGGCCCCATTCTTGGCGTTCGCCAGGCGAATATCCGGGTGCGCGCGGCGGCTGTCGTGGCTCCGGCCATCGGTGGTACAGGGGGGTGGCGTCCTCTGGCGCCACCGGATCAGTTCGGACATGGCGGGATCTGCGTCACGCCGACGGACGACGATCACGGACCGTTCAATCCATCACCTCACACCTGGCAGGGGATCTCGGTCGCCTCCGATTACTACAAGTCCCCCTATGATCCGGAGTTCGCCCGGGCTGACGTGAGCATCTACACCGATTGCTCGCCCGGAGCGCCGACGGGATTCATCGCCCCGCGCGATGTGAACGGGAAGCGGATCGCGCTCAAAGTGAGTCAGACCTTCAGTCCAGGTAACTTCTTCCCCGTTGCTCTCGGAGGGACTGGAGCTGATCGGTATCGCGCTAATCTGGCCAACGGCTGGGATGGGACTGTCCAACTGGGCGATGTGCTCTTAACGGAGACGGGAAATATGACGGGGCCGACGCTCCAGGGCATCACCGAATTGATCGCGAAAGACCCGACGGCGCGCATGGTGAAGGAGAACGGCGTGTGGAAGGTGGTGAGCGACCTTTATCCTGTGAATGAGAGTCCGCGAATTGTGCCGATCGTGCATTTTGATCCCACCGATCCACCGGGGAACGGGCGAACCACATTTCGTATCTCCAACATCACGGCCTTTTTCATCGAGGGGACTTCGGGGAACATGATCCTCGGGCGCTTCATCGCGATGCGACTGCCGGGGGCGATCGCTGGAGAGGCCTCTGAGCGCCCTTCGAGCCGGACCAGTGGGGCCGGGGGGTATCTCTTGGGGACGGTGCAGCTCACCGATCCCGGGGGATATTGAGGCGGCCGGCCCCATGCGGCGAACACCATCGAAGTGAGGGCCGACGTGAGAAGAGCGCATCGAGAGGATCGCGGTTCGATTTTGATCCTGGTCGTCGCCGGGTTGGTGGCCATTGTGGGCGTGACGAGCTTGGCGGTGGACGTGGGGTATCTCTACGTCGTGCGGAATCAATTGCAGAACGCCGTGGATGCGGCGGCGCTCGCGGGCGCGCAAGGGCTCTTGGCGCAACCGGGGAACTATACGGCCGAGGGGGCGGCTGTGCGCTGGGCGATGGAATACGCCGCGCGCAATCAGGCTGACGGACAACAGGTGCTTCTCTCCAGCAGCGAGATCACATTCCCGCGAAGCAACGTCATCCTCATTGACATCACGCGACCGGCGCGCACGTTCTTCGCGCGTCTGTTCGGTATTCGCCAGGCGAATATCCGGGTGCGCGCGGCGGCTGTCGTGACTCCAGCCGTCGGCGGGACCGGAGGGTGGCGCCCGTGGGCGCCGCCGGATCAGTTCGGACATGGCGGGATCTGCGTCACGCCCGAAGATGACGATCACGGCCCCTTCACTCCCAATCCTCATACGTGGCGGGGGATCGCAGTCAACGCCGATTATTACAAGTCTCCCTACGACCCGGAATTCCAAGGGCAGGACCTGAGCCTCTATCGCGATTGCTCTCCGGGATCCCCCACCGGATTCATCGCGCCTCGGGACGTGGATGGCCGATACATCGAACTGAAGAGCGATTCGCCGGAATATCCGGGGAACTTCTACGGTCTCGCATTAGGCGGACGTGGGGCCGATACCTATCGTGAGAACATCATCTTCGGATGGGGAGGAACGGCGCAGATCGGCGACACGCTCACGACGGAACCGGGGAATATGGTCGGTCCGACGCGCCAGGGCGTGAGCGCGTTGATCGCGCAGGATCCCAATGCCCAGCTTCGGCGAGATCCCGTGACGCGACAGTGGTATGTCTGGAGCGATCGCTATCCGCCCAATGAGAGCCCCCGCATCGTCCCCATTTTTCTCTTCGATCCGACGATCCCCTCGCGTGGAGGGCGAACGACCATTCGCGTGGCCAACCTCGGCGCCTTCTTCATTGAGGGGAGCGACGGACGTTCCGTCTTCGGGCGCTTCATCGCGATGCGGCTGCCGGGGGCGATCGCCGGCACTCCGGCCGAACGTCCCGCACGCCAGAGCAGTGGCGCCAGCGGGTATTTGATTGGAACCGTGCAATTGGCGGATCCTGACGAGTATCGCTGATCGGGCCTCCCCTCGCGTCAGTGGGGCGGCTCGGGTCGAGATCTTTCGACCTCGACCCGAGCCCCGATGGGAGAGCTAACGGGGCACGATGATGCGCTCCCCCGGATTGAGATGCGGGATGTTACCCTCCCGCAATTGTCGGTTGAGATTGGGGATTGTCTCCTCGATGAGACGATTCAAGCGCTCCACGTACTGGGCGAGCTCCTGCGCCACCTCCTCGATCATCTCCGCTTGTCGCGGCGTCGGTCGCGCCGTGAACGATCCGATGGCCGAATAGAGCTGCGCCAAGCGTCCGACGATCGGGCGCGGCGTCCCCGGCAGATCCGGTCCAGCGAAGCCGAGCGGACGCGGACGCGCGACGAATTGATCCCGAAGGTCATCCAGTTCTCTCAGCAGGGCCGCAGCCGTCGCTTGTACGGATTGAGGCACACCCGGCTGTCGCTTCAAGCTCTCGGTCCATTCATTGACGCGGTTGCGCAATTCGACGATACGACGGCGCGCGGCATCGGCCGTGGCGTAGAGCCGTCCCACGCGATGCCACGCCTCGCGGTGCGCGCGAAGCTCGGCCTCGCTGATCTGAAGGCGCGGGTCTTCCTCGACGCGCACGATCTGACTCGCTTGCCGAGTGCCGACCGAGACGCGCACGGTGTACTCACCGGGCAGGACGAATGGACCCTGTGGCGCGCCGAAGGGGCCGGCCGGGGGTTCAGCGTCCGCACGCACCGGCGACTCGTGTCGAAGGTCCCAAACCACGCGATTGATCCCCACCTCCTTGGGCCCGCGCAGCTCGCGAACCACGCGCCCTTCGCGATCGAGGATCGTGATCGTGACCTCCTCCTTCTCACCCGGCGGCGTCTTCAGGTAGTAGTGAATGATGGCCCCATAAGGGGGATTCGGCGCGATGAAGAACTTGTGCCCCGTGTTGCCCTTGTGATTGTAGAGCCGGTACATCGTCGCCGGACGGATATCGAAGACGTGCAGATCAGACTCCAAAACGGACGGCGAGAGCTGTTCGAGTGGTGTGATGTCGTCCAGGATGAAGATGCTCCGCCCATGCGTGCCCAGGATGAGATCGTTCTCACGCGGATGGATTTGGATGTCGTCCACCGGAACGGTCGGCAGATTATTTTTGAGGCGAATCCACCGCCCGCCCCGATCGAACGAGACGAAGAGCCCGAACTCCGTCCCCACGAAGAGGAGATTGGGATTCCGCGGATGCTCGCGAATGACATTGATCGTATGCCCATCCGGGAGGTCGCTCCGCAGGGACTTCCACGTCTTCCCGAAATCCGTCGTCAGGTAGACGTAGGGTGTGAAATCATTGTTGCGGTGCCCGTCGAACGTCACATAGGCCGTTCCTTCCCCGGACCGCGAGGCGACGACGCGGCTCACATAGGTGTTCTTCGGAACGCCGGGGATATTGCCGACGACGTTCTCCCACGTCCGGCCGCCGTCGCGCGAGACCTGGACGTTGCCGTCATCGGTGCCGACCCACAGGATCCCAGGGCGCAGAGGGGATTCGGAGATCGTCGTGATCTGCCCATATGTCTCCACGCCGTCATGGCGCGAGAGGGTGTCCGGGCCGGGGATCACGCCCATGATCGGCATCTTGTCTCGATCCGGTTGCGTCGTCAGATCGGGAGTCTCGGTCCAGGTCTCGCCTCGGTCGTGGGAGATGAAGAGTCGGTTCCCCCCGAAATAGATCGTGTTCGGGTCATGCGGCGAGATGAGGATCGGGGAGTTCCAGTCGAACCGGTATCGCGGCTGGCCGGGTTTGGGCTCCGGACGAATCACGCGGCGCTCGCCCGTGTTCAGGTGCAAGCGCGTGATGTTGCCGTTCTGCGACTCCACGTAGAGGATGTTGTGATCGGTCGGATCCACTTGGACGTAGAAGCCGTCACCGCCGCCGATGCGAATCCAGTCCTCGTTGGTGATGCCGACGGTGTAGAGCGTGCGGCTGGGCCCCATCCAGCTCCCATTGTCCTGGAGCCCGCCGTACACGTAGTAGGGCGTGCGCATGTCGTAGCAAATCTCATAGAACTGCCCGAGCGGCAGCGTGTTGATGAAGTCCCACGTTCGCCCTCGATCGTGACTGATGTGAATGCCTCCGTCAGAGCCAAGAACGATGTGATCCGAATTGGCCGGATTGATCCACATGGCGTGGAAATCGCCGTGAATGCGCGTGACCCAGTTGGTGCGGAACGTCCGTCCGCCATCTTCGGAGTAGTACATGGGTGCGCCCATGACCCAGATGCGTTGATCATTGTTCGGGTCGATGCGAATCTGGCTGTAGTAGGAGGGACGCGGATTGACATCGCTCATCCTTGTCCACGTCTCCCCGCGATCCTCCGAGCGGAAGACGCCCCCGCTCTTGTTCTCGATGATGGCGTAGACGATGCGCGGATCACGCCGATAGATGTCCAGACCGATGCGTCCGGTATCGCCCGTGGGCAGCCCGCGGGTGAGCTTCCTCCATGTCGCGCCGCCATCCACGGACTTGTAGAGGCCACTGTGGGGGCCGCCGCCGTTGAATCCATAGGCCGTGCGTCGGCGTTGATACGCCGCCGCGTAGAGGATATTCGGGCTCTGAGGATCCATGGCGACGTCCACGACACCCGTATCCTCGTTGATGAAGAGCACACACGTCCACGTCTTCCCCCCATCGGTCGTCTTGAAGAGGCCGCGCTCTCGATTGGGCCCCCACAAGCGTCCGAGGGCCGCCACATAGACGATGTCCGGGTTGGTCGGGTCAATGACGATGCGCCCGATGTGATGCGTATCGTTGAGCCCCATATGTTGCCAGGTCTTTCCGCCGTCGAGCGATTTGTAGACGCCGTTGCCCCACGAGGAGCTTTGCCGATTGTTGGGCTCTCCGGTGCCGACCCAGACGATGTTCGGATTCGAGGGGGCGACGGTGACATCGCCGATGGAGCTGACGGCCTCGTTGTCGAAGATCGGTTCCCAGGTGACGCCTCCGTTAGTCGTCTTCCACACGCCGCCGGAGGCGGTGGCGACGTAGATGATGCGCGGATCGCTCTCGACGACGGCGAAATCATCAATGCGCCCACCCATGATCGCCGGTCCGATGTTCCGGAACTCGAGGCTCTTGAAGAGGTCCTCGGTGATCGGCCGGCGATCACTGTGCCCCTGTCCGCGAACCAACGGGAGTCCGGCGAGCAGAAGCAGCAGGAGCATGATGAGGCTGATCCCGCGAACGGACCATGATCTCGTCATGGTGAGCTGTGTCCTGTGTGGTGTGGTCATAGACGATCCTCCTTAGTGGGTTTTCGTAGGCAATCGGTTGATGAGGCTGGCGACGACGCCCGCGCCGAAGCCATTGTCAATATTGACGACGACGACGTTCGCCGCGCAACTGTTCAGCATGCCGAGCAGAGCGGCGAGGCCGCCGTGGCCGACGCCGTAGCCGATACTGGTCGGGACGGCGATGACGGGAACACCCACCAGCCCTCCGACGACGCTCGGCAGGGCACCCTCCATGCCGGCGACGCAGACGACGACGCGAGCTTCCGCCAGAGGCTCCCAGATGCTCAGTAGCCGATGCAGCCCGGCGACGCCGACGTCATAGAAGCGGGCCACGCGGCTCCCCAGAGCTTCGGCGGTGATGGCGGCTTCCTCAGCGACGGGAATGTCGGCCGTCCCCGCCGAGACCACGGCGATCAATCCCTCGGGTTCGGGAGGGGGACCTCGACGGATCGTGATCATGCGCGCGTGCGGATGATACACGGCTTCCGGGACGACACGATGGACGGCGGTGTAGGCCGCCTCGTCCGTCCGCGTTACGAGGACCACGGAGCCTCGCTCCAGGAGCCGGACAACGATCGCCGCGATCTGCTCGGGCGTCTTCCCCTGGCCGAAGACGACTTCAGGGAAGCCCTGCCGCAGCAGCCGATGATGATCGAGCTTGGCGAAGCCGAGGTCCTCATAGGGAAGATGGCGAAGCCGAGCGAGAACCTCGTCCAGCGTCACCTCTCCCCGCTGAAAAGCGAGCAGCAACTCCCTGAGCGCCCCCTCGTTCACGGCTCCCTATTTTAGCAGAGTTTGGTCCCGAAGCCTTCTCCTTCCCCAAGAGCGCGCGCTTTCCTCACCTCTGGTTGGCGCGCTATAATCACACGACCTTCGTGAGAATGAGGGGAGGCGAATATGAGTCGAGAGTTGAAGCGATGGAGCGCTCAATTGACCGAAGGGCTCAGCCGCGCGGGCGCGCGCGCGATGATGAAAGCCGTGGGGTTTCGCGATGAAGACCTGGAGCGTCCTCTGGTGGGCGTCGCGCACTGCTGGATCGAGATCATGCCGTGCAACTATAACCATCGCCGCTTGGCCGAGAAGGTCAAAGACGGCATTCGGGCTGCCGGAGGGACGCCGATCGAGTTCAATACGATCGCCATCTCTGACGGCATCGCCATGGGGACGGAGGGGATGAAGACGTCACTCGTCAGCCGCGAGATCATCGCGGATTCCATCGAATTGGTCGCGCGCGGCCATCTGCTGGATGCCTTGGTGGTGATCTCCGGGTGCGATAAGACGATCCCCGGCACGGTCATGGCCCTGCTGCGGTTGGATCTCCCTGGCCTCATGCTCTACAGCGGTTCGATCGCGCCGGGGGTGTTCCACGGGCGCGCCGTGACGATCCAGGACGTCTTCGAGGCGATCGGGGCATGCGCGGCCGGTCGGATGACGCCGGAGGAGCTGCGGGAGCTGGAGGACGTCGCCTGTCCGGGAGAAGGAGCCTGCGGCGGACAATTCACGGCGAACACAATGGCGACCGCCTGTGAGATGCTGGGGATCTCGCCGATGGGGAGCGCGATGGTTCCGGCGGCTGATCCACAGAAGGAGGAGGTCGCGTTCCGCTGCGGACAGCTCGTCATGGAGCTTTTGCGACGCGACATCCGACCGCGCCATATCATCACGCGAAAGGCCCTGGAGAATGCCATCGCGGCCGTCGCTGCGACTGGCGGTTCGACGAACGCGGTCCTTCATCTGCTGGCCATCGCGCGCGAGGCGGGTGTGGAATTGGCGCTCGATGACTTCGACCGCATCAGCTCGCGTACGCCGCTTCTGGCCGATATGAAGCCGTGGGGGCGGTATGTCGCCCATGACGTTTACCGCGCCGGAGGAATCGGAGTCATCGCCAAGCGGTTGGCGGAGGCGGGACTGCTCCATGAAGACGCGCTGACAGTGACCGGGCGGACGATTGGGGAGGAAGCCCGTGACGCTCGGGAGACGCCGGGACAGTCGGTCATTCGCCCGCTCTCGGACCCCCTCTCGCCGACTGGAGGATTGGTCATCCTGTGGGGGAGCCTCGCTCCCGAAGGGTGTGTGGTGAAGATCGCGGGGAAGGAGAAGCTCTATCATCGCGGGCCAGCGCGCGTGTTCGATCGCGAGGAGTACGCCTTCGAAGCGGTGCAGCGTCGGGAGATCAAGCCGGGCGATGTCGTCGTCATTCGCTATGAGGGACCGAGGGGAGGTCCCGGCATGCGCGAGATGCTCGCCGTGACGGGCGCATTGCAAGGGGCCGGCTTAGGGGAAGCCGTCGCTCTTGTCACCGACGGACGCTTCTCCGGCGCGACGCATGGTTTGATGGCCGGGCATGTCGCTCCGGAAGCCGCCGTTGGCGGACCGATCGCCATCGTGCGCGACGGCGATATGATCGTCTTCGACATCGCACGTCGGCGGCTCGATGTGGAGCTCTCGCAAGAGGAGATCGCCGCGCGGCTCGCGCGATGGACGCCCCCACCACCGCGATACAGCTCCGGCGTCATGGCCAAGTACGCGCGGTTGGTCTCCTCCGCGTCCGAAGGAGCGGTGACCCGTTGAGGCGATCGCGCGGGAGGATCAGTCCGGAGGCGGTTCCTCCCACGTCCGCCAGGGCGGGAGCTGCCGTGAGGGCGGGGGGGAGGGCAACGTCAGGCCATCGAGGTTCAGACGTTGAATGCCTCCCGCATCGGAGAAGGGATACCGCTGCATCCGGCGCCGTCTCCAGAGGAAGAACCCATAGCCGAAGAGCACGCCCGCACCGATCGCGATCACAATCAAGACGCCAATGAAGGCGAAGACGGCGATGAGCCATCGCCCCACCGGGAATTCCTCGATGATACTCGGCACCAATCGAATGCGATCTCCACTCAACCATCGAACGTGCGCCGTGTACTCGATCTGATTCACGATCCGTTCGATCGTCGGGCGATCGGAGACGTCGAAGGCGCAGATCAGATAGTTCCCCTCGCGTTTGAAGATCCGACGATCGCGCTCGGCGGGCGCGAGGCGTTGCCAGTGCGCCTGGACGCGATCATACGCTGCCTTGGCCCACTGCGGTGTGTGATACTCGACCAGAAGGAGCTTGGCCGAGGCGCGATTCAGCCGGTATTCGGCAATGGCAGCTTCGACGGCGTCGCTCTCCAGCAGGAAGAGGTCATCGGGGTTCTCATAGCCGGGGAACGCGGCCAGACCGCGTGGCCCGGCGATGAAGCGCTCCGAGCCCGGAATGCGCCCCTCCACCGGCAGGTGGCGGATGAGCAGGGGGATCTCATGCGGGCCGACATCCAGACGCTCGGCGAAGGCGCGGGCCAGATCGCTCAACTCGCCCACGGGGAGATCCCGGGTTTTCGCTTCCCGCCGAATCGTCACGCGGCCATAGTAATCCCCTTTCCAGAAGGCGACGGCATTCTCCTCCGCTTCCGCTTCCGTCCCGATCCCACTCACGCGGACCCCCCCGCGGCGTTCGAAGGAGTAGAAGCCGTAGGCGGACACATAATTGATCATCCGGAAGAGTTCGATGCGCACCGTTCGCCGTCGCCCATCGGTGTAGTCGGCGAAGGCCGCCTCGCGCAATCCGTATTCGCGTGCGATGGCCCCCCGATGCGGATCGTACGCCTCGTATTCGGAGGCCCGAAAGGCATGAACGGGCTCGATGAGATGCCACGAACCCAATCGCCGCTCAAATGCCGTCGCGATGAGCGGGGGCGTTCGGATTTCGAGAACTTGAGCAGAGGCTATCGAGACGAGGATGAGAATCGCCCCTGCGCTGCCCGCGGTTCGCATGCCTCGATGGGACCGTGCCGCGCTCATGGCCTGTCCCTCATGCGCGTTCGATCTGACGGAGGATCAGATCGGCGTAGGTCTGCGGATGTCGTATGTCTCGCAACACGACTCTCTCGGCCTCGGCGGCCGTATCAATGACCAGGTCCCCGATGCCCAGAAGACGCCCCCATCCGCTTTGGATGACGGCGACTTCCTGAATCTTGTGAAGCGGGACGTGGCGATAGACGCGTCGCAGCACGCCCGAAGTCACGGTGAGCCCATGCTCCGTGAGGACGTACGTCTCGAAAGTCCGCGCCAGGTGGTGTCGAAGCGGCCAGGTGAGGATCAGCACGATGGCCAGAGCGATGCCCCAGGGGGGGATCGCGCCGGGCCGCCAGCGCTCCATGTGCGCCAGCAGCAGCAGAAGGCCTCCGATGACGATCGCCGTCCCCACATACCGCGCGGTCACAAAGAGCGCGGTCGGGTGGAGGACGAAGATCGGGGAATCGGGAGGCTCCCGGAGGCGCGCGCCGCACCGGGAGCAGAAGCGTCCCGTCTCAGGATTCGCCGCGCCACAGCTCGGACAGCGCATGGTCGCTCACCACCCGAGGATCGAGACGCGACGCGGGATGCGTCGCAGGGGCAACTCGCGCGGCGGCCCGTAGTAAACGGTCAGGCACGCCTGGCAGCGGTAGAGGACCATCCCCGCGGGCGCCTTCTGTCGAATATCCGAGGGAGCCGTATGCCAGACCTTCAGCGGGCCCCAGCAGGGTTTCCCCTTCTCGTCTTTCTCATCGCAATTGGTCTGGTTGGGCTTCATCGCTTTGAGTGGCCGTTCCGTTGACGTCGGCGGCGGTGTCATCTCCATACGCTCGACCTCCTACATCTCGCGCCGATTGACGAGGGCGCGGTGCATCGTCACCTCGTCGGCGAACTCAATGTCGCTGCCGACGGGCAATCCCATGGCGATGCGCGTGACGCGCACGCCGAGCGGCTTCAGCAGACGCGCCAGATAGTTGGCCGTCGCCTCCCCCTCCGTATTCGGATTCGTGGCGATGATCACTTCCTTCACCTGTCCCGAGCGCAAGCGCTCGAGCAAGCTCTTGATCTTCAGATCATCCGGACCGATCCCCCGGATCGGGGAGAGCGCGCCGTGCAGAACGTGATAGAGCCCGCGATATTCGCGCGTCCGCTCAATCGCCGCCACGTTGTACGGCTCCTCGACGACGCAGATCACGCTCCGATCGCGCGCATCGTTGGAGCAGAAGCGGCAGGGATCCATATCAGTCAGATTGTGGCAGATCGAACAGAGGATGATCTTCTCCTTGACCTCCTCGATTGTGCGCGCCAGGCGACGGACCTCCTCCACCTCCATGCGCAGGATGTGAAACGCCAGGCGTTGGGCCGACTTCTGCCCGATGCCGGGCAGTCGTTTCAATTCCTCGATCAGCCGATGAATGGCCTCGGCGTAGTCGAGCATCGCTGCCGTTCACCAGAGGCCCGGGAGGTTCAGGTTCAAATTCTTCAGCGCCTGTTGCCGGATGGCCTCATCCACTTTACGCCCGCACTCGTTCACGGCTGCGATGATCAAGTCCTGCAGCAACTCGATGTCTCCCCCGACGACTTCCGGATCAATCTTGAGGGCGACGACCTCCTTGGTGCCGGACATCGTGACGGTGACCGCGCCGCCGCCCGATGAGGCTTCGACGCGGATTTGCTGGATCGCGTTTCGCAACTCCTCCTGCATCTTCTGCGCTTGTTCGAGCATCTTCTGCAACTCGTGCGGATTCGGGAACTTCATCTTCGCCTCCTCATGGTGAAGTCTCACGGTTCCTCCGGCATCGTCTTTTCCGGAGGGACGATCTCCACAATCTCGCCTTTGAATGTCTTCACGAAGGCCTTGACGATCGGATCCGCCTCGACCACAGCCCGCGCCTGCTGATCGGGCGAGGGGGTGCGGGCGCGGTCTTCTTCGACTCGGACCTGCAGCGTCAGAGGGCGACCGATCACCTGTCGCGCCACAGCCTCGATCACCTGTTTGTTCATGCGGTCCAGCAGCGTCTCCCGGTGGACGGCCAGGTGCGGGGGAAACGTCACGCGCAGCGCCTCTCCCGCGATTTCGATGGCCTTCGCCTTATCGAGCGCGCCGAGAATGAGCATCTTCCCGCGTTCGCGCAACTCCTCCTTGAGGCGCTCGACCTCGGTGCGCGCTGCGTCGGGCGACTCCGTCGAAGAAGGCGTCTGCGGACGGAGGGGAGCGTCCTCCGTGGACTCCGCGCGCGGTGGCGTCGCCATCTCCGTCGCCGGTGGGGACGGTGTGAGATGGGCGAGGCGGCGTTCCAGCTCCTCCAAGGATCGGATCACTTGGGCGAGCGGTCGCACACGCTCCAGATGCGCGAGCCGCAGCAGACCCACTTCCAGGGAGAAGCGCGGCTCGCTCGCGTATCGGAGATTTTGCTCCAGCTCCGTGAGCGCGCGAAATGCGCGGACGATCTCCTCTTCCTGGAACCGTCGCGCTTGGGCGAGAAGCTGATCCGTCTCCCCGTCGCTCAGCGGGAGCAGCTCGCGATCGCGACCGATGACTTTGGCGACCAGCAGGTTTCGGAAATGCGCCATCAAGTCGCGGCAGAAGCGGCGCAGGTCATAGCCCCGTTCGCTCAACTCCTGGATGAGTCGCAAAAGCCGCGCGCCATCCCGATCAGCGATGGCCTCAGCCGCCGTCACCAGCGTCTCGGTGCCGATCAGCCCGAGCGCCGCCGTCACGACTTCGTCTGAGATTGGTTCTCCGGGCCCGGCGAAGCTCACCGCTTGCTCCAGAAGTGACTGCGCGTCGCGCAGGCTGCCTTGTCCGGCGCGGGCGATCCTTCGGAGGGCCGAATCGGAGATGGCGATCCCCTCAGCGTCGGCGATCTGTCGCAGGCGCTCGGCGATCTTGCCCTCGGGGATCAGGCGGAATTCGAAGATCTGGCATCGAGAGAGGATCGTGGCCGGGACTTTGTGCAACTCCGTCGTCGCCATCAGGAAGAGGACGTGAGGCGGAGGTTCCTCGAGCGTCTTCAGCAGGGCATTGAACGCACTGGTCGAGAGCTGATGGCATTCATCAATGATGAAGATGCGGTAGCGATCGCGGGCCGGGCCCAAAGCCAGCGTATCGAGGATGACCTGGCGGACATTATCCACGCCCGTGTGCGAGGCCGCGTCAATCTCCAGGACGTCGAGTGCATTCCCCTGCACGATCTCTCGGCACGGGGGGCACTCGTTACACGGCTCCGGCGTCGGCCCTTGCACGCAGTTAAGCGCCTTCGCGAAGAGGCGCGCCGTCGTCGTCTTCCCCACACCGCGCGGGCCCGCGAAGATGTAGGCGTGATGCCACCGCCGGTACCGAAGGGCGTTCTGAAGCGTGCGGGCGATCGCCTCCTGGCCGACTAGATCCTCGAACCGTTGAGGACGCCACTTGCGGGCGATGACCTGGTGCATGAGTGATCCGATGTCAATCCTCTTGCTTGGCCAGGCTTCGGGAGCATCCGCAGCACCCGACTCATCCCACTACCGTTGCTCCCTTCCGGGCCTGGCGGGGTTCGCAGGCGAGCCGTCGCACGGAGCCCGAAGCCTGTCAGGGTCTGGCGGAGGGAGTGGGATTCGAACCCACGGTAGAGGTTTGTGCCCCTACACCGCTTTTCCAAAACGGCGCCTTCGTCCACTCGGCCATCCCTCCGAAAGAACCGTGGCGGAGGGAGTGGGACTCGAACCCACAAGGGCCTCGCGGCCCACCGGTTTTCGAGACCGGCCCCTTGCCAATTCGGAGCATCCCTCCGCCGAAGGCGCTCGGCACCCGGAGCTTATTCTTCGACGCGCTCCGACCGAGCGTGCGCGCGTTTCCTTTGAAAGAAGGATTGTATCATCTCCCGACACTCGGCTTCAAGCACACCGGCGCGAACCTCCACGCGGTGATTGAGCCGCGCGTCGGTGCAGAGCTCAAAGAGCGAAGCGACGGCTCCGGCCCGTGGGTCCGCGGCCCCGTAGACGAGCCGCGCCACGCGCGCATGAATCAGGGCGCCCGCGCACATCGGGCACGGCTCGATCGTCACATACAGCGTCGCTCCCGTGAGCCGATAGTTGTTCAGGAATCGCGCCGCATCGCGCAGGGCGACGATCTCCGCGTGCGCCGTGGGGTCCCGATCTGTGATGACGCGATTGTGCCCGCGCCCGATGACCTTCTCCCCGAGAACGACCACAGCCCCCACGGGGACCTCGCCGAGGCGCTCGGCATCGGCCGCTTCGTCAAGCGCCAGTCGCATCCAGACCTCATCTATCGCTCTGGAGTCTTCGTGCGACATCTTTGGCGAAGTAGGTGAGAATCATATCGGCTCCCGCGCGCTTGATGCCGATGAGCGTCTCCATGACGACGCGCTCTTCCTCGATCCATCCCAGCCGAGCGGCCGCCTTGATCATGGCATACTCGCCACTCACCTGATACGCGGCCACGGGTACTGGGAAGTGTTCCCGCACCAGGCGGATGATGTCCAAGTAGGGGAGCGCGGGCTTCACCATGAGGATGTCGGCGCCTTGCTCGATGTCCAGCTCCACCTCGCGCAGGGCCTCTCGCGCATTGGGGGGATCCATTTGGTAGCCGCGTCGGTCGCCGAACTGCGGGGCGCTTTGCGCCGCCTCTCGGAACGGGCCGTAGAAGGCCGAGGCGTATTTGACGGCGTAGGACATGATCGGGATGTGCGCGAAACCCGCTTCATCGAGGGCGCCGCGGATCGCCGCGACGAAGCCATCCATCATGTTCGACGGCGCGATGATGTCCGCCCCAGCGCGCGCTTGACTGACGGCCGTTCGCGCCAGCAGCTCCAGCGTCGGATCGTTCAGGACCTCCCCATCGCGCACCAGGCCACAATGGCCGTGACTGGTGTATTCGCAGAGGCATGTATCGGCAATCACCAGCAGACCCGGGACCTCCCGCTTGAGCGCGCGGATCGCCCGCTGGATGATGCCGTCCTCGGCATAGGCTTCGCTCCCCACCTCATCCTTTCGCTCCGGGATGCCGAAGAGGATGACGGCCGGAATACCCAGCCGCTTCACCTCCTGGGCCTCCTCGACGAGCTGATCAATGGAGAGCGTGTAGACGCCCGGCATCGAGGCGACCTCTCGGCGCACACCCTCGCCGGGGCAGACGAAGAGCGGATAGATCAGGTCATCCACCGAGAGCTGCGTCTCTCGCACCAGGCGGCGCAACTCCGGCGTCCGACGCAATCGGCGCGGGCGATGGATCAGCTCCCTCATCTCGTGCTCCCCCTCGATGAGAGGCCGATTGTATCAGAGCGGGCGGGGGTTTTCAAAGTCCGGGCTCCGGGGAGGGGATCGCAGCGGTTGTTGCCCTCGTTTCTCCCCATCGGGTACAATCACGTTTTGTGGGATTCAGGAGACGCCGCGCGAAGCGGGGGGAAGGAGTGACGTATGTGGAGTAAGATTCTGGCGAAGATCATCGGCACGGCCAATGAACGGTATCTGAAGAAGATCCGCCCGATCGTCGAGAAGATCAATGCGCTCGAACCGGAAGTGGAGAAGCTCACCAACGAGCAGTTGCGGGCGAAGACCGATGAGTTCAAGATGCGCCTGGCCGATGGGGAGACGCTCGACGATCTGCTGCCGGAGGCCTTCGCCGTCGTGCGCGAGGCTTCGCGCCGCACGACGGGCATGCGCCATTTCGACGTGCAGCTCATTGGGGGGATCGTGCTCCATCAGGGGAAGATCGCCGAGATGAAGACGGGTGAGGGGAAGACGCTCGTGGCGACGCTCCCCCTCTACCTGAACGCGCTCATGGGGAAAGGGTGTCATCTGGTGACGGTCAACGACTATCTGGCCAAGCGCGATACGGTATGGATGGGGCCGATTTACCACCTGCTCGGGCTCACCGTCGGCGTCATTCAGCACGAGGCCTCTTTCCTCTACGATCCGACGTACAAGAATCCCGACCCCCGGCTGGCGCGGCTGCGTCCGTGCACGCGGAAAGAAGCGTACCTGGCCGACATCACCTATGGCACGAACAATGAGTTCGGCTTTGATTATCTGCGCGACAACATGAAGTACGATCTCTCCGAGTGCGTGCAGCGCGGCCATTACTATGCCATCGTGGACGAAGTGGACTCGATCCTGATTGACGAAGCGCGCACGCCGCTCATCATCTCCGGGCCCTCGGAGGAGACGGTTCAGAAGTATTACGACGCCGACGCCGTCGCGCGACGGCTCGTCAAAGGCGTGGATTACGAGGTGGACGAGAAGGCGCGCACGGTCGCCCTCACCGAGTCGGGAATCGAGAAGGCCGAGCGCCTCTTCGGCTGCGGGAATCTCTATGCGCCGGAGAATATGGACCTGCTGCACTGCCTGACGCAAGCCCTCGTCGCGCACAATCTCTACAAGCGGGACTATCACTACATCGTCAAAGACGGCGAGGTCATCATCGTGGACGAATTCACCGGACGGCAGATGCCCGGCCGCCGTTGGTCCGATGGCCTCCATCAGGCGATCGAGGCGAAAGAGGGGGTGCGCATCCAAGCGGAGAACCAGACGCTGGCGACGATCACCTTCCAGAACTACTTCCGCATGTACGAGAAGCTCGCCGGCATGACCGGCACGGCCGAGACCGAGGCCGAGGAGTTCATGAAGATCTACAACCTGGACGTCGTCGTCATCCCCACGCACAAGCCGATGATCCGCGTGGATCATCCCGATTTGGTCTTCCGCACGGCCGAGGAGAAATGGAACGCGGTGATCGAGGAGATCAAGGAGTGCTACACGCGCGGGCAGCCGGTTCTTGTGGGGACGGTCTCGATCGAGAACTCCGAGATGCTCTCTCGGCGGCTCAAGAAGCTCGGTATTCCGCACAACGTCCTGAACGCGAAGCCGGAGAACGCCGAGCGGGAGGCGGAGATCGTCGCGCAGGCGGGGCGCAAAGGAGCCGTCACGATCGCGACGAACATGGCCGGGCGTGGCACGGACATCCTGCTCGGGGGGAATCCTGAATTCCTGGCCAAGGAGTTCCTCAAGAAGCAGGAGATCAATCCCGAGGAGGCGACCCCCGAACAGTGGCGCGCGGCCTATGAGAAGGCCAAGGCCATCACGGAGAAGGAGCACGAGGAGGTCGTCCGTCTGGGTGGTCTGCACATCATCGGGACCGAGCGACATGAGGCGCGGCGCATTGATAATCAGCTCCGCGGGCGTTCCGGACGGCAAGGCGATCCGGGCTCCTCGCGCTTCTATCTCTCGCTTGAAGATGACCTCATGCGCATCTTCGCCGGGCCGCGCGTGAAAGCGATCATGGATCGGTTGGGCGGCTGGCCCTATGGCGAGCCCATCGAGTCGAAGATGGTCACCCGCGCCATCGAGCGCGCGCAGAAGGCCGTCGAGGCCCACAACTTCGCCATCCGCAAGCACCTGCTCGAATACGACGATGTCATGAACAAGCAGCGGGAGACCATCTACGGCCTCCGCCGTCAGTTGCTGGAGGAGGCCGATCAGCGAGATTACATCCTGAGCCTGGCCGAGGACTTGCTGGAGGACTTGCTGCAGCAGTATCTGAGCGATGAGGTCAGCCCGTCAGAATGGGACTTCAACGGTCTGAAGATCGAGCTCCGGCACATTTACGGTTTCGACTTGGAGGCCGAGGTCCCCGACTATGAGCAGCTCGGGCGGGAGGAGCTGAAGGAGCTCATCTGGCCGAAGCTGAAGGCGAAGTACGAGGAGAAGGAGGTGCTGCTCGGGCGCGAGGCCATGCGCTACTATGAGCGGATCATCATGCTCAACATCGTGGATGCGCAGTGGAAGGATCACCTGCTCGTGCTCGATCACCTGAAGGAGGGCATCGGGCTGCGGGGATACGCGCAGCGCGATCCGCTCGTCGAGTACAAGAAAGAGGCCTTCGCGCTCTTCGAGGCGATGCTGGACCGAATTGATCGGGAGACGATCCGCTTCCTCTGGAATCTGCAGGTCACGGCCGAAGCGGCTCCGCGCGAGCGCCTGGAACGGCGTCGGCGCCCGCAGCGGGTGCAGTACGTGCATGCCAGCGTCAGCGCCACGGCCTCGGCGCGAGGGGAGCCGGAGAAGCCGCGCACGATCCGGCATGAGGGGCCGAAGATCGGGCCGAATGATCCCTGCCCTTGCGGCAGCGGGAGGAAGTACAAGAAGTGTCATGGCGTCGGATGAGCCCACGCGAGCCGGTCCCGTGCGCCAGCCTTTTGTCGGACACGCCCCGTCCCGCGAGTGCCCTCAAGAGGGACACGAGGCGGGGCGGGATTTTTTTTGCACTCTTGTTGAAAAAAAGCTTGACTCGCGATTCGGCCCTTGGCATATAATACTCCGCGTCAGCCGGAGGCTGGGGGGCGGAAAACGATGGTGCGAGAGGTCGAGAAGGTCGTCTTTATGTCGGAGAGGTCGAGAGATGGAGCGGTGATTCTTCGATCTAAGGAGGGACGGCTATGTACATCGGCAGAACGACTCAGAAGGTCATGACCTATGCGAGACCGCAGGTCCAGAAGGTGACGGTGACGCTTCCCAAAGCGCATCATCCGCTGGAGGACATCCTCTCCAAGCCGGCCGTTCGCAAGGCGCTCCTGTGGATGACCCAGCGGGGGCCAGATGGGAAGTGCTTCCTCGAACGACTCTGCGAGAACTACGATAATCCGAATGCGGACTTCTGGACCCGCCTGAAGTGGTACTGGTCGAACAAGGCCATTGATCTCGCCCTGAAGAAGGCGGGTCTGGATAAGGAGACGATGAAGAAGCATCTGTTCCACCACACGCCGACGGTGAAGTCGCTGGCACTGACGGCCAAGAGCATCGGGACCTACGGGCTGACGGTGCCACAGCGGTTCACGGCTCCGCTCTTCGTCGTGTGGAACATCACGCAGGTGTGCAATCTGAGCTGCAAGCACTGTTATCAGGACGCCAAGCACAAGCCGATGCCCGATGAGCTGACGACGGAGGAGAAGCTTGATCTCCTCGACCAGATGGCCGATGAGTATGTGCCCTTTGTGGCCTTCGCCGGAGGCGAGCCCTTGGTGGCGAAGGATCTGTGGCCCGTGCTGGAGCACTGCAAGAAGCGGGGGTTCCATGTGACGATCGCCACCAACGGGATGCTGCTGACGCCGGAGATGTGCGCCCGGTTGAAGGAAGTGGGCGTGAAGTACATCGAGGTGAGCATTGACAGCATCAATCCGGAGGAGCATGACGAGTTCCGCGGACTGAAGGGAGCGTGGGAGCGCTCGATCCAGGGCATTCGGAACGCCGTGGCGGCGGGCATTCGGACAGGCATGGCCACCTGCTTCACCCGCGAGACCGTCCACACGGTGGATGAGGTGGTGAAGTTCGCCATTGACCTCGGCTGCAGCACCTTCGCCCACTTCAACTTCATCCCGGTCGGGCGCGGCAAGGAGATCATGCATCATGATCTGACGCCGGGGCAGCGCGAGCTGCTCATGCGCAAGCTGCAGCGGCATCTGGCCGAGGGGAAGATCAGCATCATCTCCACGGCGCCGCAATTCGGGCGCTCTTGCATCATCTACGGTTCTGAGGAGGGAGTCTTCGCCACCGGCCACGCGGGGAAGGGCGAGGGGAAGAAGACGCTCGTGCTCTCGCGCTACATCGGCGGATGTGGTGCCGGACGATGCTATTGCTCGATCCAGCCCAATGGGATCATCAATGCCTGCGTCTACATCCCCTCCGAAGAGGTGGGGGACATTCGTCGGCAGAGCTTCAAGGAGATCTGGGAGAACGCGCTCTTCAGCGTCCTCTCGGATCGAGAGGATCGGGGCGATCACTGCGGCGTGTGCGACTATCGGCACTACTGCGGCGGGTGTCGCGCCCGTTCGCTCGCTTATACCGGGGACATCCAAGCGGGCGATCCCGGATGCGTGTACAACGCCCATGAGTGGATCGAACTGACGGCCGGGGCGGATTCGGTGATGACGAGCCATTTCGCCATGCCGAGCGGATTCAGCCTGAGCGCCGGATGCGGCAACGGCTGCGGGACATCAGTCCAGACGCCGCTGGTGCAGTTGAAGGGACTCCGGCAACAGGCCGAGCAGTTGGCCCAGATCGTGACCTCGGGAGTCGTCCAGGCCGCCGTCCGCGCGGGTGAGATCTCGGGCGTCCCCGAGGAGGAGGTCCGCGATTTCGATGAGGTCGTGGATCGGCTCAGCTCGCTCTTCACGAAGAATTGACGCGCTCGCGGGCTCGGGGATCGCGCGATCCCCGGCCCGATCTTCGGAGGAGGAGCCCGATGACGCCGCGATCGCCCATCAACGGCCTCCGCTTCCGGTTCATGTTCTTCGACTACATCTACATGCTCGGCGAATGCCTGCTGGGGATCAGCGAGCTCCACGTCAAGATCCAGCTCGTGGATCGGTATTGTAATAAGGTGCGGCATAACCTCCAGCTCCTGCATCGCAAGGGGGCGAGCCGTGCCGAGATGCAGGAGTTCATCCGCAAAGAGAATCAGGAGCTGCTGGCGGGGTTTCGTCATCACAACATCTTCTACGACAAATATCGGCTCCGGATGATCGCGATCCATCACGCGGGCACTCAAGGGGAGTTGCTCGTGGACGACGTCTACAACGGCTCCGCGTATGTCGTGCCCGTCAAGCAGACGATCGATACGCTCCTCACGCATGTCTTCGACAGCACCCCTGTTCAGGAGATGGGACTCTTCGAGAAGGAACGGAAGGTCATGGGGCTGACCAGCTCGTTGGATCCGAAGCCGGGAGAGACCGCTCAGCGCGTGCTCCTGGAGCTTCACGAAGCGGCTCGAAACATCCACGTCTATGTGAAGAAGGAGAAGTTGCAGAGCGTCGAGTATTTGGCTTCGGGGAAACCGGTGATGGATCCTCACGTGATCGTCGAGGCGGAAGCGCAAGAGACGGAGAAGGACCGTTTCCTGAAGGATCCACTCATTCGCGAGGTGTTCCCCGAATGGAAGGGGGCGACGTTATGACGGAGGCTGAGCGGATTCGAGGCGATCCTGCGGGTCAGCCGGTGAGTTCGGAGGGCTCGCGCAAGGAACCGACGCAAGTCACGCTCTCGGTGATCGGGGATGTCTCGGTGGCGGCGTCGGAGGCGATGGGGATCAGTGAAGCGCCGAAGGCGATGACGTGGCGGACATCAGCCCTCTTCTTCATCCTCGCGTATGCCCTCAGCGTGGGGGTCGGATGGCTCGTGCTGGGTGAGATACCTCTCTCAGCGATCGCGATCGTCGCACTCGGGCCGGTGATCCTCGCGACTGTCGCCTTCTGGCGATGTCGCCTCTGGCGATTTCGAGCCAAGACGTGGAAGCGGCAGCTCGAGATCATGGAGGAGGCGCTCTTCTCGCTCCGGTACGAGGCGGCGAATGCGGCCAACGCCATTCGAGCGAACCTCATCGGGTTCCGGCTCGCGAACCCTCAGGTGCTCATGCCAGAGCATCTGGACGTTATCCAGATGGAGACCGAGCGGATTGATCTCGTCGTGCAGAAGTCGCAAGATCCGATGAGCTGGAAGGGACGGAAGCGAGAGAGTCAGCCGGCCTTCGATGCTCAAGAGGCGCGGAGTCGGATCAATCTGTGAGGCCCAGCGTCTGGAGGACGTGTCGTAGATAGACCCGACTTCGCGCGGCGTCGCGCAGAGGGGCGACCTCGGATTGGCCGAGATCCACATCCTGCTCGATGACGATCCAGCCCTGATATCCCCATGCGCTCAGTTCTCGAATGAGCGCGGGAAAATCCACCACTCCATCACCCAGTGGGCAGAAGAGGCCTTCTCGAACAGCTTCGGCGAACGTGAGCGGTTCTCGCCGGACGCGCTCGAGCACTTCCGCGCGGACGTCTTTCGCATGAACGTGCCAGATGCGCGGCCCATAGGCTCGCACGGCTTCCACCGGATCGCCCCCGCCGTAGACATAATGGCCGGTATCCAGGCAGAGGCCGATCAGCTCAGGATCGGTCATGGCCAGGAGCCGAGCGACCTCTCTCGGGGTCTCGATGAATGTCCCCGCATGATGATGGAAGGCGGCGAGCAATCCTCGCGCGCGGCATGCTCGAGCGACCTCGTGGAGGAAGGCCACCGCCTCCCTCCACTGCGCTTCGGTGAGCTCATCGGTCGGCGTGACGCGCCCGGCGATGGCCAGACGGCGCGGCGTGAGCGCGTCGGCCAGCACAATGAGCGTCGCGCCGAGGGCCTGCAACACGTCGGCGACACGTAGGACGTCCTGGAGCCCATGCTCGAAGCGCTCCGGTTCCGAGAGCGGAATCGGGACGAAAGCCGTGACCAACTCCAGCTGACGCCGCGAGAGTTCCTCTCGCAGGAGCACCGGATCGGTGGGCAAATATCCATAGGGGCCGAGCTCCGTCCCCTCGTATCCGGCCAGGCGCATCTCGTCAAGGACCTCCGAATAGGGACGTCGAGCGCCCAACCCTTCGACTTCACAAATCCCCCAGCTCACCGGAGCCGTGGCGATCTTCATGGGATCCCTCCTTCTCTCAGGAACTCGTCCGCATTCTCGCGCGTGACGAGCGTCGTCCCCGTGTCAATCTGCTTCTCGATGGGCTCTCCGCGGAGAACCCGGATCGCCGCCTCGACAGCGCGTCGGCCCATCTCGAACGGGTGTTGGGCGACGACCGCATGCATCCGTCCGGCCTTGACAGCCCGCACGGCCTCTCGTGTCGCGTCGAATCCCACGAGGATGATCTTCCCCGTCAGGTTCCGAGCCGCGATAGCTTCCATAGCCCCCAGGGCCATCTGATCGTTCGTCGCGAAGACGGCGCGCAGGTCCGGGTGCGAGGTCAAGATATTCTCCATCACGGTCATGGCCAGCGCCCGCTCGCTGTTGGCCGGTTGAATGGTGACCAACTGGATACCGGGCGCGCGCGCGATCGCTTCTTGAAATCCGGCCACGCGATCCTCGTGAGCGGCGACGCCCAGGATGCCGCGAATGACGGCGACTTTCCCCCTCCCGCCGAGCGCGCGCACGATGTATTCACCGGCGAGTCTCCCTCCGAGCCGATTGTTCGTCCCGATATAGCTCAGCTTCTCCGGCCAGGGGGCATCCGTATCCACCAGGAGCACGGGGATTCCGGAAGCGCGCGCCCTTTGAAGTACGGGGATGACCTCGGCGGCCCCCGCCGGGGCGACGATGAGCGCCGAGACCTTCTTCAGGATTTGATCTTCCAGGATGGCCACCTGCTGGTCAATATTGATCTCACGCTCGGGAGCGAGCACGACGACCTCGACCTCAGGGTGCTCGCGCGCGGCTGCCTCGGCTCCCCGTTTCAAGGTGAGCCAGAATTCGCTGTCCAGGGCTTTGGTCACAACGGCGATGCGGTGAGCTTTCATCGTCCCCGTGCGGCGGCAGCTCTCGCCTGTGAGTGCGAGGCAGACGCCGACGAGCAGAAGTCCCATTCCTATGCCGTACCGACGCTTCCCGCTCATCTGCGTCCCTCCTGCTTCAGAAGATAGACGATTGACTCTACGGAACCCTCCCCCGCGCGAGGAAGCCCCTGCGCTCCGCCCCTTTGACGCCTCGCGGGGGTTCCGCTTATACTGAGACGCTACGCACGGTGAGGTCTTTGGAGGAGCTGCGGTGTCTCAATTCGGCGCGTTCATCCGGTATCTGCGACATCTGCGTCGGGAGAAGCGTTTGCACACGGTGATCCTCTTTGTCACCTCGCGATGTAATGCGAAATGCCGCACGTGCTTTTACTGGTCGGCATTGAATGAGGAAGGGGATTTGACCTTGGCGGAACTGGAGCGGCTCTCCCGCACGATGCCGCCTTTTTCGCAGCTCCTGTTGAGCGGGGGCGAGCCAACGCTTCGAGAGGACCTGCCTGACATTGTGCGCCTCTTCGTCCGCCACAATGGGATCGAGAGCTTGAATTTTCCGACGAACGGATTGAAACCGGAGCGCCCGCGCGCGTTCGTGGAGCGGATCTTGGAAGAGAACGAGACGCTGACCGTCTATGTGAATTTCTCCGTGGATGGGCTCGCCGCGACGCACGATCGCATCCGCGCCGTCCCGGGGAATTTCGCGAAGGTCGAACAGGCGATCGCCCTCATCCAGCCGCTTCGGGAGCGATTTCGGAAGCGGCTGTGGGTCGGCGTCGTCTCGGTCATCTGTCGGGAGAATTACCGAGAGCTGATCCCGCTGGCCGAGTATTTCCTGAGGCAGCGGGTCCTCGACGGCCACTATTTTCAGATCGTAAGGGGGGATCCTCTGGACCCGACGCTCATGGCCGTCCCCCCCGATGAGCTGCGAGCGCTCTACGGTGAGATCTCGCGCATTCAGGAGCAGTATGCGCGGCGCGCCTTCGATGATCCGAGCGCGGCGGCCCGCTGGATGAAGCGCATGATCTACGTGGGGACGTTCAATTTCCATCACCGCGTGCAGTTCGCCAATTACGCTCATGGGAAGGCCTGGCCCATGCCGTGCACGGCCGGGGAGACGGCGATCGTGATTGATTTCAACGGCGATGTTCGTGCTTGCGAGCTGCGCGCGCCGTTGGGAAATTTGCGCGAGTACGATATGGACTTCGCCGCCTTTTGGGATTCGGCGATTCGGCAGCAGGAGGTCGCCGCGATCGCCCGCGATCGCTGCTTTTGCACGCACGTCTGCTTCCTTCATGACAGCCTGCGCTTCTCCATGAAGGCGCAACTTGTGGGCGTTCCGAAGAGTTATCTGGCCCGCCGCTTCTGGTGAGGGCGAGCTCACGCGCGAAGCGCGCGTCGTCTCTCCACGGCGCGCTGTCGCAGGACGTCCACCCACACGGCGACGACGATGACGATGCCGATGACGGTCGTCTGCCAATAGGCGGAGACGTCCAGGAGGTTCAACCCGTTCCTCAAGACGCCCATGATGAGGGCGCCGACGAGCGTCCCCCACACAGTGCCCACGCCGCCGAAGAAGCTCGCTCCCCCGATGATCACCGCGGCGATGGCGTCCAGTTCGGCGCCCACGCCCGCTAAGGGGAATCCCGAATTCATCCGTCCGGCCAGGATGATGGCCCCCAAAGCCGCCAGTCCCCCGCTCACGGTATAGACCAAGATGAGGCGCCGATCCACCGGAATGCCGGCCAGAAGCGCCGCCTGTTTGTTGCCCCCAATGGCGTAGATGTCGCGACCGATGGTCGTACGCGTGAGGAAGAGATGGAACAAGGCGTAGACGACCACGACGATGAGCACCGGCATGGGGATGCCCGCAAAGGCCCCCGCTCCCCAAAAGCGGAAATCTTCCGGGAGTTCGGAGATCGGAAATCCTCCGGAGAGCACCAGCGCCAATCCGCGCGCCACGTTCATCATTCCCAGCGTCGGGATGAACGGATGGGGGAGGCGAAGCTTTGTGAACAGCAGTCCATTGATCATCCCCAAGGTCGCTCCCAGAGCGAACGTCGCGACGATGGCGGCCAGCGTCGGCACTCCGGCCTTCAGCAGCATGGCGACCACGACGCAGCAGAGCCCGAGGATGGATCCCACTGAGAGATCAATCCCCGCCGTGATGATGACGAGCAGTTGCCCCAGGGCCAGCAGCGCGTTGATGGCCGATTGCCGGAAGACATTGAGCACATTGTCGAAGGTGAGAAAGTGTGGCGAGAGGACAGCCAGCGCTCCACTCATCAAGAGCAGGGCGAGAAGGGGGCCGAAGCGCCGGAGTAGCGGCAGAATCAGGTCGGGATGAAGCATTCGACTGGCGTTCTCGAACGCGGATGAGCCCCCGCGATTCATTCTCCTCCTCCGGTGGCGAGATAGAGGATGCGATCATCAGTAGCCTCCTCTCGCGAGAGTTCTCCGACGATTCGTCCGCGATGCATGACGAGGATGCGGTCGGCCAATCGCCGAAGCTCCTCCAGTTCGGAGGAGACCAGCAGGATCGCGGCTCCCTGGTCGGCGAGTCGTCGAATCCATTCGTAGATCTCCGCCTTCGCCCCGACGTCAATGCCACGCGTGGGCTCATCGAGTAGGAAGATGCGGGGGGTCGTGGCAAGCCACCGCGCCAGGATGACCTTCTGTTGATTCCCTCCGCTCAGGAGCATCACCGGGTGATCGGCACTCGGCGTCTTCACGCGCAGCTCGCGAATGAGGCGTTCGGTGAGCTGCCGCTCCGCGCGCGCATCCACGAAGAGCCCGAGGTGGGCGATCCGTGCGTGCACCGGGAGGATGATGTTGGTGTGCACGGAAGCGGTGAGGATCAACCCCTTGGTCTTCCGATCGTCGGTCACCAAGGCGAGGCCGTGCCGCACGGCATCGGCGGGCGTTCGGATCATCACCGGACGGCCGGCGATGCAGATCGTCCCCGACGTGTATTCGCGCGCGCCGAAGATCGCCTCAACCAGTTCCGTTCGGCCCGCTCCAACGAGCCCCGCCAGGCCGACGATCTCCCCCCCGTGAACGCTGAAGGTGACGTCGTAGAATCGCCCCGGCGCGGTCAATCGCTCGATGCGCAAGATCGGTTCGCCGAGCATCCGGGGACCACGCGCCGGGAAGTGTTCCCTCAGTTCACGCCCGACCATGGCGCGCACGAGCTCTTCCGGCGTAGTCTCCGCGATCGGTCGCGTCAGCACATGCCGACCGTCGCGCAGGACCGTCACGCGATCGGCGATGCGGTAGATCTCCCGCATGCGGTGCGTGATGTAGATGACGCCGATGCCCCGCGCTTTCAGTCGGGCGATCACCTGAAACAGGCGCTCCGTCTCATGCTCGGAGAGGGGAGAGGTCGGTTCATCGAGGATCAGGAGTTCGGCTTCGAAGGCGAGAGCTCTGGCGATCTCCACAAGTTGCTGCTCGGCGACGCTCAGCTCACTCACCGGGCGCGTGGGATCCAGATCATGGCCGAGCTCGCAAAGAAGTGCGCGCGCGCGTTCGTGCGCTTCCTTCCATCGGACCCAGGAGAACAGCCCCCTTCGGTGAGGGAGACACCCCAGGAAGATGTTCTCCCCAGCGCTCAGCTGAGGGACGAGCGTCAGCTCTTGCGGTACCATGCGGATGCCCAGGCGATGCGCATCGCGCGGCGTGTGGAGTCTCACGACCTGCCCTTTCCACAGGAGGCGACCGCGATCAGCTTGGTGAACGCCTGTGGCGATCTTCATGAGCGTGGATTTTCCCGCTCCGTTCTCTCCAATGAGCGCATGAACCTCACCCGCCTGCACTTCGAAATCCACGCTCTCCAGAGCCACGATTCCACCGAAGGTCTTCGTGATGCCTTCAAGGCGGAGCAAGACGTTCCCTGCCATGATGCGCTCCGGACGGGGATCCGATGAGCTCGCCTGCGCGTGTGTGATATGCGCCCTGATCATGTGACGGGAGGACGTCCCCTATAAAAGAGGAGGCGTTGCTTCCCCCTCTGCGTCAGATGCCGGGGGCGCCTCGATCGGGGGAATCGCTCGCCCGTCAATCACTCGCCAGACATTCAAGCGCCGCGCCAAATGCGCCGCCTCTTCAGTGATGCCCTCTCCCGCGACGACCGGAATCGCCCGCACACCGAGCTGAGAGAGCAGGAGCGCGCGTCGCGCAGCCCGTTCGACATCGGATAAGCCGATGCCCCAGGAGACCTCGACGACGAGATAAAGCTCACTGCCTTCTTCCGGATGGCGCCCGCGCGCGACGAGGTCCGTGCGGATGATCTCATCGGCTTCGGTATCCGCCAGCTTCCCTTCTTCGACGGCGCTCTCGACGAACGCACTCAGCTCTTCTGAGGAGAGAACGTGAATCTTTCGCGCCAGAGCGCGGAAGTAAGCGGGGGCATGCCGTTCATATTGGTGTTGGAGGTGAAACCCCTTCAGGCGCGCGACGTCATGACTGATCGCGTCCATCCGTTTCGTCAGGGCGTCCACGCTCGAGGCCAGGACGGCGATTTGTTGCTCGGCATGTTGTTGAGCGCGCGTCAACGCCGCAACATCCTCGCCGAGTGCGGTCACGACTTCCTCCAATCGAGCCACCCGCTTCTCCATTTGCCATTGCGCTTCCGCCAGGGCCGCGACGGCTTCTTCCAGCCGGGTCACGCGCTCTTCCGTACGGCGTTGCGCTTCGGCCAGAGCTGCCACAGTCTCCTCCAGTCGGGCCAATCGCTCCTCGGCCCGTCGTTGTGCCTCGGCCAGGGCCGCGACGATCTCCTCCAGTTGAGCCATGCGCTCCTCCAGCCGGGTCACGCGCTCTTCCGTACGG